>CAIQPK010000087.1 GCA_903873705.1 uncultured Acidobacteriota bacterium
CCGCCATCCCGCACGCCGCTCCCAGCCGCGACTCCGCCGGCATGCTCCCCCAACTCCTCGGCAGCCTGGTTTCGAGCGTTCCCCTGGCGGTCTCGCGCTACGCCTCCGCCCAACTCAAGCAAGCCGTAGCCAAACTCGCCGCCACCGGCCAGTACGACAGCATCGTCTGCGACTTCCTCGCCGGCTTCCCCAACGTCCCCACACCCGGCAACACGGTCCTCTTCCAGCACAACGTCGAAACCACCATCTGGCAGCGCCACGTCACTCAGGCCGGTTCCGCGCTCCGTAAGCGCTTCTTCGCCATGCAGGCCGCCAAAATGGAAGCCTACGAACGCATGGCCTGTCAGCAGTCCAAACACGTGATCGCCGTCTCGGAGATCGACGCCAAACGCATGCAGGAAATGTTCGGCATCACCTCCGTCACACCGGTCCCCACCGGCGTAGACGTCGACTACTTCCGCCCCCACGTCGCCACACCCCGCACCACCGACCTCGTCTTCTGCGGCTCCATGGACTGGATGCCCAACATCGACGCCGTCGAGCACTTCCTCACCGAAATCCTTCCCCTCATCCGTCAGCAGCGCCCCGAAACCACGGTCACCATCGCCGGCCGCTCCCCCGGCGCCAGCATCCTCAAGCTCGCCAAAGAACTCCCCGGCATCACCGTCACCGGCACCGTGCCCGACATGCGTCCCTACCTCTGGAACGCCGGCGTCTCTATCGTCCCCATCCGCGTCGGCGGCGGCACGCGTCTCAAGGTGTACGAGTGCATGGCCGCCGGCCTGCCCGTCGTCTCCACCGCCATCGGCGCCGAAGGCCTCGACTATACCAACGACCGCGATATCCTCATCGCCGACGGCCCAGCCAACTTCGCCGCTGCCTGCCTCCGCCTCCTCACGCATGATGACCAGCGCAACGCCATCGCCCAGCAAGCCCTCGACCTCGTAGAAAGCCGCTTCTCCTGGGCCGCCGTCACCCGCGACTTCGAAGCCATACTCGAAGCCAACCGTATTGCCCGATAACAGCTACTTCCGGGCTGCCCCATGCCGGATTCTCGGACATGGGAGACCACGCAGGCCGTCACATCACGATCGGCACCCGGCTAAAATAGAAACCGACACCCACACCGAAGGACCTCCGTGAAGTTTCCCAAGAACGCCGACCTCTGGCTGCCCGCCTACCTGAAAGACCGCGCCCGCAACCTCACGCGTCGTCCGGCAAAGCGTCTTTGGGTCGCCATCACCGACCACTTCGAGCCTCACGGCAACACCACCCTCGACGTCGCCCACCAGCGCATGGCCGTCTGGCAGGACCGCTGGCCCACCATCGCCGCCAACGCCCCCAAAGACGCCCTCGGCAAGCCTCCCGTCTTCACCGCCTTCTATCCGCAGGAGGAGTACCAGGTCGACCTCCTCAACGCCATCGCAGGTCTCTGCAAAGACGGCACCATGGACGTCGAAGTCCATCTCCACCACGATAACGACCACGCCGACAGCTTCCGCGAAAAGGTTCAGACCTTCATCACCCGCCTGCGCAACGACCACGGCCTGCTCCACGACCACAACGGCCGCATGGTCTTCGGATTCATCCACGGCAACTGGGCTCTCGACAACTCCCGCCCCGACGGCCGCTGGTGCGGCGTCCACGGCGAGCTGCAGATCCTCCGCGACCTCGGCTGCTACGCCGACTTCACCATGCCTTCACTTCCGTCGCCCACGCAGTCCCGCATCCTCAACCAGATCTACTGGACCACCGGCGACGCCGCCAAGCCCCGCGGCTTCGACCACGGCATCGAAGCCACCGTAGGCGGCGGCAAGCAGGGCGACCTGCTCATGATCACCGGCCCCACCGGCCTCCGCTACAAAGGCCGCCTCATGCCCCGCCTCGAAACCGGCGAGCTGGCCTGCTACGACTCGCCCTCGGCCTACCGCGTCGACCGCTGGCTCGCCCTCGCCCCGCGCCTCGGCGACGACATCTTCCTCAAGCTCTACGGCCACACCGCGCGCGAAGACAACGCCGCCTCGCTGCTCGGCAGTGGCAGCACCGAAGGCAAGTTCGCCACCCTCTTCCGCCATATTCACGAAGGCGCACAGAAGCACAACCTCGAACTCCACTGGTCCAGCGCGTTCGACATGTTCAAGGCCGTCGACAACCTCATCCAGCCGCAAGGGCAAACGCGGTGAAAGTAGCCGTCGTCACCAAGTACTTCCCCACCCCCACCCACCCGTGGGCCGGCCACTCCGCCTTCCAGACCCTCCGCCTGCTCACCCAGTTCTGCGACGTCCACGCCTTCCGCCTCATGGCAAAGTACCCTCCCGGCCTCGCTCCCGAAGACCCCTTCGGCCGCCCCGGCGACGGCGCCTGGCGCCAGACTGAAGTCCCCGTCACCTACGTCGACTACCCCGTCTTCCCTGTCATCTCCCGACCGCTCAACGGCTACATCATGGCCAATCGCCTTCTTGCGCCCGTGCGCGCCTACCAGCCCGACATCATCCTCGACTACATCGCCTACCCCGACGGCTTCGCCGCCGTCCGCATCGGCAAAAAGCTTGGCGTCCCCGTCGTCCTCACCCCCATCGGCTCAGACCTCAACCGCATTCCCGACCGCTTCTGCGAAAAGCTCACCCGAGCCGCCCTCCGCGACGCCGACTTCGTCACCACCGTCAGCGCGGACCTCGCCAAAACCGCGATCAAACTAGGCGCGAACCCCGCCACCACCCAACCCATCCTCAACGGCTGCGACACCACCATCTTCCACCCCGCCGCCCGCGCCGCAGCCCGCGTCACTCTCGGCCTCGATCCCACCGAAGATATCGTCCTCTACGTAGGCCGTCTCGATGTCCGCAAAGGTCTCGTCGAGCTCATCGAAGCCGCCGCAGTTCTGCAACAGCACCGCCCCAACCTCCGCTGTTACCTCATCGGCGACGGCCCCGACCGCCCCCGCATCCACGAAGCCATCGCCGCCGCCAATGCCGCCGCCTTCGTCATCATCAAGCCACCCGTCGACACCGCCGCAATTGCCACCTGGATGGCGGCCTCCAACCTCGTCACTCTCCCCAGCTATAACGAGGGCTGTCCCAACGTCGTCGTCGAAGCCCTCGCCGCCGGCCGCCCCGTCGTCGCCACCCGCGTTGGCGGCATCCCCGAGCTCGTCGACGACACCTGCGGCCGTCTCGTCCCCGTCCGCGAAGTCTCCCCTCTAACCGAAGCCCTTGACCAGGTCCTCACGCAGCCGTGGGATGCCCAAACCATCGCCACCCAGCACGGCCGCAGCTGGGCTGAAGTAGCGATTGATCTCTATGCTGTCCTCCAGCGGACCACCGCCAACTACGGCCGGTAACCCATACCGGCAATTGCGGCCTCTTCTACCTCTGCGTATCCTGAACAAGACCCATCACCAGTCCGTCACTCTTGGAAACACAGCAACGCCATGCGCAATAACAACTTCGACATCGTCCGTCTCGCGCTCGCGCTCATCGTCGTTCTGACCCACTGTTTCGACCTCAGCCAGAATCCGTCGCTCGAATTCATCCTGCACCTGGTCAGCGCCCGGATCGCGGTTGAAGGCTTCTTTGCCATCTCCGGCTTCCTCATCTTCGCCAGCTACGACCGTGCCGCGAACCTTAAGGAATACTTCACCAATCGCGCGTATCGCATTCTCCCCGGATACTGGTTGTCGACCCTCTTCTGCCTCGTCATCGCCTTCTCGATGGGTCATTTCCACGTCGGCCCGTTCCTGTTCGCGAACCTCAGTTTCCTCACCTTCCTGCATCCCGGCATCCCGGGCGTCTTCGCGCGCAACCCTGACAATGACGCGATGAATGGCGCTCTCTGGACCATCAAGATCGAGGTGATGTTCTACTTCGCCGTGCCCATCATCGTCTGGCTCTGCCGGCGCCTCCACCGCGATGCCGTCCTCGGCACGCTGTTCGTGCTCTCCATCGTCTACCGGGTGGTACTCTCCGACCGCCACGAAAGCCTTAGCATCCAGCTCCCCGGACAACTCGCCTTTTTCATGACGGGCGCGCTCATCTACTACCACCTCAGCTTCTTCAAAAAGCACGGCATCGTGCTCATGGCAGCCTCCGCACTTGCCTTCGCATTACACACCTGGACGGGCTGGTTCTTCCTGCGTCCAGCCCCGGTGGCTGCGCTCACCCTGGGAGCCTCCCTGCTCCTGCCGCACATCAAGGGGCCCACACGCTGGGGCGACTTCTCCTACGGCACCTACATCCTGCATTACCCCATCATCCAGCTGCTGGTAGCCGCGGGCGTCTTTGCCTTCAACCCCTGGCTGGGAACCGGCTTCGCCCTGCTCATCGTCGCCATCGCCGCCCCACTCTCGTGGTTCTTCGTTGAAAAGCCCGCCCTGACGCACTCTAAATCGCGTCGGCTCCGGCGAGCCGCCCTGGGTGAGGCGGCCAACTTCCCACCAGCCGTACCCTAGCCCAAAGGCGGAAAACGCAGCCGCCTGACGTCCTCGAGTTTCTCCACGAGTTGGCTTACTTTCGCCGAAAACTTCGCGTCGTCACTCAGATGGGCAGTCGATCCCGCGGCGTTGCGCAGTGCGGCCGCACAAAACTCCGTCCGTCGAGCGGTATCTGCCGCAACGGACGCTGCGAAGGCCGGCATCCGCAGCACCTTTCCCGGCGCAAAATACGCAAACTTCCGCACAAACCGCGCATAAGACGCCCACAGGGGATGCTCTTTCAACGCTTTGTTCCGCTTGAAGTCCCGAATGGCAGCCTGTTCAGACTGTTCGTCCAGCAGGTGTCGCTGCCCATAAAGGCCCCGCATCCGATCCCGTAGTGCTTCCACTCTCGTCGGCGCCGGAATCAACACAGGCCTGTACGGCAGGTCGAGACCCATCGTCCAGTCCAGCCACTTGAAGGTATTGATCCGATTGGAGACAGCAACCGGGACCCATGGCACCCGGAGCGTATCGGCTACAATCGCCGCATGCATCGCATCGGCAAGCACCAGTCGGGCGCGCCGGATGCGTGCTAAAACCTCTTCACTCGGCAGCAGCGGACTCAGAAATTCCACGCCCGCTCGCCGGCAGATCTCCGGCCAGTCGCCAATGTCCAGGTTCTCGTGGTGTGGCATAAACACCACGCCCGCGCGCTCACTCTCCGGTAACGGCGAGTACTCCGGCAGCGTACTCAGCAGCAGCGCCCCGTCAGAACTCGCCAGCTCCGGTGCCAGTCCCAGCACGCGCGCCGTCAGCGGCCCCCGCACGCAGACCAGCGTCCATGACGGCCCGCCAAAACTCTTCGGCGGAGGGCCGTATCCAGCCCCACTGCTGAACACGACGTAGTGTGTCGCATCCGGAAGCCCCGGGCCAATCACCGTACCGATGCCAAGAAAAAGCACGCCGTCATCCGGCCCGCTCATCGCTTCGGGCAGCAGTCGAGGCCACAGCCAGCGGTTCAGGTCGTCGCCGAAATTCGTTCCAGTTTCAGCGATAAAGCAAAATGGGCGCATTCACCAGCTCAATCAAATGGGTTATTGGAAAGGTAAACTAGGCAATCATAACGCCTGCCACGCTTCACCCGCAGGCCGCCCATCAAGACCTCCACAGCGTAACCCAGTAAGCCTTAAACCGTTCCGACACCCAGAAAGGCGAAGGCCACGCCGCCAGCGACGCCTTCATGTACTTCCGTTCACCCGCCTTGTCGCCGGCCTGGCGGCAAGTCAGGCAAGCTTTATAGGCCTGGTAGCTCACAATCCGTCTCCGCCAGATCGACCGAGACACGCCGCTAAGTCCACGCAGCAACACATCATCGACCATCTTCATGGCATCGTTGAACATGTGGTCGCCGTTACCGCTCAGTCCACCCGGGCTCATGCGGTAGTCCGTCAGCGGCTCAGGGCAAACCGACATCGGCCCCAGGCTGTGCAGTTCGAACCAGAGACACCAGTCTTCACTACCCACCTGCCGCTCATTGAACCCACCCGCCTTCTGCACCGCATCCCGTCGGGCCATCACGCAGGCCGGTGGAATCTCGGGGTTGCAGTACCGCAGCATCGGCCACAGCTTCTCGGGCAATATCGGCAGGGCATCTTCAATGTGACCATCCGTTTCACTCACCTTGTGCAATCCGGTGTAGTTGGCCACAACATCAGGCCGGCTCTGCATCGCCTCCAGCTGCCGCTCCAGCTTGGTCGGTTCCCACCAGTCATCCGCGTCCAAAAACGCCACAAACTCCGATTCCGCCACCCGCAGGGCAGCATTCCGTGCCTTGGCCGGACCGCCATTCTGCTGAACGATCAAAGTGACCTTATCGCCATACTCGGCACTCAATATCTGCCGGGTAGCATCTTTGGACCCATCATCGACCACAAAAATTTCAGCCGGCGTAACGGTTTGCCGTAAAACGCTGTCCAGCGACCGCCGGATGAAGCGTTCGCCGTTGTACACCGGAATGATGACCGCAATTGAACCCGGCATCGGAGTCATCCTACTGTCGTCCACCTAACCTGCCTTTCATCATCAAGCTAGCGATCAACTGGCGCATCCGCACGTTTCCAGCCTGTTCCATGGAGTATAGCGGTTATACGTCGCAAAACGATGAACCTGCGTGCGGGCCGTTCCACATCGCCGTGAACCATGCTTGAGTCCTTCGTGCCAGCCCCGGCAATCTCAAGAGGTACTTAGCCGTACGTATCATGAACATACCGACCGACAACGTTTGCTATGTCCGCTGAGCGACATTCCCGTTCTTATCTTCCGTACCTTACCCGTACACCCGCCCGCTCTAAAGCACGGCGTTCAGGCCCACTATCCAAGATAAAATTGCAGAAACGGTCGTGGGACGAGGTACTGGCTACTAAATGATGGATCGGCGAGAAAATGTCAGCCCGTTACCGCTGACGGTCCTTGTCCCCGTGCGCAACGGGCAGGAATTCCTCGCCGAAACGCTGCAGAGCGTCCTTGCCCAAACCCACCCCATCTCCGAGATCATCGTCGTTAACGACGGATCCACCGATAACACCGCTTACATCGCCAGTAGTTTTGGCGAGAAAATTCGCCTCGTAAACCGCAAGAACGCCGGCGTTTCAGCCGCACGAAATTACGGTCTGTCGATCGCTACCACCGAGTGGGTCGCCCTCGTTGACCACGACGATCTGTGGGAACCTAATCACCTCGCCAACATTGCCAGCGTCATCGCCGCCAACCCTGACGCCGACCTCTGCTACACCGGCGCCCGCTGGATGAAACAGGAAGGCAGTATCGGCCCCTACGTGCCGGGTGACACCCTCAATTTCCCCCCTGCCCAGGGGATTTTCGCCACCTTGATGGAACGCTGCGTCTTCATGCCGAGTTCAGTGGCGCTCAAAAAGTCGACCGCCCTGCTCATCGGCGGCTTCGACACCCGCTATACCCACAGCGAGGACTGGGACCTCTGGCTCCGGCTACTCCACAACGGCGCACACTTCGTTCATTCACCCGAGCCGACGCTGCTGTACCGCGTCCATCCCGGCTCCGCCGCTCACAATCCCCTGCGTGGCCTGCGGCAATCGCGAGACGTGGCCGAGCGCGACATTCTCCCTTATCTTTCGGTCGTCGTCCGGGCCATCCACGGCCGCCGCGTCATCAGCAGGCTGGAGGCTGAGGCGGCCATTTTATTGCGCGAGAATGGACTCCCGGGGGCGCTTACCCTTATGCTTCGGTCGATCATCCGGCACCCCTTTCACGGCATCCGCCGCTTCGGTATTGCCACCCATATGATCTTCAGGGGTTACCCAAAGCTGCCCTCGGCCTGAAGGTGCACCAGATGCACAGTAGCGATATATACTAGCACGACGATCCCCCTCGGAGTTTTTTGCATGCCGGAAATGGAAGAAAGCATGAGCGTTCCACGTCTGACTGTTCTCATCCCCGTTTACAACGGAGAGAACTACCTGCGCGAGACCATCGAAAGCGTTCTTGCCCAGTCGTATCCTGCGACGGAAGTCCTCGTCATCAACGATGGTTCCACCGATCAAACGTCGGCTATCGCACGTAGTTTTGGCAACAGGATTCGCCTCATCGAGCAACGCAATGCTGGCGTCTCCGGCGCTCGCAACCTGGGCATAGCGCTCGCCTCCACTGAATGGATCGCCTTGATGGACCACGATGATCTGTGGGAAGTCAACCATCTTGAAAACCTCACCAAGGCAATTGCCGGTCATCCGCGCGCCGACCTTTGTTACACCGGGCGCCGCCACCTGGTTACGCATCCTGAGACAGGCCTTTTTCTGCGCGGTGATGTGGTCAACGTTGCCAGGGAGTCCGACATTGGAACCGTCCTCCAGGAGCGCTGCCCGTTCATGCCCAGTTCCGTTGCCATACGCCGTTCCAGCGTCATGGACATCGGCGGTTTCGATGGCCGCCACTCCAACGGACAAGACTGGGACCTCTGGCTTCGGCTCTTCTATCACGGAGCGCAATTCGTCCATTGGCCAGAACCGACGCTGCTGTATCGCGTGCACCCGGAGTCGCGCACCAATCGCCCGCTCACAGCTTTGAACCACTACAAAAACGTCGTTGAACAGAACATCATTCCGCGCCTGCCCTTCATTCAGCGCATTACCCATGGCCCCCTTGTCATCAGCCGCCTCGAAGGCGAAGCGTCACTTTTGCTGCGTCAGAATGGCATGCCCGGAGCTATCCCTTTGATGTTGCGCTCCATTGCTCGCCATCCTTTTCACGATATCCGCCGTTACAGAATCGTGAGCCACATGCTGCTGCGCGGTTATCCGCGCAACGAGGCCCCGATCAGCGGCTCCAACGCAATGACGTCGTCCGATCTCACGCTTTCTTCGAACCATGGCAAAGTCCGCAGTGCCAACCCGTAATTAGACCTGACAAAAAAATAATCTGATGGAATTCAAGTTGCCCGAAACAAGCTCCGCTGGAAAAATTCTGCATAACTCGATCTGGTATGGCCTTGAAACGGTCATCGAAGCGATCGTGTTTATCGGAACCAGCATTGCTGTCGCCCGATATCTCGGGCCCGACAAACTGGGCTACTTCAGCTACATCAACTTCTTCGTTACCATCGTCACCCGCACCAGTGGCACCGGACTCTCCACCGCCACGCGCAAGTACATGTCGGAGTTCATTGCGCTGGAGCAAATGGGCACCGCGCGCGCCGTCTACAATCTGGCCCATCGCTATCAACTCATCGGCTCTGTCGCTATCACCGTTCTCGGCCTGATCGGCATCGCGGTCTGGGGCGAGCCGCATTACAAGCTGATGGCATCCATCCTGATCCTGTCCATCATCCCCGGACTCATGTCATGGGTGCCGGCACAAGCCAACCAGGCGTTCGAAGACGTCTCCAACAACACCATCAGCGCTTTCGGCTACATCTTCGTCTATACAGCCATCATTATCCTCACCATCCACTTCCATTGGGACCTCGTCGGCGTTGCCACGGCTTCCCTGGTTGGCCGCACCGCCGAAGTCTTCCTCCGCACCATCCCTCTGAACCGCATCCTGCGCAGGATGCCGCTCGCCACGCTCGACGGCGACATCATCTATCGCATTCGCCGGTACTGCATGCAGGCAATCGGCATTCAGCTCCTCATGTCGGTCGTCTGGGACCGTTCGGAGATGATCTTCCTTCGCCACTTCTCTACTCTCGAACAGACAGCTTTCTATTCCGTCAGCTTCACTTTTGCCAACAACATCCTCACCTTCGCCCGCGTCTTTGGCAGCGCCACCGGCATCACCCTCATGGTCGAAGCGGTCAGAGATCCGAACCGCGTCAACAACATCGTTCGTCACGCCAGCCGCTACCTGCTGCTCATCACGCTCCCCATCAGCCTGGGCGCTGCCGCGCTGGCTCTCCCCGGAGTAGAGTTCGCCTACGGCTCTCGCTATCTTGGCGCCGTCCCCGCTCTTATCGTCTCCGCCATTCTGGTCATCCCGCGCGCATTCCAGATCGTCCCCGACACACTCATGCGTACCGCCGACCGTCAGAATCGTGTCCTGCTCTGGTACGGCATCACCGGCGTCCTCAACATCATTCTGGACTTCGCTCTCATCCCCCATTACGGCGCGGTCGGCGCGGCCTGGGGTAACGGTCTTGCCCAGACCTTCGGCGTCATTGCCATCTGGCTCGAAACCAAGCGCTTCTACACCTTCAGCTTCCCCATCATGGTCGCCTTCCGCATGTGCGTAGCCAACTCCATCATGGCAGCCGTCGCCTACGTTATCAGCCACCGAATTCCCGGCCTCCCGGGCCTCTCCCTGGCCGTGTTGACGGCAGTCCCCATCTACATCCTGCTGATCAAGTACGTGGGCGGACTCGAAACCTCTGACCGTGGCCGTCTTGCTCCCATCGGCGATCACCTGCCCCGGCCGCTGCGCCGTGCCTTCCTCGCCACCATCCAGTTCGTCACTCCGGCAACGCCGTAGGCAACCGCCACCAAGAGAAATGGGCACCGCGCCTGTATGCGATGCCCATCTCTATTGCGGTCTTCCCCTGGATCTCGCCTACTTCGCCGCCAGCGGATCAACCCGCGCCGAATCACCCAGCATCTGCCACTCGCTCACATCCACCACTTCGAAGTCAGCGGCCGTCGCGCCACCCAGCTTGTGCAGGTCCTCGTCATCCCAGCGCTTATCAGGCACGCCGCTGACGAACATGGCGCCGCCGTTATCAGCCAGCATCATGCCGTACTTCTTCAGCGCCTTCAGGATCACCTGGTTCGTCCGCGAATACTTTGAAATATCGAAATCAGCCCGCAGCCGGAACCGCGTTCCCATCGGCGGAAGCTTCGGGCTCGGGTCGCGCGATGCCTTGTGCCTTGCCGGCCAGATGTAGGACGCGCGCGTATGCGGAACCGTGAACCGCAGCGCATGATTGATCTCGCCAGCCTGAACCTCTTCATAACGCACCAGGCCTGGGAAGATCGGCAGCCCTGCGGCGTCGGCCGACGTCTTGTCCGCGCCTCGCAGCGCGTTGCTGGTCAGGTCCATCTTGATACCCGAACCCGCCTTCCAGTTTCCCGGGCTGATCTCGGTGGCGTCAAACAGCTCTTCGAGCAGGCAGCGCCGCGGATCGATAAAAATGATGTGGCGATCACCCGTCGATTGCGGTCCGCCTTCGATCGGGGCATTCTCCGGAATCGGATAATTGGCCAGGTCGCTGTCGTCGCGATATTCAAACGTCACACGCGACGGCTTGGTCCCGGCGGGCACCTCGGTAAACGGCATACCGTACGCCAGGCTCGATCCGAAGTCGGGATGAACCTTGGCGACCGCACCGATCGATTCAACATAATCCTTGGTCTTCCCATCCGCAGGCAGGTTGTCGACGGGAGTATTCCACACATTGTCCTTCGGGAACACCGGGCAGTTCCCCACGCGAGGGCCGTCCGTGTTGCTCTTGCTGTCCGCTTGCACCACCGTGTTGTGGACGCCCAGCTCAAAGGGAGGAATGCTCCGGGTGATCCGCGGTCCCATCAGCAGAAACAACAGCAGCAGCGGAACACCTACCCACGTCAATAACGCCTTTACATTCACTCAGCATCTCCTCGGTAGCGTCAGGCGAATAAACGCCCGCCGATACCGACATAGGATACCGCATCGATCCGCGTCTACGGGGCTATCTTCACCGCTCCGAGCGACGCCGTTCCCGCAGCCCGCCAGACCCATTCCGCCTGCACCAACAGCAGCAGACCCACGCACCACCAGCCGCGCCACTTGTCCGCAGCAGCGCCATCCGACATCCGCCAGGCACTCACCCCCACCACCGCCAGCGGCAACAGCAAGGGAAAGTGATACGTCGGATGCGACATGCTGATCCAATACGGAACGGCATAGATCACCATCGTCACCAGCAATGCCACGTTGACCTTGTCACGCCAAAATCCCGCCGGCGCCCGAGCCATCCAGAAGGCGGCTGTCCCCGCAATCAGAAGATAGATCAGCGCCTCGCCAGCCAGCGCCGGCAGAAATACGGGCAGCCCCAACACCTTCACACCCTTCAATGCCGCCGACGTAAACACATCAAATCCCAGGAACGCCCGCACCCGGTTAGCCGTGCGGTACACAAACATCCCCGGGTTGGCGCGAACATAAGCGATCGTCACCCGCTCGTACTCCGCCGACCTGTCCAGCTCCGGAAGCTTCTCCACCCTCTCCAGGGTCTGCGCAAACTCCGGAAACGCGTCAATCTCGTCCGAGCCCACTTTGGCATGAGAGCCGAAGTACCAGGTCTGATAAGCCGGCGTCTCGGAATTGTTTCCGTAGAACATGTTCACGGCATTCGCCGTATTGACCATCAAACGTCCCGAGAGCGCCCGGGCGTAGAGCATCCATCCGCCCAGCAACGCCAGCCCCAACAGCACTCCAGCCAGCGCCGGAACCACCCGCTTGGTAACCCACCCACACGCCAGCGGCAGCAACACCAGCAAAGGCAGGGCACTTGGCCGGATCAGTGACATCGCGCCCAGCGCTACCCCAAGGAGCAAAAACTCCGCGGTCGATGCCCGCTGCAGCACTATCGCTACGCAACTCAGCCCGACCAGCAGCAGCGCGGCCACCGGCATCTGAGTCATCGGCTCAATGGCCATCTGAATCGCGTCCGGCAGCAGGCTGAACACCAGCAGCACCACCCACGCCACACCGGCCATTCCCATGGCCTTCATCAATCGGTACAAACCCCAGCAGGCCACTAACCAGAAAATCAAGCTCGTCGCTCGCAACACGAGCGGACTCGCCCCTACTGCCACCAGCGGAGCAAGGTAGAGCGCTACCCCCGGTGGCCAATAGGGCACAAAGCGTTCGCCACTCACCAGCTTGCTCGCCATCGCTACATAATTCTGCGCATCGGAGGCCATTGCGGCGTGACGCGCCGCAATCAGCGCCGCCAACCGCACCGCCACGCTGACCGCAACAACGAGTCTGAACCACCGCGTCGAACGCGGGTTTTCCGCCCACGCTTGCTGTAGAGCGCCGTTGAATCGTGAGTTAAAGATAGGAATGCCCCTTTTGACGCGCTTTTCGGCCAAGTCTAGCACGCTCCGCCGCTTCCACTCCCCCAAATGGGGTGTCGACAATAGTTCCCCTGGGCGGCCTTTCGGCTGGCCCAGCATCCTGCCACCGGATAAACTGGTACCAATGGCATTTGTCCTCACCTTGATGTACGTCGGCATCACGCTGGTGTCTCCGGGCGCGTTCCCGGATTTCATCGCGACCCTGCGCCCCAATCTGATCATCGGCTTGTTCGCCAGCGTCGCCGGCATTTTCTATCTCGGCAGAGCCAAACTGGGAGAGCTTCCCGAAACTTATCTCGGCCTGGGCCTCTTGTTCTCTTCCGTTCTCTCCATGGCCGCCACCGGCTGGTTCGGTGGAGCGCTCACGACCCTGCTCGGCTTCGGCCCCATCATCATCATCTTCTTCTTCATCGCGGTCAGCTGCACCAATTTGTTGCGTGTCAAGCTCCTGGTAGTAGTGATGGCGCTGGTCGGATTCTTTATCCTTGCGCAGTGCTACTTCGCCGACTCTACGGGCAATTTCATGAGCCCCTACCTGCTCACCGAAAACGTCGGAGAGCCCGGCAATCTATCCGTTCTCACCCGCTATCGCGGGATCGGCGTCCTGTCCGATCCCAACGACCTTGCTCAGCTCCTCGTCACCACTATTCCACTGCTCTTTCTCTGGTGGCGAAAGGGGCATTTCGCCAGCAACCTCCTGTTTACAATCATTCCCGCAGGGGTCCTCGCCACCGGGATCTACCTTACCCACTCGCGTGGCGGTGCTATTGCTCTCGTAGCAATTATCCTTTTCGGCTTCAAAGATAAACTCGGTTTTTTCGGCTCGGGAGTTGTCGCCGCAAGCGCCCTGGGTGCCCTCCTGGCCCTCAACGTCGGCGGTGGTCGTGGGCTCGATCAGGATGATGGCGGCCGCGTAGGCCTCTGGTCCACAGGCCTCACGACCTTGAAGTCACACCCCATCCTTGGGGTAGGTCCGGGCAACTTTATCAACTTCAGCGGTACCTCTCAAACCGCCCACAACTCCTTCATCCTCGGATTGGTTGAACTGGGGGCGATTGGCTACTTCTTCTGGCTGGGCATGATCGTCGCGGCATGGTTCGGCCTCACGGCCATGATCCCCAGGCGAAAACCCAAGACCGATGACACCCTGAACACCCTTCCGCATCGAGCGTATATGCGCGGCTCCCGGCCAGCGCTTGCCGGCGCGCCTCAACTTACGCAGCCCGCGGTTGGCATGCGCATGTTATCCGCATCGTCAACACCCGCTCTCTCGGTCGCCGAAGCAGCGCCGATCGGACTCGGCAATCCGGCTCCTGCCCATCAATACGCGTGGCAGCAGGCTCTCGATGAAAACATCCCCGTTCCACCCGAAGAGCTCGGTGCCGCCGCACGCATCGTCCGCATCTCCTTTGTCGGACTACTAGTGTCCGGCTTCTTCCTCTCACGTACTTACGCCGCCAGCCTATACATCATGCTCGGTACCGCTCTCGCGCTCAAGAAGATGATCGTTCCGCGGCCCGCTCCAGACGTCAGCAAGCTCATGAAAAAGATCTTCATCGCCTGCTTCGCTACCCTCTTGTTCCTCTATCTCTTCGTCCGCTTCAACGGCTCTGCAGGCCGCTAAAGAGGGCAACACCCGAAACTACCTTGGCGCGCGGTTCTGCAAACCGCCCGCCCCAAGCCAACAGATACGCTCCATAAAGACAGGGTCAAACAATTGTGGTGGGAATGAAGGTATTAAGAGTCGGTATCGTCGGCTGTGGCAAGATCGCCGACGGCCACGCTGAAGTCCTCAAGTTCATGGAAGGCGCTCAACTGGTCGCCGTCTGCGATCGCGAACTCCTGCTAGCCGAGCAGCTCGCTGTCCGCTTCGGCATCCCAGGCTTCTACGGTTCGCTCGACGAGATGCTCGCCAAAGAACATCTCGACGTCGTGCACATCACCACGCCCCCCGGCGTCCATCTCGCGCTCACCAGGCAGTGCGTCGCCGCGGGAGCCAACGTCTACCTCGAAAAGCCGCTCGCCCTCACCGCGAAGGACGGCCGCGCCCTCATCGAAGCCGTCACCGGCGCCGGCCTCCAGATGTCGATCAACTACTGGCCCAACTTCGACCCCGCGGCCATGGAGTTCAAGCGCATCCTCGCCTCCGGCGCCATTGGCGACCCCGTCCACGTCGAAGCCTTCATCGGCTACGACCTCGCCGGTGCCTACGGCCAGGCCCTCATGGGCGACGCCGGACACTGGGTCCACGGTATGCCCGGCAAGCTCTTCCAGAACATGATGGACCACATCTTCAACCGCGTCGTGCCGCTGCTGCCCGACGTCTCGCCCGAAGTCCACGCCTTTGCCTTCAAGCGCCGCCCTGAAGTCCGCAACGACTCCACCGATACCATGCTCGACGAGCTGCGCGTCTACCTCCGCGCCGGCGGCGTCTCCGCCTTCGGCTCGCTTTGCAGCCACGCCCGCCCGGTCGCCAACACCCTCAAGGTCTACGGCACACTCAACACCGTCGAGCTCGACTTCTCCAACCGCACCGTCATCTTCCCTGCCTCGCAGCGTTATCCGAGCTCCCTCGGCCGCCTCGGCCCCGCCTTCCAGATGGCCTCACGCTACTTCTCCCAGGGCTGGAAGAACCTCGGTCTCTTCCGCCGCCACGAGTTCCAGTTCTTCGCCGGTATGACCACACTCCTCGACCTCTTCTACGCCAGCATCCGCTCCGGCGGCCAACCGCCCATTCCCTATTCAGAGATCCTCCGGACCATGGACGTTATGGACCGCATCATCGAACAGGTCTACCCCGCCGCCACCGAGGTGTCACGATGAAGATACTTGTCACCGGCGCCGGCGGCTTCCTCGGCAAGCGCATCGTAGAACGTCTCCTCGAACACGGCCAGACCGACATTCGCTGCATGTTGCGCGACACCAGCAAAGGCGCCGCCCTCCAAACGATTGCCGCTCGCTACCCTGCAGCCCAGGTTGAACTCTTCGCCGCCAACCTCAAGAACCCCGCCCAGATCACTGCCTCGCTCGCGGGTGTCCAGACGGTCATCCACGCCGCTGCTGCCCTCAAAGGCAGCCCCGCCGAGATGTTCCTCGACTCCGTCGTAGCCAGCCGCAACTTCCTCGACGCCGTCGCCGCACTTCCCACAGCCCAACGCCCGCGCATCGTCCTGGTCAGCTCCTTTGGCGTCTACAGCGTCGCTCCCCTCGGCCGAAACGCCATGGTGGACGAGAGCACACCTCTCGAAACCCGTCCCGCCGAACGCGACGTTTACAGCTACACCAAGCTCCGCCAGGAGCAGATGTTCTGGGAGTACCAGCAGCGCCTCAACCTCGACCTTGTCGTCCTCCGCCCCGGCGTCATCTACGGCCCCGGCAGCGGACACTTCTCCAACCGCGTCGGCCTGAGTCTCTTCGGACGCTTTGTCCACCTCGGAGGCAAGAACCTCATTCCCCTCACCTACGTCGACAACTGCGCCGAAGCCATCGTCGTCGCCGCGCTCTCGCCGCAATCCAGTGGACAGGTCTACAACGTCGTCGACGACGACATCATCACCTCCGGCCAGTACCTCTCTCAATACCAGAGGGACGTCAAGCCGATGAAGACCGTCCCGGTCCCCTACTTCCTTTTAATGTGGGGTTCGGGAATCGTCGAACGCTACAATCTGCGCTCCAAGGGCCAACTCCCCGCGATCTTCACGCCTTACAAAGCCGCCACCATGTGGGGGGGCAATCGCTTTTCCAACGCCAGGTTGAAAGCTCTCGGATGGCGTCCCGTTATCACGACTCGCGAAGGCCTTCAACGTTCCTTTGAGTACTTCCGCAACGAGCCAGCGAAGGCGTCGTAACGTGTTGTACCAATTCAGGTCACGCGAGCTTTTTGTTCTGGACTTAGCCTCGGAAGCTGTTATTCTGCCTTCACCTGCTACTATTTACCCTTCGAGGCTTTCACTTTGAAAACGCTGAAGACCGCTCTTCCCGTCGTCCTCCTTACCCTGTGCGTTTCCACTAAGGCGTTCGCGCTTGGAGTTCCAGAAGTCAGTCCCACAGACGGCCTTTCGGCCCTCGCTCTGGTAGCCGGTTCAGTCATGATCTTCCGTAGCCGTTTGAAGCGCAAGCTCCATTCCTGCTGTCATAGGGGTGCCTGCGAACTCCATCGAGAGCCGTTACTTATGCCCGTCGCCGATGCCGATCTCGCCGGTGCAGCTTCATTGCCCTACAACACAACGCTAGCTGATTTGAAGGCGCCCAGCACCTTGCTCGGGCGCCTTTTCATCTTCGCTGCAATGTTGATGCTCCAATACGTCGCCATCGTGCTGGTTCCGCACCCGTGGTGCACCCTGCACCGCGTAGTCGCAGGAGCCATCGTCTTCCTCGGCGTCTTCCTTTTCATCGCGCGGACCAGCCTCGCTTTTCAGCCCGAATCCCTTCCCCTGAACCGGCGCCTGCTGACCCTCTACGCCGTCAGCCTCCTCATCATCGCCGCCGTCCATGCGGCCTTGCTCACTGTGCTCGTCGGATCCAGCCTGGCCGTCGCGATTTGGTTCACAGCGATACCCCTATCGGCCGTCACGCTTTTCTACGCACTGATTCCCACCCCCGTCATCGCCATACTGTGGCGTCGCACGCGTCTTGCCGTGCTTTACGCCACACTGGCTGCCGGCCTCATCGTCGCCATCAGCGACCGCGTCCAGGCCGTGTGGGACGCGCCCCAATCCGCAGCCAGCCTCTTCCTCCAGCGCACCACCTTCCAGGTTGTCGACCACTCGCTCCGCCTCGTCTACCCCACCGTCCACGCTGACCCCGCCACCTTCACCATCAGCCTCCCCCGTTTCGACGTCACCATCGCCGGCAGCTGTTCGGGTATTGAAGGTCTTTCCCTCACGCTCATCCTCTGCATCGGTTGGCTCTGGTACGCGCGCCGCGAACTACGTCTGGCCCGCGCCATGCTCCTCGTGCCGTGCGCCCTGGCCCTCATTTGGACGCTCAACATCATCCGCATCGACGCTCTCCTGGCCCTCGCCAATGCCGGCTATCCCGAGATCGCAGCACACGGCTTCCACTCCGATGCAGGCTGGATTGCTTTCAACTTCGTCGCACTCACGTTTCTCGCTCTAGCCAACCGCTGGCAGTGGCTAGCCAGAAATCCCGCCACAAGGGCCACCCATGTTGACGCCCCAAACATGGCGGCCACCTACCTGCTACCCTTCCTCGCAATCCTCACTGCGGGCCTGGTTTCTAAAGCTGCTTCATCCGGTTTCGAGTGGGCCTACCCCCTCCGCTTCATCGCCGCAGCGGCCGTGCTCTGGCACTTCCGCGCAACCTACCGCCGTATGGATTGGACTGTCACCTGGCTCGCTCCTGCCACGGGCGCACTGGTCTTTGCCGTCTGGATTGCTTTCAGCCGCTGGACAGCATCTTCTGCGACCAACGAAATCGGAGCCACCCTTGCGACCATGCCTCCCGCCGCTCGACTCACCTGGCTGAGCCTGCGTGTCATGGCAGCCGTCGTTACGGTTCCCATCGCCGAAGAACTAGCGTTCCGTGGCTTCCTCCTGCGCCGCATCATCGCAACCGACATCGACTCCGTAGCCTACCCCTCGGTTACACCGCTGGCCATCGCCATCTCCTCCGCAGCATTCGGCATGATGCACGGGCAGCAATGGCTCGCCGGCATTGCGGCAGGCGTCGCTTATGCTCTGCTGACGAAGCGGACCGGCCGCCTCGCCGACGCAATCGCTGCCCACGCCACCACCAACCTCCTGCTGGCAGCCTGGGTACTCTCGCGGTCCGACTGGGGCCTCTGGTAAACGCTCCTCGGCTTGGTCGTCTTAAAGTACGAAGCGCAACCGTGGTCGGTTGCGCTTCGTCCGAAACTCAAGAACCCTATGCCCGGCGAATCCTGCGCCGCGCCGCCCCGATAGCCGCCACAACACCTGTGCCGCAAAGCATGATGGACGAAGGTTCTGGCGTTTGCACCAGGGACACAACCATGTTGAACGGCTGGTCGGATTCGTCGGTCACGATGCGCGTATTGCCGTGGAAGTCGGCGGCAACCAAACCGAACTGCACAATCCCAAGCGGGTCCAGTGTGATGATGTTTTCATACTGAGAAAGATTGTCCGTACCCGTAAACGTCAACGTCTTGGTGATGCCGTCAATCGTCACATCCTCCATAAAACTGAAGGAGATGATCGTTGTCAGCGTGCCAGAGTAGCCCGCCATGTAGGTGCCCACCTGGGAAACGGTCGAACCGCTGAAGCTCAACGTGAAGTTTTGTGTGCTGCCGGTATAAACCAACGTATCAGCGGCGGGGCTTAGATCAGCCGAAGCGCCCGCAAACGTGATGGTGTCGGCGTGGGCGGCGACGGAAAAAAACGCCGCACTTGAAATAGCCAAAACCGCGAGTAAGTGACGCAAGGAAATGCCTCCAAATAGGTCAGATTCAACAGTTTCATAGCCGTTACGAGCGAGTCAAGAGCGAAATCGCAATTTAGGTCACCAAAGTTGTAGTGGCCATTCCCGTCACGGAACCCCTTCATCTTACGTCTAACCTGCTGATTTCATTGACCTATTATGAGACACGGGCTATGCTTCCCTCCCCATTCGCCGAATCGGGTTGCCCTACTGTCCGAACCGTCGTAACGCGAAGTAACGCGAAAGTAATCAGAGGGTAACCCTCCCCTTTTCTGCCAAAACAGTGGCAATTTGAGCAACATAGGCCATCACCACACCGTCCGGAACCGAGAGCCAAAAAGGTCGTCGCACGGCCACAATCCACCCTCGTCGAGGCTGTGAAAAAACACCTGATTATTGTTGTACTTTTTGGTGCCCGGGGGGGGACTTGAACCCCCACGACCTGTTAGGGTCTGCGGATTTTAAGTCCGCTGTGTCTGCCGATTTCACCACCCGGGCCTGCCGGCGCCCCAACCGGCGCCGCACTCCATCCTACCGTAACGGAACCAACAGCCTTCCCCACCCGTACCATCCCCAGCCCAAACTCCGGCCAAACACTTATGCCCTTACGCGAGATCCTCAGACAAACGCTCTCGGCCCTCTGGGACACCAAGCTCCGCAGCTTCCTCACCATGTTTGGCATCGTCTGGGGCATCACCTCGGTCATCCTGCTCGTCGGGCTCGGCATCGGCTTCAGTATCGACCAGCAAAAGCGCCTCCAGACCATCGGCACCGACATCGCCATCCTCTTCCCCGGCAAGACCGGCATCCCCTCTGGAGGCTACGCCGCCGGCCGCAACCTCACTCTCTCAGTCGATGACGCCGTCGCCATCCAGCAGCGCGCCTCCCTCATCAAGAACGTCTCCCCCGAACTCCGCACCACCGTCTCCGAAGTCAGCCAGTGGAACGCCGCCAGCCGAGCCGTCCGTGGCGTCTGGCCGCAGTACCAGCTCTTCCGCTCGTTGGTCGCCGAGGAAGGCCGCCTCTTCATCCCCTCGGACGAAGACACCGGTGCCCGCGTCATCGTCCTCGGCGCCGACGCCAACCGCCAGCTCTTCCCCGGCAAGCCCGCCGTCGGCCAGACCCTCATGGTCGCTGGCTATCCCTACACCGTCATCGGCGTCCTCGAAAAGAAGAAGCAGAACGGCAGCTACGGCTCCGGCCCGGACAACACCCAGCTCTTCGTCCCCTACGCCTCCATGGCCCGCGACTTCCCTCCCCAGCGCCCCGGCATCTATCCCGGCTGGGTCAACACCATCGTCGTCCAGCCCATCTCCGCCGACCAGCACGAAGCAGCCGTCCGCCAGGTTCGCCAGATCCTCGCCGAGCGCCACCACTTCGAGCCTGAAGACCTCGACGCACTCTGGGTATGGGATACCCTCCAGGGCGCCCGCTTCACCCAGCACATCTTCCATGCCATGACGCTCTTCTTCGGCGTCGTCGCCCTGCTCACCCTTGCACTCGGCGGCATCGGCGTCATGAACATCATGTTGGTCGCCGTCTCCGAGCGCACCCGCGAAATCGGCGTCCGTAAAGCCCTCGGCGCCACGGGCCGCGACATCCGCTACCAGTTCCTCACCGAGTCCGCCATCATTACCCTCGTTAGCGGCTCCATCGGCCTGCTCTGCGGTGTCGGCATCTGCGTGCTGCTGCGCGTCGTCCCCCTGCCCGACTTCATCCCCCACCCCACCATTTCGCCCCTCGCCATCACCGCCTCGCTCCTCACCCTCGCCGCCATCACCGTCACCGCGGGCACCTACCCTGCCTTCCGAGCCGCCAACCTCACTCCCATGGAATGCCTCAGAACCGACTGACCCACCGCTTTTGCCTTATTCACTTTTCACTTTTCACTATTCACTCGCATTACTCGCACCACCCGACGCTGCCGCTATGAACTTAAAGGAATCCTTCCTCCAGTCCATCGACTCCCTCAACCGCAACCGTGTGCGCTCGGGTCTCACCATGCTCGGCATCATGTGGGGACTGGTCACCGTCGTGCTTCTTCTCAGCTACGGCAAAAGCCTCGGCAA
Organism: uncultured Acidobacteriota bacterium; assembly: GCA_903873705.1. Taxonomy (GTDB): domain Bacteria; phylum Acidobacteriota; class Terriglobia; order Terriglobales; family Acidobacteriaceae; genus Granulicella. The sequence continues at coordinate 21,480 of CAIQPK010000087.1, forward strand.
CACCGTCCTGCAGGGCTTCCTCGGCATCGGAGACAACGTCATCATGCTCTGGGGCGGCCAGACCTCCATGCAATCCGGCGGCGAGCGCTCCGGACAGAAGATCAAGCTCCGCGACGGCGACATGGAAGCCATCCGCGACGCGCTCCCCTTCCTCAAAGCCGTCTCCCGCGAAACCGACGACGGCTTCAGCGTCAAGTACGGTCCCAAGGCCGTCACCATCCAGTCCAAGGCGATCGACCTCCCCTACGGCGACATGCGCAAGCTCGATGTCGAAACCGGCCGCTTCTTCGAGGCAGCCGACTTCACCGACCGCCGCCAGGTCGTCATCTTCGGCCCTCACGCCGCCAACAAACTCTTCAGCGGCTACCCACCCGTAGGCGAGGTCGTGCAAATCGAAGGCCAGCCCTTCACCGTCATCGGCGTCCTCCGCAACAAGATCCAGGACTCCTCCAACAACGGTCCCGACAACGAAAACATCTTCGTCCCCTTCCAGGCCATGCGCACGCTTCGCAACCAGCGCGACCCCGACTCCATCGTCTTCGAGCCTTCATCGGCCGACATGCACCTGCAAGCCGTCCAGGCCGTCCGCTCCGTTCTCGCGGAGCGTCATCACTTTGACCCCAAGGACACCAAGGCCCTCGGGGTATGGGACACCGTAGAAGACTCCGCCAGCCTCCGCCAGTTCTCCGTTGCCCTGCAGGTCCTCCTCGGTATCATCGGCGCCATGACGCTCGCCGTCGGCGGCGTCGGCGTCATGAACATCATGCTCGTCTCCGTCACCGAGCGCACCCGCGAGATTGGCCTCCTCAAAGCCCTGGGCGCTCGCCGCCGCGATATACGCCGCCAGTTCCTGCTCGAAGCCGTCACACTCACCTTCCTCGCCGGCCTTGTCGGCATGGTCGTCGCAGTCATCGTCGCGCACCTCATCCCGCCCATGCCCCTCTACTCAGAGATGTACAAGACCGCCAACCACGAAGGCGACATCATCCTCAGCGCCTCGGGCAGCGTCATGCTCACGTCCTTCGTCATTCTCGCGCTGGTCGGCATCGTCTCCGGTCTCCTCCCCGCCATGCGCGCCGCCCGCATGGACCCCGTCGTAGCCCTGCATCACGAGTAATCGCCCGCGCTCCGAGAGCTCCTCCGATAATCTTCAGAATCTCCACGCCCCTGCGCCACCCGGGCGCTTCAGGCAGGCGCGAATTTTCCGCAAGATCAAAGGAAAAGGTACCTCACAGGGTTACTCTGCGTTACCGCGGTGCCCGATGTGCGGAACTAACGTTGGATTGTGACGTTTTGGGGCCTCCCTTAGCTTCGTCTTCAGACACGGAACTTATCTAGAAGACTAAGGAAGACCAGCATGACATCGCACAACATTACCCGCGTCCTCGCACGCACCGTTCGGGCCACATTGCTCACCTCTCTGGCCATGACCGCGATGGTCACCGCCGCGCACGCCACCAATCTCGTCACCAATGGCAGCTTTGAGCAGACCACCCTGCCCGGCAACTCCGGCATCGGAAGCGGCTTCAACAGCAACGCCGACAATGTCACCGGCTGGACCACCAGCGGCTACAACTTCGTTTACACCTCCGCCGCCGACGTTACGCCGGCCAATGGCGTCGAACTCTGGGGACCCGCTAACGGATCGGCCAACGGTCTCGGCGTATCGCCCGACGGCGGCAACTACGTCGCCATGGACGGCGCATACGGCGTCGGTGCACTCTCGCAGATCATTAGCGGCCTCGTCATTGGCCAGCAGTACACCGTCAACTTCTACTTCGCCGGCGCCCAGCAGCACGGCTTCAACGGCAGCACCACCGAGCAGTTCGAAGTCAGCTTCGGAAGCGACCACCTCTTCACTCAGGTGCTCAACAATGCCAACCACGGCTTCACCGGCTGGCAGTCCGAGAGCTTCACCTACACCGCCAGCGCCACCTCCGAAACCCTCGCCTTCCTCGCCATCGGAACCCCCGACGGCGTCCCCCCGTTCTCCCTGCTCGATGGCGTCAGCCTTAACGCAGTAGCACCCACACCGGAGCCCGGCTCGCTCGCTCTCCTCGCCACCGGCCTCTTCGGCGTCGGCGGTATCGTGCGCTCGCGCTTCAGCAAGGCCACCGCAAAAAAAGCGTAATCTGGACTAAGAGCGCACATCGTCCGGACGGCATTCCACCGTCCGGACTTGTCGCATCCAGCTTTACCCGGATGACCGAATCGACCGATGGACATCATTGACACCCTCAACGACCTGCCGCCCTACATGCTGCAACTCATCAAGCTCAGCATCTGGCTCGTCATCCTCGCGGCCATCTTCACGCCACTGGAGCGACTTTTTGCGCTGCACCCCAGGAAAATTTTCCGTAAAGCCATCCTCACCGACATCGGCTATTACTTCCTCACCAACCTCGCCCTCAGCACCCTGCTCAGCATCCCCGTTGCCCTGCTCGCGCGTACGGTGCACCACTTCATCCCGGCGGCCTTCTTCGCCGCAGTAGCTTCGCTGCCTCTCTGGTCCCGCGTCCTCGCTGCCTTCATCGTCGGCGACGTCGGCTTCTACTGGGGCCATCGCTGGAGCCACGAGATCCCGCTCCTCTGGCGCTTCCACGCCATCCACCACTCCGCCGAGCACGTCGACTACCTCGTCAACACCCGCGCCCACCCCATTGACATGGTCTTCACCCGCTTCTGCGGCCTCGTCCCCCTCTACTTGCTAGGGCTAGCCCAGCCCAATGCCGGCGGCGGCGCGCTCGCGCTCATCATCATCCTCGTTGGAACCGTCTGGGGCTTCTTCATCCACTCCAACGTCAAATGGCGCTTCGGTCCGCTCGAGTGGATCATCGCCACCCCCGCCTTCCACCACTGGCACCACACCAACGACGGCCCCCACGTCATCGACAAGAACTACGCCGCCACGCTCCCCTGGATCGACAAGCTCTTCGGAACCATGTATCTCCCCAAAGACAAGCAGCCGGAAACCTACGGCATTGCTCAGCCGCTCTCGCCGCTGCTCTTCAACCAGTTAGTAGAACCCTTCTTCTTCTGGCGCGGCCCCATAACCTCCTGGCCCGAACCCGCTCCCCCACCCGGCCCCCAAACTACCGCTAAACCCGCAGAAATACAGGCCGCCACCACCGCTGACATTATTTCCCTGGATAAATAGCCTTATATAACTCCCGGTTGCGCATAATAGCCTGCACATACTCGCGCGTCTCGGTGTAAGGAATAGACTCCACCCACTCCGGAATATCCTTGTAGTCGTTGATCGCAATCCACTGGTGGATCGGCGTGTCTCCGGCGTTGTAGGCCGCGAGCGCATACTCCACCTGCCCGCTGTACCGATCCAGCGACTGTCTCAGGTCCCGCGTCCCCAGCTGCAAGTTCAGCGACGGACTAAGCAACGAGCTAACGTTGAACTTTTTCACACCCTCGCGTCTCGCCAGCGACTTACCCACCGAGGGCAGCAGCTGCATCAACCCGTAAGCATTCGCCCGGCTCACCGCCCCAGGATTGAACTCCGACTCCTGCCGAATCAACGCCGCCACCAAATAAGGATCCAACCCATTAGCCTGCGCGTCGGCCACCAAATCATCCCAGTAGGGCCGCGGAAACAGCAGCTGCCAGTACACCGCCGGCACAGCCGACACCGGCAGCGAGTTCATCGGCAACCCGCTCCGCTTCATCGCCTGCACCGCCCGCGTGTACTCCCCGTAGCTCTGATAAATCTCCGCCACCGCCAGCGTTCCCCACTGCGAGGCCGTCGCACTCGCCTGAATCTCAGGCCCGATGTACTCATTCAGCGCCGCATTCGCCAGCAGCCGCGCCTTGATCAGGTTCGGCTCATTCTCCGGCAGCTGGTCGCTCAGCTGTGGCACCTCCACATGCCTCACCGAAGCCAGTGCCGGTGCCGGCGCCGGCGTTTGCCGCTGCCCCAGCACACTCGTCCGCTGCCGCGCCAGTATCGCGTAATAGCTGTTCACATAACTCGCATTCAACGCCGAGTAGTAATTCAGCGCCTGCCCGAAATCATGCTCCACGTCTTCGTACAGCCGCCCGCGCCAGTACAGCGCCGAAGGCACTTCCGTCCCTGCCGGATATTGCGTAACCTGCTCATCCATCAACCGCGCCGCTTCCGGATACCGCCGCAGCCGGTAGTTCAGCCAGGCAGCGTGCCAGTGCGCGCTCGGCGCATACGTGCTCGTCGGAAACTGTCGCACCAGCAGCGCATAGTCATTGATCGCCCGCTCCGGATCATGCTTCACCAGGTACATATTCCCACCCGAGTAAAGCGCTTCCTCCAGCCAGCGGCTGTGCGGATAACTCTGCAGCATCTGCGCAATCAGCGCATCATGCCCATCGAAATCCTTTTCATTCCGCCGCAGCTCCGACTGCAGGTAAAGCTTCAGAGCCGCGCTGTCATCTCCCGTCACCGGCAACCGCTCCACATCGCCCTTTGCCAACTTCTTCAGCCGCAGATCGCACACTGCCGCATAAATTTGCAGCGCATCCTTGTCCGCCTGCGTCAGCGTCGCATCATCTTTCTCCAGCGCACGATACTCACCCTGTGCCTCGGAGTAATGTTTCGCATTGAACATCGCGTCCGCATGCTGCTTGCGCTCTCCCGCCGTCAGCGGAACGTTCATCGCCGCCAGCTGCGTCTTCGCTCCCGCCGCCTCATTGCTAAGCGGATTCTTCAGATAGATCCCACGATACAGTCCCGCCGCCTGCCCCGTATTCCCCTGGGCCTGGTAAGCCCGAGCCAGCGCGTAACGCACATCCGTCTTCTCCGCCGCAGGCAGCCCCACCAGCGGCGTCAACGCCGCCAGTGCTCCCTGCGCATTGTTCTGTTGCAGAAACGCCTGCGCCATCAACACCGGAGCCTGCGCGATAAAAATGCTCCCCGGATGCCGCTCCGCAAAGTGGTCCAGAAGCGAATACGCATCCGCTCCATTGCCTCCCTGCACCGCCGCCTGCGCCCCCAGAAAGTCCGCGTAATCATCCAGCACATCGCCCTTGTTCGAAGCCCGCCGAAACGCCATCTGCGCATCCCCGAACCGGCGGTCCAGCACATACGCATGCCCCAGCGCCAGGTCCGCCGCCGCCGCCGCCTCCCCACTATGCGACGCCGCATAGGCTGCCACACCCGCATACGCCGCCGGCGTCCGCAGCGACACCAGCTGCTGCGCCATCGGCCGCAACTGCGACGACGCCACAAAGGCACTCTTCAGTCGACGGCTCTCGGCCGTCTCCTCCACGCCGCGACCCTTCGCCGCCAGCTTACCCTTCGTGCCCTTCGCCGTCGTGCCTTTACCGCTCGCCGTCTTCCGCGTAGAAGCCGGCGCTGCTTTAGCTGCCTTCTTCTTTCCCGCCGTTTGAGCCCCTGCCAACGGCGCACACGTCACCGCGCAAACCACCCCAACACACACCAGCCCCGCAACTCGTCTCAGCCCGTTCAAATCCATGCACCTTCTTCTCTCGACTCTAAGACGCCTCCACCCTTTGAAACGTGTGTATCCGCGCTTTTGCGAACCTCATCAGGTAACCCACGCCGCGGTCACGCCGCCTCTACAGACCGCCCCGCAATCGGTGCTATACTAAGCAACGGATTGCACGTCACTCCTGCCGCACTACCGCGTGTGTCAGGCCTCTAAGCGGAGGTGGCGAAATTGGCAGACGCACTAGCTTGAGGTGCTAGCGCCGCAAGGCATAGGGGTTCAAGTCCCCTCCTCCGCACCAAACTCAATCCAAAGGATTTAATCGAGGCTCACCGGAAACGGTTGGGCCTTTTCCTTTGCCACTGTAACCGTTATCGCAATCATTGCGAGAAAAGATCGTTTTGCCCAGACAGTCCGGACGCCAGTAGCAGCCCATCCCTACTAGCCGCGCGGTGTGCGCAGCATCCGCGTTCCACTATTTGCCCTGATTCTTCTGCTACTTACAAGAAAATGCACAACTTAAGCGACAAGTCGAGTTGACGACATGCCTACCTGGTAGGCGAAGATAAAGCGAATATGGGTTCCGCTGCCGCAATTCGGGTTCAGGTCGAAGCGAGACTGGCTCAGCGCGTGCCCGCCGCCCTGACGCTCAAGATTAAGCAGGCCCCGGAGCTGTTCTCCACCGGCATAGCAGAAGTCGATGCGATGCTCGGCGGCGGCATCCCGCGCAGCAGCATTACTGAGGTCAGCGGAGCCTCCTCGACGGGGAAAACTTCGTTTGCTCTATCGGCTATCGCCTCCATCACGCAGCTTGGTAACGCTTGCGCCTGGGTGGACGTAAGTGATGCCCTCTCGCCCGAGGCGACGGCGGCGGCAGGGGTTGAGCTGCGGCGTCTGCTCTGGCTTCGCATGTCTGCCGAGGGTGGAAAGAAAGTGAAAGTAACAGACAAGCCCTGGTCACGGTTGGAGCAAGGACTGAAAGCGACTGACTTGTTGCTCCAGACGGGAGGCTTTGGAGCCATCGTGCTCGATATGAGCGATGTGCTGCCACAACACGCACGGCGCATTCCGTTGGGGACTTGGTATCGCTTTCGATTGGCAGCGGAACATGCGCGCACTGCGTTGATCTTTCTCACGCAATCTTCTTGCGCGAGCAGTTGCGCCACGCTGGCCCTCCGCTGCGAACCGGCAGCGGCAGTTCCCTTCAGCAGCAGCGGCGAAACGCCTCTGTTCGAGCGGCAACAGTACGAGTTTGCGCGGGAGCGCAACCGCAATGAAGGTTCGCCCTTCCTGCAGCGGAAGCCGACGCAACGTGTGAGCTGGCCGGCAGAAACTCTCTGGTCAAGGGTCCGGTGATGTATGCCGTTCTCCATCCCTCGAATTTCTTTGCGCAGGCTGCCGTACATCAGCGCCCGGAACTGCGGAAGAGACCATTTGTGGTGCTCGATGGGGAGCCGCCAACCGAAATGGTCTTCGCGGCGAATAACGCGGCACGCTCTCTGGGCGTGGAGATCGGCATGACACGGCTTCACGCCGAAGCATTCTCTGAAGTGATTGCACTCCGTCGTGTGATCGAACATGAGCATACAGCCCATGCGTCTCTTCACCATGTCGCGTGCATGTTCTCTCCCCGTATCGAATTGGTGAAGGAGCGGCCCGGCACGTATGCACTGGACATTCACGGGATGGATCTTCTGTACGGCGATGCAGGACAGCTTGCGAACAAGTTGAGGCAAAGCGTAATGACGGCGGGATTTCTTGCCAACGTCGCAGTCGCGGAAAACTTTCACGCGGCGGTATCTCTTGCAAGTAGCAGGACTGGTGTTTCCGTTGTACCTCCGGGCTGCGAGGCGCACGCCATCGGCCAGTTGCCTCTCACGGCGCTACACCTTACACCGGAACATGAGGCGACATTTGCGGCTTGGGGCATTCGCACCTGTGCGGATTTGGCTGGGCTGGCAGAAACAGACTTGATCGCACGTCTCGGCCAGGTGGGAAAGAAGCTACATTCTCTTGCATGTGGGACATGGCCCCACCTCATGTTTCCGATAGAGGCCAGCTTTGAGGCTGGTTTGGTGGAACGCATGGAACTGGACTTCCCGGTAGAGGAGCTGGAGCGTCTGCTTTTCCTGATTTCCTGCATGACAACGACACTGCTGGAGCGGGTTCGCGGTAAAGCACGGGCCATTGCTGCCCTTCGTGTCATACTTCGTCTCGATGGCGGCGCACAGCATGAGCGCACTGTCCGTCCCGCGTTGCCGTTGCAAGATACGCCCACGCTACTCAAGCTCATACAACTCGATCTCGAAACGCATCCACCTGGCGCCGCAATTCTTGGGCTGGAACTGCACGCACAGTCCGCCGTTCCCTATCGAGCCCAGCACGGGCTCTTTCTCCCGCAATCGCCTCAGCCGGGACAGCTCGAAGTGATGCTTGCCCGAATGCGGAAGCTACTGGGTGAGGAACGTGTTGGTTCCCCAGAGCTGACGGACGATCATCGACCGAACGCCTTTCGCATGGTGCCGTTCGCTCCTCCGCAGCCGCGACGAAGTGAGAGACCGTCGCTCTCGACACCCATCGCTCTGCGCGTCTCACGTCCACCGCAGATGGTCGGCGTTGCACTCACAAACCAGATACCCGTACGGGTCTTTTGGGATGGAGCAGCCTACGTTGTCTGCGATGCAGCTGGTCCGGTGCGTGTGAGTGGACAGTGGTGGTCCGAGGCCAACTGGTGCCGCGAAGAGTGGGACGTGCGATTGGAGAACGATACTGCGAAGCGGCTCTGCCGCATCGCGTTCGATCCGCGCTCGCGATGCTGGTATGTGCAGGGCACATATGACTGATTACGTGGAGTTGCACGCCCGGTCCGCTTTCAGCTTCCTCGAAGGCGCAACCATGCCGGAGTTCCTGATACAGCAAGCGGCGCATCTGGAGATGCCCGCGATGGGATTGCTTGATCGCAACGGGTTGTATGGGGCCGCGCGGTTTCATGTCGAAGGAACTCGATGCGGAGTGCAAGCGCATATCGGCGCGGAGGTTTCATTAAGTGATCTGGGCCAGTGTCTTCAACCTGCCGCCTATCTGCCCCATCAGTTTCCGGCCGAGCCTGTGCGCTTGTCGCTCCTTGCTGAGTCGCGTATTGGCTATCAAAACCTCTCTCGACTCATTACCCAATTCAAACTGCGCGAGAAAACGAAGGCCGAAGGCGCGGCGATCCTGGCCGACGTGGAAAAGTATTGCAACGGATTGGTCTGCCTGACTGGTGGGAACGAAGGTCCGCTGGCTGCGTCGTTAGCCCAGGGAGGCTATGACGCTGCATTTAAGACCGTGGAGACGTTGATACATCTGTTTGGATCTCGTAATGTCTATGTCGAATTACAGCGTCACTCCGACCGTGAGGAAGAGCATCGTAACCGTGCGGCGGTTCGTATTGCACGTTCCCTGAACCTGTCTCTACTGGCGACGGGAGGCGTGAGCTACGGCACGCCATACGAGCGCGAAGTGCTCGACATTTTTACCTGCATCCGCCATCGTAAATCACTCGATACCGCAGGCCGCCTTCTGAGCCGCAACCCTGAACGGCATCTGCACACGGCGGCGGAGATGCACCGGCTTTTCTATGACTACCCGGAGGCCATCGCCAATACCCGCGAGTTATCGGCCCGCCTGCAATTTCAGATGACCGGGCTCGGATACGAATTCCCGGCATATCCCGTTCCGGACGGAGAGACGATGGATTCGTTTCTTCGTAAACGGGTGGACGAAGGAATACGCCGGCGCTACCTGCCTAAGAACGATTGCGCCCTCTACGAAAAAGCCCGACAGCAAGCGGAACGCGAACTGCGGCTCATTCAGACGCTAGGGCTGGCGGGTTACTTCCTGATCGTGTGGGATGTTGTTTGCTTCTGTAAAGACAACGGCATTCTGGTTCAAGGTCGCGGTTCTGCAGCAAATAGCGTCGTTTGCTACGCGCTCGAAATCACCATTGTCGATTCGGTCGGACTTGACTTGCTCTTTGAGCGATTCCTTTCGGAAGAGCGTGGCGAGTGGCCGGACATCGACATTGACCTTCCCAGCGATACAGACCGTGAGCGCGCTATCCAATATGTCTATCAGCGATACGGAGAGTTGGGCGCTGCCATGACAGCCAATATCATCACGTTCCGTAGTCGGTCTGCCTCGCGGGAGGTTGGCAAGGCGCTTGGCTTCGATCAGGAGACGGCGGCGAAACTCGCCGGGCTTATGAGTGCGTGGGAGTGGAAGGCACCAAGCGATACGCTGGAAAACAGCTTCAAAGCTGCGGGACTCGATATGAAACACCGACGGATTGCTCACTATCTCCAGAAGTGCGGAGACGTACTGAGGCTACCCCGCAATCTCGGTCAGCACTCCGGAGGCATGGTGATCTGCCAAGGCCATCTTGATTCCGTCGTGCCGATTGAGCGGGCTTCGATGCCGGGCCGGACGGTGGTGCAGTGGGACAAGGACGACTGCTCCGACATGGGTATTATCAAGGTCGATCTCCTCGGCCTCGGGATGCTGGCTGTGCTCAAGGATGCCGCATATCTCGTGCCGCAGTATTACGGAGAGCCGCTGGATTATGCGCAGCTTCCCCAGGACGATGCGGTGTACGCAACCATTGCGGAAGCCGACACGATTGGACTGTTTCAAATTGAGAGCCGAGCGCAGATGTCGGCACTGCCTCGTACCAGGCCAAAGTGTTTTGCCGACTTGTCGATGCAGGTCGCCATTATCCGCCCCGGTCCAGTAACAGGAAAGTTCGTCAATCCTTACATTGCACGTAGGCTCGGGAGAGAGCCCGTCACCTATCTACATCCATCGTTCAAACCATTTCTGGAACGAACGCTGGGCGTGCCGCTGTTTCAGGAGCAGGTGATGAAGATTGGCATGGTGGCTGCGAACCTCACAGGCGGCGAGGCCGAGGAGTTGCGCAAGGCAATGGGCGGCAAACGCTCAGAGTCCATCATCGCCGGACTCAAGGCCCGATTGCACGAGGGCATGACCGCGAATGGTTTTGATGCAGCAACGCAGGAGGAGGTGATGCGGGTGCTAGCGACCGTAAAAGAGTTTATGTTCCCCGAATCGCACGCGCACAGCTTCGCCTCCATTGCCTATTCGAGTGCTTATACCCGGCATCACTATACCGCTGCGTATACCTGTGCTCTCTTTAACAACCAACCGATGGGGTTCTACTCACCGGCGACTATTGCGAATGACGCGAAGCGGCATGGCATCAAAATCGTTCCCATCGACGTACAACGGTCGGATTGGTTCTGCACACTAGAAGAGTTGAGCGGCGGTGATCGCATGAAATATACCGGTCGTTTCGCGGTCCGCATGGGTCTCCGCTATGTAAAGGGTCTAAGGCGGGACGTTGCCGAAGACATCATGGAAGCCCGCCTCACAGATGGCCCATTCGCCTCTGAGTATGATCTGCGTCGCCGTGTGCTATCCATCAAGAAAGGTGAGTTGGTCTTGCTGGCGAAAGCGGGCGCATTCAACTGGACCGGCGAGAAGCATCATCGGCGAGCTGCTCTCTGGTATGCCGAACGTGCCGGGCAAAGCGCGGGGCCGCTCTTTGAGAACACCCCGGACGAACATGAACTGCACGCTGTCGCTCCCCTGCGGCCGATGACGACTGAAGAACGGCTGGTTGCCGACTTTGACAGCACAGGCGTAACGCTCGGCCCGCACCCAATGGCGCTTCACCGGATGGAAATGAACGCAGCTGGCGTTCTCCCCGCCGCCAGTTTGAAAGGGATGCAAGACGGCATGTACGCGCGTATCGCGGGGGCGGTGATTGCCAGGCAGCGTCCGGGTACAGCGGAAGGATTCATCTTCCTTAGTCTCGAAGATGAGACGGGCGTCTCCAATGCCATCATCCATCCGCATCTCTACGAGCGGAACCGCGCAACTGTGACGCGGGGCAAGTTCCTCCGTGTCGAAGGCACGCTTCAAAATCAAGACGGCGTTATCAATGTCAGAGCTTCAGCTGTTCATATCCTGGCGCTCAGCGATATCGACGTGCGTTCGCATGATTTCCATTGAAGTTTATCGTGTGGTCGTACAACACACGGTAGAAGTGAAAGCTACACATGGCGCCATTAGACCGAGGTAAAATAGTTTCAGCCTTGATCGTTTAGGTGGAGAAGCATCATGCTGATTCTCCCTCTTAAGCCGGTCGCCAAGATCATCGCCGTTTTAGGGACACTGGTGTTCTGCGGCTATTTGGCATCAGTCTGCATCGAGCACAAAAACCCCTTTGGCGAAGATTACTGGAAGGCCAAACAAGCCGAACATGCGCGAAGCGCCAGTGACGCGCACCACTAAAACGATAGTTCCAAGCCAATATCCGCTCGCGGTGTGGATGCCGGTCGTTGCGATTGGCTTCCTCTGGCGATTTCTGCTTTGAATGCTCCGTAGCCGAAGTTTTGGTAACGTCGTGGCTTAGCCGTTCTCAGAGTCGCAAAGCGTCGTTAGTGAAAATCTCTGCTGAGTGGGAAGCCTCACATCACTCAAATAGCATAAGGCCAGCCTGGAATCGGCTGGCCTTATGCTTTCTGCGTTGTGCAACGCCGGTTTAGAACGCGTACAGCAGCGAGAGGCCGCCAGCGCTGATCGCGTAGTTCGGTGCGATCTCGTTGGAAGGCAGGTAGTTTGTTCCCGTGCCATACTGCATCCCCAGGTAAGCCCAGTCGCTCGACATCATCTTCTGGAACAGGTAGAAGGCCTTGAGTGTGGTCTTCTTCTTGAACACATATGAAGCGGTCGGCGTAATCGTGAACTCGTCATCACGAATTGTCGGGTAGTTTTGTGCTGCGATGTAGAAGACCGCAGGCGTTCCCGCCGGCAACGCCGGAGCAGGTGCAGCCAGCGCCAGCGGATTGTTCACATAGCTTCCGCCAGCCACCTCTGTATACGAACGCCCGCGGTTATACAGCACTTGTGCCGCCAGCTGCAGATTGCCCGCCGACTTGCTCAGCGTGAAACCCGCAGTGTCGTACTTGTTGGTGTCGTCCTTGGTATAGCTCAGGCACGGATCGATCTTGGCCGAGGCATTTTTTGTCGCCACCGTGGGAAAGCATCCCCCGGCAACCAGCGTGTCCGCAGCCTGTCCAACAAACGCCGTGGTGCTATTGCTGCCGTAGGCGTCGCCCCGGAACCGCATGCGCTTGTGATCGTACGTGTAGTAGACATCCAGCACGAACGCGTTAGCAGTCGTGTAGCTGGCATCCAGCGTGGCCTCCCAGAACAGGTCTTTCTTCACGCCGTACGTGGAGTTGATAAAGTCGTTCGAATCGGCTTCACCATTAGCATGCAGCGTGAACTTCTCCGTTGCCTGCCAATCCAGGTCCACAAACGCCTTCTGACGATTGCGATCCGCGACCGTATAGCGGCGCAGGCCCAGCAGTTCGTTGATCGCATTGCGGCTGCCATACAAGCCCTGCGGTACGGCGTTATTGAGCGGTGTATAGATAGCCGCATCGCCCGTCAGCGCCACTCCCGGCAGGTTGGTCAGCGGACCGAACCCATTGAGACCGGTGGACTTCAGGAACGAGTACAAGCTCTGGCTGGCACCGCCCGTCGGAACCTGGTTAGCCATCGGAACCAGCGCCAGGAACGCATTCTCGTTATAAGCTCCCCTGCGCCACGAGTAGTCGTAAGTGGCCCTTCCGGTGAAGCCCGCTACGGACGTCTTGTTCCAGCTCGCGCCAAGCGTGTGCTCGCTGGTAGTGCGGGCGTCAGAGCAATCGATCCAGCTGCCGGGGCAGCTGCGGTCAACCTTCTCCCACTTGTACTCCCCGGCGAACCACTGCTTCTTGGCGATCGCATACTCCGCTTCGCCCTCCGCCTGGTTGGTCTTATCGCTATAAGGACGATTCGCGTAGATGTTCGTGTTGCTTCCCAATGTTGCCGGGTTGCCGTAGAGTCCAGCGAAGGCCGAGGTGCCGCTCTTGGACTCATTCGCATCCTGGAAGTAGTAGGTATTCACCGGCGTCTGATTGTCGCGGTTGGCGTAGCGATAGTGCGCCACCACGTTCCACTTCTTGGCTGGCTCAGCAGTAAACTTCGCATTCACCAGGCTGCTGACTACCAGCCCATGCAGCGAAGCGGTCGGAAGCCCAAACGCCAGCTGCCCATTCTGCGCCGCTGTAATGAAGGGATCGTCCTGTGTATTCCGCCCATAGGAACCGGAAACCACCAGCTTAGCGTTGTGCTTGAACTTCTCCATAGCCGTGAACGTGAACTGGTTGAACTGGTTGCTAGGGGCCGTAGCCAGCGTCGCAGACTTGGTCAGATCGGCAACATCCTGGTACGTATACGAGTTGATGTTATCGGTGAAGTACGAACCGTAGTACGCCGCCGACACCAGCAGCTGCTTGAAGCGATAAAACACCGCTGCGTTAGCCTGGCTGGTATCGAAGTCAATCGGGATAGGAAGAATGACGCTGTTTTCTGACACCTGCGACGTCACCGCACCCAGGGCCTTCAGCCCCGACTTGTGCTCATACGAGTAGCTCACCGGCACGTATACGTTGCTTGCCAGCTGCAGCTTCATGCCGAACTCAACCTTCGTACGCTTGGTCGACAGATTGACATTGTGAAACAGCGGCAGATCGGCGGCGCGAATAGTCGCATTCGTTAGCAACTGCGCAGCCGTCGGCGCGGTCAACACGCCCGCAGTGCTGTAATAGCTCCCGGATCCGGCAATCGGATCGAGCCCGCGGAAGTTCTGCGCGGTAGCGCTCTTCTGCGCCACCACCGGAAGCAGCCACGTGGAGGGCAGCGTGAAGTTATTCGTGCCCGCTCCCAGGTACGGTGTCTGGAACGAGTCGGACCGGTTAGCCAGCATCTCCGAGTACGAACCGTACACCCGGAACTTGCCCTGCTTGCCAAACTCGGCGTACAGGCTGCGCGTCTCCAGTCCGAGGTCCGTCCCCTTCATCTGCCAGCGCCATGCGCTGTTGCTGTCATAAGCAGCGCCACCCCGGAAGTCGAAGTTGCCGACCCCGAATGGCCCTGAGTTCTGCAGCCCGTTATACTCGCCGAACTTGTATGAGCTTCCGCTTACACCGCCCACACCAAAGTCGGCCGTCTTTCCAGGAGTAGTTTGACTTGCCGCCGTCGGTGCAGTCGCAGCCGGTGCAGCAGTCGTGGGGTTCGCCTGTGAGTACGCCTGGGTGCTGCTCCCGAAGAACACCAGGAGCAGCAGGCAAGCGATGATGTCACCACGAACGCAACCCGGCCTATTGCAGTCGGTACCGGTTTTTTTGGCGCTGGTAGTCATGATATAGCCTCTTCCGTTGAACAATTACCGTTGGAACTTGGCGCCGGCTGGATGATTCGAGCCGTGGATGGTGGAGTGGCAGCCCAGGCAACCGCGCGCATTTCCTTGCGCCGGGGGGTTCAGGCTTCCGAGTGGAATCTGTCCATTCGCCGTCGTTACGTTTCCGCCAGGCAGGTTCGCGCCGCTATAAAGGTTCTTGGCGTGATCGCTGGTGTGGCACGTCTGGCACAAGGTCGGCACCTTCACCTTCAACAAGGGTGAAAGGTTCGATCCGTGCGGCGTGTGGCAGTTGATGCAGCTGTCCGTTACCGGCTGATGCTCCCACAGGAATGGACCGCGCTTTTCAGCGTGGCAGGTGGTGCAGGTCTGGTTCACCGTCTCCTTGGCGAGCAGCGTGTTGCCATCCGAGCCGTGCACATTGTGGCAGCTCGAGCAGGTAACCTTGCCTTCCAGGATCGGGTGACGTGAGAAGCGGTGAGACTGCGCCAGCTGTGTCTTATGGCATGAGCCGCACACTTGTGGCTGTGTCACCGGGTTCAGCACCTTCTGCGTGATGGCATGACCATCGTGGCAGTCGTTGCAAGCCACGCCGTGCGTCTCGTGTTTACTTCCCGACCAGTGCGATCGGGCCAGCGTGTCGTTCTCATGGCATGCCAGGCAGGATGCATTCCGCGTCGCCACCGTAGAAAGGTTCTTGGATTTCTTCCCAAACACCACTTCCGGCGATTTACCGCCCGGATCGCCCTGGTGCTGCAGGCTCTCGCCGTGGCATCCCTGGCAGCCCGGCGTTCGCTTGTCGCCCTTCACGCCGTGCTTGGTCTGATAAATCGTCAGGATTGGCTTCGTCCAGTTCTCGTCGTGACACATCGTGCATTTCTTGTCGCCTTCGAGTGACCGGTCAACCTGTGCCTGTGCCGGCCGCGCGCCGAAAAGTATGGCTGCTCCTGCAAAGATCAATATGAACCGAATTAGTTTGCGCATCGTTTCCTTCCCGTACTGATCTGCAATCGTTGCCGGCTGCATTTCGATCCGAATACTTCTAGTGATCAACCCGACCCGTGTCTCGCAAGATCAATTCAGTCGCCGTAATCCTTATCGGCAAGGGGCGAAACATTGTTGACGGCCTAAACGTTGTTACCTGCCTCAGTGAAGTTGGCGAAGATAGGTGCTCAACGCCTCCAGGTCCTTCGCTTCCAGGGCCACGGGCTGCATACCACCCGCGGTCATCTTGATGTTGGGCGCGTGCAGAAGCGCCTCCAGTTGGGCTTCCGAATACTTCGCTCCGACGCCGGTTAGCGCGGGGGCTGCAGCAGTGCCGGTCGCGTCCTCTCCATGGCACGAATTGCACGACTGCGACTGGAACAACGCATGTCCCTTCACCACGATCGGGTCCGCCGATGCCACGTTCGCCGGGGTTCCGCCACCGGCCGTTTCAGGAATAAAAGGGCTATTCATGAACGCCTGCGAATCGGCATCCTGCTTGTGCATCTGCGCCGCCATGGCCGGGTCGCTGTAATCGTCGTGATAGCTCGCGAAGCCAAGCCCGGTATAGCAGACCAGGAACAGCAGGAACGCCCCCACCGTGATCGGCCGCTTCCATGGTCGGCGCTCGAGCTTGCGATCCAGGAACGGGACCGCCGCGAAAACCAGCGCCAGTATCGCCGGCATAATGATGCCGCCCACCAGCGACCAGCGGCCGCTCAAATACTTCAGCCATTGAAACGCTGGCCGGTAATACCACTCAGGCCGAGGAAGGAAGTGCGTATCCGCGGGATTCGCCGAAGGCCCAAGATCCATCGGGATCATCTTGGCAATCACCGCAAGGATGCCGATCAGCACCACGGCAAAGGCCGCATCCATCAGCACCTGACGAGGATAGAACGGCACCGAAGGCAGCTTCGGCTCAATCGGATCTTCATTGATCGGCCCGGCCGCTCCCGCCTTGCGGAAGAAGAAGACGTGGCCAACAATGAACGCAATCAACATGCCCGGCAGGATGAACACATGCAGCACGAAGAAGCGCGAGATGGTGAGCGTTCCCATCTGGTCGCCGCCGCGCACCAGCTTCTGAAGCAGAGGTCCAATCCACGGAACTTCCGCGATCAGGTTCGTTCCCACCGCGGTCGCAAAGTAAGCCTTTTCATCCCACGGCAGAAGATAGCCCGTGAAAGACATCCCCAGCATCAACGCCATCAGGATGCAGCCCGAAAGCCACAACAGTTCGCGCTTGCCTTTATACGAGCCATACAGAATCGTCTGGCCCACATGCAGGCACAGCACGATGATGATGCCGCTCGACCCGTAAGCATGAATGCTGCGGATGAACGAACCCGAAGAGACCACCTTCACCATGTAGGAAACAACGGTGTGTGCGTGGTCGGCGGAGGGAACGTAATAGAACGTCAGAAAGACGCCCGTGATGACCTGTGACATGAACAGGAACAGCAGGCCCGAACCGAACACATAGGCCCAGCGCGCGCCGCCGTGAATCGGTTCGTCGAGCGACTCGTGCAGGATCGAGTCAATGCCCGTCCGCGCGTCAAGCCAGGCGTCTGCCCGCTCGATAAAGTGGTGCCCTTCTTTGGGCTCCGGGGTGATGGGTGTGGACATGATCTTTCCTCGCCTAAGCCATCGGTTCCTGGGTATTAACCAGTTGCCGGAAGTACCGGTAGCGGACCTTCAAGGTCCCGTTTTCAACTTTCGACTCGAGCGCGTCCATCGAACGCGGAGGCGGTCCACCAAGGCGCTGCCCATCCATCGCGAACGATCCGGAATGGCACGGGCACACAAACTTGTTCTGCGCATCCTGCCACTGCACCGAGCAGCCCAGGTGCGGGCACACGGGCGACAGGATCTTCAACACGCCATCCTTCGCCGGCAACACATACACCGCCGTTTGCGATGACGCCGTCTGCCACGCGTCGCGCCGTTCTACCGTGATCGTCTTCGCCACCGGAGCCGTCAACGCAGCGAAGTCGGCCGCCGGTCCGACATCGGACCAATCGCCCTCCGACTCCACCTTCTTCAGCGGAAACGTCGTGAAGCGAAACAGTGGAAGCGCCAGCAGGCCACCGACGATAGCGCCACTGATCGCAAACATCGTCGTCACGAAGGAACGCCTGCTCGTCGCCAGGGAATCCTTGATTTCTTCTTCAATTTCTTTCAGTACCGCCATGAGCTCTCCTTGCTCTGCAAAATTCTGATCGGCCAGCTACCGCGTTGACATGCTTACTGAAGCTTGCGTACATACGCGGCCAGCGCCGTAATGTCGGCGTCTGACACCTTGCCCGCAAACGCCGGCATCTTGCCTTTGCCGTTCTTGATCACGCTAAGAAGGTCGGCATTGGAAAGCTTCATCACATCGGGTGTATTGAAGGCCCGCGCTCCAAGAGCCTTTCCGGCGGGCGTGTCCCCACGGCCCGTCGCGCCGTGGCACATCTGGCACTTCTGTGTGTAGGCAGCGGGCGCACTCTGCGCATGGCCACTGGCGACGAAGACAAAGGAGGCGAAAAATGCGGCGGTCAAAATAACTTTCATCGAAGTCCCTCTAGTTCTGGCAAATATTTGGCTAACTACAGTCACATTAAGCCGTTTCACATGAAATTTATGAGCAATACAGCTCCAACGTCATAGTTCTTCCCGTTACGGAACATTCGCTTATCGCTTCACCATCTCTGCTTGCCCATCAATCACTGCAAACTCTTTCACTCATAATCGCTGCCACCCGAATCCCAGTCTGTGATGTCAGTCACAGCACGCAACTATTCGCGCCGCAACGGTCTATAACTTGGTTCCATCGTTGTTTTCCGCGCCATTGCGCGCGCTTAAAAACAAAAAGGCCAGTCATCTCGACTGGCCTCGCCTCTTCTGCTGTCGATTACCGGCGCATGAATATGCCCGTAGTCAAGACATCCGGGTTCGCATTGCGAACGTAATTCGGGTACTTCAAGCCACCGTGATAATCCACTCGCACCGCAAGCTTCTCTCCACTGCGCTCAATATCCAGCACGATCGGCTTTTCGTCACCCACACCTTCCGCCACCGCGTTGACCATCACCTCAGCGGAATACGCCTTACCGTTCACCGCAGTCACCTTGTCGCCCGGTATCAACCCAGCCACGAACGCTGGGCTCTTCAGCCACACATCGCGCAGCACACCCGCCCCCGTCACAAACGTGCCAAGCGAGTAATAGAGTTCCGCCGAGTGGCTCTTATCCAACCCCAGTTTCTCCACGCTCGTCATCGTCGCTGCATGCACATAGTCGTAGCCCGCAGCCTTGAAGCCATCCATCGGCGGCGCCGCCGAAAGTTCAGTCAGCGCCTTCTTCCAGAAGCCCGCCCAATCGAAAGGCGCCACGTCATGCAACGCCTTCATCACGCCATCGAACCGGTAAGTCAACACTCCCGGCGCCGTGTCTCCCGGCCGCCCCTCCGGCGTGCTGCCAAAGAACGCCGCCGCAAAGTCATCCAGTGATTTGCGGCCATGCGTCAGCTCCCGAATCTTCATATCCACTTCAAGCCAGCGCAGCGCGCCTTCGGGATAGTAGTCCTGCGCCAGCCGCCAGTTCGCTCCTATCGGATTCGACCCGCGCAGCACCGCCGACGCGTCCGCCGTGTCCTGCAGCGGACGCCACAAGCGTCCCGGCTTGTCTACCTGCGACGCTTCGCGCACCAACTCATTCAATCCGCTCTCCGTCGAAACGAATCCCGCGCGCACACTGACCACAAACCCGTAGTACTCCGTCAACCCCTCATACACCCACAACAAGTCATCCTGCATCGGCGTATGAAACTCCGCCGTAGCCAATCCCTCCGGCCGCCGATACTTCCCGCACCACGAGTGGATGTACTCATGCGGCAGCAGGTACCCGACACCCTCCGCCGTCTGCGCATTGGTCACATCCAGGCTCTTCACAATGTAGTCAGCGGACTGCCCATGCTCCAGGCTGTCCCCATCCAGGTGCTCCGACAGCCCCACAAGAAAATCGAAATGCCGGTAGTGATGCCCCACAAACAACCGCGTCGTCTGCCGCACCAGCTCATTCATATGCTCAAGTACCGCAGGCTGCAGCTCAAGATCGGCGGCCTTCTCCGCGCACACATCCAGCGTGTGCGTAGGCTGTATCTCCGCTGCCAGCGGATACTGCCGGCAGTGGTCGCCGGAAAGGATGGGGCTGTCCACAAACTGATCGAGCGAAACGGTGGCATACGACGTGTCCTGCCCATGCAGCGCCGGTCCTGTCTGGTCCGCCGTGCGCAACGCCGTCGCTGACGACCAACCCTCCGGCAGATGCACGCTCGCGGCAATGGGAATGGAATGCGCCGGCACATTCGCCGGATAAAGAACGACCTCGCTGTTCTCGAGCATCCCCACGTGCGCGTTCATATGGTCCACCGAGGTCGTGTCCGACCGGCTCTGCACGGCAAGAATGTCGAAGCTCACCGCCAGCGTGCGCACCCCCGAGGGCACGGTCACATGGAACGCAAACATGTCCACCAGGTCTCGCCGCCACGGCACCACCGGCCCATCGAAAGTATCCGCATGAAAAACCAGCCCCGTCAGGTTGTCGATTGGTCCTCCCGGAAGGTGCTCTCCCGGTATCCACTGCGGATACGCATACGTATTCACGCCCGCATGAGCCGGCAGAATCTCGCTTACATGGATCAACCGGTGCGCCGCATCCGAAAGATCGATCCGTACCTTCACCGGCGCCATCTGCGCAGGAACAGCGGAGCAACCCAGCAGCACGACCGCAGCAGCCAAAGCAGAGCATCGTCGCAAAGCAGTACCTCTGTGACAGAAATGATGTTGGCGCCATTCTACGCAACCCGGCCACGTACCGCGCACGGCACCCGGCCCACCCGAGGCCGCAACCCTGCGTGGTACACTCGATGCTGGATTGAACCTCCCGAGCCACACGCTCCAGAGCGCCTTCATCCCACTCATTTCGCCACAGCTCACCCGCGTGGCCGCTTCGGAAGGCTTCTCCGCAACATGGTTATTCTGCTGGTCATCATTCACGTCATCGTCTGCTTGTTCCTCATCGGCGTCGTTCTTCTGCAGCAGGGCAAGTCGGCCGACATGGCCGCGGCCTTCGGCGGTTCCGGCTCACAGACCGCCTTCGGTCCCCGCGGCGCAGCCAACGTCCTCACCCGCCTCACCACCTGGTCGGCGATCATCTTCATGCTCACCTCCATCAGCCTGACCGTCGTGATGTCCCGCTCCAGCCAGAGCCACTCCGTCCTCTCCGGCACGCCCAGCACCCAAACCACCCCAGCCAAGAAGTAACGGCAACACATTCAGCACTACCCAAAGCGCAGGCCACCAGCCTGCGCTTTCACTTTTCCCGTACTTAATCCCTAATCTCTAATTTCTAATCTCTCTTATGATCCGCGAAACCTTCCCCGTCGGCATGCTGCAATGCAACTGCACCATCCTCGGCGATGAGACCTCCCGCGAAGCCATCGTCATCGACCCCGGCGCCGACATCCCCCGCATCCTCGCCATCCTCGCCCGCCACCAACTCACCGCAAAACAGATCGTCATCACCCACGCCCACTTCGACCACATCGCCGCCGCGCAGGAACTCAAACAAATCACCGGCGCCCCCATCATGTACAACCAGGCCGACCTCCCCCTCGTTGCCATCATGGAGCAGCAGCCCACCTGGATCGGCCTGCCCGCCACCCCCGCCGACGTCCACCCACCCGACCACTCCCCCACCGACAACGAAACCCTTTCCATCCGCGGCCTCTCGGCAACCGTCCTCCACACCCCCGGCCACACCGAAGGCAGCCTCTGCCTCCACCTACCCGAGCACCACCTCCTCATCGCGGGCGACACTCTCTTCGCCGGCGGCGTAGGCCGCACCGACTTCCCCTTCGGCAGCACCGCCAAACTCATCGACAGCATCAACACCCGCCTCCTCCCCCTCCCCGAAGCCACCACCGTCATCCCCGGCCACGGCCCCGAAACCACCATCGGCGAAGAAAAGCTCCACAACCCCTTCCTCGGCTGAAAGCCTCAACTGCGAATCCTCCCCGCTTTTCTGAGCTCAAGCCCTCTGCGCTCTAAGCTGCCTCCAACCCCTCGCCCCTCAGCCCTCCCACCCTCAAGCCTCAACAAAGTAATCCGCTCCATCAAATTCTCAAATCCCCACCCTCCCTCACCGCATTCCCTCCCCTCCCCTGCACAAAATGTGTAGTCTTATGAAAATTCACCCGCCCCGGGAGAGGCCATCATGGAGAATGTCAACAGGCGAACCGTATTGACCTGGCTCGGCACGGCCACCGCCGCCGCAGCCTCTGCCTCCACCACCCTCGCCCAAACCAAACCCGCCCAAACCAAACCCGCCCAAACCAAACCCGCCGCCCCCGCCATCGGCCGCAATCTCCCCGACATCACCGTGCTCGGCGCCGGAGCCTTCGGCGTCTGGACCGCACTCTGCCTCCGCGAGCGCGGCGCCAACGTCACTCTCCTCGACAGCTACGGCGCCGGCAACGCCCGCCAGGCCTCCGGCGACGAGACCCGCATGATCCGTTGCGCCTACGGCGATCGCGAAATCTACTCCCGCTGGGCAAAAGAGGCCTTCGCTCTCTGGCACCAGCGCCAGGCCGAATTCAAGCGCCGCCTCATCTTCGTCAACGGTGTCCTCGGCCCCAACGTCCGCCAATCCGAGTTCGAAGCCCAGCAGCGCATCTACAAAAAGCTCGACATCCCCTTCGAAACCCTCTCCGCCGATGAGTGCAAAAAGCGCTGGCCCCAGGGCGGTTTCGAAGGCGACACCAACGCCTTTTACGAACCCAACGCCGGCACCGTCAAAGCCCGCGAAGCGCTCATAGCCGCCACCGAAGTCTTTGTCCAGAAAGGTGGCACCTACAAAATAGGAATGGCCACCCTCGGCGCATCCGCCGGCGGCAAAATGACCAGCCTCAAACTAGCCGACGGCGCCACCATGAGCACCGGGATGGCCATCTTCGCCTGCGGCCCCTGGCTCCCAACGGCGCTCCCCAACCTGCTCAACAACTTCATCCGTCGCACGCGTTCAGAAATCTTCTACGTCGGCTCGCCCCCGGGAGACCTCAGCTACCACTGGGAGCGCTTCCCCAACATCCTCTTCGGCGGCGGCGGCTACGCCCTCTCCGACGTCGACTACGGCTACAAAGTCGCCCCCAGCGGCCCCGGCACCCTCACCATAGACCCCGACCGCGACGAGCGCATCGTCTCCCCCATCATGTGGGAGATGGCCCGCCGCTTTGTAGCCCACCGCACCCCCGGCCTCGTCGGACAGCCCGTCGTAGCCAGCCGCGTCTGCAACCTCGAAAACTCCGACAACGAGCACTTCATCATCGACACCCACCCTGAACTCGCCAACGTCTGGATAGCCGGTGGCGGCTCCGGCCACGGCTTCAAAATGGGTCCCAAGACCGGCGAATACATCGCCGACCGCATCTGCGCCACAGCCGACCCCGTCGAAGAAAAAGCCCTCTTCGCCCTGAGCTCCCACAAAGCCTTCGGAGGCGGCCCCCTCCTCCGCGGTTAAGGAGTTCTGTTTGTATGACCGCAGGCTTCGCCTCGTAAAGGGGGTGGCTTCAGCCACCCCGTAGCGGACTCCGATAGATTCGGCCTCAGCCGAGGTAACGCTGAAAGCGCGCCGTCACACATGGAATAAGTCAGCGAATGTGGCCAGTATGCGAGCCTTTACATGTGCGGATCATTCTGCACACTTGCCACGATGAGCAGATTTGTCTTTGCTTCTAGGTACCCCGAGGCTTCAGCCTCGGGTCTCATAGGTCCACCACAGACAGGGCTTTAGCCCGTGGGGTATGCCTTCGCCTGCACTGCCACAACCCTCACCCCAACGCCACCAGCCGTCCCAGCCCCTCCACCCAAACCTCCGGCACGGTCAACAGACTCACCACCACCCGCCCCTCCGCCAACCCGTAAAACTCCCCCGGCTGCACCACCACCCCCACCTCCAGCGCCCGTTCAGCAAACGACCCCACCCGAGGCACCCTCACCACCGCCGTCCACCCCGCATCCATCGCCAGCCGCTCGCAATCCGACCCCGCCAGCACCGCATCCATCACCCGCAAATTAGCCTCACAACGCGAACGAATCTGCCCTTGGATGCCGCCCCGCCCCGCCAGCCAGGCCGGCAGCGCATGCTGCACCGGCGCATTCATCGAAAGAAACGTGTCCGCTACAATCTCCAGCCGCCCCATCGCCTCATCCGCTCCCGGTCCCGACGCCACAATCCACGAACACTTCATCTGCGGCAACCCACAAACCTTACTCAACCCACTCAACACAAACGTCAGCGGCTGCTCCAAACCGGGTGCCCCATGTCCGGATTCTCGGACATGGGTTCGCACAATGTCCGGCCCCACCGTAAAGCTCCGAGCCTCAACCCCCGCCACACCATAATCCAGAAACACCTCATCCACCACCAGCGCCAACCCGCGCTCCGCACAAATCCTCTCCAGTTCACCCCGCTCCCGCTCCGAACAAAAGTGCCCCGTCGGATTATTCGGATGCACCACAATCACCGCCCGCGTCCGAGCACTAACCGCCGACTCCAGCGCCCCCAAATCGATCTGCCACCCCGCATGAGGGTCATAAACCAGCGGATACTCCCGCAGCCGCACCCCATCCAGCCGCGCGATGTACTCAAACAGCGGATAACTAGGCGACGCCACCAGCACCTCATCACCCTCATCGCAAAGCAGCCGGAACAGGTAGCTGTAAGCCTCACTCGTACTCACCGTCAGGCACACCCGCTCCACCGGCACCTCCGCCCCATGATCGCGGTAGTACCCTCGCACCGCCTCCCGTGCCGACACCATCCCCAGCGCCTCCGGCTCATAAATCAGCGCTGCTCTCTCCGCCAGTGGAGCCAGCAGCGCCCGCTCGTCATACTTCAACCCGCAAGCCGTAGGGTTCGAGACCGTCAGATCCAGCGGCTCCCGCCCACTCTCCCTCGCCGCCCGCAGCTTCGCCGCAAACGCATTCTCCCCCAGTTCCCACGCCGTCCGTTCCGAAAACCGCATGAGCCCATCCTAATCCGCCACAACATGAGCCCTGTCCCACCCCAACCGCACCGCCGATTCCCAAATCGGCACCAGCGCACCCAGCCAGCCTCTCCCGTCTCAACTTAGGACAACAAAAGAACTCTCTAACCATTTGGTATGGAAGGCAGGCCATCCCGCCTTCTTCTCAACCCAATGACCCGGACCCTTCGTCTCACCCTCGCCTCCGCTCTTCTCTCCCTCTTCGCCCCGTACGCGGCGCCACAGGCCGTCAACGCTACCCAGCAGCTCACCCTCGCTGGCCTCCGCTCCAACGCCGGACACGGCAGCTTCCCCGCCGCCGCCTACGCCCCAGACGGCACCCTCTACCTCCTTTACGACCAGCACGACGGCGCACGGATCCTCAAGCTCAACCCCACCGGAACCACCCTCCTCGCCCAGGCCCAGCTAGGCTCAACTGGCGACATCCCCGTAGCCCTCGCCGTCGACCCCGCCGGCAACATCTACGTCGCCGGCACCTCCAGCGGAACCCTCACCGGAACCGCCGGCGCCGCCTTCCCCAACCGGGCCGACACCTCCACCAACTCTTTCCTAGCCAAACTCGACCCCAGCCTCAACACCCAATTCATCACCTTCCTCGGCGCCGGCCGCACCGCCGTCACCAGTCTCGCCGTCACCGCCGACGCAGCCTTCCTGACCGGCATCACCTTCAACCCCACATTCCCCGTCACCCCCGGCGGCATCCAGCAAACCCCCGCCACCAACGCCAGCGAAGACGGCTTCGTAGAACGCTTCAACTCAACCGGCACCACCCTCATCTACGCCACCTACCTCACCGGCGCCAACGGCAACACCGCCCCCGCCGCCATCGCCGCCGACAGCAGCGACAACGCCTACATCACCGGCTACACCTCCGCCCCCGGCTTCCCCACCATCGCCGCCCTCATCCCCTCCATCCTCGCCTCAGACTCCGGCTTCCTAACCCGCCTCAACCCCTCTGGCTCTGCGATCACCTTCTCCACCTTCATCCCCGGCGGCGGCATCAGCGGCCTCGCACTCGAAGCCTCCACCAACACCCTCCTCCTCACCGGCACCATCGCCCCCGGCCAATTCCCCATCGCAACGGCCCCCACACCGCTCGCCCCCACCACCTACCAGTCCGTCGCCCGCATCGCCACCGACGGCCAAAGCATCCCCTCCTCCCAAATCCTGCTCCCCGGCACCCAAAGCTTCGTCACCACCTCCCCCGACGGTTCCGCCTG
The DNA here is from genome assembly GCA_903873705.1 of uncultured Acidobacteriota bacterium. GTDB lineage: Bacteria > Acidobacteriota > Terriglobia > Terriglobales > Acidobacteriaceae > Granulicella. Next base: position 47,510 of record CAIQPK010000087.1, read on the forward strand.
GATCACTGGCTCGATGATCACCGGCAACCTCACCGCCCCCCTCTTCCCCGGAACCAGCCAACCCCTCGCCCCCATCGGCGACGCCTTCGCCCTCCACCTCGGCGGCCAGCCCGCCAACCTCTTCGCCAACACCACCCTAACCACCCAACCCGCCGCTCCCACCATCTCCCCTACCGGCGCCATCGCGATCCCCGCCACCCTCAACCTCACCCTCACCCCTCCCGCCACGCCTACGCTCGACCTCCCCCTCATCAACGCCCCCAACCCCGCCCTCCCCAACACCCTCCACGACCTCACCTGCACCGGCAACAACCAGTGCCAGCTCTCGAGCGCCTACCTCACCCTCATCTCCACCACCACCTCCGCCCCCTCCCTCACCCTCTCACTCGACGCCTCCCCCAACCTCACTCTTCGCAACCAGGGCAGCGGAGCCGCCACCGGCCTCGCCCTCACCGCCAGCGGCTTCACTCTCTCCACCAACTGCCCCACCACTCTCGCCCCCTCCAACACCTGCAGCATCGCCCTCGCCGGCACTGGCCCCGGAACCCTCACCGTCTCCGCCGCCAACACCCCCACCCAAACCTTTCCCATCCCCGCCACCACCCTCACCCCCAACGCCCTCGCCGTCCAACCCGCCGAGCTCGACTTCGGCATCGTCACCTCCGCCGACGCCCCCACCCAGCGCACCCTCACCGTCACCAACCTCAGCACCACACCGCAATCCTTCACCTCGACCCTCGACACCCTCGCCAAAACCCTCCCCTACGCCCTCACCGAATCCTCCACCGACTGCCCCTCAGACCCCAACGCACCCACCAGCGCCAAACTCCTCGCCCCCGCCGCCTCCTGCCACGTCACCCTCGTCCTCACCGCCACCACCGACGGCCCCATCCACACCCTCTGGCGGGTCGCCAACACCGACGTCGCCATCGCCGCCGTCACCGCCACCGCCGCCCTCAACCTCTCCTCGCCCACCATCAACTTCGGCACGCAGTTCACCAACGGCCTCGCCCTCCCGCGCTATCTCTTCCTTTCCAATAACTCCTCCACACCCACCGCCCACACCACCGCTACGCTCCCCGCCGGTTCCCCCTTCGCCGTCACCGACGCCTGCCCCGATCAGCTCCCCGCACACTCCATCTGCCGCCTCACACTCACCTACAACTCCCCGAACTCCCCCTCCTCCGACTCCGCCACCCTCACCCTCGACCAGAACCTCACCCTCGCCATCACCGGCCGGACCCTCCCCCAGCAGGCCACCACCGGCTCCTCCGCCAACCCCAGCCTCTCCGTCTCACCCTCAACCCTCACCTTCGCCGACCCCGTCGCCACCACCGGCACCTCAACTGCTCAACCCGTCGTCATCAAAAACACCGGCCCCACCCCCATCACCTTCACCACCACGCTCACCGGCGACTTCACCCAACAGAACGGCTGCCCCACCACCCTCCAGCCCGGCTCATCCTGCCAGACCCTCATCACCTTCGCGCCCTCGCAACCCGGCACCCGCCAGGGCCTCCTCGCCGTAACCTCCGGCAGCACCTTCGCGCCCACCTACGTCACCCTCACCGGCACCGCGACCCCGATCCTCCCCGCCAACAACGGCACCCTCACCCTCGGCCAGACCCTCGTCAACGAGCCCCTCGTTGCCTGGTACAAAATACAGCAACCCCTCACCTCCCTCACCCTCGCCTCCACCTCCCCAGCCTTCAACGTAGCCATCGCCGAAGACGCCGGCTTCGGCCACGGCACCCTCTCCCCCACCGCCTTCACCCCCTCCGCCACCGGCACCTGCGGCAACTGCTACATCGCCGTCCAGTTCCTCACCGCCACCCCTGGCCCCCAATCCGCCACCCTCACCCTCGCCACGACCCCCACCGGCAACCCCTACTCCCTCACCCTCACTGCCACCGCCCTCCCCGTCACCGGCCTCCTCCTCACCCCCATCACGCAGGAATTCGGCACTCTCCCCGTCCGCAGCAGCACCTCCCCCCGCCGCGTCACCCGCGCCACTCACCTCACCCCCAACACCGCCGTCCCCAACCGCTCCGCACCCACCCCCGGCGACGTCAAAATCATCTCCA
>CAIQPK010000088.1 GCA_903873705.1 uncultured Acidobacteriota bacterium
CAACTGCAACTGCAACTGCAACGGCACCGGAAGGGGCATGGGCAAGGGCAAGTGCAAGTGCAAGTGCCAATGCGGGGATCTCTCCACTGCGCATCGCAAAAGGCGCGATGCTCCGGTCGAGATGACGGTTGCTGGGGGTGAGGAGAGCAACTGCAACTGCAACTGCAACAACAACAGCAACAGCAGAAGCAGATTCCTTCGCTGCGCCGCGGAATGACAATGTTAGGAGGTAAAGCCCCGCCTGGCGGTTTTGGATGCGCGGAGCGGGGCTTTGGTGAGTGTTACCAGACGCGGCAGGCGTTGGCCGGGACCATGGGGGTGGACTTCTTGCAGCCGAAGGCTGGGCCGAAGCCGGGCTGGTTGACGATGACGCCGTCGGCGCGGAAGCGGGCGGGGGAGTGGGGGTCGACCAGGACGCTCTGGCGGACGTACTCTTCGCGCTGGTTGGAGCACCAGTTCTGGGCGTAAGCGATGTAGAAGCGCTGGGGTGAGGTGTAGCCGTCGACCTTCTTGTTGAGGTCGATGCCTTCCTTCTTCGCGCGTTCCATGTAGGCCATGAAGGCGAGGACGACGCCGCCGTTGTCGGCGGTGTTTTCGCCGAGGGTGAGCTTGCCGTTGACGTTGGCGTCCGGGACGGCTTTGAAGTTGCTGTACTCGTTGACGAGGCAGCTGGTGCGGTCTTCAAATTTCTTCTTGTCGTCGGCCGTCCACCAGTCGGAGAGGTTGCCGGCGCCGTCGAACTTCGCGCCTTCGTCGTCGAAGCCGTGGGTGAGCTCGTGGCCGATGACGGCGCCGATGTGGCCGTAGTTGACGGCATCGTCCGACTTGGGGTCGTAGAAGGGCGGTTGCAGTATGCCGGCGGGGAAGTTGATGTTGTTCATGCTGGGGTCGTAGTAGGCGTCGACGGTGGGCGGGGTCATCTGCCACTCGCCCTTGTCTACGGGCTTGCCGATCTTGGCAAGCTGGCGGTCGTTTTCAAAGGCGTTGGCGCGCTGCAGGTTGCCGATGGGATCAGTTGCCGAGATGGTGAGAGAGCTGTAGTCGCGCCACTTGTCGGGGTAGCCGATCTTGTTGGCGATGGCGTGGAGTTTTTCGCGGGCTCGGACGCGGGTTTCGGGGGACATCCAGTCGAGGTGGTCGATGTCGGTGGCCATGGCCTGCTCGATGTCGCCGACCATTTCGAGGGTTTTGGCTTTGGCGTCGCCGGCGAAGTACTGCTGTACGTAGACCTGGCCGAGGGCTTCGCCGAGGGCGGAATCGGTGCTGGCGGAGCAGCGCTTCCAGCGGGGGGTCGATTCCTGCTGGCCGTTGAGCTTGCGTCCGTAGAAGTCGAAGTTCTCGTCGTCGAAGCGCCTGGGCAGGCGACCGGCGAAGGTGCTGACGGTGCGGTAGCGGAGGTAGGCGCGGAGGGTAGCGATGTCGGTGGTGGTGACTGCTTCGACGAGCGCGGGCATGTATTTTGGGTTAAGGACGTTGACCTGGTCGACGTGCGGGGAGTGCATGGCGTCGAGGAAGGCATTGAAGCGGAGGCGGCCGACGGACTTTTCGAAGTCGGCCATGGACTGGAGGTGGTAGATGTTCGGCGGATCGCGGCGTTCGACGACGCCCTGCGAGGCGTTGGCGAGGGTGGTCTCAAAGGCGAGGATGGCGTTGGCTTCGCTGAGGGCCTGCTGGGGGGTGTCGCCGGCGAAGGAGAGCATGCGGGTGAGGTGGGCGACGTACTGGTCGCGGATTTCCTTATCCTTGGCGCCGGTGCGGAGGTAGTAGTCCTTTTCAGGCAGACCGAGGCCGCCCTGGTCTACGTCGGCGATCTGGAGAGAGGAGTTTTTGAAATCCTGCATTTCTCCGTAGGAGAAGAAGACGTTGACGCCGATGCGCTGAAGTTTGCCGGCGAGTTCGGCGAGACCGAGCTTGCTGGTGTTGTTGATCTCGTCGAGCAGGGGCTGGATGGGGGCGAGGCCTTTGGCTTCGATGGCTGCGGTGTCGAGGCAGGCGGCGTAGAAGTCGCCGACTTTCTGCTCGTTGGGGGTGCGGTTGGCGGAGCCGGCTGCGAGCTTGGTGATGATGTCGTTGAGGGCCTGGGTGCTGACGTTGTAGAGCAGATAGCCGGTGCCGTTGGAGGGCTGGTCGGCCGGGATGGGGTGGTTCTTGGCGAAGTTGCCGCAGGCGTACTGGTAGAAGTCCTGGCAGGGGTCGGCGGTGGCGTCGATGGAGGTGGTGTCGAATGCCGGGGGAGCGACGGCGCGCGGGGGGGCGGGGGCGGCGGCTGGCTTGAGGGCGGCGTTTTGGGCTGCGGCGGTAAACGCGGCTGCGGAGAGGGTCAGAAGGATCGCCAGGCGCATTTGGGATGACATCATGGGGTAAATCTCCGTCAAAATTGTTGAAACGCGCGCAGATGGTGCTATGCGGGCTGTCTGTGCAAGAGTAAATGTACGTGGGCGCGATGATGCAGGTTCCATGGTATCGGCGAGATGGGTGGGCGCGGCTGAGATTTGCCGTGGGCCTGGCCGTGGGTGTGACGAGCGCCTGGGGGGCGGCTCCACGCGGTCCGCAGCCGGTGCTGAAGCTTAAGCTGGCGGAGCTGGGGTTTCCGGGGATTCCGCAGGCGCTGATGGATGTGGGGGCGTCGATGGTGACGGCGCACTATGTGGATGGAACACATCTACTGGTGACGTTCAGCCTGCGGGAGCTGGTGGAACGGATCCCTGACGACCCGCCGGAGGATGACGACCGGGCGGTGGCGGCGGTGTTGCTGGAGTTGCCGACAGGAAAGGTGCTGGCGCGGACGCGGTGGCATCTGCATGACCATGCGCAGTACCTGTGGAATGTGGGGCGAGGGCGGTTTCTGCTGCGGACGGGAAATGCGCGGGAGACGAAGCTGACGGCGATTGCTCCGCTGGAGAACCTGGCGGGGGGCGATGCGTTTCGGCAGATGGGTTTTGTACGGGTGCGGGGGAAGCTGGATGACCTGGTGGTTTCACCGGATTTTGAGGTGGTGACGGTGGAGTCGTCGCCCTTGCGGGAGCAGGGGATGCGGCGGCTGACGGAGGCGGAAAGGCCTGACGAGACGTTTGCGTTTCTGCGGGTGGTGGGGACGGGGTCGGCAGAGAATCCGGTGAAGGCGGCCGCGGCAGGGATGGTGCGGTCGCGTGACCTGGGGGCGCTGCCGCTGAATGGTCGCGGGTATTTGGTGGCCGAGGGCGGAAAGCGGGGGCGTTGGGCGATGAGCTTCCAGGGGTTCGACGGTGAGACGCGGAAGCTGGGGGATGTGGACAGCAGCTGCCCGCCGGTGATGCAGTTCCTGGGGCCGGCAGAGTTTTTGGCGATGAGCTGCCGGGGGTCGGCTGACAGCATGGTGGCGAAGGTGTTCGACTTTGCGCCGCATGAGATTTGGGAAGAACCAATGGGCGGGACACTGCCGCTGGACCAGTTTGCGAATGCGGAGGCGGCGGGACGGTTTGCGGTGAGTTTGCTGGTGCCGCAGTCGGGGGGGGCGACGGCGGTGCCGACTACGGGGCTGACGGCGGCAACGGCGCAGGAGGTGAGGGTCTACCAGACGGAGAGCGGGGACCTGCTGCTGAAGGTGGTGGTGACACCTACGTCTCGGACGGGACAGAATTTCGACCTCTCGCCGGATGGGCGGAGCCTGGTGGTGCTGCGGGAGGGAGCGATTGAGGTGTATGCGCTGCCGGCGCTGTCGGCAGGCGATGCGAAGGATCTGGCGGAGGTGAGGGGGTTTGCTCCGGCGGTGCCGGTGAAGGAGCGTGAGATCAGCCTGAAGCGGTTGATGGTGCGGTCTGTGGAGGAGGGGGTGAGGGAAGAGGTGGAGGAAAAACCGGCGGCTGTGGCGGCTCCGGTAGCGGATGGCGCTGCGGCGGATGCCGCCGTGGCGAATGAGGGGGATGTGCAGACGGTGAGACGGAAACCGCCGTCGTTGGTGGGGCCGGGGGAAGCGGCGGCGCCAAAGTTTTAGCAGCGGATTCCCTGCTGAGGACAAAGCGAAAGGCCGGCACTGGGCCGGCCTTGCTTGTTCAAACTGATGTGAAGCTCAGGCGGATTTCTTGGGAGCGACGGCCTTGACGCGGGCGTTGAGGCGGCTCTTGTAGCGGCTGGCGGTGTTCTTGTGGAGAACGCCCTTCTGGACGGACTTGTCGAGAACCGAGGCGGTGGCGCGGTAGGCGGTGGTGGCGGCAGCGTGGTCGCCGACGGCGATGGACTCGCGCATGGCGCGAAGTGAGCCGCGGAGCTTGGACTTGTTAGCGCGGTTGATCGCGGTCTTGGTGACGGTCTGGCGCGCGCGCTTCAGGGACGATACATGATTTGCCATCAGAACTTCTTTCTATTACCCGAACTTTGCGGGGATTGGGGTTGCAGAGCTGGCTCGCTAGAGCGGGGCTGGTGGGTACACAGCCTTGAGCCAGAACATCAGGCCCTGCCGCACCCCTGCAATTCATGATTCTATGGGTTTATGGGGGTGGGGTCAATGGATTTGGTGGGGTTGAGGAACAAAGGGGCTGTGAAAAGCGTAACTTTGGCACGATGACAGTCCGAATGAGCTGGCGGTACGTTGTCGCCTTTGCCGCGCTGACGATGCTCTGCGGGACGTCGCATGAGTTTGTGCACCACTTTACCGGGGCGGCGCTGTGTGGGGCGTTCGGAACGAAGACGTTTAATTCATTCACACTGGCGGAGGGGTGCGATGCCGATGTGATGAAGGGTTACTGGGCGGCGATGGCGGGGCCGATTTTTACTTTTGGGCTGATGTGGGTAGGGTTCGTGATGCTGCGCAGTGGGCGCGAGGCGCGGAGGCTGATGGGGTTGGCGCTGGTGTTTGCGAATTTTCCCATCAACCGGATGCTGTTTGTGCTGCTGGGTTCGAATGACGAGCAGTATGCCAGCCGGATGATGTTTGGGCGGTCGCCGATGGTGTTCTGGCTGACGGTGGCGGGAGTTTGGGCGGTTTGTCTGCCGCCGCTGGTGGAGGCGTTTCGGCAGTTGCGGAATCGGCCGAGGGTGGCTTGGGGATTGGGGTTCTTTATGCTGCCGTTCTTGTTTGTGGTGGTGTTTGCGGGGTTCCTGGAGTATTTTGTGCTGCTGAAGTGGCATGTGCTGGCGATGCCGGTGCTGGGGGTGCCGTATTTGATTTTGCTGGTGGAGGTGGTTTGCGTGGTGATGTTTGAGGTGTTCAAGCCGGCGCTGGTGGCTGGCGATGGAACAGTTTAGGGGTTTACTCGTTGGGTGGCAATGGTTCGTCTGTGGTGGGGTGTGGGGCGGTTGGGTTTGAGACAATCGGAGGCTATGGCGCCGCCTGTTGCTGTTGAATTGCTGATGCATGATCCGGAGTGGGGCTCTATGGCTGCGCGGGAGATGGAGCGCGTGTCGCCGGTGTTTGGGGAGCAGCTGGTGGCGCTCCATCACGTGGGGTCGACGGCGATACCGGGGGTGAAGGCGAAGGCGATTCTCGATCTGCTGCCGGTGGTGCGGGATATTGAGGCGATGGAGGCGCTGCGGCCGGAGTTTGAGGCGCTGGGGTATGCGTGGTGGCATGATTTCGGGATGCCGGGGCGGCGGTACCTGACGCTGGATCATCCGCAGACGGGGCGGAGGCTGGCGCAGCTGCATTGCTTTCAGCAGGACTCGCTGCACGTGGACCGGCATGTGGCGTTTCGGGACTACCTGATTGCGAAGCCGGAGCTGGCGCGGGAGTATGGGCGGATCAAGGCGCATTGCGCGGCGCTACATGGGGACGATGCGAACGCGTATACGGCTTGCAAGAATCCGTGGATTCGGCAGGTAGAGTTTGAGGCGGTGAAGTGGATGCACGCCGGGGGCAAGAGCGCTTCGTAAATTGTTGATGAAGCGAACCTGGGTGGGTGCGGTTTTACACAACGGCGCTTGACTCGCGGAACGGGTGGGGGTTAGGCTGACGCCAACATCGTCACTCTATTGGCAACCCTCGCCAACCCGACGGCGGCAACCCTCACGAGGAAGACTCGCGAGGCAGGCAACGGCTACCGCATCGATGTTCCTCAAACTGTGTCTAATCTACTGGAGTCCTCTGACGGAGGTCAGGTCCCTACTTGGTAAAAAAATCGTTGCACATCACCCCCGGAATCGAGCCGTTGTATGGCACGCGAGACGAGAACCTTCGTTTGATGGAAGACGGACTGAACGTGCAGATCGACCTGCGATCCGATGCGATCCATGTCGAAGGAGAGGCACCCGACGTGGCGCGGGTGGAGGGGATCTTCTCCGACTTTGAACATCTTCGAAAACTTGGCGTACACCCGCACAACGGCGAGCTGAATGCGCTGTTGAAGATGGTGGTCGCCGATCCGGCGGTGACGCTGCGGGGGCTGGTGGAGAGCGGCAAGCAGCGCTCGGCGGGGGTGAAGCGGATGGTGCAGCCGCGGACGCCTAATCAGCGGAAGTATGTCGAGGCGATTGAATCGAACGACATGGTGTTTGGGATTGGGCCAGCGGGTACGGGTAAGACTTACCTGGCTGTCGCGATGGCCGTGAGTGCGTTGATGGCGAAGAAAGTTTCGCGAATCATCCTGGTGAGACCGGCGGTTGAGGCGGGTGAGCGGCTTGGGTTCTTGCCGGGCAGTTTGCAGGAGAAGGTCGATCCTTACATGCGGCCGTTGTACGACGCGCTGTATGACCTGCTGGATCCGGTGAAGGTCGACAAGATGCTGGAGACGAACGTGATCGAGATAGCGCCGCTGGCGTTTATGCGCGGGCGGACGCTGAACGAGGCGTTCATCATCATGGACGAGGCGCAGAATACGACCAACGAGCAGATGAAGATGTTTCTGACGCGGTTGGGCAATGCGTCGCGGGCGGTGATTACGGGCGATCTTTCGCAGATCGATCTGCCAAATCCGAAAAAGAGCGGGCTGCTGGAAGCGCTGAGCGTGTTGAATGGCGTGGAGGGCATCGGGTTCTGCCACTTTGAGGATGTGGACGTGGTTCGGCACCAGTTGGTGCAGCGGATTGTGCGGGCGTATGACTCGCATGGGCGCGCGCAGCAGATGCCGCTGGTGGTGGATGGGTCGCCGATGACGCTGGCGGATCAAGAGCCGCGGAAACAGGCGCTGAAACAGTAGGTTTGATGTGAATGCGAAAGGGGCCCGGGATGCCGGGCCCTTTTCGTTTTTGGATGGCTTATGCAGACGCTTGGGATAGCATCAAAATACGCATGATCACGATTGAGCCTCCGCGAAGGACCGCTGTGAACGAAGACGGCTGGGCCGCGTGGGGATTGTCGCGCGTGGGGCTGACGCGGTTTGCGAACCGGGCGCAGGCGGCTGTGGGGCTCGATGGCGACGTGGAGATTTTGCTGGCGGGCGATGCTACGTTGCGGCGGTTGAATCGCGAGTATCGGAAAAAAGATAAGGCGACAGATGTGCTGAGTTTTCCTGGGGCGGGATTCGGCGATGGGCATGCAGGGGACCTGGCGATCTCGTTACAGACCGCGCAGCGGCAGGCTGATGAGCATGGGCATGGGCTGGGAGATGAGGTGCGGGTGTTGCTGCTGCATGGGTTGCTGCATCTGGCGGGGATGGACCATGAGGTGGATGGTGGGGAGATGGCGGAGCGGGAGGCGGAGCTGCGGGTGGGGTTGAAGCTGCCTATGGGGTTGATTGGCCGGGTGGAGGGTGGGGGGCCGCGGAAGGGGAGGCGTACCCCAGGGGCTAAAGCCCCGTCTGTTGGTGGGCGTATGAGACCCGAGGCTGAAGCCTCGGGGTACCTAGAAGCAAGACCAACGACAACGGCAAAGGCGAAGCCAACAGCAAAGGCAAAGACGAAGACGAAGGCAACAGCAAAGACAAAGACGAAGACGAAGGCAACAGCAAAGACAAAGGCAACAGCAAAGGCAAAGGCAAAGGCAAAGGCAAAGGCAAAGGCAAAGGCAACAGCAAAGACAAAGGCAACTGCAACGACAGAAGCAGATTCCTCCGCTGCGCTGCGGAATGACAATCCTAAGAGGGTAGTGGTGCGGGATGACAAACCCAAGGGAGTGGCGGCGCTGCGGAATGACAAGCCTAAGAGGGTTGTGGTGCGGAGTGGCGATGCTGGAAAAGTAACGAAACCGCGTCGCGCGCAACTGAAGAAGCGGGTGGCGCGATGAGCTGGGTCTATCCGCTGACGATGACGGTGTTGCTGGGTGTGCTGGCGCTGGCGGCTTATGCTGACCGCATTTATTTCGAGATGGGGAAGTTTCTTTCGCGGGAGTATGCGGAGAATATCGACGCGTGGGAAGAGCTGGTTGAGCCGCGGCTGCGGTTGACGCGGGAGTCGGCGGCTACGTCGGCTTCGGTGTTGCGGCAGGTGGCGCTGGGTGGGCTGGCGTTCATGTTTGCGATGCGGCTGCATGGGATTACGATCCGGACGCCGGGAGAGATTGCGCGGACGGCGTTTGAGCTATTGCTGGTGGTGATGTTTTTTGACCGGCTGCTGCCGCAGGTGTTCTTTACGCGGACGCGTGGCGACTGGGTAGCGAAGGTGGTGGCGCTTTATGCGGCGCTGTTCTATTTGGTGTTGCCGATTACGCTGACGCTGGGGCTGCTGCTGTCGATTGCGAGCCTGGCGGAGCCGGAGGATGCGGAGGAGCCGGAGCATCCGAGCGAGGCGATGGATGCGCTGCTGGAGGCGGGTGAGGAAGAAGGGATTTTTGAGGAGAGTGATCGTGAGTTGGTAAGGAGTGTCGTGGAGTTTGGCGACAAGGTGGTGCGGGAGGTGATGACGCCTCGGCCCGAGATGTTTGCGGTGCCCGACACGATGACGCTGGAGGAGTTTACGGCGGAGGTGAATGGGCACAGCTTTTCGCGCGTGCCCGTGTATGCGGGGACGCTGGATACGATTACCGGGATTGCGTTTGCGCGGGACCTGCTAGGGGTTCGCGATGACGATGCGGGGCGCCAGCGGGTGACGCGGATTCAACGGCCGGCGGCGTTTGTGCCCGAGACGAAAAAAGTGAATGAGCTGCTGCGCGAGATGCAGCGCGAGAAGCAGCATATGCGGATCGTGATTGATGAGTATGGCGGCGTTGCGGGGCTGGTGACGATTGAGGATTTGATTGAGGCGATCGTCGGGAATATTGAAGACGAGCATGATGAGCCGGAGGATGATGATGCTCCGGTGGTTGAGGATGATGGGACTTACCTGGTTTCGGGTAGCTTTGAGGTGGGGCGGTTGAGGGAGCTCTTTGGAGAGAGGCTGGAGGCTCGCGCGGGGGCGGCTGAGGCTGAGGCTCGGGAGGCGGATGAGGAAGAGAAAGGCGCCGAGGAGCAGACGCTGCCGCAGTTGCTGACGGGGTATGAGGCGACGACGGTGGGTGGGTTGGTGAGCGAGATTGCGGGGCATATACCGCTGCCGGGCGAGGTGGTGGAGGACGGTCCGCTGCGGCTGGAGGTGGTGGCGTCGACGGACCGGCTGGTGGAGCGGGTGAGGGTGGGGCTGGTGGGTGGGTTGGTGCCTAGTTCCAGCGAGCCTGAGTAGGGGCGCTTCGGGAGAGAGCATACCCCAGGGGCTAAAGCCCTTTTTCTGCGGCGGTATGAGACCCAAGGCTGAAGCCTTGGGGTACCTTCAGGCAACGGCAACAGCAACAGCAACAGCAACGGCAACGGCAACGGCAACGGCGACGGCTACGGCAACGGCGACGGCGACGGCTACGGCTACGGCAACGGCAACGGCAACGGCAACGGCGACGGCGACGGCAACGGCAACGGCAACAGCAACGGCGACGGCAGAGCAACGGCAAGAGCTGAATGCGGGGATCTCTCTACTGCGGCCGCAAAGGGCGCGGCCTTCGGTCGAGATGACGGTGTTCGTTGTTTGGAAGCGTGGATTGGGGTGAGAAGTGTCATCATATAAAGATGGCATTACGGACGGGATTTATTTCGATTGTCGGCAGGCCCAATGCGGGGACGTCGACGTTGTTGAACAAGCTGCTGGGGCAGAAGCTGGCTATTGTTACGCATAAGCCGCAGACGACGCGGACACGGATTCAGGGTGTGTTGGAGTTGCCGCTGCGGAAGAAGGCGAAGGGCGATCCGGGGCGGTCGATGGCGCAGATTGTGCTGGTGGATACGCCGGGGGTGCATAAGCCGGAGACGCAGCTTGACCGGCGGATGATGCAGGAAGTGCATGATGCGCTGGAGTCGCGGGATGCGGTGCTGTTTATCGTGGACGCTACTCACCGCCTGCCGGCGGTGGAGGGGCCAGGGTCCAGGGCCCAGGGTCCAGACGGCCCGAAGATCAAGACTTTGGGGCAGCATAAGCGGGCGCTATCCAAAGCTGAGGATGATTTTGCGCTGCAGCTGGTGAAGAAGCTGGATTGCCCGGTGATCCTGGTGTTGAACAAGATGGATGCACTGCCGAAGAGTGCGCTGCTGCCTCTGATTGCTCATTGGTCAGCGCTGCATGACTTTGCCGAGATGATTCCGATTTCGGCGAAGAAGGGTGAGGGGCTGGAGTTGCTGCTGGATACCTGTGTGCGGCTGATGCCGGAGGGGCAGCGGTATTTTCCGAAGGACCAGCTCACCGATCAGCCGGAACGGTTCCTGGTGGCGGAGCTGATTCGGGAGAAGATTTTGATGCTGACGGGTGAGGAGGTTCCTTATGCGGCGGCGGTGGTGATTGAGCGGTATGAAGAGCCGAAGTCGCTGAAGAAGTTGCGCGATGGGAAGCTGCCGGTGACGAAGATTGCGGCGGCGATTTTTGTGGAGCGCGAGGGGCAGAAGGCGATCCTGATCGGGAACCAGGGATCGATGTTGAAGAAGATTGGGACTTCGGCGCGGAAGGACATTGAATCGCTGCTGGGGACGCGGGTCTTTCTGGAGCTGTTTGTGAAGGTGCAGGAGGAGTGGCGGGCTTCGCGGGGATTTGTGGAAGACCTGGACTGGCGGCGGCAGCTGGAGCAGATTGCGGAAAAGCAGCAGCGGGAGCGGGTGAACGCGGAGGACGCGGAGTGATCTGGCCGTTCAGTTCGTGCTCGGCGGGTGGTGCCGACGATTTAAAGACGGACCGTTTGCGGCTGGTTCCGATTACGCCGGAGATGATGGCGAGCGAGGCGCTGGCGGATGGGTCGCTGGCGAAGGTGATTCATGCGCGGCTGACGCCGGAGTGGCCGCCGGAGCATTGGGAGCTGCATGTTTTCGAGATGATCAGCAAGCAGTTGATCGATGAGCCGAAGACGGCGGGGTGGCACCGGTACGTGGTGCTGCCTGACTCTTATGGCTGCGGGAAGACGCTGATTGGGGCGGTGGGTGGGTTTCCGAAGGCGGAGGGGGATGTGGAGATTGGGTACTCAACTTTGCCGGCGTTCCAGCGGAAGGGGTATGGGACGGAGGCTGCGGTGGCGCTGGTGGAGTGGTTGCTGAAGAGGAAGAATGTGCGGTCGGTGAGCGCGCAGACGTTTCCGTCGTTGCCGGAGTCGATCAAGGTGATGGAGCGGTGTGGGATGTCGTTTGCGGGGGCGGGGGATGAAGAGGGTACGGTGCGGTATCGGCGGTTGCGGTAGGGGTCCTTTCGAACCACAGCACCGGCAAGTGCCTTGACGCAATGTTCGCGGAGTTTAACGCTAAGTTTCGCGAAGTAGAACAAGCAACAGCGCGTGTAAATGCGGGGATCTCTCCACTGCCCCTTCGACAAGCTCAGGGTCCGGTCGAGATGACAGATCGATGAGTTTGCCTTCGTTGTTTTAGAGGTTGGGTTTGGTCGTGGGGCTGGGGACTGATTTGAACCGGGTGCGTTCTACGAGATCCTTAGCGGCTTGTTGCCAGGTGGGGAACTGGAATTCATAGCCGTGCTTGAGTAGCAGGCCGGGGACGGCGTTGCGGCTCTTGAGTACGAGTTCGCTTTCGGTCCCCATGATGAAGGTGCCGATTTCGAGCAGGGGAGCGGGGGCGGGGATGCCGATGGGGACGCCCCAGGCCTCGCGGAGGATGCGCATGAAGTCGTGGTTCGGGAGGGGTTCTGGGGCGGTCATGTTAACGACGCCGTCGGTTTCATCGGTAATTTCGGGGTGTTCGAGAAGTAGATCGGTGATGCGGCAGTAGTCGGCGTCGTGAATCCACGAGACGTATTGCGAGCCGGTGCCCTGGGTGCCGCCGAGGCCGAGGCGGGTGAGTTTGGAGAAGACGCTGAAGACGCCGCCGGCGTCGGGGCTCATGGTCATGGAGGAGCGGAGGCGGATCTTGCGGGTTTTGGGTGTGGGAGTTTCGGCGAGGGCGGCTTCCCAGCGGTGGGCGACGTCGATGGAGAAGGACCAGGTTTCGGGCTGGTCGGCGGGCTCGCGGGTGCCGCGCTCGGAGGGCAGGTCGCCGAGTTCGCCGGTGAACTCGTCCTGCGGCGTGCCGTAGGCGTTTTTGTAGAAGGTGCTGGTGGAGGCGTTCATCCAGATGCGTGGCGGATTGCTGGACGCTGCGATGACTTTGCCGAGGAGCAGCGTGGGCTTTATGCGGGAGTCGAAGATTTCCTGGCGGTTCTTCTTGTTGTAGCGGCAGTTGACGCTGCGGCCGGAGAGATGGATGACGGCGTCGGAGCAGTCGATTTCCTGCGCCCATGCGCCCTGGTTGACGCCGTCCCAGGCAAGGGTGCGCCAGGACTGCTCGGGGTGGTCTTTGGGGTGGCGGGAGAGGACCGTGACTTCGTGGCCGGCGGTGTGGAGGTGGCGGGCGAGGAGGGTGCCGACTTGTCCGGAGCCTCCGGGGATCAAAATGCGCATAGGGGTTAGAGTATCTACGGAGAATGTGGGATTCGTCCAGAACTACAAAGGCATGACAATTGTGGGGTGCATCAGCTGCTGGAATTGTGCAGACCTTAGCTGAAGATCTACCCCAGGGGCTAAAGCCCAGTTCGTGGAGCTGCAATGAGACCCAAGGCTGAAGCCTTGGGGTACCTTCAAGCAACGACAAAAGCGGCGCGTAGCTTGCACAAAAGCGGCGCGTAGCTTGCACAACTGCGGCGCGTAGCTTGCACAACTGCGGTGAGTAGCTTCCACAGCAGCGGCGATGTGTTTAGTTTTCGAAGTCATCGTGGCTGACGCCGCGGCGGCGGTCGAAGACGAAGCAGTCGCCTTGCCATTTGCTTTCGCTTTTTGGGGTTTCTTCGAGGTATTTGAGGATGCCGCCTTTGAGGTGGTAGACCTCGCGGAAGCCTTCCTGAAGCATGAAGGCGGAGGCTTTTTCGCAGCGGATGCCGCCGGTGCAGAACATGGCGACTTTGGGAGTGGTGGCGGGGTTGAGGTTCTCACGGACGTAGGTGGCGAAGTCGGAGAAGTGTTCGATGTGGGGATCGACGGCGCCGGTGAAGGTGCCGGCCTCGATTTCGTAGGTGTTGCGGGTGTCGAGGAGTAGGACGCCGGGGTCGGCGATGAGGGTGTTCCAGTGTGCGGGTTCGACGTAGGTGCCGGGGCGGGTGGTGTCGACGGTGGCCTTGCGGAAGGCGATGATTTCCTTTTTGACGAGGAACTTGAGGCGGCCGAAGGGGAGGTCGTCGGAGGTGGAGAACTTGACGTCGGAGCGGGGGAGGCCGGTGGCTTCGGCGAGGGTGGCGAGGAGGCGGTCGATGGTGGCGGGGGAGGCGGCCAAGGTGCCGTTGATGCCTTCGGGGGCGATGAGGAGGGTGCCGCAGAGGTCGTCCGGCGAGAAGGCGAGGCGGAGCGCGTCGCGGAGGGCGGCGGGTGAGGCGATGGGGGTGAAGCGGTAGAGGGCGGCGATGGTGTACGGCATCAGGCTTTATTGTAGTTGCTGGGGTGGAGCGTCGCGTGAGGGTGGACGGTGCAATGGCGGCGTGTTCGGGTTATTCACGAGCTCAGAGCGATTGAGCCAAGAAAGGCCGGTGAGTGGGGTCCATGCGCTCAATTATTGGGTTGTGGACGCCTTTTCAGGCTTGGTGGAAATATACGATTTGCATCGTATTTTTTCGCCATCTATGATGGTCGCTTCGCAGGATTCAGGGACGGCTTTCCGTTGGTTGAAACAGAAAATGGAGCGCGGGTTACACTCCCTTTTTCAAGGCTTCGCGCGCATTGCTAATATGGAGTGCGTTGCGACTATCGCAGCGATCCATCCGTATCCATACGCATAGAGGGAAAATACATCATGAAACAGTTAGCGATCGCTGGGTTGTTTGTGGCCTTGACGGCGACCCATGTACAGGCGCAGATCAACGCGGGTGAGCAGAAGCCCGAGGCTACCGTGCCTTTCAACGTTACGCCGGTGGCGACGTTCAACCTGCCGTGGCGGATTGCCTTCCTGCCTGATGGGCGGATGCTGATTACGGAGAAGGTTGGACCGATCTGGCTGGTGACGCAGAAGGGCGAGAAGACGCCGGTGGCGAATGCTCCGAAGGTGGAGTACAAGGGCCAGGGCGGGATGCTGGGAATTTATGTTTCGCCGACGTATGCGAAGGACCAGGGCGTCTATCTGACGTACTCGGAGCCGGGCGATAATGCTCCGGGATCGGGGCTGGCGCTGGCGAAGGCGCAGCTGAAGATTGGCAAGGATTCGGCGAGCCTTGAGGGTTTGAAGGTGATCTGGCATGATGCCGAGCGCGGTGACGGCGGGCAGTTCGGGGCGCAGATTGCGTTTGCTCCCGATGGGAAGTCGCTGTTTATGACGAGCGGCGACCGGCAGCGCTTTACCCCCGCGCAGGACCCGAACCAGCCGCTGGGAAAGGTGTTGCACCTGACTTTGGATGGCAAGCCTGCTCCCGGGAATCCGTGGGCTGGAAAGACCGGGGCGGCGAGCGTTCCGGTGATCGATCCGGCGAAGAATACCGAGGCGGCGAAGACGGCTCCCGTGCTGCGAACGTACACGTTCCCTGGGCCGAACCTGACGCCTGCGGAGACGTGGAGCAGCGGGCATCGCACGCCTTATGGGCTGGCGTTCGCACCGGACGGCCGGTTGTGGGAAGTGGAACACGGACCGAAGGGTGGCGACGAGCTGAACCTGATCGAGAAAGGCAAGAATTATGGCTGGCCGCTGGTATCGTATGCGACCAACTATGACGGCGTTCCGATCGCGAGCCCGGATTCAAGGGCTGATCTGGCCAAGCCGGTGATTTACTGGACGCCGATCATTGCTCCGGGCAATCTGATGTTCTACAAGGGATCGATGTTCCCGCAGCTTAAGGGTTCTGGCCTGATCAGCGGGTTGGCTTCGATGGCGATCCTGCACATCACGTTCGATGGCAAGGGCGGCGCCAAGCCGGCGGAGCGGTGGCCGGTGGGGAAGCGGGTCCGCGATATCGAAGAGGCACCGGATGGCGCGCTCTGGATGATCGAGGACAACCGTGGCGGACCTACCGGTGGGCTGTTCCGGATAACGCCGAAGTAAGCTGGGGCGTTTTGCAGCTGGTTTGTTGAGCTAACGATATCGGGCTCGTCGTCTCGTAGAGAGAGGACGGGCCCGAGGTGGTTTGGGTTACGCCTTTGGAGGTTACGCCATGGCTTCGGTTACGGCGGCTTCAAAGTCGGGGCGCTGGTAGGGTTTGCGGAGCAGTTTGCCATCGATCACGGGCAGGCCGCGATCGGCCATGGCATCGGCGGGGTAGCCGGAGGTGTAAATGACCTTGATGTGGGGGACCTGGGCGCGGACGCGGCGGGCGAGTTCGACGCCGTTGATGCGGCCGGGCATGATGATGTCGGTGATGAGCAGATGGAGGCCGGGTTGGTTGGCGGCGATGTCGAGTGCGGCTTCCGGGCTTTCGGCGGTGAAGACGGTATAGCCCATGGCGTGAAGGTAGGCTTCGGCGATCTCGATCAGTTCGGGTTCGTCGTCGACGACGAGCACTTTGACGCCGGGTAGGCCGGACGCAAGGGGCGGCGGCGCGAGGGACGGCTGCGCGGAGATGGCGTGGGTGAGGGGAAGGTAAACGGTGACGGTGGTGCCGTGGCCGAGCTCACTGTAGATGCGGATAGCGCCGCCGGATTGGCGGACGAATCCGTAGACCATGGGAAGGCCGAGGCCGGTACCTTTGCCCTGCAGCTTGGTGGAGAAGAAGGGTTCGAAGACGCGCTCCATGGTCTCGACCGACATGCCCTGCCCGGTGTCGGAGACCAGGATGGCGGCGTAGGGGCCGGGTTTGATTTCGCCAACCTTGACCAAGGGATGTGTGTGATCGAGGGTACTCACTTCCGTTGCGATGCTGACGATGCCGCCGTTGGGCATGGCATCGCGGGCGTTGACGACGAGGTTGAGGAGGGCGTTTTCGAGCGCGGATGGGTCGACGCGCACGACGGGCACGGACTCATCGAACTGGAGCGCGAAGTGGAGATCCGGGCCGAGGGTGCGGGCGAGGCCGAGCACGTTGCGGACGCTGTCGTGGAGCTGGGTGGGCACGGGCCTGAGATCGTTGTTGCGGGAGAACGAGAGCAGGCGACGGGTGACGTCGGCTCCACGCTGCGAGGCCATCTGTGCGGTGCGGACGCGGCGGAGTGCGGGCTCGTTGCCGGCAACGAGGCGCTCAAGGAGATCGAGGTTGCCCAGGATGATGCCGAGCAGGTTGTTGAAGTCGTGGGCGATGCCGCCGGTGAGCTGGCCGACGGCTTCCATTTTCTGCGACTGGCGGAGCTGCTGCTCGATCTGGCGGCGCTGGGTGATGTCCTGGAAGACCCAGAGGCGGCCGTAGTACTTCCCGGTGCTGTCTTTTACCGGCGAGGTGTAGCGATTGAGCAGCGTGCCGTCGCGCAGTTCGACTTCGTCCTGGCTGGTGTCATCAGGGTGGGTGTGGATGGCTTCGGTGTTCCTGATGAGTTGCTCGGGGTCCTTGACGTTTGCCAGGGCAAACTGGACCTGCGCCGAAGCGTCCGGATCCTGAGCGATGGCGTCCGGCATCTTCCAAACCTCGGCGAAGCGGCGATTGCGAAAGATGACGTCGCCCTTGTCGTCTTTGACCATGATGCCGTCGCTGGAGGACTCCATCTGGGCCTCGAAGAAAGCGGTGCGCCAGCGTAACTCCCCTTCGACCTTCCGGCGCGCCTGCTCCTGCTGCGCGACCTCCATGGCGAAGGAAATGTCCATGGCCATTTCGTCGAGCAGGATCAGTTCCCGGTCATCGAAAAATCCGGGTTCGGCAGCATAGAGAACGAAGGTGCCGACAACGTTGTTCTGCAATGTAAGCGGAAATGCGGCAGAGGAGCGAAAGCCGCGTTGGCGGGCCTGGTCTTTCCAGCGCTTGTAGATCGGATCATTCTCGATGTCGTTACAAACGACGTGGTTGCCGGAACGAAGGCAGCGTCCGGCCGGGCCGCCGAGAGCCTGGGAGGTGGTCGAGTCGATTCCAACGCTGCGGGTGTATCCGTCTTCGTCTTCGCTGGAAGCGATGATGTTTACCTGCTGCGTGGCGGGGTCGGTCATGCCGATCCAGGCCATTTGAAACTGGCCCTTGTCGACGGCGATGCGGCAGGCGGCTTCCAGCATCGCTGCCTGGTCCTTCTCACGGACGATGGTCTGGTTGATATCGGACAAGACGGCATAGGTGCGGGCGAGCTGCTGGAGCTGGGCTTCGGTACGCTTGCGCTCGGTGATGTCCTCGGTAAAGATGAGGATCCCGCCGATTCCGCCTGAGGGGTCGTTCCAGGGGCGTACTTCCCAGCGGAGCCATTGGGTGCTGCCATCGGCGCGCAGGCAGGAGTCGGCGTCGCTCTTGAGGACTTCTCCAGCCAGTCCGCGGCGATGGGCTTCTCTCCAGTGTTCGGGCGCGTCGGGGAAGACGGTGTAGTGGGAGAGGCCGGTGAGATCACGGTCGCCGAGGCCGTAGTCGGACAACCAGCGGCGGCTGGCACGGAGGTAGCGCATGTCGCGGTCGAACATGGCGAGAGCGGCGGGTGCGTATTCGACGAAGAGTTCGAGCTGGGTTTCTGCTGAATCGGTCAGCCTTCTCTGGCTGCGGCGATAGTGCTCGGCTGCCCAGCTCATGAGCAGGCCCATGCCGACGAAGAAGGCGGTGGTGGTGACGTCAACGGGGCTGAGTATGGCGAAGTGCCCAGTCGGGGAGAGGACGACGAAGTCGACCACCAATGCCGACAGGAGCGTGGCCATGACACCGGGCCACAAGCCGGCCATAATGGCGGCGGCCATCACAGCAGGATAAAAGGTAATGTAGGCGGGAATCGACTGGCGCAGCAGGTGCACCATGAGCAGGCGCAGCGCCAGCCCGAGGGCCACCATGGCAATCGCGCCACCGTACCGCATAGCGGGCTTATCGAGGATGCGGGGCGGCGCCGTTGGCATCATAAGTTGCGGCTGTCGCCGAGAGCAGATCAACCGTTTGATCAGCTTATTGATTGATGCCGAATTGAATTGTGATCGCCGTCACAAAGCTATGTTCGAATTTGAGGCAGGTGGAGGCAGGGCGAATTACTGGAGCAGCGAGATCGCGGTGGCGGTCATGGCGGTGGTGCCGGTCTGAATGGTAGGTTCGGGTAGGGGCTCGAAGCGGCTGGTGTGCATGCCGGGGAGCTCCTTGCCGGCGGCGCGGGCGGTGGAAAGTTTGGCGGGGTCCATGGCGCCGAGGCGGAAGTAGACGACGGGGATATCGGGTTGCTGGGGTGTATGGAAGGGATCGAATGAGGCGAGACCGAAGACGCCGACGTCTTCTGAGGCCATGAGCTTTTCGGCGTCGACGACATTGGCGGCGCCGAGGGCTTTGATGAGGGTGGCTTTGACCTGGGCGGTGAGGGCGGGGTCGTTGGACTGGACGGGGGTGGACTCGTCTTCGAGGATCTTCACGGTGGCGGCCTTTTCGGGCGGGAGGTTGGCGGAGGTGGTGATGCCGGCGGCCATCTGCTGGAGTCCGGTGATGATGGTTTCGCGGCTGCGGGCGCTGAAGGCGCGGGCGGTGAGCTCGAGCTTGACCTCGTCGGGGATGATGTTGCGCTTGGTGCCGCCGTGGATCGAGCCGACGGTGATGACGGCAGGGTCCTGGGGGTCTTCTTCGCGGCTGACGATGGTTTGGATCTGGGTGATGTAGAGGGCGGCGAGGGCGATGGGGTCGCGGCCGAGCTGGGGGTAAGCGCCGTGGCCGCCGATGCCCTTGATGGTGACGTCGATGGAGGTGGAGCTGGCCATGGCGGGGCCGGCGTGGATGCCTACTTTGCCGGCTTCGAGAGTGTTGGTGTCGTGCAGGCCGATGATGCGGTCGGGACGGCCGAAGCGCTCGTAGAGGCGGTCGGCGAGCATGGCCTTAGCGCCGTCGATGGTCTCCTCAGAGGGTTGGCCGATGAGCATGAGGGTGCCGTGCCACTGCGCTTTGGCGGCGGCGAGGGCACGGGCGGTGCCGATGAGGACGGTGGTGTGAATGTCGTGTCCGCAGGCCTGCATGACGCCGGTGTCCTGGCCAGATTTGGTTTTGGTCATGACGTGCGAGGCGTAGGGGAGGCCGGTCTCTTCGATGATGGGGAGGGCGTCCATGTCGGCGCGGACGAGGAGCGTGGGGCCGGGGCCGTTCTTCATGATGGCGACGACGCCGTAGGCCTGGGAGCCGTCGGGATATTTCCCGACTCGCTCGGTGACGGTGTAGCCGGCCGAGCGGAGGGCGGCGGCGAGGATGGCGGAGGTGCGGGCCTCGTAGTGGGAGAGCTCGGGGTTGGCGTGGAGGTCGCGGTAGATATCGAGGAGGGAGGGCTGCTGGGCGTGGACGGCTGTCGTGGCGGCGAGGGCGAGGATGAGTGACAGGCGGATGCTGGGCATGGTGGTCTCCGTGGGGATGGAGGCCAGTATACCGGCCATGGTGCTGGCTAACTGGTGACGGCGATGGAGCTGGAGCGGCGGAAGGGTGCGGTCAGGAGGCGAGACAGTTCGGGAGAAAGGGCTGCGAGGAGGGTAATGACGATGGTGGCTACGGCGAACCAGAAGCGGCCGAGGCGGTTCCAGGCGGGAATGGGCTGGAGAACGCGGGTGAGGACGAAGGTGAAGGTGACGGCGTAGGAGCGGATGGCCCAGGTGCGGTGCGTGGAGAGGCGGCGTCGGATGGCGAAGGTGATGGCGAGTGCGGTGGTGAGAACCCACGCGCTGGCCTGGACGGCGATGCCGGTTTCGAAGTAGATGGCGTTCGGGTAATGGGTCAGCAGTGTCGAGATGAAGGCCGTGGGAGCAGCGATGAAGACGCAGGCGGCGTACACGCGCCCGAGGATGCGGTGGACGCGCGGGTTGCGGCGGCGGAGTCGGGTGGAGAATTGCCACGGGCCGGTGAGGAAGGCGAGGGTGGCGGTGGCGATGTGGGGGTAGAGGGTCCAGCGGAAGTGGTAGAGCTGCTCGCGTTCCTGGGCCTTCTGGAAGATGGGGACTTCGCTGTAAAAGAGAACGGAGAGAGCGGCGGCGGCCATGAGGGTCCAGAGGACGTACTTGGCGCGGGGAGTGGCGGCTGCGGTCATGACTGGAGTGCGGGTTCGCGAGTGGATGATGTGTTCGCGAAATTCTGGGCGGTGATCTGGTGGAGGACGTTGGCGTAGCGGGCGCGGTCGCGGGGGGAGGGTGCGGTCTGGATGAGGTTGGCGAGGTCAGCGATCGAGGGCTTGAAGTTGAGGGGGAGGTGGGTCCAGTAGAACTTCAGGTGGTTGTACGAGGCGGGCCAGTTGGCGTAGGTGGACTCCCAGCTGCGGCCGCCGCCGGCGACGAAGGTGTAGAGCGCGGGGTCGGTGGGGTGGAGGTAACTTTGGAAGCGGCAGTCGAGGGAGAGGCGGAGGCGGTTGGAGGTGTTGGGTGCGGCCTCGTGGATGGTGAGGTTGTTGAAGAGGAGAACGTCTCCGGCGTGGATGGCGCCGATGGCCCAGGCGTCGCCGCGCTCGGTGCCTGCGGGAATGAAGCCGGTGTGGGTGGGGTCGGGCTGGATGCCGTAGCGGTGTGAGCCTTCGAGGATGCGGAGCGGGCCCTGGTTGATGGGGCAGTCGTGGAGCGGCATCCAGGCGGTGAAGGTGTGGTGGTGACCGGCGGCGGGGTTGTAGTCCTGGTGGGCGTGGATGATGCCGGGCTCGTAGTCGGGAAAGATGAGGCGCGGTGCGGGGCGGGGGAGGATGAGGAGCTCCGGGCCGGTGAGCTGCTTCATCATGGCCGTGAGCGCGGGGTGGTGAGGGAGGCCCTGGAAGCGGGGGAGGCTGAAGACGTTGTGGCGGACTTCTCGGTAGTCGGCGTTGGGGTCGTCTTCGGAGCAGGCGGCGGCGCGGTTGGCGATGCGGTCGGTGGGGTTGGTTCGAGGGGCTAGCCAGTTGGCCTTGTTGAGGACTTCGGTGACGTCGGTGAGTAGGGGGAGGATGTCGGCGGGGGGGATGAGGTTGCGGATCAGGACGTAGCCGTGGGTTTCGAGCTCGGAGGCGAGGTCGAGGGAGGGGAGGTCCGACGCGGGGATGGCGCGGAAGGACTTGGTGGCCGTGATCACAGGGTGAGGGTACGATTTCTGGGTGTGACGGGGTGTCACGGAGATGTCATGGGTTTGTATTTTTGCTGTTGGGATTTACTGGATGATAGAGGCCCGTTAGTCAGGTCCTTCTCCCCCAACCAGCAGTAACGCTTTTTCGTATCGACCAGGAAGATCGATGCGGGTGACTCCAGCGAACCGAAAGTATCGGGGCTTCTTGTCCCATTTGGCTCCTGGGGCAATTTCCAGAAGCTCGAAGCCTGTGCTGTCGCTGTTGATAAGTCGTCCGATATTGCACGTGTCCGGAGATGCCATTTCGAAGTGAACTGTCAGAAGGTGAGCGCTGACCGAGTGAACGACTGATCGCTGATTGGTCAGATCAACCTTGATTCTGCGGGGCATCTTGTCGCCGCGGAGCCTGCGTGCAGCTTTGTAAAAAGATTCATATTTCGCGGGAGACTGGAGACGGCGCACATCGGCGACTCTCAAGACGGAGTATTGTTCGAACTCGAAGCCGTCATCGATGGAAGCTAGAAGAAAGAACTTCGCTCCGACATCCAGTACATATCCGGTGAAGGTTCCGGGTTCGAAAGGACGCGCGAAGTTGACGATATGCTTCTTGTTCATCGCATCGGTGAGTTTGGTTAATACCGTTGAGCTTGCCACAGCCGGCCTCCGGTGGTTGGCTAAGTATAGCGAGGGCTAGAACAGGCGACCGCAAGAACGGGAGAAAAGCAGATTCCTCGCTTTAGCTCGGAATGACAATTTCTCTTTCGAGAAATTGTCTAAGAAAAGCCAGGCAAGAAGAACGCAGATTCCCTTCGGGAATGACAACCAAGAAAAAGTCACTCGCCGATGTTGATGCCTAGCGTTTTCATTTTGCGGTAGAGGTGGGAGCGTTCGAGGCCGAGGGCTTCGGCGGCGCGGGTTACGTTGCCGTGGGAGCGGTCTAGTTCTTTGAGGATGTAGTCGCGTTCGTAGGCTTCGCGGGCCTGGAGGAGGGTGGCGAACTCTTCGCGGTTGGCGGCGCGACCGTCGGTGCGCTGGACGAGCATGGGGAGATGCTTCGGTTCGAGGCGGGTGGCTTTGGGGTTGAGGATGAGGACGCGCTCGATGACGTTGCGAAGCTCGCGGACGTTGCCGGGCCAGTGGTAGTTCTTGAGCTGGGCGAGGGAGGCGTCGGAGATTTCTACGCGGGGGCGGCCGTACTGGGCGCCGAACTCCTGTAGGAATTCCTTGACGAGGAGCGGGATGTCTTCCTTGCGGTCGCGCAGCGGCGGGACGAAGAAGGGGATGACGTTGAGGCGGTAGAAGAGGTCTTCGCGGAAGTTGCCGCGGGAGATTTCTTCTTCGAGGTCCTTGTTGGTGGCGGCGATGACGCGGGTGTCGATGTGGACGGGGGTGCTGGCGCCGACGGGGTAGAAGCGCTGTTCGTCGAGGGCGCGGAGGACTTTGGCCTGGGTCTTGAGGCTCATGTCGCCGACTTCGTCGAGGAAGAGGGTGCCGCCGTCGGCGCGCTCGAAGGTGCCGCGCTTTTCCGCGGGCTGGGTGGGGCCGCCGGCGCCGTGGCGGTAGCCGAAGAGCTCGGTTTCGATGAAGTCCTCGGGGATGGCGGCGCAGTTGAGCTCGACGAAGACGCGGTCGCTGCGGAGGGATTCGGCATGCATGGCGCGGGCGATGAGTTCTTTGCCGGTGCCTGACTCGCCGTAGATGAGGACGCGGCCGTTGGTGGGGGCCATGAGCTTGATTTGCTGGCGGAGCGCCTTCATGGGGACCGACGTGCCGGTGACCGAGCCTTTGGCGGCGAGCTGACGGGCGAACTCCTGGTTGTCTTCGCGGAGCTGGTGCGCGGTCATGGCGTTGCGCAGGACGAGGAGGGTGCGGTCGAGGGAGAGCGGTTTTTCGAGGAAGTCGTAGGCGCCGAGCTTCGTGGCACGGACAGCGGCTTCGATGGTGCCGTGGCCGGAGATCATGATGACTTCCGGGGAGTCGGCTATGGGTTGTTGCGGGTTGGGTCCTTTGATTTTGGCGAGGACGTCGAGGCCGTCGCCGTCGGGGAGCCAGATGTCGAGGAGCACGGCCTGGTAGGGGGCGTCGCGGAGCAGGGCGAGGGCCTCGGCGGCCGAGCCGGCGCAGGTGACGATGTAGCCCTCTTCGCGCAGGATGGCTTCGAGGGAGTCGCGGATATCGGCTTCGTCGTCGACGATTAAGACGTGATTCATAAGGGCAGAGTCGAGAGATTAGAGATTAGAGAAAAGAGATTAAGGGACCGTGGCATCAGTGGACTCGTTCCTCGACAGGGATGGATCCTGCGGCTTGTGGGGATGCTTCAGTATCGCTATCCGCATTGGATGCGGGGCGGAGCTCCATGATGAATTTTGCGCCGGCGGGGACGTTGCGTTCGGCGCGGATGGAGCCTTGATGTTCTTGCAGGATCTGGGCGGCGATGGAGAGGCCCAGGCCGGTGCCGCGCTCCTTGGTGGAGAAGTAAGGGAGGAAGAGGCGCTCGCGCATTTCGTCGGTGAGGCCGGGGCCGGTGTCGGCTACGGTGAGCTCGAGCATGCCGGAGTCGAGCAGGCGGGTGGCGATGTGGAGCTCGCGGAGGAGCGAGTTCTGCATGGCTTCGGCGGCGTTGTCGATGAGGTTGGAGAGGGCGCGCTTGAGGGCTTCGGGGTCGGCGAGGACGAGCGGGAGGTTTTTAGCGAACTTGCGGACGACGCGGATGTTCTGCATGCGTCCGGCGAAGAGAGCGAGGGAGTTTTCGACGATGGTGTTGAGGTCAGCGGGGGTGGGACGGGCGCTGGGGAACTGTGCGAGGGCGGAGAACTGGTCTACCAGCGATCGCATGGTCTCGACGGACGATGAGATGACTTCGGAGCTGCGCTGGATGACGGACGGGGAGTTGCTGACGACGTTGCGCTCGGCGAGCAGCGGCATGAGGCGGTCGATATGCCTTCGAATTTGCTCGGCGTTCAGAGAGATGGGGGTGAGGGGAATTTTGATCTCGTGGGCTACGCGGCGGGCCACTTCCTTCCAGGCGCTCTGCTTCTGCGCGCGGAGGAGTTCGGTAATGTTTTCCAGGACGAGGACGTAGCCCAGGTGCTGGCGGACGATGCCCCCGGGGCTTTCCAGCAGGGCGACGGTGGCCGAGAGATGGATGGGGCCGGCGGCGGAGGGCATCTGCATTTCAGCCGAGGCGCTGCCCATGCGATGGGAGCGGCGGAGAAGACGGTCGATGGCGTCCTTGATCTCGCGGGTGAAGATGTCGGCGAGCGAGACGCCGACGAAGTGCTTTTGGCCCCCGGGGTCCAGGAGCTCGGAGAAGGCGCGGTTGGCGACGATGATGTGGCCTTCGGTGGAGAGCGTGACGACGCCGTTGGGGATGGTCTCGATAATGGTTTCGAGTTCCGTCCGGCGGGCCTGCAGGGCGATATTGGCTTCGGAGAGTTGGGCTGTAGATTGCTCGGCGAGTGCGCGGGAGGACTCGAGGTCGGCGGCCATGGCGTTGAAGCTGGTGGTGAGTTCGCCGAGCTCTTCGGTGGGGGACTCGGAGACGCGGCGGGCGTAGTTGCCGGCGGCGATGGCTTCCATGGCTTCGGCGAGGGACTCGACGGGTCGGGTGACCTGCTTGGAGAGGTTGAGTGCGAGCCAGCAGCAGGCGAACAGGGCCAGCGCCGTGGTCAGCAGCAGGAGGAACATGTAGAGGTTGCGAACGAGGCGGCGCTCGCGGTAGCGGGTCCAGTATTCGTCGGCGCCAGCGCGAAGGCGGAGGGTGGCGGCGGTAATTTCCGCCGGGATAGGAAGGGCGGCGAGGACGACGACGCCGGGTTTCACTGTGGCAATGGCGAGCGTGTAGTTGACCCCGCCGACCGAGTAGATGGGGTCTTTGTGCTTTTGCGCGGCGGCGAGCAGGGCGGAAGCTCCCGAGCCGACGATGAGGGTTTCCTGGACGGCTGAGCCGCGACGGGCGGGGTCGTCGACCTCAGCGGTGACGGGCGTGAGCGATTGGAGGACGATGCGTCCGGAGGTGAGGTCGGGTGTGTGCTTCTGTGCGATCGTCTGGCCGTTCGCATAGATGATGGCGAAGCCGCCCTGAAGGGTGCGCTCGTGGCGCGCAAACTCCTGATCAATGGCAGCGGCAGTGGCGGGTGATACCTTTTCCCCGTTACCGAAGTTGAGACCGTCGAGAGCGGCCGCCATGGAATCGGCTTCGGAGCGGGAGTTGACGGCGGCGTATTCGAGCAGGTCGGCGGCGAGCTTGTCGGCGTCGTCACGCATCTGTACGACGGGCTGCGAGAACCAGCGGTCGACGCTGCGATTCATCAGCAGATAGCTGAAGAGGAACATAAAGACGAGGGGGACGAGCGAGACCAGGACGGCTCCGACCAACATGCGGGTGCGGAGACGGGAGCCGAGGACGCGGGAGCGCTGGTCGCCGTACAGCTTGAGGACGTTGCGGACGAGCAGGACGAGTACGCCGACGAAGAGCAGGAACGTGACCGTCGAAAGCGCGATGAAAATGAGGGTTTGTTCGGGGGAGTCGGGATTGAGGACCTTGAGGTTAAAGGCGTTGAGGGTGACTGGAACGAGGAAAAGCAGCAGCAGGCACACACCGAGGGTTATGACGACGGCACGGCGGCGTGCGGCGGCGGTGGGCATGGAGGAAGTCTATACGGTTGTGGTGGAGTGTGGCGGCAGGAGTGAGGCGGATTTCGGAGTATCCAAGGCGCGGAAGATCTGGATGGTGCGCAGCGCCAGGCCGAGCGTGATGCTGGTGAGCAGGACGAAGCAGATCATCCAGTAAACGGCAGGGGAGCACCACCGAACCGCGTGAAAGCGCCAGGCCCCGAGATGCATCCATACCAGCTCAAGCGTGGTGAGCAGGACGAGGCTCTTTTCCAGGATGTTCTGGGTCTTGTTGAATTTGGGCAGCACGGCCATGAAGGGGACGAGCAGGTAGATGAGCGACTCGGTGTTGGAGTAGGGGCGAGTGGCTGCTGCGCCCGGGTGAACGCAGCGAGCCCATGCGACCGCGGATAGCACGGCGAAAAAAGCACAGGCTGCTACGTACGCCCACTTCGATTTGTAGAGTCGCGTCATGACTTTCAGCGGCCTCTATAGCAGGTTCGCGATGGGGGTGAATTCGCGGCCCTGTGCTTCGGCTACGGCTTTGTAGGTGAGGACGCCGTCGTAGGTGTTGACGCCTTCGGCGATGCCTGCATCGGCCTTGATGGCCGCGGCTGCGCCGAGTTTGGCGAGTTTCATGACGTAGGGGAAGGTGGCGTTGGTGAGAGCGAGCGTGCTGGTGTTGGGCACGGCGGCGGGCATGTTGGTGACGCAGTAGTGGACGACGCCGTCGACGAGGTAGCTGGGGTCAGAGTGGGTGGTGGGGCGGGCGGTTTCGATGCAGCCGCCCTGGTCGATGGCGACGTCGACGATGACCGCGCCTTTCTTCATCTTGCTGACCATGGCGCGGGTGACGATTTTGGGTGCGGCGGCTCCGGGGATGAGGACGCCGCCGATGAGGAGGTCGGCTTCGGCGGTGGCGCGCTCGATGTTGTAGCTGTTGGAGGCGAGGGTGAAGAGCTTGCCGTTGAAGATGTCGTCGAGCTCGCGGAGGCGGTTGAG
>CAIQPK010000089.1 GCA_903873705.1 uncultured Acidobacteriota bacterium
GACGGCTTCGGAGGCTTCGGCGACGATGGTGGCGTCGTTGAAGTAGAGAGTGGCGAGGACAATGGCCTTGGCGCGGGAGACGGCTTCGGCGCGTTCTGGAGGGTTCCTTATTTTGCCGATCAAGCTTTTATCAATGGGCTTGCCGAAATCCTCTTCTTTGATGGGATCGTCGATGAAGTAATCACCCGCCTCATAGACATCTCCGGCAACATACCTATTTACGTTGAGGGGCTTGGCGCCGTCCTTCATGAAAATGCCGGAGCCTACGAAGATGGTTTCGGCGCCGAGCTGCATCATGAGAGCGGCGTCGGCGGGGGTGGCGATGCCGCCCGCGGAGAAGTTGGGGACGGGGAGCTTGCCGGATTTGGCGACCATGTAGATGAGCTCGTAGGGCGCGCCGTGGACCTTGGCGGCGTTGTAGAGCTCCTGGTCGGTGAGGACGGTGAGGGCCTTGATTTCGCGGGTGATCTGGCGCATGTGCTGGACGGCGTGGACGACGTCGCCGGTGCCGGGCTCGCCCTTGGTGCGGATCATGGCTGCGCCTTCGGCGATGCGGCGGAGGGCTTCGCCGAGGTTCTTGGCGCCGCAGACGAAGGGCGTGGTGAAGGCGTGCTTGTCGATGTGGTGAACTTCGTCGGCTGGGGTGAGGACCTCGGACTCGTCGATGAAGTCGACGCCGATCTGCTGCAGCACCTGGGCCTCGGCGAAGTGGCCGATGCGGGCCTTGGCCATGACCGGGATGGACACGGTGGCGATGATTTCCTTGATGAGCCTGGGGTTCGCCATGCGGGCTACGCCGCCTTCGGCGCGGATCATGGCGGGAACGCGCTCGAGGGCCATGACGGAGACGGCGCCGGCTTCTTCAGCGATGCGGGCCTGCTCGACGTTCATGACGTCCATGATGACGCCGCCTTTGAGCATTTCGGCGAGGCCGGTTTTGAGGCGGAGGGAGGTGGTGGGGCTTTGCTGGGTCATTGGGGTCTCCGAACAGGTGCTGCGCTGGGGCGGCACTAAACTATGAGTTTACCAGTTTCGGCGGGAGGGACGGTCGGAGGGCCCAGGGTTCAGGGCCCAGGGTCCAGAAGGCGAATGCATGCGGGAGGTTGACACGGATTCGCATTGGGATTCGTCCTACGAATTGGTGTTACTAAGGCAGATGGCGTGTAACCCGTCACGGGGAGAGGCAGAATGTGGCGGATTCGCTATGCTGGTGTGCGGACTTATTTGGGTTTTTGGAGTGGAAGGGATTTACATGAGGATTCGGGCAGGTTTTTTTGCGGCGGTTGTTGGGATGGTTGCGACGGTGGGTGCAGCGGCGCAGGCGAATGGCGTGGTGCGCGAGACGCTGCCGAATGGACTGCGCGTGGTGGTGGTGCGCAATACGCTGGCGCCGGTGGTCACGGTCGAGATGAATTTTATGGTGGGCGGGAATGAGACGCCGGAAGGGTTTCCGGGGACGGCGCATGCGCTGGAGCATATGGCGTTCCGGGGATGCACGGGGATGACGGCGGACCAGACTTCGGCGATTTATGCGGAGCTGGGTGGGCAGAACAATGCGGACACGCAGCAGAACATTACGCAGTTTTTTGCGACCGTGCCGGCGGCGGACATCAACGTGGCGCTGCAGGCGCAGGCTTCGTGCCTGCGAGGTGTGGACAGCGCGCAGGCGGAGTGGGCGCAGGAGAAGGGCGCGATTGAGCAGGAAGTGGCGCGGGACCTTTCGAATCCTACTTACAAGTTTATTAATCGGTTGAATGCGGACATGTTTGCGGGGACGCCTTATGCGCATGATCCGCTGGGGACGTATGAGTCGTTTGAGAAGACGACGGGTGAGGCGCTGGGGAACTTTTACAAGCAGTGGTATACGCCGGGGAACGCGATCCTGGTGATCGTCGGGGACGTGGATGCGGCGACGACGATTGCGAAGGTGAAGGAGCTGTTTGGGGACATCAAGGACCATCCGCTGCCGAAGCGTCCGGAGATCACGCTGCAGCCGCTGAAGAGCGAGAGCTTTACGCTGAACAGCAACCTGCCGTATGTGCTCGGGTTCACTGCTTACCGGTTGCCGGGGACGGACTCGCCGGATTATGCGGCGTCGCAGATTCTGGGGGATGTGCTGGGGAGCCAGCGCGGGGACCTGTATGCGATGGTTCCGGCGGGTAAGGCGCTGCAGACGGCGTTTGGGGTGGCGGAGAGCTATCCGAAGGCCAGCGTGGGGTATGGTGTTGTGGTGCTGCCGGCGGGGCAGGATACGGCGGCGGCGATGACGGAGATGCGGTCGATCCTGGCGAATTATGCAGCCAAGGGTGTGCCGGCGGAGCTGGTGGAAGCGGCGAAGAAGAGTGAGGTGGCGGGAGCGGAGTTCCAGCGGAACTCGATTCCGGGGCTGGCGGAGGTGTGGTCGGCGGCGCTGGCGGCGGAGGGGCGGAAGTCTCCTGATGAAGATGTGGAGGCGCTGAAGAAGGTGACGCTGGCGGATGTGAATCGCGTGGCGAAGCAGTACCTGGCGGAGACGAACTCGATTACGGCGACGCTGAAGCCGGTGCCGAGCGGGGAGCCGGTTTCCGCGAAGGGGTTTGGCGGGGCGGAGTCGCTGACGAGTGCGCCGACGAAGCCGGTGGTGCTGCCGGAGTGGGCGAAGGCGTCGCTGGATGCGCTGAAGCTGCCGACGGCGTCGGCTGCGGCTTCAGACATGATGCTGGCGAATGGGATTCGGCTGATTGTGAAAACGGACACGACGAGCAAGACGATCTCGGTGACGGGAGCGGTGCAGACGAATGCGGACCTGCAGACGCCGGCGGGGAAGGAAGGCTTGTCGGAGCTGCTGGAGGGCTTGTACTCGTACGGGACGACGACGCTGGACCGGTTGGCTTATCAGAAGGCGTTGGACGATATTGCGGCGAGTGAGGATGCCGGGGCGCGGTTTTCGCTGCGGGTGCTGAAGGAGAATTTCTCGCGGGGCATGGAGCTGCTGGCGGACAACGAGCTGCATCCGGCGTTGCCGGAAGCGGCGTTCAAGGTGATCAAGCAGCAGATTGTGCAGTTCACGGCGGGGTCGCTGAAGAGCCCGGGTTATAAGACGACGGTGGCGCTGGAGCGCGGTCTGTTGCCGAAGGGAGACCCGGCGCTGCGCGAGGCTACTCCTGAGACGCTGGGCAAGGTTGAGCTGACGGATGTGAAGCAGTATTACGCGGATACGATTCGGCCTGACCTGACGACGATTGTGGTGATCGGCGATGTGACGCCGGCGGAGGCTCGCACGCAGGTGGAGAAGTGGTTTGGCGGCTGGAAGGCCGCCGGGCCCAAGCCGGAGACGGTGTTTCCGGCGGTGGCGGTGAACAAGGCGACCGCGGCCAATGTGCCGGACTCGGAAGCCGTGCAGGACCAGGTGACGCTGGCGGAGCAACTGGATTTGAACCGGTTCGATCCGGATTACTATCCGCTGCAGCTGGGGAACAATGTGCTGGGTGGCGGCTTTTATGCGACGCGGCTTTACCACGACCTGCGGCAGGTGGCGGGGTATGTGTACAGCGTGGATGTCGGGATGCAGGCGAACAAGACGCGGGCTTCATACGAGGTGACGTATGGGTGCGATCCGGGGAACGTGTCGAAGGCGCGGGCGATGATTGAGCGCGACCTGCAGCAGATGCGGACGACGCCGGTGAGCGATGCGGAACTGCACCAGGCGAAGGCGTTGCTGCTGCGGCAGCTGCCGTTGTCGGAGTCGAGCCAGGGAGCGGTGGCGGGTGGTTTGCTGGCGCGGGCACAGATGGGTCTGCCGCTGGATGAGCCTTCACGGGCGGCGGCGAAGTATGTGGCGCTGACGGCGGAGGATGTGAAGGCGGCGTTTGCGCGGAAGATCCGGATTGAGGATTTTGTCCAGGTGGTGAGGGGGCCGGAGCCGAAGTAGCAGTGGGTAGTGGGTAGAGGGTAGAGCGTAGTGGGCCCCGTGTCTGAGGTTGTGGATATGGGGCCTGACTTTGTGGGCTGTTTAGGTTTGGGGTCAGGCTCCTGGCTTATGGGTCTATGAAGGTTCCCGTGCTGTTGTGCCAGGTTCGGGGAGGGCATACCCCAGGGGCTAAAGCCCACTTTGTTGACACGCTATGAGACCCGAGGCTGAAGCCTCGGGGTACCTTCAGGCAACCGCAACCGCAACTGCAACCGCAACTGCAAACGCAACAGCAACAGCAACTGCAACAGCAACTGCAACTGCAACTGCAACTGCAACTGCAAACGCAACAGCAACAGCAACAGCAACTGCAACTGTGATGTAAGTTCAAGCTCAGGTGCGTGGGCGGGCGCGAGGGTAATGGCGGTAGCCGTGCCACGGCGAAGTTCGCAGGTTGCGTCTTATTACACGTCCGTTCGGGGGTGTGACGCTTCTGATTCTTGTGTTTTGGTGGGTGGTCAGGAACAATCGAGTTATCACTATGTTGAAGCTACGTTCGGCCACTGTACTTGCCCTGTGTTTCGCGCTTTCTTTTGTTTGCCTAACGACCCCGGGATGGGGGCAATGGGCTGCGGTGGCGCGTGTGCCGGCGGTTCCCAGTGGAGCGGTGGATCTGGGCGTGACGCCTGCGGCTACGCCGGTGATGGTGCGGCTTTATCTGACGCCTGATGCGGCGCGGATGGCGGAGCTGGATCAGCTCCTGGTGGAGCAGCAGACTGTGGGGTCGGCGAGTTATCACCAGTGGCTGACGCCGGTGGCGTTTGGGGCGCGGTTTGGGGCGGCGGACAGCGTGGCTGCGGTGAAGGCTTTTGCGGAGAGCGAAGGTCTCAGTGTGGACGTGGCGGCGTCGGGTTTGCGGGTGACGTTGAGCGGGACGGCGAGCCAGGTGGAGCAGGCGTTTGCTCCGGGTCTCCATGCTTATGCGGTGGGTGGGACGCAGGTGGTGGCGAATACGGCCGTGCCGGTGGTACCGCGGGCATTGGCGGCGAGTGTGCTGGCGGTGAGTGGGCTGGATGGGTTGACGGCGAAGTCGAGTGTGCTGGGTGCGGCGGTGGCGGCGACGGATTTGCCGGGGCAGATGGATGACGTGGTGAGCGCGAATGCGGCGCGGGTGGTGGCGCTGCAGTCGACGGCTTGTGTGGATGATTTAAGCGCGGCGGCGCGGACGGCGTTTGAGATAGAAGCGAAGCAGGCGGCGGCGCAGGGGATGACCGTGCTGGCGACGGCGGGATGTGTGGGTGGAACGAGTTTTCCGGCGGTGTTGCCGGAGGTGACGGCGGTGGCGATGGCTCCGGGGGTTGCGGGAGAAGTGGCACTGCCCAGCGAGTCGAGACCGGCGTGGCAATGGGCTCCAGGGTTGCCGGCGGATGGGTTGCGGTATGCGCCGGATGTGACGGTGACGGATGTAGCGGCGTTGATGCAGACGCTGGCGGGGATTGCGGCGAAGATGCCGGCGGGGAGCGACGGACAGGCGGCGCGGCTGGGGAGCGTGAGTGCAACGCTGTACCGGATGGCTCCGATTGCAGGCGTTTTTGCGCAGCCGGATGGTGCGGCAGCGGGGACCTGGGAGCCGGGAACGGGGTTGGGTGTGTTGAATCTGCGGGCGCTGGATCAGTACTTTCCGCGGGGATCGCAGACGGTGTTTGTGGGCGGCACGGCTTCGAATTATGCGCCGACGCATGGGCAGTCGACGACGCTGATGTCGAAGGTGTCGGATATTTCGGGGAGTAACAGCGGGAATGTTCCGACTGGGACGATCACGTTCACGCTGGCGGATGGGACGGTGCTGGGGACGGGTACGATGGCGAGCGGAAGCGCTTCGCTGACGTTGAATACGCTCCCCGGGGGGTCGGTGGAGTTTATTCCGAGCTACAGCGGGGATGCGAATTTTGCGCCGGGTGTAGGCTATGGGACCTACCTGAGCGTGCAGGGCGAGCCGGTGATTCTGTCGTCGACGATTTCCGGGACGACGCCGCTGGGCGGGACGATTGCAGTGGTGGTGACGGCGACGTCGGGGTCGGGTGTGGGGACGCCGCTGGGCACGGCTACGGCCGCTCCGCAGGGGCTTTCGGATATGAATGTGTACAGCGCGCCGCTGACGGGGTCGGGTGGAACGTCGACGGCGACGATCCATGTTCCGGCGTCGCAGGCGGGTGGGTTGACGCTGCTGGTGAACTGCTCCAGTACG
This sequence comes from uncultured Acidobacteriota bacterium, assembly GCA_903873705.1. Lineage (GTDB taxonomy): Bacteria > Acidobacteriota > Terriglobia > Terriglobales > Acidobacteriaceae > Granulicella. The sequence goes on from CAIQPK010000089.1 coordinate 6,138, forward strand.
GATTTGAGTTTTACGTGCTACTCGCCGCAGCGGTCGACGGCGGTGGTGAAGCAGGCGACGAGCGGGCTGAGTTTTACGGTGAGCCCGAATCCTCCAGTGACGGGGACGACGACTACTTTTGTGGGGACGGTGACGGGAGTTGCTTCGCCGGCTCCGGCGCCTACGGGTAGTGTGAGCTTTTATGACAACGGCGGATTGCTGGGAACGGCGACGCTGCTGGGTGGAACGGCGACGTATACGACGACGTCGCTGACCTCGAGCGCGCAGGGTGGGGTGCAGGCTCATGCGGGGATTACTCATGCGTTTACGGCAAGCTACTCGGGGGATGTGAATTACCAGGCTTCGAGTGCGGCGGCTCCGCGGGCGGTGACGCTGACGCCGACGACGACGGTGGTGACGGTTTCGCCTAATCCACCGGCGACGGGAACGACGACGACAGTAACGGCTACGGTGGCTTATACGAGCAGTGGCACGGCGGCTACGGGGACGGTGACGTTCCTGGAGGATGGTACGGCGATTGGGACGGGAACGCTGAATGCCGCGGGCGTGGCGACGATGACCAGCACGACGATCGACGGGCTGGCGGCGCATAACTTTGTGGCGACGTATGCGGGCGATGGAAATTATGCGACGAGCACGTCGCCGGCGTTTTCGACGCAAGTGAATACGGCTACGGTGACGACCACAACGACGGTGGCGGCGTCGGGTGCGACGGCGAATGCGGGAGCGGCGGTGACGTTTACGGCAACGGTGACTCCGGCGAGCACGGTAGGTGGCGTGGGGCCGACGGGGACGGTGACGTTTTCGTCGTCGACGCAAGGTGTGCTGGGTTCGGCTACGGTGACGGGCACGACGGCGGTACTGTCGGTGCCGTTTATAACGGCGGGGGCGCAGGCGATTACGGCGACGTATAACGGCGATGCGACGTACAAGGCGAGCGTGAGTGCGATACCTGCGGCGGTGACGGTGACGGCGGTGGTGGCGCCGATCTCGCTGGTGGTGGTACCGGCTACGAATGCGATGTACTCGACGCCGGTGACGGCTACGGTGAATGTGTCGGGGATTTCTACGACAACGGCAGGCGCGGCTCCGGCGGGGACGGTGTTGTTCTCGGTGGCGGCTGCGGGGACGACGACGGGTTTGCCGACTACGGCTACGGTGGCGATTACGCCGCTGTCGCTGACGACGGGGACGGCGACGTATACGTTTACGGCTCCGACTCCGGGGCTTTATACGGTGACGGCGACGTGCACGGGGACGGATTTCTCGTGCACGGCGATTCCTGCAACGCAAAGCCTGGTGACGGTGAAGGGCAACACGGTGACGACGGTGACAGCGCTGCCGACGGCGATTACGCTGGGGCAGCCGACGACGCTGACGGCGACGATTACGCCGGCCTCGCCGCTATCGAGCGCGAGCGTGTTTACGGGGACGGTGACGTTCTACAACACGGGCGGGGTGGCGCTGGGGACGGCGACGGTGAGCGGCAATACGGCTTCGCTGGTGACGACGTTTGCGTCGACTACGGGGAATACGGTGTCGGCGGTGTATGCGGGCGATACGAACTGGAACGGGAGCACGTCGTCGCCGCTGCCGCTGGCGGCGTTTGTGATTCCGACGACGTCGACGCTGAGCGCGAATTATGTTTCGGCGCTGCAGGGAAGCAATGTGATCTTCCGGGTGACGGTGTCGGATGCGCCTTCGGTGGCGATTCCTTCGCCGGGTGTGCCGACGGGCGTGGTGACGTTCTACGACGTGTTCAACGGGCAGTCGGTGCCGCTGGGGACGGCGACGTTGGTGCAGAGCGGGCCGTATTCGGCGGTGGCGCAGGTGAGCACGTCGGGGCTGTTCCACGGCGTGCACGTGGTGACGGCGTTCTATGCGGGAAATACGACGTATGGGGCTTCGACGTCCTTCCCGGTGCAGGTGACGATTGCGGATTACAGCGTAACGTTCAATCCGGCGCAGTTGTCGCTGCCGCGGGGCGCGAGTGGGACGGCGACGGTAACGATTGCGCCGTTGAATGGATTTTCGGGGACGGTGACGCTGGGCTGCACGCCACCGGCAGATACGCTGACGACGTGTACGTTCAATCCGACGTCGCTGACGGGCGGCGGGGTGGCGACGTTGTTGATTACGACGACTGCGGCGCACAGTGTGGGCTCGCAGAGCGCGGGGACGGGTGGGGTGGGGTTGCTGGGGACAGCGTTGGCAGCTGGGCTGGGATGCCTGCTGTTTCCGCGACGCCGGCGGCCGGCGCTGCTGGCGTTTATTGCGCTGTGCGGACTGCTGGCGGCTGGGGGATGTGGTTTAGGAACAACATCTACGGGTGTGGGCAGCGGGAGCAGCGGGTCGCCTTTGGGAACGCAAAGCTTTTCGATTGTTACGTCGGGCAGCGATGGGGTGACGACGAATCGGCATGATTCGCAGTTCCAGGTGACAATCCAGTAGACAAGATTCTGACATCGTGGCGCGACCTTTGATGGCGGGAAGGGTCTATTCTCTTTAAGAAACCATCGAAGAGCCTCACTTTTGTTCGAGCACGACTGTAGCCCGATTTGGTCGCTTACCCGTCCCAGAGCATGAGGTTCGTCTCGAACAAAAAGGAATACATGAAGACTCTGGGCCGTCTCCGTCTTATCGTTGGTAGTGTTTTGTTTCTGAGCGCACTGGGCGCGTATGGCGCTACCGCGCCGCAACGGATCGTTACGGCGATCGATGGTGCGGAGGTGGCGACGGTTCCGGGCAGCGTGAGGCCGGAGGTGCGACGGGCCACTGACCTGGGACGCGTGGCGGCGAACACGGCGCTGACACAGCTCTCGCTGCGTTTCAATATCAGCGCGGCGCAGCAGGCGGGGTTGGGTGTGCTGCTCTCGGAGCAGCAGAACCCGGCATCTCCGCGGTATCACCAGTGGCTGACGCCGGAGCAGTTTGGGGCACAGTTTGGCTTGCCGGCTGCGGACCTGGCGAAGGTTTCGGCGTGGCTGGCGAGCCAGGGTTTTACGGTGACCGAGGTGGCGCGCGGCGGCACATTCATGCGCTTTACGGGAACGGTGGGGCAGGCGGAGGCGGCGTTCCACACGCAGCTGCACCAGCTATCGGTGGATGGGGAGACGCACATCGCCAACGTGAGCGACCCGAGCCTGCCGGCGGCGATGGCGGCGGTGACGAGCTCGATAGGCGGGCTGCATGATTTCCAGTTGAAGCCGCGGGTGAAGAGGGTTCCCGCTGCGGTAACGCCGGCGGATGCGACGGTGCGTCCGTTGTATACGTCACAGGCTTCGGGGAACCACTTTCTTGCGCCGGCGGACTTCTGGACGATTTACGACTATGTTCCTTCGAGCGGCATGAATGGTGCCGGTGTGACCGTGGCGGTGATGGGGCAGACGGATATTGTGATGTCCGATGTGACGACGTTCCGTTCGCTGGGTGGCCTGCCAACTTATGGCAGCGCCGGCAATCCGACGTTTACGGTGAAGGTGGTGGGAACGGACCCGGGGACGCGGAGCGCCGATCAGCTTGAGGCCGAGCTGGATGTGGAGTGGTCGGGAGCGACGGCGCCCAATGCGAACATTTTGTTTGTGAACTCGACGGCGGTGATCGACACGTCGCTGACTTGCTCGATCGACAACAACCTGGCGCCGATTCTTTCTCTGAGCTATGGCGAGTGCGAAGCGGCTGCGGGATCGGCGGCCGTGAGCAGCTTTGTTCCGCTGTTTGAGCAGGCCAATGCGCAGGGGCAGACAATCGTCGCATCGGCGGGCGACTCGGGTGCTACGGATTGCGACTACAACGTGACGATTGCCACCAAGGGCCTGGGCGTGGACTTTCCCGGGGACATTCCGAACGTGACGTCGATCGGCGGAACGATGTTCAACGACGCGAGCGGGACGTATTGGAATGCAACGAACAGCTCTGCCAATAATGGGTCGGCGCTGACGTACATTCCCGAGCAGGTTTGGAATGAAGATTCGCAGGGGCAGCTGGGGTCGGGCGGTGGCGGAGCGAGTCTTTACATGACGAAACCACTGTGGCAGGTGGGGACGGGTGTGCCGGCGGATTCGGCGCGCGATGTGCCGGATGTGTCGCTGAACGCCGCGCTGTTTCACGATGCGGTACTGATCTGCACACCGGGCTTCTGTTTGAGTGGGACCTATAAGGACGCGAGCGGGTCGCACGATATTGTGGGCGGGACGTCCGTTGGTGCGCCGGAGTTTGCGGGCATATTGGCGCTTATCGAGCAAAAAACGGGGAGCCGGATCGGCAACGCGAATCCGACGCTTTACGCGTTGGCGAACAGTGCGCTTTACTCGACTGCGTTCCATGACATTACGTCGGGGAACAACTCCAGCCCCTGCACGGCGGGTACGACGAATTGCCCTATTGGCGGGAGCATTGGATTTTCAGCAGGGACGGGTTACGACCTGGCGTCGGGATGGGGCTCGTTGAAGGTGACGGGGCTGGTGAACAGCTGGGCGCTGGTGACACCGCTGCTTTCGGCGCCGGGTCAGACGATCTCGGCGGTGAACCTGACGTCTGACCTGACGTCAGTGACGCAGGGAACGGCCTTGCACTTTACTGCGAAGGTGACTTCGGGCACGAGTGCGAACACGTCGACGCCGACGGGAACGGTGCAGTTCCTGCTGGACAACGTGGCCCAGGGCGCGCCGGTTGCGCTGGTGGCCGGGACAGCGACGTTCACGCTGAATACAACCAGCGTGGCGTATGGCGTGCGTTCTGTTGCGGCCGCTTACTCGGGTGATGCGACGTTCCTGGGTGAGCGGGCGAATGAGTCGATCAATATCACCAGCTCGGGGACGCCGGACTTTGCGCTTACGCCGTCTACGGGCACAGTGACGGTGACTTCAGGATTGGCCGGGGCGCCGCTGACGTTTACGGTGACGGGCATCAACAGCTTTGCCGGAAACGTGACGTTGACCGCGAGCGCGGTGACGGGGGCCAGCTACGTGCTTTCTCCCAGTGTGATCCTGCTGAGCAACAGCAAGATGGCGGGAACGTCGACGCTGGTGCTGAATGCGTTTGCGTCCTTGGACAAGCCTGCGATGCCGGCTGGACGGGGTAGGCCGGCGTGGTATGAGTCTGGGTCGGGCGTAGCACTGGCTGGGCTGCTGATGTTCATGCTGCCGAGGCGGCGGCGGTTTGTGGGCGCGCTGGTGGCGGTGCTGTCGGTGGGCATGCTGCTGGTGTCGGGTTGCGGCGGCGGCGGCAGCGCGCAGACGACCACGACTTCCAATGGTACGGCGCGTGGGACCTACACCGTAACGGTAACGGCGAGCGGGGCGTCAACGGGCGGGTCGACCGTGACGCATACGTCGACGGTGACGTTTGTGGTGCAGTAGGGGAGTGAGTAGTAGTGAGTAGTGAATAGTGAATAGTGAGTAGTGAAAAAGACAAAGGCGAAGGCCGCGCTCGGTGGAGTACGGCTTTTGTTTTGGTGCCTGTCGAGGGGTGAGGAGTGATGGATTCAGGCGTGAGGCGGCTGTTCGAGTGGAGGGAGCTTAGCGCTTGGATGGGGTGAGCTTCGCATTGCGGGGCTTGGTTTGCTTGGGGGCGGTTGCGGAGGTGGGTTTGCGGGCCTGGTCCATTAGCCACTCCTGGGCGCTGAATCCGCGTCCTTCGATGGCTGGACGGGTGTACTCGCCGTCGCTTTGCAGGAAGCGCACTTTGCGGTCGTCGCGGAGGTAGGCGGTTAGGATTTCCTCGCGGATGCGTTGGCTGAGGAGCGGATCGTCGACAGGGAAGACGACTTCGCAGCGCTCGAAGAGATTGCGGCTCATCCAGTCGGCGGAGCCAGCGTAGATTTCCTCAGCGCCGTCGTTGGCGAAGCAGAAGACGCGAGTGTGCTCGAGGAAGCGGCCGACGATGGAGCGGACGCGGATGTTTTCGCTCATGCCGGGAACGCCGGGGCGCAGACCGCACATGCCGCGGATGATGAGCTCGATCTGGACGCCGGCGTTCGAGGCGGAGTAGAGGGCTTCGATAGTGGCCTGGTCGAGGAGGGCGTTCATCTTGGCGACGATGCGGGCGGGCTTGCCGGCGCGGGCGTGTGCGGCTTCGCGCTCGATGAGGCGAAGGGTATCTTTGGCGAGCGTGATGGGGGCGACGAGGAGCGGCTTGTAGGCGTCGGCGTCGGTCTCCCAGTCGGCGGTGAGGTAGCGGAAGACGCGCTGGACGGCCTCGGTGATTTCCGGGCGGGAGGTGAGGAGGCTGAGGTCGGTGTAGAAGCGGTTGGTCTCCGGGTTGTAGTTGCCGGTGCCGAGGTGGGCGTAGCGGCGGATGACGCCGTCGGGGTCTTGCCGGACGAGGAGGGCGAGTTTGCAGTGGGTCTTGAGGCCGAAGACGCCGTGGTAGACCTGCACGCCGGCGTCTTCGAGCTCGCGGGCCCAGCGGATGTTGGAGGCTTCGTCGAAACGCGCCATGAGCTCGACGACGACGGTGACGTCCTTGGATTGGGCGGCTTCGGTGAGGGCGCGGAAGATGGTGGAGTCGGCGCTGGTACGGTAGAGCGTCTGCTTCATGGAGATGACGAGCGGATCGCTGGCGGCGGCGGCGATGAAGTTTTCTATGGCCGCAAAGTTTTCATACGGGTGATGCATGAGGATATCGCGTTGACGGAGGTCTTCGAAGATGTCCTTGGCCTTGCCGAGCGGCTTGTATTCGCGGCCGGTGAACTCGGGGAATTTGAGCTCGGGGGCTTTGACTTCGCTGTAGAGGTTCATGAGACGCGAGAGGTTGACCGGTGTGCTGGTGCGGAAGACCTGCCAGGGTTCGAGCTCGAAGTTGGTGCGGAGGCGCTCGACGATTTCGTCGGAGGCGGAGGTGTCTATCTGGAGGCGGACGGCGTCGCCCTTGCGGCGGTTGTGGAGCTCGCTGCGGACGCTTTCGAGGACGGAGCGGCTTTCTTCCTCCTGCATATAGAGATTGCTGTTGCGGGTGACGCGGAAGGCGCCACGGCTGAGCACTTCGTAGCCGCGGAACATGCGATCGGCGTGGGCTTCGATGAGCTCGTCGAGGAAGAGGAAGTCGCGATGGCCGCCGGGACGCTGGGGCAGGGCAATGAGGCGGGGGAGCGAGCGCGGGACGGTGATGACGCCGAGTGCGGTGGAGGAGCGGGCGCCGCCGGCGATCTTGCGCTTGTGGCGGAGAAGGAGAGCGAGACAGAGGGCCTTATTGAGGACGCGCGGGAAAGGGTGCGAGGGGTCGATGGTGACGGGGGTGAGGAGGGGGTCAACCTGGTCGTGATAAAAGCGGGCGGCGAAGAGGCGCTCGGGTTCGGAGAGCTGCTTCCAGCGGCGGAGGTGGATTTTTGCGGAGCGGAGGGCCGGGAGAAGCTGGTCGTTCCAGCAAGCGTCCTGCGCGGCGGCGAAGGTGTGGAGGCGGGCACTGATGCGGCGCATGCGCTGCTCGGGGGTAAGGCCGTCCTCGTCGGGGCGCTGGGCGAGGCCGTCTTCGTCTTCGAGGCGCTGGAGCTCGCCGGCGATGCGGATTTCGAGGAACTCGTCTAGGTTGCTGGCGGTGATGGCGAGGAACTTGACGCGCTCCAGCAGGGGATTGTGCGCGTCTGCGGCTTCTTCAAGAACGCGCTCGTTGAAGCGGAGCCAGCTCTCGTCGCGGTTGAAGTAACGCTTGGGGGGAGTGGGCGCGTTGCGGCGGGGTGTTTTGCTGGAGCGCTTGCGCGGAGTGCTGGCGGCGGATTTGCGTGACATTGGGGACATGGGTTTTGGAGCCGACGTGTATCCGAGGGTATCGCGAACCAATTAACCCATCGTGAAGCGTCAGAGCCATTATCGCAGGCTGGGGGCGGTTGTGATGCGAGGTGTGGGTGAGGGCACCTTGGTGTGGACGGTGCAAGTGGCGGGATGAGGGATTCCACGGGCGATTGTGCTAAACTTTTCAAGTCGCGTGAGGGTGATCCCTACAGGCGGTTTGTAGGCGTTGCAGCCCTGTAAAGCATACAAATCCCCACCCCACAGATCGATGCGCGGTCGCTGTAATGGCGAGGTTCCCTTTGACACGGGCGCTGACCGGGCATAGATGACATTACGTCCTGGGGACGTAGCTCAGTTGGTTAGAGCGCTGCCCTGTCACGGCAGAGGTCGCGGGTTCGAGCCCCGTCGTCCCCGCCATACATTCCAAAGCACTTACGGGATGTTTGGGACCAAAGTGACAACGAAATCTGGGCACGATATGGGCACAATAACCGCCTACCGTGCGTTAACTGCAATAGCTCCAGATTCGGTTGTGCCTACGGGCGCTGAAATTGTGCCCGCGTTTGAGACCATCATCCTTACAACCTTGCTCTGTGCGGCTCGCTTGTTCGAGTTCACTGCCTGCGTGTAAACGTCGAGCGTGATGCGACTGTTCGCGTGCCTCAAGAGCTCCTGTACGGTCTTCACATCTTCCCCGTTCGCCTTGAGCAACGTGCCGAAGGAGTGGCGGAAGGTATGCCAACCGATGTTCTTGGTGATGCCGGCTTTGCGTGCGACCGGCTTGATGTAGCGCTTCATCAGATTGTCTGGCCAGTACGGCTGCTTACCACCGACGGTCGGACTTGCGAAAACCCAATCCTCGGGCATCGCATACGGGCTCTGACGACGCCAGCGCAGAAGATCTTCCGCCATGTAGCTGTCCATAGGGACAGGCTTGGCAGATGCTTCTGTCTTGCAGTCGCCGATCACCTGATGCCAGATAGACCGCGTGACATTCAACTCCAGGTTTTCGAAGTCAACGTCCTGCCAACGAAGCGCAAGCAGTTCGCTGACCCTCAGACCCGTTGCCGCATCTAGCAAAGCCAGAGTGCGCTCTCTGACCGACAACTTGCTGAGAAGTAGCTGGAGTTCCGCAAGTTCGAGAACGTCGGGCACCTTTTCCCGCTTCGCGCTCTGACGTACCAGCTTGATCGGATTTCGATCAGTCCACTCGTACCGCATTGCGTGATGGAAGATGGCACTCATCAGGTTCCGCATCTTGGCCTTCGTAGCTCTGGCCCGCTTAATGCCGTTCAACCACTCCTCTACTGCGACTGGTTTGATCTGATCGAGACGATGGTTTCCCCAGCGTGGCAAAATCCATCCCGTCAGATAGCATTCGTAAGCGGATCGCGTGGAAAACGCCTTGCGGCTCTGATTGTCAGCACCAAGCTCTTTGAGTCGGTAGTGTTCGATCAGTTGCGAGATCGTCTCCGGGGCGCCTTCCGCCTGCGGGGTTCGTTGGTTTGCGTCGATGCGCAGTGCATGAGCTGCTTTGAGGGCCGATGCTTCTGTAGGTAGTGTGTTGACCGAACCGACGATGGCTTTTCGTTGCTTACTTACTCCATCTGGTCCGGGTTCACGCCACCGGAAGATCCAAACATCCGGTCCGCTTTGCCGCTTTTCGCGCTGCACGCTTCCTTGTTGATACCGTGTTCGCCTTGACATTACTTCTCCATTCCAGGCGGCAACGGATGGCTGCTACCAAGATATCGCCTTTGCTGCAGAGGTCGAATGGGTTTTTACACAGTTAGGCGCTAACTTTCGTGCCGGTCTGGCGCTCAATCCACTGCTCAAGCGCCGACTGGCGGAATCGCCACAACTTCCCGATGTGAATTCCTTGGATCTGGCCCTCTCGGGCGAACCGCTGAAGTGTCTTCGGATGAATCCGGATGAACGCTGCGGCCTCTTCGCTGTCGAGAAGCGGCTCGGGCACGAATGTTTCTGAACGGGGCGGTTTGCGTTCGCTTACATCTTGGATTGCCATCGGAACTCCTAGAGGGTGTCGAAGACGGCGGAAGCCGTCGATCAGACAAGTTGTCTCCAGAATGATTTGTCGATGAAACTGCGTCCAATCGTGATTCGTTATGGGGTGATAACGCCACACGATGAAATAGCGCCCACGTCTTCCACAATATGCAAATGGTTGCCTGCGAATCACCATCGGGAATCGAATTGGGCAACTCTGCTTTCGATTTGAGCAACTTACTTCACAGCATCAGCTGACCGCAGACATTGCGGCCCGCCGAATAGAGCAAGACCCAGGTTGGTGCGCAATGGAACAGGGCCCCGATTTTCGTCACTATGAATCGTTTATTGCCGTGGCAGAAGAGTGCAGTTTCCGCAAGGCAGCCGAGAAACTTCACATCACACAACCCGCATTGAGCGGCCACATCAAGATTCTCGAAGAGTGGCTTGGCCAGGACGTTTTCAAGCGGGCACCTTCGGGTTCCGAATTGACTGAAGCGGGCCGAAACCTGCTTGTCTATGCCAGATACATGCTCCACCTGCGAAGCCATGCCAAGAAGGCCTCCTCGCGAAAGCACTCGGCCGCCGAATGGCCTCTGAGACTTGGCTACTCGCCCTTTATCAATCACATGCTTATCGAAGAGGCGCTGACCGGGTACAACGAGATTGTCCCCGACGGTCGAATGAACTCCTCCAGCGATTGCACTGGGCATTTGATTGAAATGCTTGAGGACGGGCGATTGGATGCGGCAATCGTAACGCTTCCGATCTACGAAACGCCGCTGGTGCAACAAGTGATCTGTAAGGACAGGGTAGTGATTTGCCTGCGTGAGGACGACCCCCTCGCAAAGGAATCTCAGATTCCAAAGTCCGTGATTGCGGACCGACTTCGGATCATGTTCGAGCGCAGTTATCACCCACTACTTCATGACGAGATCTTGAAGAGTTTCAAGAAGTTCGGCATTACTCTGAATCCCACTGAAACCTTCTCAGCTCCTTCGGAGATGCAGTTCCTGGTGCGGCAGCGACGCTGCTTCGGATTGGTGAGGGAAGGAATTCCGCTTGAACCGGGATTGGTGGCGCTTCCCATGGAAGGAATCAGCCTTCGATTCACTAACGCATTGGTGTTCAGTACGCAGCAGGACAGACCTATCCTGCCGATGCTGGCGTACCGGATGACTCAGCGGTGTGCTCGGAGATCGACAACCGTTCCCAAGAAGTCCGTTCAATCGGTTGGCAGTGAGCCAGGCACCCACATCCGCAGGACAGGATAAATCTTGACTCGCGCGACATCACGAAGCGCTATCACCCGATAGTAAATCACGATTGGACGCAAAGATTTTTGCGCCCTAGAGTCACGGCATATCACGACTGAAACCCAGTCGATGGAGATGCCGATGATTCGCAGGAACCGTGATGTCAGTCGCCCGAACTTCAACCAGACCAATCCCAAGTGCGCCAACCGGCGTTCTTCCTACCTCAAGACAAAGTTAGCCCTCGCTCTCCGCGTGATGGCTCCCGCTCTGTTTGCGCTCACATTCGCGGGCGTCGCCCATGCTCAAGGAACGATGGACTTCTCCGGCGCTCAGACGCTTATGGGGACATTCAAAACGTTCGCCGTCTACGCCGGTGCTGTCATCTGTTTTGGCGGTTTGATCTTCGCCGGCATTCGGATGATGAGCGGTCGCTTTCAGGACGCCATTCCTGGCCTCTTCGGTGCGCTGTTTGGCGCTGGCGTTCTTGGATGGGGCGCAGGCTGGATCGGGTCTCTCACCGGGCAGTCGATGTAGGAGCGGCCATGCACACGACCAAACGGGGAGAACCGTCAGCGATCAATCAGGCATTGAACAGGCCGAGAGCCAAGCTAGGGCTTGACCTCTCGGCATGGATGGCCATCGTGTTTGTCTGCGTGACGGTTTTCCTCGTCGGTTTCCGAATGCTGGCAATCCTAAGCTTTCCAACACTGGCGGGCGGCGCATGGTTGATCGTCCGTAAACACCCAAAGATGTTTCAACTGTGGGGCCTCAGCCTCGGCCAGAAGAGCTACTATGACCCGCGCAAATACTGAACAGATCAAACATACCCCGTGGTTCGCGAAAGCGGGAGCGGCCTGCAGCATCGTCCCGATCTCTCGCTTCGTTGGGCCGAGCATCTTCGCGCTGAAGGGCGGCGGTTACCCCCCACGCTCCCAAACATGTACTTCGTAGTCGACTGCGCGCACGCTTGGTTCTCTGAAGCTTATGGCATGTCGTCCGTCTAGGGTAAGAACTCGCTCCAATTGACCGCAGTAGATAACATTCGAAACCAATTTGACGCGCCGGTCTTTCTCCTCGTTCATCAAGCCAAATTTCAGCCTAAGCGGCTCGCCGGTGCCACGCATTTTCTGCCTGCGCACGATTTCGGGTTGTGACCGAAGCGGTTGCTTGCCGAGCATCAGCCAGCAGTCATCGCCCGATTTCTTGTGTGACCAACTGACAACAAGCTCGCGTCCCTCAAACTCTGCGCCGTCAACGACAGACAATTCAGGAACAGTAATCCACCCCAAAGAAGAATCTCGGTAGGCCATTCCGGTGAACCGCTCAACAATTCTCAATTCCACTTCAACAAGTTCGCCACCTTCGAGAACGGCGGGAGCAAGTTTTCTATCTAAATTCAATGTTGGAGATAAATCTAAGCTGCCAGCATGGCCTTTAAAGGTCCGGCCTACGATCCTAAAACTGAGGATACGTTTTCCATTCTCCGGGACGGCGAGCAACTTTACTCGCGTCATGGATTCAAAGCGTATTTCGACAACACCGGCCTTCCTTCTTCTGCCGACCTGCGAAGATCCGCTCAGTGTCCAAATGGGAAAGTCTTCTACATAAGCACTTAGACCGACCGGTAGACCATTCGGGAAAACATGAAATCGCCAGCCGTCGTTCGCACTTTCAATTGTCGAGGCTCCTGGGCGGAGCTCCACATCCGCACGAGTGAGCACGACATATGGATGACCTGTTTCGGCGACGAAGGTCGCCAAGTCACGCGTCCGCTTGCCGCTTTTGCAATCGAAGATAGTGATGTCATCTTCTTCTTGCCAGAGCTCAATGCGTTGTCGATAGATGAGGTCGCCGGACTGGTAAGCCTTTACTTCGAGCTCGCGGATTCCACGTCCCACCTTGACCGGTCCCCCTTCAAGCTTCAGGCGGCCGTTCTCATCGTGGAACAAGTTAATGGTTTGTTTGCCGACCACGATACGGAACGGTAGAGGCGGTTGCGCTAAAAATCGGCTTGGCAGAGTGGAAGAAAGTGCAAGCGTAAACGCGGTGTCCCGCAAAAGAGCAGCGCTGAAGAGCGTGGCCTCATCACTCTCGTCCTCTACACGCAGTTGAGCGGGGTGGATATAGGCTCTGTGCCGATATCCCTCCTCGATTGCCTTTTGCAAACACGGACTATACCAAGAGTTTTCAAGGAGTGTTCCACGTTGCCGTTGATCCAACGCACCCTGCTGCCACTTCTGAAGTCCCCACCAAAGATCGCGAAAGCGGCTAGAGCCATTCTCGTCACCTTCTTCCAGAAGTGTGGCAATACTCTCTGGAACGCCATATCCTAAAAGCCAATAATGCAACCTTGCAGCAGCCCCTTTCGGCGTGTACCCGATCTGCAACATCACGGTTCTCCAATAGCGATGTTTGCCTGGCATATCGATCTGGTGACGCAGCCGCGATCGTTCACATAGGTCTTGGAGCCCCCTTCGTGTCACGTCGATAGGGTAATCAACGGTGCCAAAGTACGATCGATGCAGTCGGGGGTTCATCCTCTTCGAAACTGCCGCCCATAACGCTTCGTTGCCATCTTGCGTGCGGGCCACCGCGGCGCTCAGCGCAAGGAATAACAGGGCACCAACTACGGTCTGGGGGTTGGGAATGGCATTTGCAGGACACGTCACCCCCCATTCGAGCACTTGAGCCCAGTCCGCTTCTGCTAAGCCACATTCGGACAATGACCAACGCCGGTCGGCATCAGGACCGGTACGGAGTGCCTTCGCGCGCTGTATAAGTGCGGAAGCCCAAGCAACAGGGAAATCCGCGTCATTTGGTGGAATTGAGCACAACTGTCCGTTCATTACCCTTTGTGGTGCTCCTTTAGGGAGTTCCGGAAAGTCCGTTTGTCCTAGACGACAAGAGTATTCCACGTACACCTCTCGGCAAAGTCTCATCGAAAGAAATAGGCGTCCCCGCACCATGGTTATGTACGAGAAGCGCACCGAAGACCGGATCAGACGTCGATTGTGGTCGAAGACGGCCAATGCGCTCAGCACTGCTAGGCGGTCTTGTTTGGTACACGGGCCGGAGGATCTCCAGCAAGGCCGTGCGTCGTAAGCCCAGCTAGGAAATCAGTGAATGGCACGATGTCGCTGCCTACGCTGGCCCGTTCCAAGGCCGTCATATAGCGGTTTCGCTCTCCGACTGGAATGACTATCCAGGGATATCCGCCAGCGGACATCATTACATTCATGAGGAACCGTCCGATACGCCCGTTTCCGTCCATATACGGGTGAATGTAGACGAACAAGAAATGGCCCAGCACAACGCGAACCGCGGGATTAACTTCTTCGCGCAGCAGGTCAAAAAGGGTCGGCATTGCATCACGAACGGCTTCTGGATTTAGAGGAACGTGCATCGACTTGCGGATGTAGACCTGTCCGTTGCGATAGCCGGCGAGGTCGGAAGGTTTCAACAGACCTGTTGTGACGCTCGGCGCAAATAACTCCCGATACCATGCCCCATGATCGTCATCGGCGACTTGGCCGGGATTCTCACCCCACAAGACCTTTTCTACCGCTCGCTGTACTGATTGGAACGCCAGCCAGTATCCGCGTGCTGCCATCGCATTCCGCTGCTCACGGTCGCTCTCATTTCTTTCGGGGTTCCATGACCCTGTGCGAACCCGTTCGATGAGCTCGGGAGTGACTTGATAGCCCTCGATCGAAAGGGAGTGGTAGGCGTCCGTCACGTAGACATCGTTCACCCTTTTCAAATAGGCCTTCACGCCTTGGGGGAGACCCGGAGCGTCGGGAAAGCGATCGATCACGGGCTGGCGCATCGCCTGCCAAAGCAGCCGAATCCGGTTCACATAAGGCGAGGTTTCGCGACCGTGCGGTGCCAATAGCGGCCGGTCTGCGAACGGGTCAGTCTCTCTGACCGCATATCCCGCAGCGGACATGGTTTTCACAATGTCGTCGGCGATCCGGTCGCGCCCGACGTTGCGGAATGCTCCGGCCAGTCGTCCCGCGATCACGGTGCGGCCCCCATCCAAGAGTCGGGCAAGAAGCCCGGACGCATCACGAATCGCCAGCAATACTGCGCGGACATCTGTGGGATTGCTGGAAAAGAAATGGACCGAGCATTCGATTAGAGCGCACTCGGGCGAGAAGACCTGCAAGTCCTCGATCACTTCGCGGTCGCGTCCAGTTGGGAGGCTCGCCCTTAGATCAAACAGACTCGTGCCGTGAGGCAAATTGGTGATTCTGTTTCGGGCCTTCGGAGCTCTTACAACAAGTTGCTTCGGGACAGTCCAACTGCCGGCATGGATAGAGAGAGACTGCTCGGGGGAGAGACACCATTGCGTCTTGAACCGACCCCGGAGGTAGACAGCGCAGAACCGCCAGTATGAGGCATACCAGGCCGTGCTCTCGCCTTCCAAATTATCGGGGCGGCTTGGGATGAGCCAGCCATTCATGACCCGCAACAGGAAGCCTTGCTTCAGCAGCCGTTCCCGATGCGTACGGGACAGATCGCTCGCCCGGATCGCTCCGGCGTGGTGACGTTGGAGACTGGCAAGAACCTTGAGCGACTCGCCGAGTTTTTCAGAAGGAGTAGACAATGGTAGCCTCTTTAGCTTTTTCCGCTGTACGCAAATTAGCTTTTTATGTTGTACTCCGACAAGCTTATTGTGTCGAGGACTGAGCCGCGGCTTTCTGGGTCGAAATTGTTCGCTACCCATCTGGGCACAAATTCAAGCGATCTGGGCACAATTTGGGGGCTCCGCGAACAAACGACAAAACCTCTGCTTTACCGCAGAAGAGGTCGAAAATCGAGCGATCGGAGAAAAGGGCTGGAAACCTCTGTCGTCCAGCGGAAGAGGTGCGAAAGTAGGCCCGACCTCTGCCGCGTATGGGCAAAGGTCGCCTCCAAAATGCCCTAAAAACTGCGGGCACAATAAGGACACAATAAGCATTCCCATGGGTGTCTCAGAGCGTCAAAAGGGGCCATCCGAGCCGTCTGATTACTTAGGGTTACGAGTTTCACACTCACTGTCACGGCAGAGGTCGCGGGTTCGAGCCCCGTCGTCCCCGCCATTTGCCTCAGATAGTTGAGTTGCGCCGGACGGCGTTCCTCCTATTGTGGACTTCGTCCCAGCCGGTTTATACAGTGCGGCTGCTTCGCCACCGATCCCATTTTGGTTCTATTTGCTTACGGACGTGATGGGCATCACCGCGCCTGTGAGGCGTCTGATACTAGCCTTCTCCTATGGAACATAGCCATCCCGGCCGCGGGCCTCAGTTGGTGCGCCGCGGCGTGGTGATTGGGCCAGAAGGAGAACCATTGAATATCGACGACTCCGCAAACTCTGAGAAAGAGTTCTTTCCACGAGGCGCCATCGCCTTCTTCGCTGCGGTGATAGGCAGCTACGGCCTTATCTGGCTGGGGATATTTCTCCTGCTCATCCACCGGCAGTCCGGGCTCTAGGGAAGGAAATCAAAGCATGGCAATCAACGTACTCGAAAAACGTGCCCTCAAAGGAGCAGTCGGCTTTGTGTTGCTGAGCCTGGCGCTGGTGGCCTTCGCCACGTGGGGGCTGGGCATCAACGTCGCCAACTGTATACCGCTGGGCACAAAGCCTTATGAAGAGGCTTCAGTCGTGAAACACAGCGGCAATTTTTATGAGGTCCACTATGTGACGCGGATGTGGGCCTTCGAACCGAGTGTTCTGCGTGTGCCTACCGGATCGACGCTCGATATTTCGGCTATTTCGAAAGACGTTCAGCACGGCCTCGAAATCGCGGGCACTAACCTGAACCTGATGGTGGTGCCGGGAGCGATTGCCAATGGCCGCGTCACTTTCAACAAGCCGGGCGTGTACTCGATGGTTTGCCACGAATATTGCGGTAAGGGCCACCAGGGGATGGCGGCGCGGATTGAGGTAGTAGACGGTCTGGCTGATTTCGCCGTGGAAGGGTTGCCATCCTCGCCCGGCATGAAACTGCTGGATGCCAAGGGCTGCCTGGCTTGTCATTCCACCGACGGAACGGCGGGCGTAGGCCCAACTTTCCAGAACGCGTGGGGACAACCTGTCCACCTGACCAACGGAACGACACGCACCTTAGACGCCGATTTCTTCAGCGCAAAAGTTCTGCATCCGAACGACACCACGGTCGACGGGTTCGCACCCATGATGCCTGAGATTCAGGTGACCCCGGCCGAGCTAAAGCAAATGGAAGAGTACCTGAAGGAGCTCAAAAAATAATGGAACTCCAAAAGAGCCTGAGAACAATCATCCTCGTCCAGCTGCTGGTGCCGCTGAGCCTGTTCATCTTCGGCGCCTACCATGGCGTGCTGCAAACGCTTTACCTGTCGGGGGTCATCCGTGCCACCAAGTTCGCGGGCATCGACTACTACGAGGGGCTCACGGCCCATGGCGTGATCAACGCCATCGTGCTCACCACCTTTTTCGCGGTCGCGTTCGGCTATGCCGTCGTGAGCCAGGAGTTGAAGTCGAAGGTGTCGATCGCGGGGGGCATTACGTCGCTGGCCCTGATGCTGATCGGTGCCGTGATGGCAGCGGCCATGATCTTCATGGGCAAGGCTTCGGTGCTGTACACCTTCTATCCGCCGCTAATGGCGAACCCGCTCTTCTACCTTGGGCTGGCGCTCTTCATTGTGGGTTCGTGGGTTCCTTTCTGGACGTGGATTCCTGTTTATTTGCGTTGGCGCAAGGAGAACCCCGGTAAGAAGACACCGATGGGCGTGGTCGGCATCTTTGCCACGTTCACTGTCTGGCAGATGTGCACGCTTCCCGTTGCGTTTGAAGTGCTGGTGCAACTTCTGCCGTGGTCGCTGGGCTGGACAGCAGGCGTGAACGTCATGCTGACGAGAACGTTGTTCTGGTTCTTCGGCCATCCGCTGGTGTACTTCTGGCTGCTGCCCACTTACGTTCTGTACTACACCATGTTGCCGCGGCTATGCGGCGGCAAGCTGTTTTCTGACTTCGCGGGCCGCTTTACATTCCTGTCGCTGATCCTGCTCTCCTGCCCGCTCGGCCTGCACCACCAGTTTGCGGATCCGGGCATCAGCACGACCAACAAGGGCATCCAGACCGTGTTGACCTTGTTCGTTGTTATACCCAGCCTGCTGACGGCGTTCACGATCGCGGCGTCGCTCGAACTGGGGGCCCGCAAGAACGGCGGCACCGGCCTGTTCGGCTGGTGGAAGAAGCTGCCTTACTTCGATGCCAAGGTCTGGCTGTTTCCGTACCTTTTCTGCGGCCTCGTCACCTTCCTTTTCGGCGGGATCACGGGCATCATCAACGCTTCGTACAGCCTGAACAACGTCGTGCACAACACCTCTTGGATTTCTGCACACTTCCACCTCACCGTTGGCGGGCCCGTGTTCCTGGGCATCCTGGGCGCGAGCCTGTTCATGATCACGGGTATTCTGAAGAAGCCGGTTGTCTCAACCAAAATGGCGATGATCGTGCCGTACATGTGGATGATCGGTACTTTCGTGTTCTCTACGGGATACTTCATCGGCGGTCTGCGCGGCGTACCCCGCCGTACCAACCTTGGCTTGACTTACCTCAATCCCGACTCTCCGCTATATCGGCCGGACTGGTGGATTGGAGCGCACCTGGGCATGATTGGGGGCTGCATCATGGGCCTGGCCTGTGCGCTGTACTTTATCGTGCTCTTCCGGTCACTGCTGGCCGCACCTGATCCTGCGTTGGCCGACGTTCCGTTCACCCTGCCGATGTCCGAGCCCTACCATGATGAGAACATGCCCGCGGTGCGTAACTTCGCTCCGTGGGTGGCCGTCGCCGTGTTCCTGTGCGTGGCCGCTTACTATGTGCCCATCAGCGACATTGTGAGGAATGGCAGCGTAACCCATCCGGGCTTTATTCCCGATAGCCCCACCGCTGTAGAAACGACGCATTAGCCATCATGCGCCTGCTCACCTGCTTGATCACACTGGCTCTCGCCATTTCGGCGAGGGCCAGTTCCGTGACTCCCGCTGACAGCAATGCCGGGCAGATACCGAACATCACCGTCTGGGATGAATCGAACACGCAGAAAACGCTTTGGTCGGAACTGAACGCCGGTGGCGCCGGCCCGGTTTTCGTTCTTCCTGTCTTCACGCACTGCACCATGAGTTGCCCGGTGTTGGCAAGCCGACTCGTACACGAAACTGCCCAGCTTGCCCCGGGCAAGCCTTTCCGCGTGCTTATCTTCTCGTTCGATCCGGGTGAGGATGCCGCATCGCTGCGCAAGTTCCGCGCCCAGGAAAAGCTTCCGGCTGCGTGGATGCTGGTTCGCTCAACGGATCCCGAGATCCGTCGCTTCATCGACTTTTTTCACTACAAGGTGCTCACGCAGGGTGAGTTGATGCTGCACACCAACCAGATCTTCATTCTGAACCACACACTCACCTGGCGCGCGACGCTCATCAACGAAAGCTGGTCCGCAGCCGAACTGCGCACCTGGCTGGGAAGAGTGGAAGTGCCTGGTGTGATTGGCTGGCTCGTGATGAATCCTGAAAGGCTGGCCTTCATCGGTCTTGGCGGCATGGTGCTGAGCCTGGCGTTGATCCTCTGGGCCATGCTCTCGCGCCCGGGGCGGCCGTTACGGACCCCGCCACCAGATGCTTAGGCGGGTTGGCTGTCATGGCTTGAGGAAGGCGGATGCGGCGGCGGGTAGCGGCTTATCAGCTGCGGAGAGCAGGAGGCTGACCTGCCACATATCATTTTCGGAGAGAATCTTTTGATAGGCCGGCATGCCGGTGAGGCGGATGCCGTTCTTTACCCTCCAATAAGTTTCGCCGACGGGGTCGTCGCTGACGCCGACTACGCCGTTCTTATGCTTCGCCCATAGCTGCGGGGTGCTGGGGTACATGGTCTTTCCGGTGGCAGAAGGTTTGCCCGGGTAGCCATGGCAGAAGGCGCACTCGCGCTGATAGATTTCGGCGCCGTGGGTGAGTACCTCTTCGTTGATGGCGATCGGCGCGCTGGCGGGCATTTCGCTCTTGATGCGCGCCCGTAGGGGAACCTTGACAATCTTTGCTTCAAAGGGAAAGGGAGCGTCCGTGGTAGCTACAGGCGGCTTGCCGTATGTGAGGTAGAGGAACGCGACGACAGGAATCAGGAGCAGGCCTGCCAGAAAGCTGATGACAACGAGTACGGCACGGTTCATTGATCTCTCCACGGGACGGGGTGTTGAAGCCAGATATAACGATGTGAGATGACGGAAGCGTAACCCCTGGGTGACGAATAATTCATGTTTCCCTGATGTTTTTGCGCCGGAGTAAACAAGGTCGCTCTACACATCTATTGACGCTGCTTTGATGATCTAAGATCGCATCATGCGGGTGCTTTTAGTTGAAGATGAAGTGGAGATTCGCAGCTTTCTGGAGCGGTCGCTCACTGAGGCTGGGTATCAGGTTGAGGTTGCGCCGGATGGGGCGACGGCGGAAGAACTCGCGGTGGAGGGCTCACATGATGCCCTGATCGTCGACCTGGGCCTGCCGGATGTGGACGGGATTACGCTGATTCTGCGACTGCGGCAGCTCGGTGTAAAGGCGCCGGTGATGATTCTTTCCGCGCGGCGAACGGTGGACGACCGCGTGCGGGGGTTGGAACAGGGCGGCGACGATTATCTGACTAAGCCCTTTGCGCTGGCGGAGCTGCTGGCGCGGTTGCGCAACCTGCTGCGCCGTCATGGCTCGGGGGGGAATCCGTCAACGCGGCTGCGGGTGATGGACCTGGAGCTGGACCTGTTGCGGCGCGAGGCTTCGCGGGGCGATGAGGCGTTGCAGTTGACGCCGCAGGAGTTTGTGCTGCTGGAGTACCTTTGCCGGAATGCCGGGCGTGTGGTGACGCGGTCGATGATTCTTGACCAGGTGTGGGGTATGCGCATCCAACCGGATACGAATGTTATTGATGTGCATATCTATCGTCTGCGTGGCAAGGTAGATACTGCAGGGCACGAGCCGTTGATCAAGACGCTACGAGGTGTAGGTTATGTCCTCAAAGATCGCTGAGACACCGCTGCGCAGTGCGGCGTGGCGGATATCGCTATGGGCCACGCTGGCGTTCGCGTTTGGGACGTTGCTGGTGTTCCTGATGCTGAACCGTTTTGTAGCGAACGACATTCAGCGACGGACGGACGCCTGGCTGACCGGCGAGGTGGAGTCGCTGGCGGAAATTTCAGAGCACACACCGAAGGACCAGCGCTACGCGCGCATTTTGAGCGAAGCGGCGGAGCTGGCCAGCAAAGAAGTGCCCAACCGGACGCGGTCGCACACCGTGGGAAATGATTCGGTTTTCTTCGCGGAAGAAGCGCGCGATGGCGCGCTGCTGCTCTGGGTAGGTACGGGGACGGGCAAGGCGAACCTTGAAGCTGTGCACGGCGCGCACCTGGAACCAGATACGGCGACGGATGTCCACATTGACGGGTATAAAGTACCGTTCCGCGTTGCCATGGTCCCAACGGATGAGGGCGGGCATATTTACCTGGGCGTGTCGCAGCGCGACGAGCGGCGGGTGCTGGAAAATCTGGCGTGGCGTTTTCTTGCGCTGGGGCTGGTGATTGTCCTTATCGGATTCGTCATCGTTTTCTATACGACGCGACGCATGCTGACTGCAGTTCGCGAGATTACGGAAGCAGCGTCGCGCATCGGGCAATCGGATTTGAGCAGCCGGGTGCCGACCGTTACGAGTAATGACGAGGTCGGGCAGCTGGCACTCACTCTCAATCGTATGCTGGACCGGATTGAGAACTCGATGCACCAGTTGCACACGATTACCAATTCGCTGGCGCACGATCTGCGCAGTCCGCTGACAGCGATTCGCGGCAAGCTGGAGATGTCTCTTTCATCTGCGAATTCCGGTGAACAGATGGAACCGATTGTTTCGGCGATCGATGAGCTGGATCGCTTGTCGGAGTTTTTGAATACGTCGCTGGATGTGGCCGAAGCGCGAGCCGATGCGCTGAGACTGAGCCGCTCGGACGTGGATATGGAAGAGGTACTACGGGCAATGATCGGGCTGTATGAACCTTCGATGTCGGATAAGGGGCTGAAGATCAGTCTGCATAATGGAGAGCCGGTCCATGTGTTCGTTGATCCGGCGCTGGTGCACCGGTTGGTGGCGAACCTGCTGGACAACGAGCTGCGGCACCTTGTTGCGGGGAGTTCGGTGACCGTGTCGTTGCGGAGCGAAGATGATGCCGCGGTACTGACCGTGGAGGACGATGGTTCGGGCTTTGCGAAAGAGATTAAGGATCGCCTATTCGAGCGTGGGGTGAAGGGCCAGGCGTCGCCGGGGCACGGCCTGGGGCTGGCCTTCGTTGAGGCCGTAGCACGCGCCCATGGGGGAAGCGTGACGGCGGCAAACGGCGCTAACGGCGGAGCGCGGCTGGAGGTGAGGCTGCCGCTGGCGGTTCAGCCCGTGGAAGTGGAGCCGATGATGGTGTCGGCTGACTGAGTCAGCGGCGCTTGAGGGCTTCGAGCTCGTCGAGGGTGCGGGGCCAGTCTTTGCCGAGCAGGCGTGAGAGGCTGCGGTCGGCGAGGACCTTTCCGCCGGTCTGGCAGGTGGGGCAGTAGTTGGTTTCGTTGTCCGCATAGCGGATGCGCTGGATCGGTGAGCCGCATGTGGGGCAGGGCGCGCCGAAGCGGCCATGGACGGCCATGTCCTTGCGGAAGGCTGTTACCTTTTCAGGGAAAGCGGCAGAGGCTTCGGATTGAAGGCGGTCGATCCAGAGCTGGAGCGTGGTGCGGGTGGCGTTGAAGAGGCGATGCCATTCTTTTTCGGTGAGCTTGTGGGTCTGGGTGATGGGCGAAAGCTGCGCGGTGTGCAGGATCTCGTCGGAGTAGGCATTGCCGATGCCGCTGAGGATGCGGGGATCGGTGAGGGCGCGCTTGAGAGTGCGGTTCTCAGCTGTGAGCGCGGCGCGGAAAGTGGCGAGGTCGATGGAGAAGACGTCAATGCCGCCGGGGTCGATGGCGTGCAGGGCCTCCTCGCCGTGTACGAGGTAGAGGGAGGCGCGACGCTTGGAGCCGGCTTCGGTGAGGACGAGGGAGCCGGTGGGGAAGTCGAAGGCGGCGAGGTTGTTGCGGCCGCCGAGCTTCGCGCCGAGCGCACGCCAGTGCAGACGGCCGGCGATCATGAGGTGCAGGACCAGCCAGAGGTCCCCGTCGAAGCCGAAGGCGATGCGTTTGCCGATGCGGCGGAGTTCGTGGACGGGAAGGCCTTCGATACTGGCGATGGGAGGCTGAACGGTTCGCAGGAGAAAGGGGCTGGCGATGCGTACGTGCTCGATCGGCTGGTTGAGGATGCGCGGTGAGAGCGCGCTGATGTAGGCGGCGATGTCGGGGAGTTCGGGCATCGTGCAGATAGATTATGCGAGTTCGTCGAGAACCTGGTGCAGGGAGTTGTGCCAGTCCATCATGTTGTAGTTGAACGTGCGGTCGAGTTTGCTGCAATCGAGGCGGGAGTTGAGGGGACGTGCGGCTGGTGTGGGGTACTCTGCGGTGGTGATGGGGATAATGGTGGCGAGGTTTATCGAGGGGTCGCGTTCGGCGAGTTGGCGCAGGGCTTCGGTGGCGAAGCCTGCCCATGTGGTTTCACCGCTGCCGGCAGCGTGGTAGATGCCGCGGTGATAGCGGGCGGCGTAGATGAGCCGCACGGGCTCGGTGGCGGCTTCGTGTTCGATCTGCGCAATGACGTGGGCGATGAGACTGGCGAGGTCGCGGCTCCAGGTGGGAGCGCCGTGCTGGTCGGCTACGATGCGGAGTTGGTCGCGTTCGTGGGCCAGCTTGAGGAACGTGCGGAGGAAGTTCTTTCCGGTTGCGCCGTAGACCCAGCTAGTGCGGAAGATAAGGGAGCCACGGCAGCTTTGGCGCAAGGCGCTTTCGCCGGCAAGTTTGCTGGCGCCGTAGACATTGAGTGGAGCGGTGGGGTCGGTTTCGAGATAGGGTGTTGCGTTGGTGCCATCGAAGACGTAGTCGGTGGAGAAGTGGATGACGGGAGCGTCGATGGCTTCGGCCTCTTCACCTATGATGCCGGGGGCTTCGGCGTTGATGGCGTGAGCAAGTGCAGGTTCGGACTCGGCTTGGTCGACGGCGGTATAGGCGGCGGCGTTGACGATCCAGCGGGGCTGGAGGGCGCGGATGCAGCGGCGGATGGATGCGTCGCTGCTGAGGTCGAGCTCGGCGCGGGTGGGAGCGACGACGTCGCCCAGAGGTTCAAGTGCGCGGACTAATTGACTGCCGACCTGGCCGCTTGCGCCGGTGACGAGGATGCGGGAGAACAAGTGAGACGGCAAAACTAGTACACCTTTTCTTCGAGTAAACGCAGGAGGTATTGGCCGTAACTGCTCTTGCCGATGGTATGCGCCAGGGCGCGGAGTTGCTCGGCGTCGATGAAGTTCTGGCGGAAGGCGATCTCCTCAGGGCAGGCGACCTTGAGGCCCTGGCGGCGCTCGATGGTCTGGATGAAGTTGGAGGCTTCGAGTAAAGAGTCGTGAGTGCCGGTATCGAGCCAGGCCAGGCCGCGGCCGAGGATTTGTGTGCGGAGCTCGCCGCGGTTGAGGTACCAGGAGTTGACGTCGGTGATTTCGAGCTCGCCGCGCGGCGATGGTTTGAGGTTTCGAGCGACGTCGACAACGCGGGCGTCATAGAAATAGATACCGGTGACGGCGTAGCGCGACTTGGGCTTGAGGGGCTTTTCTTCAAGCGAGATGGCGCGTCCTTCGTCGTTGAACTCGACTACGCCGTAGTGTTGGGGATC
Source organism: uncultured Acidobacteriota bacterium (assembly GCA_903873705.1). Taxonomy (GTDB): domain Bacteria; phylum Acidobacteriota; class Terriglobia; order Terriglobales; family Acidobacteriaceae; genus Granulicella. Next base: position 30,911 of record CAIQPK010000089.1, read on the forward strand.
GTTCACGGCGTAGGCGAACACGGTGGCGCCGGTGGTTTGCATGGCGGCCTCGCGGAGTGTTTTCGCGAAGTCGTGTCCGTAGAAGATATTGTCACCAAGGACGAGACAGCAGCCTTCGCCGGCGAGAAAATCTTCGCCGATGATGAAGGCCTGCGCCAGGCCGTCGGGCGACGGCTGGATGGCGTACTGGAGCGTGAGGCCCCACTGGGTGCCGTCGCCGAGGAGCTGCTCAAAGCGCGAGGTGTCGGCGGGTGTGGAGATGATGAGGATATCGCGAATGCCCGCGAGCATGAGCACAGAGAGTGGGTAATAAATCATTGGCTTGTCATAGACAGGCAGCAGTTGCTTGGAGACTGCCTGCGTTACGGGATGCAGGCGTGTGCCGGAGCCGCCGGCGAGGATGATGCCCTTCATCTTGCACCTGCTTCTGCGAGATGGGCGCGGGTGGCGTAGTTGCTTTGGATCCAGTGCTGATAGGCACCGCTGCTGACGCTTTCGATCCAGTTGGGATTCGCGAGATACCACTGCACTGTTTTGCGGAGCCCGGTTTCGAAGGTCTCAGTCGCGCGCCAGTGGAGTTCGGACTCGATCTTGCGGGCGTCGATGGCGTAGCGGCGGTCGTGGCCGGGGCGATCCTGGACGAAGCGGATGAGCTGGGCGTGGGGTTCGTGCGGTGAGCCGAGGCAAAGTGCGTCCAGCAGCGCGCATAAGTTTTCGACTACCGCAAGATTGCTGCGCTGGTTGCCGCCGCCGACGTTGTAGGTTTCGCCGATGCGTCCGCTGGCGAGGACGGTGCGGATAGCGCTGCAGTGGTCGGTGACGTACAGCCAATCGCGTATTTGCTGGCCGTCGCCATAGACGGGAAGCGGCTGGCCCTGGAGGGCGTTGGAGATGATGAGCGGGATGAGTTTTTCGGGGAACTGGAAGGGGCCGTAGTTGTTGGAGCAGTTGGTGATGATGGCGGGCAGGCCGTAGGTGTGGACCCAGGCACGGACGAGGTGGTCGGATGAGGCCTTGGAGGCGGCGTAGGGCGAATTGGGGGCGAAGGGAGTGTTCTCGTGGAAGGCGGGGGCTTCGGGGGAGAGCGTGCCGTAGACCTCGTCGGTGGAGACGTGGAGAAAGCGGAAGCGGTCGCGTTCGTCGCCGGTGAGTTGGTTGTAGTGGTCGCGGGCGCAGCGGAGGAGGTTGAAGGTGCCTTCGATGTTGGTGCGGAGGAAGGCTTCGGGGCCGACAATGGAGCGGTCGACGTGGCTCTCGGCGGCGAAGTGGACGATGGCGTTGGGGCGGTAGTCGGCGAGGAGGCGGGTGACGATATCACGGTCGCAGATGTCGCCCAGGACGAGCTTGTAGTCATCGCGGTGCTGGATAGAGGCGAGGTTGGCGGGATTGCCGGCGTAGGTGAGCAGGTCGAGGTTGAGGACGCCCGCGGGCTGGCCGGTGGCGAACCAGTCGAGGATGAAGTTGGAGCCGATGAAGCCGGCGCCGCCCGTGACGAGGATCCAGTTGCTGGTGCTCAAGAGTGCTCCTGCCTGCTTTGGATATTGTAACGAGGACGAGCAGGTGGACGTGCTAGGAGAAGGCTTGTATGCCGGTGATGGCGCGGCCCAGGACGAGGCCGTGAATGTCGTAGGTGCCTTCGTAGGTGTTGACCGACTCGAGGTTCTGGGCGTGGCGCATGACGTGGAACTCGGCGGTGATGCCGTTGCCGCCGTGGATATCGCGGGCTGCGCGGGCGATGTCGAGGGCCTTGCCGCAGTTGTTGCGTTTGAGGAGCGAGATGAGTTCCGGGGTTTCGCGCTGTGTGTCGAAGAGTTGACCCAACCGCAGGGCGCCCTGAAGGCCGAGAGCGATTTCGGTTTCCATGTTAGCGAGCTTGGTTTGAATGAGTTGGGTAGCGGCAAGCGGGCGGTTGAATTGTTTGCGGTCTAGCGCGTACTGACGGGCGCGGTTGAAGCAGTCTTCGGCGGCTCCCATGACGCCCCAGCAGATGCCAAAGCGGGCGCGGTTGAGGCAGCCGAAGGGGCCGGAGAGGCCGCTGGCGTTGGGGAGGAGAGCGTCAGCGGAGACTTCGACGTCGCGCATGACGATTTCGCCGGTGATCGAAGCGCGGAGGGAGAGCTTGTTTTCGATCTTGGGGGCGGTGAGGCCGGGGGTACCCTTGTCGAGGATGAAGCCGCGGATGATGTTGTCAAGCCTGGCCCAGATGACGAAGACGTCGGCGATGGGCGAGTTGCTGATCCACGTCTTGTTGCCGTTGAGGCGGTAGCCGTCGGGAGTGGCGACGGCGGTGGTGGTCATGGAGCCGGGGTCGGAGCCGGCGTTGGGTTCGGTGAGGCCGAAGCAGCCGATGAGGTTTCCGGCGGCGAGGCCGGGAAGGTACTTCTGGCGCTGGGCCTCGCTGCCGTAGGCGTAGATCGGGTGCATGACGAGGGAGGACTGGACGCTGAGCATGGAGCGGAAGCCGGAGTCGACGCGCTCTACCTCGCGGGCGATGAGGCCGTAGCTGATGTATGAGGCTTCGGAACCGCCGTATTGCTCGGGCAGCGTGGGACCGAGGAGGCCGAGGGAGCCCATCTCGGTGAAGATGCTGGGGTCGGTGTGCTCGTCGCGGTTGGCGGCGATGACGCGGGGGAAGAGCTGCTCCTGTGCGTAGCGGCGGGCGGTGTCGCGGGTGAGGCGCTGCTCGTCGTCGAGCTGGGCGTCGAGGTCGAAGGGATCAGACCAGTTGAACTGGGGTTTGCGGGGTTTGTTGTTGGTCTTCACTATTTTCTGAGGATAAAGGAAATGAGGGCATAGGGTTTGTGACGGCTGCGGCTTTCTGTGGAGCAACCGGGTTGACAGCGGTGGTAGATTGACCAGAGGGCTGGTGATTCGGGCAGGGTGCCTGGATGGTCCTCTTCGGCCCGGTGGAGGGTCCCCATATGATCCAGATTGATGACCTGAACAAAGTACCTATATTTGCTTGCCTGGACGATGCTCACAAGCAGCGGCTGGCGCAGACCGCTGCGGATGTTTACGTGCGCGAAGGCGAGTGGCTGATCCGCGAAGGCGATCCGGTGTGGTTTTTCGTGCTGATCGAGGGCGAACTCGAAGTGCTGAAAGAGTATGCGGGCATGGAGCGGTCGGTGAAGAAGTATGGCATTGGCGAGTTCTTTGGGGAGACGCCAATCCTGCTGGGGTCGGCGGCGCTGGCTTCGCTGCGGGCGACCCGGTTCTCGCGCGTGGTGCGGCTGGACAAGCTGCAGTTCAAGGAGCTTATTGACTCCTCGGAAGAGTGCAGCGCGATCATCATGAAGACGATGTCGCAGCGTGTATCGATGATCCAGGATTACGTGCGGACCAACGATGCTACACGGGTGCTGGTGGTGGGGTCGCAGTATGACACTGATTGTCGGGACATTCGGCAGTTCCTTTCTATGAACCGGATTCCTTACCAGTGGCTGGACCGGGAACGCGAGCCGGAGCGGGTTCCGGCGTGTATTCCTGATCGCAACGGCGGGCCGTCGGTGGTGGTGGACCATGCGTTCTGCGTGGGCCAGCCGCCTACGGTGCGGAAGGTGGCGGAGGCGCTGGGTATTCGCACTACTCCGACCAGGGAGCAGTACGATGTGGTGGTTGTGGGCGGCGGGCCGGCGGGGCTGGCGGCGGCGGTTTACGGGGCGTCTGAGGGCTTGTGCGTGCTGTTGGTAGAGAAGGCGGCGGCTGGCGGACAGGCGGGGACGTCGACGCGGATTGAGAACTACCTCGGGTTTCCGGGTGGGATCTCCGGGGATGAGTTGAGTGAGCGGGCGCTGCGGCAGGCCACGCGGTTTGGCGCGGAGATGGTGCTGACGCGCGAGGTGAAGAACGTTTATCCGATGCCGGCCAATGAGGGCGGCGGGTATTGCGTGGAGCTGGATGGCGGCGACCGGGTGAAGAGCAAGTCGGTGATTGTGGCTACCGGCGTGGACTGGCGGCGGCTGGAGGCGGAGAACATTGATCGGCTGCTGGGGCGCGGTGTGTTGTACGGCGCGGCTCGGACTGAGGCGTCGACGGTGATTGGCAAGGATATTTTTATCGTTGGCGGCGGTAACTCTGCCGGTCAGGCGGCGATGTACTTCTCGAGCTATGCGGCTTCGGTGACGCTGGTGGTGCGCGGGGCAGGGCTGGAGTCGAGTATGTCGGCTTACCTGATTGAGCAGATGAAGTCGAAGTGCAATGTTTCGGTTGAGCCGTTTACGCGGGTGGTGTCGGTGGGCGGTGACGACCACCTGGAGACGATCTGCACGCGGACCGGTGAGGATGCGCCGGTGCAGCGGAAGGCGGATGCGCTGTTCGTGATGATCGGCGCGGATGCGAGCACGAGCTGGCTGCCGGAGAATCTGCAGCGCGATGAGCGGGGCTACATCTGCACAGGACGCGATGTTTCTGACCTTCCGAACTGGCAGGGAAGGCGCACGCCGTTTCTGCTGGAGACCAACCTTCCGGGGTTCTTCTGCGCTGGCGATGTGCGGCATGATTCGATCAAGCGTGTGTCCAGCGGCGTGGGTGAGGGCAGCATGGCGATTGCGTTCGTGCACCAGTACCTGGCGCTTACGGCGGCGGAGCCGCTGGCTGTCTAGCCCCCGCCCCCCCAGACCTGATCTGCAAAATACTGATAATGCAGGGCCAGGTCTGGGCAGACCGGGGGTGGAATCTGCCCGGTCTGGCGGCGAGAGAGTTTCGAGCGTGAGCGCGCTGAGCTCGTGAAGGGTTTCAGAAGCCCTCGGCCTGCTGGTAGTGCAGGGCGGTGGCGAAGGGGACGCCTGTGGCTTGCTCGATCTGGCGGTGGTCGAGGAAGGGTGCGACGTCAGTCAATTTGTAGGTACGCAGCGCGGCGGTGGTGGCTACCTGCGAGGCGGTCTGGGATTTCTGGAGTATGGCGGCGATGAGCAATAGCGCGGTTTGGACTGCGCCTAGCGTGGCCTGCGCGATGTTGCGGCTATTGGGGTTGAGGATGTGGGCAGCGTTGAGGAGGGCGGCGGCGTTGTCGTTGAGCAGGGAGTTGAGGATGCTGCTGATGACAGCGAGGCCGCTGGTGCTGGGTGCCTGGACGTAGGCGGCGCAGAGGACCTGAAGCTGGGCGAGGCTGGATTGGGCTTCGGTGGTGGCGTTGGTGATGAGGGTGGCGTCGGTGGGGTCGATGGTTTGGGCGGCTGCGGCCGCAGTGGTGACGACGGCCTGGGCGATGGGGATTTGGCTGGCGATGTCGGCGATGGTTTGTTTGGCTGACGGGGTGTTGCAGCCGCTGAGGGTGAGTGTGGTGAGGATGATGACAGGCAAAGTGAAGCGGCGGATGGTTGTCCGGGGCATAGGGTCCTCGATTCAGGTGGGTTAAATGGAAAACGCCGCTGGCTTGGGCCGGCGGCGCTGGTATTGGGTCTATTTCTATTTTAGTGAATCGAGGGGAATAACTGCGCCAAGTTTTTTCGGGGAATTTGTAGCGTGTTTTGTGAGGGTTGCGGGGTTTTGCAGAGGTGATGGGGGTTGACAGGATTTGGGGTGGGTTGGGGAGAGAGCATACCCCAGGGGCTAAAGCCCGCGTTGTTGGAGGGCTATGAGACCCAAGGCTGAAGCCTTGGGGTACCTTCAGGCAACAGCAAGGACAGGCAACGGCAAGGACGGGAGAGTGAAGAAGCGTTGAAGCAGGTCCTTCGCTTCGCTCAGGATAACAATTTCTCTTTGGAGAAATTGTCTGAGAACAGGATGAGAAAAGCGGGAGCCGAGGCAAGAGCAAGAGCAACAACAACAACAACAACAACAACAAGAGCAAGGGCAACAGCAAGAGCAACAACAAGAGCAACAACAAGAGCAACAACAAGAGCAACAGCAAGAGCAAGAGCAACAACAGAAGCAGATTCCTTCGCTTCGCTACGGAATGACAATTGTTTTTTTCTTTGGGGGAGGGTGAGTTGAAGAAATTTGTGGTGAGTTTGCAATATTTGCGCGTCTGGAACGTTAACTAGTACATGGCGCTCATGCCGTCGCGGTAGTAAGGCGACGGTTATGAGGGACGGAGTTGGATGGCTGGCAAGGAATGGACGATCGACGAGCAGGACCAGTTCATTGCTGAGGCCATTGAGCGTGATGAGCCGCGGTTGCGGCGATTTATTCGGCAGCGAGTGCTGGATACCAGCGATGCGGAAGATGTTTTGCAGGATGTGTTTTATGAGTTGATTGCCACGTATCGGTTGATGAAGCCGGCGGAGCAAGTTACTGCGTGGCTGTTTAGAGTGGCGAAGAACCGGGTGACGGATTTGTTTCGGCGGCGAAAGGTGGGATCACTGAATGAGCCGGTGAGCGGGGCTGAGGATGCTCCGATGCTGGAGGACCTGTTGCCTTCGCCCGATGCGGGACCGGATGCCGTTTTTGCGCGCAAGGTGTTGATGGAAGCGCTGGATGAAGCGCTGGAAGAAATGCCGGAGGAACAGCGCGAGGTGTTTGTAGCGCATGAGTTCCTGGGCAAGAGTTTCAAACAGTTGTCGGAAGAGACGGGTGTGAGCGTGAATACGCTGCTTTCGCGGAAGAGGTATGCGGTGCTGCAGTTGCGGGAGCGCATGCAGGAGCTGGATGAAGTGTTGGAAAGATGAGGATTTGGCGATGAAGGCTTTCAAGGTTTTGAAGATTGTTGTGCTGGTGCTGGTGTGCGCTGCGGTGATGTCGTACGTGGTGATGCAGTTGTGGAACTGGTTGATGCCGGCGGTGTTTGGACTGCGCGTGATTTCGTGGACGCAGGCGCTGGGTCTGCTGGTGTTGAGCAAGCTGCTGCTGGGTGGATTTCATCGCCATGGCGGGCGGTGCGGCGGCGGATGGAAGGGCAGCATGGGCGAGCGCTGGTCTCGGATGAGCGAGGAAGAACGCGCGCAGTTCCGGGCTGGGATGCGGGGACGCAGAGGCTGCTTCGGTGGCCGTGACAAGGACGAAACGGGAACCAGTGACGCGGCGAGCGCGTAAGGATAAAGATGATTGTGAGCAGGGTACAGATCGAGTTTACTGAGGCTTGCTGGGCGGTTGCAGGTAAGTCGAGTGAGAGGGTGAAGCGGGTTTTTGGGAAGGTTGCGATGGGGGTTGAGGAGCCGAAGATGGAGGAGAAGATGTCGCTTGGGGAGTTGCTTTATTCGGTGTTGGTGGGGGAGGGTGTGGGGGTTTAGGTGTGGGGTTGTCTTGGTACGCGGTGGAAACCCATGTCCGAGAATCCGGACATGGGGCACCCCCCAATGTTTGAGGTTGGGGATTGTTGAGCTGAATGATGAGGTGGGGTGATTTCCTCAGGCGGGGGGGCCGTCGGCCCAGCCGGTGGGGGTCTTGTGGCGGTTGATGGCGTCCATGATGCGGGAGCGGGCTCGGGTGAGCTGGGCTTCGCATTTAGAGGCGTCGCCGGTTTTGGCCTGGATGTGGCAGGCGTTGATGAGGAAGACCATGTTGGTGGCATCGTCGGCGATATCTCTTTCGCGCGGGTTGTCGGCGAGCGTGACAAGGATGTTTTTGGAAGAGGTGAGCTGCTGAAGCTGGGCGGCGAAGATGTTGTCTTCGGCTTTGAGATCGATGGCAGAAGCATTGTCGATGACGGTCTGGGCGCCGACGACGAAGGTGTTACGGAGGGGACCTGTATCGGTGGGGAGCTGGGGCGGGGCGGCCTGGAACGCGAGGATTAGAGCGGACGCAAAAAGGGTTTGCAGGGTCATGACTGACTCTCCTTGCCATCTAGTTTATGTGTTGGCGTGACGCCGGCGGGAGTTCGCGTACGGGTAGAGCGGTGGGATGGTTGGCTTCTGCGGGGATGGGAAGGAAGATGCGGAAGACCGTGCCGCTGGCGGGTTTGCTGCGGATGCTGATGGTGCCGTGATGCTTGGTGATGATCTCGCGGGAGATCCATAGGCCGAGGCCGGTGCCGGTGATGCCCTTGGTGGAGAAGAAGGGCTCGAAGATGCGGGCCATCATGGCGGGGTCGATGCCGGTGCCGGTGTCGGCGATGGTGATGGAGAGGCCGTGGATGCCGGATTGCCAGTGGGTGGCGGGGGCGGTGCGGAGGAGGAGTCGGCCGCCGTTGTACATGGCGTCCATGGCGTTGCTGACGAGGTTGACGATGACCTGGCGGATTTCTCCGGCCTGAGGGAGAAGGACATGACCGGCCTCGAAGTGGCGGACGACCTGGATGTGGGTGTTCTGGAGGCGCGGTGAGAGGAGGGTGATGACGGACTCGATGAGCTCGTGGAGGTCGGTGGTGTCCTGGCTGGTGGAGCTGCGGTAGAAGCGGAGGGTCTGGACGGTGATCTGGGCGACGCGGTCGAGTTCTCCCTGGGCGAGTTCGAGGTAGGTTCGGGCGTCGTCGGGGAGATTGCTGAAGGAGAGCAGGTAGAGGCAGTTGGTGATGGCCTCGAGCGGGTTGTTGATCTCGTGGGCGATGGAGGCTGCGAAGCGGCCGGCTACGGCGAGCTTTTCGGTCTGGCGGAGGGCTTCCTCGCTGCGCTTCTGGAGCGTGAGGTCGGCGATGAAGGTGGCGAACTGGCGGTCGGCGGGCTCGGCTTCCGGGTTGAGGAGGGCGACGCCGATGAGGACGTCGATGGCAGCGCCGTCGCTGGTGTTGCATTGGGAGGCGAAGGGGGCGGCGGTGGCTGCGCCTTCGGCCTGGGCGGCGAGGACGTCGGTGCAGAGGCTGTCGATGGTGATGGCACCGGTTGCGAGCTGCTCGACGGGATAGCGGAGGAGGCGGGCGGCGGCGTGGTTGGCGAAGACGATGCGGCCCTGGTGATCGTTGAGGAGGAGGCCGAGTGGCATGGCGTCGACGAGGTGGTGGAAGCGTGCTTCGCTCTTGCGGAGGGCGAGCTCGGCGGCGAGTTTGTGGCGGCGGCCGCTGGCTTCCTTCAGCTCGCGGTGGACGGCGGGGACGAGGCGGGTGAGGTTCTGCTTGGAGACGTAATCCTGTGCGCCGGCGCGCATGGAGTCGACGGCGGTCTGCTCGGAGACGGCGCCGGAGAGCATGATGAAGGGGATATCGAGGTTGGAGGCTTTGAGGAGCTGGAGGGCTTCCGGGCCGCTGAAGTTGGGGAGGTTGTAGTCGCCGAGGACAATGTCGGGGTGCGGCGAGTGGGCGAGGGCGTCGCTCATGGCGGACGCGGTTTCGACGCGGTTGAGCGAGAGGATGAAGCCGTTGCGCTGCAGATGCCGCTCGAGGAGAGCGGCGTCGTCGGGGTTGTCCTCGACGAGAAGGACGTTGAGGGGTTGGGCTTCTAGCTGGGAGGACATTCGTTAAGCACCAACCAATAGAGGCCCAGTTGCCGGGTGGCTTCGGCAAAGTCGTTGAAGTTTACCGGCTTGCGGATGTAGCTGTTGACGCCGAGCTGATAGCTGCGGACGACGTCGCGCTCTTCGTCGGAGGAGGTGAGTACGACGACGGGGAGGGTGCGGGTGGAGTCGCACTCGCGGATGCGCTTGAGGACTTCCAGGCCATCGAGCTTGGGGAGCTTGAGGTCGAGGAGGATGACCTGCGGCTTGATGGGATTAGGGCCGCAAAGCATGTTGACGGCTTCTTCGCCGTCGCGGGCGACGATGACCTCGTTGGCCATGTTGGACTTCTTCAGGGCGCGGATAGTGAGAGCTTCGTGATCGGGATCATCTTCAACGAGGAGTATCAGTTTGGTAGCGTCAGTCATCGGCATTATCCTAGCGTAAACCAAAATGTAGAGCCGGAGCCGAGGGTGCTGTCGGCCCAGATGGTGCCGTGGTGGCGGCGGATGACGCGAGCTACGGTGGCGAGACCGATGCCGGAGCCCTTGAAGTCCTTGTCGCCGTGAAGACGGTTGAAGGCGCCGAAGAGTTTGTCTTTGTAGTGCATGTCGAAGCCGGCTCCCTGGTCGCGGACAAACCAGGCGTTCTGGACGTTGTCCCAACCGAAGTTGACGAAGGTTTCGGATTTCTTCGAGCTGAATTTGACTGCGTTGCCGAAGAGGTTTTCGAGCGCGACGCGGAGGACGTTAGGGTCGGCGTTGGCGGTGAGGCCGGGTTGGATGTTGAAGTGGATCTTCTGCTCGGGGTTTTGATCGACGACCTGGCCGGCGACGCTGCTGGCGAGTTCGGTGAGGTTGACGGGCTCGCGGACGATTTCGGCGCGTGTGATGCGGGATAGCTGGAGGAGGGCGTCGATGAGCGAGCCCATGCGCTGGACGCCGGTGCGAACACGGCGGATGTAGTCCTTGCCGGTGTCACCGACGATCTCGCCGTAGTCTTCTTCGAGGGCCAGGCTGAAGCCGTCGATGGTGCGGAGGGGAGCGCGGAGATCGTGAGAGACCGAGTAGCTGAACGCTTCGAGCTCCTTGTTGGTGGCTTCGAGCTCGGCGGTGCGCTGCTTGACGCGCTGCTCGAGGGTTTCGTTGAGGGCGAAGATTTCGCCGGCTTTGATTTCGAGCTCGTGGCGGGTGATGGCGAGGTTCTTAGCGGTGGCTTCGGCCTGGACGCGGAGGTTGCGCTCGCGAACGAAGTAGCTGAAGACGAAGAGAATGAGCAGGAGGTCGAGGACGCTGGCGCCGAGCAGGGTGTAGCGGACCTTGCGGGCGGCGGTTCGGGCGTCAGCGATGCGCATGTTGAGGAGCTGAAGTTCTTCTGTTTCGGCGGTGTTGGCGAGCTGGCGGAGTATGTCCATTTCGGCTTTGCCGGCGTTCATGGAGGCGGTGAGGTTGTCGAGGTCGATGGACCGGCCGGGCATGCGCATGGCGTTGGCCTGGGTGAGAAGGGCGAGGCGATTTGCGAAGTGCTGGCGGATGAGCTCGATCCGGTCGTGCTGGGCGGGATTGTCCGCCGTGAGCTGCTGGAGGCGGGCCAGCTGCATGGGCAGCTTCTGCTGAGCGGCGTTGTAGGGTTCGAGAAAGCGCTGTTGCCCTGTGAGGATGTAGCCGCGGCTGCCGGTTTCGGCGTCGCGGGCACTGCCGAGAACGAGCTCGATCTGAGCGATGACCTCGTGAGTGTGGCTGACCCACTGCTGACTGTCTTCGAGGGCGCGAACCGAGCGGAGCGCCATCCAGGCGTTGGCCGTCACAAAGAGGATGGCGCCAATAAGGATGACGGGTACGAATCGCCGGTTGAGGTGCGTGACTATTCTTTCCAAGGGCGTTCCTGACCGGCTTTCGGGGAGTTTCAGTTGGTTACTGGATGAGATGCCGGGAGAGGCACATTTATTCGCCTGAGGCCGGCGAGTTTTTCTGCCGGGGTGCCGGACGTCTTGCGTATAAGCTCGCCGCGAGGGCGGGGACCGATCCAGGTTCCATGTAAAACAGGCACTCCGCTATGACTTTGCAACTGTCATAACGGAGCGGCTGTTTGTTGCTATCCTTGACGCCTTGCTGGCGTCGGGATAGGGGTCAGAATTTGTAGGAGAGGGCAAATGCCGGACGCGCCCTGGCCTGGAGATCGATGCCGGGAGCGATCTTTCCCGCTGCCTGCAGGATTCCGAAGTCCACATTGAGGGGTAGCCGTGCGCTGGGTAGTAAGCGAATGGCGTAACCCAACGTGGTGGGAACGGTAGCCGTGGGCAGGTTCTCGATGCCGTGGGGTTGCTGAGAGGCTTCGGCTGCCAGGATGATGGTGCTCTTGCGGGGGCCGTGAAGTACGAAGGCGGCCGATCCGAAGGCGCGGGTGGCGAAGGCTGGTGCGTTACCGGCGAGACCAAAGAGCTGGGCGTTGGTGAGGCGGACGCCGGCCGTCAGGAGGAAGGGAAGATGCCTGACCTGCGTGATGGTCTTGCTGGCGGCGAGATAGGCGTCGCCATTGGTCGTATCTTTGTTCGCGATGACACCGCCGACGTTACGAACCTGGATGCGGGCGACGCCGCCGGCAGAGATGGCGGGAACCCATTTGGTCTTGCCTGCGTTTTCCCGGATAAACGCGACCTTGCCATGGAAGGTGTTGAAGCCGTCGGTCCACAAGGGGCTGAGGGACGTATTGCTGCCGGTGGCATGGAAGGTGTGGGTGAAGCCGAACTCGGTGCGGGAGGCGAAGCCGCTGGTGACGGAGAACTGGCTGAACTGACCGATGACGGGACCGACGTTGAGGTAGTGGAAGGCAACGGCGGGACCGGCAAGCTTTCTGCCCTCGGCGGGCGCGATGGTGTAGGCGAGAGGCGTGACGAGGACGCCGGTGCTGCCCTCCCAGCTGAGCTGGGCGCTGGCTTGCGGCACCGCGGTGAGGATCAGTGCGGCAGCCAAAGTAA
>CAIQPK010000090.1 GCA_903873705.1 uncultured Acidobacteriota bacterium
GGGAATAAGAGAACGAGCAGCAAAAGCCCTGCATCCTGCCAAGGCTCCTTATTCGGATGGGGGGATACCGCGGGGGAGGACGAGGCTGAAAACGGTGCCGGCACGGGGCGGGCGATCGCAGCTGGCTACGTCGAGGTGGCCGTGGTGCTTGTCGATGATGCCGCGGGAGATCCAGAGGCCGAGGCCGGTTCCGTTGTCGCCCTTGGTGGTGTAGAAGGCTTCGAAGATGCGGGCGCGGACTTCGGGGCTCATGCCGGAGCCGGTGTCGGCTACGGTGATGCGTATGCCGGGCTGGGCGGTGCGCCAGGACGTGGCGTTGCGGGTGCGCAGGATGAGGCGGCCGCCCTGGCGCATGGAGTCGATGGCGTTGCCGACGAGGTTGTGTAGAACCTGGCGAATTTCGCCTTCATAGCAGAGAACTGAGCCTGCGGGCTGGTGGTCGCGGTAGACGCGGATGTTGGAGTTGTGGAGGCGGCCCTGGTAGATGCCGACGACGGACTCGATGAGGGCCTCCGGGGTGATGTCGCGGGGCCTGGTGGACTGGCGATGGAAGCGGAGGGTCTGCGAGACGATCTGCGAGACCCGAGCGAGTTCGCGCTCCGCCATGGAAAGGTAGGTGCGCGATTGAGGGAGAAGCTCGCCGTTCTGCGCGATGAGGTAGAGCAGGTTGGTAATGGCCTCGAGGGGGTTGTTGATCTCGTGGGAGATGGAGGCGGCCAGGCGGCCGACGGCGGCGAGTTTTTCGCTCTGGATGAGGGCGGACTCGGTTTTCTTCTGGCTGGAAAGGTCGGTGAGAAAGACGGCAACCTGGTTGCCCATGCCGTCGTTGGAGGCCGATGGAATGAGCGTGGCGCCCACCAGCATGGGGACGAGGTGGCCGTCGCGAGCACGGTAGGCCTTCTGATAGGGGTCGCAGGTGCCGGTGGCGAGCAGCTGGGCGGTGGCGCGGCGGTCGGCTTCGGCGAACTCGGGTGGGGTGAGGTCATCCCAGCGAACCTGGCCGAGTGCGACTTCTTCAGCGGTGTAGCCGATGATGCGGAGCAGCGTGGGGTTGGCGTAGGAGATGTGGCCTTCGAGGTCGGAGATGTTGAAGCCGATGGTGGCGCTTTCGATGAGGCGGCGGAAACGCTCCTCGGAGGTGCGGAGGGTGTCGCGCTCGACGCGGAGTTCGTCGAGGACGCGGTCGCGCTCGTCGAGGACATCGCGAACCTCATACTGGCGGACGCGGGCGCGCAGAGCGGCGCGCACACTGCTGATCAGGGTCGAGGTGCGAATAGGGCGTTCGAGCAGAATCACGGAGCCGAGCGAGAGACGCTCCTGCTCAAGCTGACGGGTGCGCATGGTTTCGCGGCCACCGGTGGTGAGAACGAGGATGGGGAGGTCGGACCAGGTCGGCTGGAACTTGACGGCGTGGCCAAGGCATTCAATGACCTGCGGGGAGAGGGACTCCTCGGAGATGAGCAGGGGCCCGATGGGCTCCGAGAGCGCCCCCTTGCAAAGGGCTACGGGGTCGGGGCAAAGCTCTGCGGCGATCTTCTCACGCTGAAGAACGGCGACAATCAGCTCAGCGTCGCGACCCGTGGGTGCGACTACCCTTACGACTAAACTCATGACTTCCTCGGGTCCCTGGCCCTCCGCTACTCAGAGTTGGATGCGGTTTTATCGTGGAGGTCGGGCACACCGGTGAGAACGCCCCTAAACGTGGAGAGCGGCTCGCCGACGGTAATGCCTTCGGTGCCCATCTGTATCTCTCGCAGACTACGCTCATGGGCGCCGGTGCGCTGCTTGAGAACCGAGATAACCTTGCGAATTTCACCCTGGGTTTCGAAGTAGCGCAGCAGGACGACCGTGTCGGCGAGGTAGCTGACGTCAATGTCGGCGTGCATGGTACCGACGAGGCCCTGCTGGGTGAGCACCAGCAGGGTGGTGACACCCTTCTGATTGAGGTAGGCGAGGAGCTCATGGAGGTGCAGGATGAGGTCGCGCTCCCCGGGCATGGAGTTGAGGAAACCATTGAGCGAGTCGATGACGACGACACGGGTATCGTTCTGCTCAACGTCGTCCACGATCTGCTGAATGAATTCGCCAGGGGAGAGCTCGGCGGGATCGATCTGGGTGATGGAGAGCGTGCCGCGATCGATCTCGGTCTGTAGATCCATACCCAGCGCTCGGGCGCGGTCTTTGGCGATGCGGGTGACTTCGTCAAAGCTGTAGATGATGGCGCGGTCGCCACGCCTGGCGGCGGCGTGGGCGTACTTGATTGCGATGGAGGATTTACCGACGCCGGTGGGGCCGGTAAAGAGGGTCGCCGAGCCTCGGGAGATGCCCTTGCCGAACATCGCGTCGAGCTCGGGAATGTCGCAGGTGATGCCTTCGGCAGTGAAGGGGTGGTCGTGGTCTGCGGCCACCAGGCGTGGGTAGGCGACGACGCCTCCGTAGCGGATGTTGTAGTCGTGGTAGCCCTCGCGGTAAGCCGATCCGCGGAGCTTGACGATCTCCAACTGGCGGCGCGTGACGCCGAAAGAGCGCGGCATTTTGTCGAGCCGGATGACGCCGTGCGCGATGGAGCGGAGCTGGAAGTCGTTGGCGTCGGTGGTGCGGTCGTCGAGAAGAAGGACGGTGGTGGCGCGGCCGGCAAAGAACTGCTTGAACGCAAGCAGCTGACGACGGTAGCGCATGACGTCGTCGGCGAGGAGACGGAGTTCGGAAAGCGAGTCAATGACGAGGCGGTCGGGACGGACGCGATCGATTTCCCGCGTGAGTTTCTGCACGGTGCTAAGCAACTCGACCTCGCTGGGATGGAAGACCGTGTACTGCTCCTGCGGGGAGAGGCTGGCCTCGGCGGGGGTGAACTCGGCGATTGGGACATCGTCGACGTTCCACCCATGAGACTTGATGGAGAGCTCGAGTTCGGTAAGAGGCTCAGAGAGCGTGATGTACAGGGCCTTTTCGCCCGCCGCCACACCGGCACGGATGAACTGCATCGCGAGGGTGGTTTTGCCCGTTCCGGGATCGCCCTCCACCAGGTACATCTGGCCGGGAGGGAGGCCGCCGTAGAGGATTTCGTTGAGACCGGGAATTCCGGTGTTCAGGCGGGGTATCGGTGGTTGTTGTTGCATGACTGCCAAGTTACCCCGTAGGCGAGAGGCTGAGTGTCGATTGTCTGACATCGGCGAACGGTCCAATCGTTGAATTTAGTGACCCCGACGTGACGATGGACTGATGGCATCGCTACGTGCTTGCACGACCAAAATTAGGACGGCTATGAGGCGGATTGGGTTGTTTATTGCCGGGTACTGAGCAGGTGGGTGAGATGGCCAGGAGTTGTACGCCGCGACGGGAAAATTTGAGCGTAAGGCTATGCCGATGGTGTGGTGGGCTCGATGGCGTCGAAGGGAAACCAGAGGGCGAAGACGGTGCCGTGGTGGACGTCTCCCTGGCGCGAATGGAGGGAGAGGAAGGCGCCGTGCTTGCGGAGAATTTCTTCGCTGATCCAGAGGCCGAGGCCGGTTCCGGTGGCCTCCTTGGTGGTGAAGAAGGGCTCGAAGATGCGGTGGCGAATCTCCGGCGACATGCCGTGGCCGTTGTCGGCGACGGTGATGCGGAGGCCGGAGCGGCCGGTGCGCCAATCGGTGGCCGGGCGGCTGCGGAGGTGAAGCAGGCCGCCGGAACGGGTGGCGTCCAAGGCGTTGCTGAAGAGGTTGGCGAGCACCTGGCGGACGTCGCCGTCGTAACAGAAGACCGGAGGCGCAGGGCGATGACGCTGCACAACGGCGACGCTTGCTGCCATGAGGCGTGATTGAAAAATGGTGAGAATGCCTTCGATGAGGTCGGTGATCGTGACGGCGCGAGGGCGGCTCTGGCGATGGAAGCGGAGGGTCTGGGTGGTGATGGCGGCGACCCGTTGCAGCTCGCTCTGCGCGGTGGAGAGGAAGTAGGGGACTTCCGGCGAGTGGGGGTCGGACGCGATGATATAGAGCAGGTTGGTGACGGCTTCGAGCGGGTTGTTGATCTCGTGCGCAATGGAGCTGGCGAGGCGGCCGACGGCGGCGAGCTTCTCGCTTTGACGGAGGGCGTCTTCAGCGCGGCGAAGGACGGTGAGGTCGACGAGGAAGACGGCGACTTCGGTGGGGCCGTCGGGGGCCCGCTGCATGACGAACGCGCCGACGAGCAGGGGGATGCGGCGTCCGTCGCGGGTGAGGTAAGCCTTCTCGTAGGGTTCGGCGCGGCCGGTGGCGGCTAGCTGCTGGAGAGCGCGGGCATCCGCTTCGGCGTACTCGGGCGGCGTGAGGTCTCGCCAGCGGACACTGCCGGAGGCAACATCATCCGTGGCATAGCCGAGCAGTGCCTGCATGCGCGGGTTGAGATAGGTGAGGTTGCCCTCCATATCGCCAAGGAGGAAGCCGACGCTGGCTTCTTCAATGAGGCGGCGAAAACGGCTTTCGCTTTCGCGGAGGCGGCGGGTGGCGACTACTTCTTCTGTCGTGTCGTTGCAGACGACGAGAACGCCGGTGATGACGCCGTCGCCGAAGCGGACGGGGCTGTAACTGTAGGTCCAGTAGACGTCGGTGAGGACGCCGTCGCGGTAAATGGGGATGAGGGCGTCGCGGTGGTAAACGGACTCGCCCCGCTGTACGGCGGCGATCTGCGGGCCGATGATGGACCAGATTTCCGGCCAGCATTGCGGACCGCTTTGGCCCAGGGCGCGGGGATGCTTGTCTGCGCCGAGCGAGGGACGGTAGGCGTCGTTATAGAACTGCGTCATCTCGGCGCCCCACCAGAGGAACATGGGGTTGCGGCACTCGAGCAGGAGATTGACGGTGGTGATGAGCGCATCCGGCCAGGTGTCGATGGGGCCGACGGGGGTGGATGACCAGTCGAAGACGCGGGTGAGCGCGGCCATCTCTCCAGCGCCGAAGATGCGTGAGCTGGATTCGCGGGCGGCAGCGGCCGACTCTGAGTTGTTCTGCATCGGCATGGTGTGTGACCGCCTTGCAGCGGTCACACCGATGCTACATCAGGCTCGCTTGATGACGCGGGTGATGGCGACGAGAATCACCGCACCGATGAACGCCACGATGATCGATCCGAGCAAACCGCCGCCCATCCCGATGCCGAGCAAGCCGAATAGCCAGCCGCCGAGAATGCCGCCCAGGATACCGAGGATGATGTCGACAAGGACGCCGTAACCGCCGCCCTTCATCACCTTGCCGGCAAGCCAGCCAGCGATGAGTCCGACGAGAATTTCATAGAGAATGCCCATGGTTTGTCTCTTTCCTTAATGCAGGATGATGTGAGTTTCGTGGGCCGGGGTGCGTGTTGGTTTTATAGGATTTTGGGGTGGGCGTCAATCGTGGGCTGGCAAGGCGGTGACGACGGGCGGTTGAAAAAAGTTCTCCGGACACGGTGTAGTCTTCGCAATGACGATGCGCGTCCTTAGCGATGCGGTTTCAATATGCTTTCCAAGGGCCCCGATTCATCCATCTCACCTTCAGGTCGTTGCCCTCATGGATATTCTTGCCCCCCACTCCTTGCCCGCACGCCTGTTGCCAGTGTGTTCTCTCTTCGCTGTAACACTGCTGAGCAGCTGTGGCGGTTCGGGCTCCGCTGCTTCCACGACGACGACCACCACCACCACCAATGCCTATGCCACCGTGTATAAAGCGATGACGTGGGCGACGGGCGTGACGGTGAGCTTTCCGAGCAGCTGCTCGATGACCGTGACGGCCAGTGGGACGCCGCCCTCGCACAACGCTTACTACCTGGCGCCGGCGACGGCGGGACAGACCGTGGTGGCGACGACTCCGAGCGGAATTCAACTGGCCATGATCGCTTATGCGGGGACGGGGATTTCGACGGTGAAAGCCATATCCGGAACATTCAATATTTGCCCCACGAAGGCCAGCACGACTACGGCGGCGACGGGTGGGGCGATTGGCGTGATCGCATCGGGCGAGGCGCTGTTCGATGCGTACGAAGCGACGGGGACGGTGGCCGTAAGCGATAACGCCTCGTACACGTTTACCAGCGCCGGGACGAGCTATACGGCTTACTTTATCGACCAGTGCAACTCTCATGCTGCGGGTGGCATGGGCGGCGGGAGTACGTGGCACTACCATGGCAATCCGGTCTGCTATACCGCGACGGTGGATGGGGCTTCGGGGCCTTCACACATCATTGGCATCGCGCTGGATGGGTTTCCTATTTATGGCGGGCGCGATATCAGCGGGAATGCCATCGATCCTGCGACGCTCGATGCGTGCAACGGAATCACGAGCGTGACGCCGGAGTTTGCGACGGCGACGTACCACTACGTGCTGCCGATCGGAGTGACGACGAAGCAGTCGTCGATCAACTGCTATGCGGGGACAGTCGGCGCGACGCTATCGGCAGCGATGCAGAAGCTGGGTTGCATGACGCCGTTTCTGCTGGCGAATGGGAAGGCGAGACTGCCGGATGGGCGAGAGGTTTCGCGGGGCGAGGCGGCGGCCTGGGTGAGGCAGACCATGCCCGGCATGATGGCTCCGGACGCGATGCCGGGAATGCAGATGGCGGCGAAGCCTGATGCGCCCGCAGGAAAACAGCGAATGCGGATGTCAGGGATGTAGGCTGCTGCGTGAGATGGAAAGCCCCGGCTGCAGCCGGGGCTTTCCTGTTGGTGGCGAGGTCAGTCCTTGTAGGGATCGAACTCGTTGGCTCCGGCCATCGCCACGCCCAGCGGCGTGAGCGTGTGCAGGATGCGGATGGTGTCGCCATGCGCGGCGAGCACTTCGGGCAGACGCTTGTAGCAGTGCGGGCTCTCGTCGAGACCGCCGCCACGCAGCACAACGCCCGACTGCTTCATCCAGTCGTTCATCATCTCCGGCTTGACCAGGCCTTCGCGCTTGCACGCGCCGGTCTTGCGATCGAAGACGCCGGCGGCCTGCTTACGACCCATCACACGGCCGGCGCCGTGCACGGTCGAAAACAGTGATGCCTTCTGCGCTTCGGCCGCGGCACTGCCCTGCTCTGCCGCAACGCCTTCGAGGATGACCGACTGCTCGCCCATGGTGCCGCCGACGAAGCCGCGCTGGCCGGGGAAGGCCGGTGTGGCGCCCTTGCGGCACACCCAGAGTTGCTTGCCGTCGTGCTCCTCGAGCCAGGCGAAGTTGTGGTGGTTGTGCACCTCGTCTTCGATGGTGGCTCCGAGCAGCCTGGCCACACGCGCGCACACCCAGTCGCGACCGGCATACGCATACGTGCCGCCGAGCTGCATGGCGTCAATGTACTGCGCGCCGAGATCGCTGGTGACGTCGAAGTAGACGGGGTCAACCATCATGCCGTCCTTCGCGCCCGCGGCCTTGAGGAACCACGTGGCGATGCCGTGACCGAGGCCACGCGAGCCGAAGTGGACGCCGCACCAGACACGGTCCTGCTCGTCGACGAAGAGGTCGACGTAGTGGTTGCCGCTGCCGATGGTGCCGAGCTGCGCGTTGGCCTTGTGACGCAGCGGCTTGGCGGCTTCGGTGAGCCAGCCGGGGTGCGTGTCGGTAACGAATGGCGAGTCATCGTTGCGTTCGCTGTTCTTGCGTCCGACGCCGAAGCTGAGGATGGCGGCGATGTCATCCATGATGCGGTGGATGTTGGCACGCAGCTCGCTGCCGGGTATGTCGAGCCGCACGGCTTTGTTGCCGCAGGCGATATCGAAGCCGACGGCGGTGGGCGAGATGCGGTTTTCGGACGCGATGACGCCGCCGATGGGCACGCCGTAGCCCAGGTGGCCGTCGGCCATCAGCGCGAAGCGGTCGGCGGTGCGGGCGCAGGCGGTGGCCTGCTCAAGGGTGTTGGCTTCGTGGTTTCCGAAGACGGGGATGTTGTCGACGTATTGCATGGTCTGGTTGTTCCTTTCTGGCTCGGCGGCTGGTTGAAGCCGTGGCGAGTCAAGGTTGGGTTGTGCCCTCGGCGCGGATCGCGTGCTGCACAAAGTAAAAGCCCAGGCTTGTCAGCCCGGGCTCGGTGGATACGTGGAGATCAGAGACGCTTGTCTATGATTCGCCTTCCGTAGAAGATCCAACCGAGCTGGACGCATCGCCGCGCCGGAACGCTTTTGGCGTTTCGAGGGAGCGTTGCGGGTTTGTGAGGTGTAGTGTCATGGCTCGGTTCTTTTCGGGTCGCTGTCGCGACCTTTGTGATTATGCCACAGATTTATTCGTATACATCTTTGCGGTTTCGAATGCGCGTGATCGTGACGATCACTCTGAAGTCGTCGATCACGTAGACGATGCGGAAGTCGCCTACACGAACGCGATACTCGCCGTCTCCGCCTTTTAGTTTTTTACAGCCTGCGGGGCGTGGATCTACTTCGAGACTTTCGAGCTTGGCGACGATGCGAGCGATGATACCGCTGGGAAGGCGTTCAAGTTCCTTGCGAGCGCTTTGTTTGAGTTCGACCGCATAACGCTGTCTAGCCACGGAGCTTTCCGCTTGCTATCAGTCCGGCTTTCACTTTGGCGAGTGGAACACTTCGCTCGGAACGGCGTGAGCGTGAGACGAGAACATCCTGGATGTCTTCCCACAGGGCTTTGTGCACTTTGAGGTCAATGACCGCCGCCGTCTTGTTGCCTTTTTCATCGGTGAGGAACTGGATGCCGCCCATAGAAATCTCCGTTATTTTGAACGTATGCGCTAGCCGAATGGAAGTCAATCGGCGCGTGATGTCATGCAGGCACCGCATAGCTTTGCCTTCGGAGTTCTTAGTGGTTTGTGACACTGCCTACACTGCGGTCCATACAAGGAGAGCCGGTGATGCATGACGGCGTTTGGATTTGTCTCTGCAAAGCCAGTCAGCTCTTCGTACTTTTTCAGTAATAGCTCGAAACGGTCTTGGAGGTTGACTTCCTTCAATGGCACGCCAAGCCTTCCCGAAATGCTTTTGTCGAGCGTATACCGACGGAATAAAGGCCCGACACGACGCTGAACTCAGCTTCGTCGAGCATCGGCATCTCGGCTTTGCAGCGCCAGCACCACATCGGTTTCATGGTTTCAACCTTTCACTCGACAGTGCTTCTGCACAGAAAAGCCCGAGGCTTTCGCCTCGGGCCTGGTCTTGTTCGGCTGAAATCCTGCTTACGAAGCGGCTTCTTCCGTTGCTGCGGCCTTCGCAGACGCGATGGTGTAGCTGGGGTCGCCGATCTTGAAGCGGGCGAAGCGGCGGACGGAGATGTTTTCGCCCAGCTTGGCTACCTTCTGGGCGATGAGCTGGCCGATGGTGAGCGAGGACTCCTTGATGAAGGGCTGCTCGAGCAGGCAGACTTCCTCGTAGAACTTGCTCATCTTGCCTTCGAGCATCTTCTCGATGATGTTGGCCGGCTTGCCCGATGCGGCGGCCTGGGCGCGGTAGATTTCCTTTTCCTTCTCGATGTCCTCAGGCGTGACTTCGTCCTTGCCGACGTAGCGCGGGTCGACCGCGGCGATGTGCATGGCGATGTCCTTGAGCAGCTCCTGGAAGTCGTCGGTGCGGGCGACGAAGTCGGACTCGCAGTTGAGCTCGAGGAGGACGCCGATCTTGCCGCCGGCGTGGATGTAGGTTCCGACCGCGCCCTCGTTGGTGGAGCGGCTGGCCTTCTTGGCAGCCGATGCCATGCCGCGCTTGCGGAGGACGACGAAGGCTTCTTCCATTTCACCCTTGGCCTCCTGCAGGGCCTTGAGGCAGTCGCCCATGGGGGCGCCGGACTTTTCGCGGAGTTCCTTGACGAGCTTGGCGTCGATCTTTACGGGTTCAGACATTTTGATTCCTTCTCCGCCTGGTAGAGGCGGCGTGAAAAGGGGCGCGGGCTGGATGCCCGCGCCCCCTGAAGTTGCTGGGGCTTGCTTAGGCGCTGACTTCTGCGGGAGCTTCGGCTTCGGCTTCGGCCTCTACTGCTGCCGGGGCCTTGCGGATGCCGCCGCCCAGGGCTGCTTCGAGGTCGATGGTTTCCTCTTCGGCTGCGTCTTCGGTGGAAGCTTCGGCGATACCGGCCGACTCGTGGACTTCGGCGAGAGCGTCGTCGTCTTCACCGAGGAAGTGCGACTCGGTCATGATGGGCTGGATGTCAGCGAGCTCGTTGGAGAAGGCCTTGTCCGAGATCATGGCTGCGCCTTCGAAGGCGGAGTCGGCGATCTTGGTGGTGAAGAGGCGGATGGCGCGCAGGGCGTCGTCGTTGCCGGGGATCACATAGTCGACGACTGTGGGGTCGCAGTTGGTGTCGACGACGGCGACGACCGGGATGCCGAGCTTGCGGGCTTCGGCGACGGCGATGGCTTCGTTGTTGGAGTCAACGACGAAGATGGCGTCGGGGAGGCGGCGCATGTTCTTGATGCCGGAGAGGTTGGTCGAGAGGCTCTTGCGTTCGCGCTCGAGCTTGATGACTTCCTTCTTGGTGAGCAGCTCGTAACGGCCGTCGGTCGACATTTCGTCGAGCTCGGCGAGGCGCTTTACCGACTTCTGCACGGTGACCCAGTTGGTGAGCAGACCGCCCAGCCAGCGGCTGTTGATGTAGGGCATGCCGGCGCGGGTGGCTTCTTCAGCGATGGCGTCCTGCGCCTGGCGCTTGGTGCCGACGAAGAGGATGAGCTTGCCGGTGGACGTGAGGTCGGTGACGAACTTGGACGCCTCTTTGAACATCTTGAGGGTCTTCTGGAGGTCAATGATGTAAATGCCGTTGCGCTCGCCGAAGATGTATTCCTTCATCTTGGGGTTCCAGCGCTTGGTCTGGTGGCCGAAGTGGACACCGGCTTCGAGCAGTTCCTTCATTGTGATGCTTGCCATGATTGGCTCCTGTTTATAGACCGCGCCGGAAGGCTCTTGTGGGCGGGATTCCGCCGGTCTGTGTTTATCCCGTGAGGGAGATTGAGTTCCATGCCGCAGGGGTTGAATCCTGCGGGTGAGGCGAGTGGTTCTCGGTTGTGGGTTCTCGGTTGTCGGTATAAGGCGCATAAGCACCGAAAACCGAGAACCAAGAACCCATAACCCCAAGCGGTTTACCGCTTGCTGAACTGGAAGCGAGCGCGAGCGCCCTTCTGGCCGTACTTCTTGCGTTCCTTGCCGCGCGAATCGCGGGTGACCATGCCGCCAGCCTTGAGCGTCTTGCGGAGCTCAATGTTGAAGAGCATGAGGGCGCGAGCGATGCCGAGCTTGACGGCATCGGCCTGGCCCATGACGCCGCCGCCCTTGACCGTGGTCAGGACGTCGAAGGTCTCGTTGATGTCGGCGATGCCGAGCGGCTTTTTGGCCGCGGCGCGCTGCTGCTCGGTGACGAAGTACTCATCGAACTGCTTGCCGTTGACGGTGAACTTGCCGGAGCCGGGGCGCAGGAAGACGCGGGCGATTGCGCTCTTGCGGCGGCCGGTACCGTAGTACTGAATCAGGTCTGCCATGTTGAATCCTCTTAGGGGCCAGGGCTCAGGGGCCAGGGTCCAGAAAACTTTGGTGAAGCGAAACTGTTTGGCTCACTGGGCCCTGTAACCTGGGCCCTGAACCCTACGCTACTGCCGGCTTCTTACCGTGGAGTACGAGCGGCATGCCGGTGCGGTGCATTTCGAGAGCGACGGGCTGCTGGGCGTGGTGCGGATGCTCGGAACCCTTGTAGACCTTGAGCTTGGTAGCCATCTGGCGGCCGAGCTTGGACTTGGGCAGCATGCCTTTGATCGCTTCTTCGAGAATCTTTTCAGGACGGCGGACGAGGAGCTTGGAGTACTCCTCCTCGCGCAGGCCGCCGGGGAAACCGGTGTAGCGGCGATAGAGCTTCTGGCCAGCCTTCATGCCGGTGAGGTGGATCTTCTCGGCATTGATGATGACGACGTGGTCCCCCATATCGATGTAGGGCGTGTACAGGGGGTTGGTCTTGCCGGCGAGCACGCTGGCGGCGTGGGACGAGAGGCGGCCGAGCGTCTGTCCGGCGGCGTCGATGACGAACCACTTACGCTTGATGTCTTTGCCGCTGGGGATGGTGGTGGTCTGATTCAGGTTCAACGGGGTTACTCCTTACATCTGCCGTCTTCGTGAGGCCTGCCCGGCTTGGTGCTCGAAGACTTTCTGGGCGAAGTGGTGGCGGCTGTTTCGCACAGGCACGATTGCCCGGACGCGATGGAGCCGACGTTGCGGTGAAGCGCACAGAGCCCTGATGGTGCAGGAGGCTGGGGAGTGGGTGCTTTGGTCAGCGGGAGATGCTACCTTCCCTGCCCGACGGGTGGACTCACCACGATGTCCTGCCCCGCCAAACCGCAGATAAAACACACGGACAGGCAGACGCAGAACTGCGCGAGTCCTTAGGATAGGCGAGGTTCGGGGCGGCGTCAACAATTTTGGCGGGGTTTGGGGCGAAATGCGGGATGATGGTGGGCATGATCAAGGCTTTTGGGGTTCTGGTGATGGCGGCGGCGGCGGTGGGTGCGTGCGGGCAGGATGCGGTGACGGCTGAGAAAGCGTTTCGGGATTCTATCGTAAACAGCAGGCAGTTTCTGCGTGGGTTGAACGGTGACAATGTGGTGCGGTGGCGTTGGGATGGAAATGTGCTCGCTCAAGAGCCGCCGAAGCATCATTCGATGGCCATCTTCACGGTTCGCGGCATGAAGATAAAGGACGGCAAGATGGAACTAACGGGCGAACGGCGCACCCTGCTGCGCAAACCCGACAAGAAGTTGATTTTGTCAGCTTCGGTGGACTCAGTGCGCGTCATCGTCGATTTGGCCGGCGCGGATTCCAGCAGTCTCATTCCCAAACTGGCAGGATTGATCTTCTACTCGAACATTAAAGATGCGATCACCGACGTTCCTGCGGGTTACCAATCGTTGCTTCCCGAGAAATCTGAACCATCGAAAAGCCCTATGCAAAATGTGAGTCAGTGCGATTGTTCTCACCCCAGAGCCGCGACCTGCGGTGCCGACACGGCCAACGGGAACATGGCGGGTGCAAAGCATCCGGAAATTGCATCATCTGTCGAGCCGGACTTTTCGGCACAGGCAGGCGCTCTGCATCAGCTTGGGAGAGCCAGTGCGCTGATCTCCCTAATAGTCACTGTCGAAGGCAAGCCGGATTTTCTTTGGATCGCACGCACCTCCGGCATTGAGGGATACGATGCCGTTGCACTCAAGACCGTGGAGCAATACACCTTCAAGCCAGCCACGTGTCACGGCGAGCCTGTACCAGTCGACCTCTATGTCGATGTGACCTTCGAAATTCGCTGAGGCTTCGGTGCGCAAGCGGTTGGGTCAATTGATCGGCGCGGACAGACTAGTGCTCGAGCTGCTGCGTCGTTGGCTGCTGGCCTAGCTTGGTGACGAGCGGCTTGGGAGTGCGGCGTTTGCGGGTGGTGGGGGGTGGGGTGGGTTCGCGGGGGTCGAGGCGGTAAAGGATCAGGAGGTTGCGGTCGGGGTCGTCCATGGCCGGGAAACTGGCTACGCGCTCGATGTCGTACTGCGAGGTGAGGGCGTCCATTTTGTCGTCGTCGAGCTCGTTCCAGGCGGCGTACCAACCGGGGTGGTAGGCCTTGACGCGGTCAGCGAGTTCCATAGTGCCGAAGTCGTCGTCGATGGAGGGGATGCCGGTCATCAGCGTCATATCTGAGCCGGAGATGGAGAGGACGAGGTTGGGGTGGCTTTTGTCGGCGCGGACGATGCCGGCGATGCCTTCGGCGGCGGATTGCAGCGTGTAAGTGGGGTGCAGGGTGAAGTCGAGGGTCTGGAGGGCGTCGGGGATGATGATAGCCAGGGCGGTGACGGCGGCGAGCGCGGCGGCGATGATGCGCTTGGTGCGGGTGCGGGCTTCGCGAAAGCTGTCGAGGCCGAGCGCGACCAGCAGCGTGATGGGCAGCGCGACGACCAGGTAGTAACGCGGCTGCAGGTTGTTGTGATACGCGAGGAAGGCGAAGTAGCCGGCGGTCCAGAGCAGCAGCGCGGGGGTGAGGGGGTTGAGGAAGAGGCGCGGGCGGAGGAAGAGACCGGCGGCGATGATGGCGAAGAAGAGCGGGTAGAGGATGGGGCCCATCCACATGCCGTCGGTGACGGTTTTGAGGATGACGGTGTAGAAGGGCTCGAGCTCAATGCCTGTGTAGGCGTTGGCTGAGAAGAGGTAGCGGTAGTCGGCGAGGAAGTGGGGGCGGACGATGAGGAAGAAGTAGCCGAGCCAGATGGCCGCGGCCATCGTAGCTGGGATGATAGCGAAGCGGATGGCGGTGCGGAAACGGTAGCCGGCGCGGGCGTAGAGCATCCAGGCGATGGCGGGGAAGAGGGCGACGCCGGTGGTCTTGGTGAGGACCATCGCGGGGAGGAGCAGGCCGAGGGCGAGGCTGGGGAAGAGGTTGTGGAGGTGACGGCGGAATGCGGGCTGGTGTGCCGGCAAACCTGCAGGTCTCTCCACTGCGCTGCGCTCCGGTCGAGATGACAGGGTTGGGGAGGGCTGGTGGCGATGCAGCGGGTGGAGGTAGGAGGCGGCGAGGAAGGCCAGTAGTGTGAGGCAAATCAGGAGGGGTTCGAGGATGGCCATGCGCTCGAAGACGTAGAAAAAGGGGCTGACGGTGAGGAAGAGCACGGCAAGCGGGGCGGCCAGGGGGCGGGCGCTGGTGGCGGTGCGGGGGCGGGTGTGGCGGTCGAGCAGCCACCAGACGGCGACGAGCGTGATGGCGAAGATGACCAGCATGGCGGCGCGGGCGGAGGTCGTCGACACGCCGAAGAGGCGGAAGACGATGACTTCCAGCAGGGGCCAGACCGGGAGTGCGGCGGCGGGGTTGAAGTCGCCGGGCCAGTACCAGTGACCGAAGAGGACCTGGCGGATGGCGGCGTCGCCGTACCAGCCTTCGTCGGTGTACTTGGACCAGTCGACCCAGGGGGAGTGGTTGGGGAAGTCGGCGGCGAGGTGGAGGAAGTGGAGCGCGAAGAAAATGGCCGCGATGGCGAGTAACGCCCAGCGCAGCGTCTTGGACAGCGCGAAGGCGCCGGAAGGAGCGTTGGCCGAATTGGGTGCGGAGTCGGGCATCGGTTATAGGACGATGTTCGGCTTGCGTTGTGGTGGCCGGAGCCAGGGTGTTGGGGGCTTAGGTCTTAGGATACGTTGCGCGGGGCGGATTGGTTCTCCACAGGCGCGATGCGGGCCATGGCGGCCTCTACCGTGAGGGGCGCGAGGGCGAACGCGAAGGGCAGGAAGATGCGGACTTCGTCGATCTTGCCGAGAACGCACCACAGCGCGGTAAAGATGGCTGCGCCGAGCAGCAGGCCCGTTTGCGGGCGGGTTGCGGCAAAGCGGCGCCGGATGATCTGCCAGGCGGCCCAGGCGCTGGGAATGATGAAGAGGAGGAAGGGCAGGATGCGGATGTGATCGGTGTAGTTGAGCAGGAGCTCGAAGACAGGGGAAGTACCGTAGGTGGCGTGGGGGTAGAGGACGTGCATGACGTAGAGCTGGGTGAGACCGGCGGCGAGGGCAGCAGTGAGGCTCGCGATGAGTTGGGGCCAGCGGGAGAGGGTGGATTGAATTAAGTGGATCTCCGAGATGGGCTTTTGAGAAATGAGGCAAGCGAGGGCAACGCCAAAGTTGAACGTCACCGCTACGTCCGCGCGAATAAAGCCCAGTGCGAGGGCGATGAGGATGAGGCTTAGAGCAGTGAGGATGGCTCCGATGGCGCCGCGGATGGGGAGGCGAAAGGTGCTGAGCCAGAGCGAGAGAGCAAGCAGCGCGGCGATGGTGAGGGTTTCGGGGCGCTGGTACCAGGTTAGCCAGGAGAGGGAGAGCTCGAGGAGGAGAACGAAAGCCGCCGCACCGAACCACTGTGCGGCGAGGCTGGCGTTGCGCCAGGTGCGCGAGCGAAGGAGCAGCGAGCGCAGTACGAAGGCGGCGGTGAGGAGGGCGACGAAGTCGATGACCGCGAGCGCGTGGCGCATGGCCAGCGGCGAGTGACGGGTGATCAGGTCTGCTACTTTGAGCACGCCGATGCGGTATTGCTCGGGGGCGGCAGTGCGGCCCTGCAGGGTGGCGTTCCAGATTTCGGGTTCGGCGTGGAACTCGCGGCTGTACTCCCAGTAGTCGAGGAAGACGGCAGCGATGGAGCCGAGGACGAGCAGGACCGAGAGTGGCCGGCGGGGCGAGGGTTCGGTTGTCATGCGGTAAGGCAGCCTCCCGGTCGCGCGGTCTTGTTCGCGTTTATTCGTAGGAAAGAGCGTCGATGGGATCTTTGCGTGCGGCCTTAAGCGCGGGATAGAGGGCGCCGATCAGCGCGCCGACCATGGCGATGAGGACCGCGTTGATGACCCACTGTCCGGTGACCGCAAAGGCCATGGTGGGGAACTTGGAGTGGAGTATATGGCTGAGCAGAAACGTGGCGGCGACGCCCAGGACCGTGCCTACGATGGCGAGCAGGCCGGTTTCGCGCAGGACGACTGAGACGATGGCGAAGCGGGAAGCACCCATGGATTTGAGGATGCCGATTTCGCGGGTGCGCTCCATCACGGCCGTGTACATGGACTGGAAGATGACCAGGAAGCCGATGATGACGGCAATGCCGATGATGACGTTGAGCGCGATTTTGAAGCCGGGAAGGTGGTCTGGTGTGAGCCCGGCGAGGAACTCTTCCAGGGTTTCGACGTCGTACTGTTGCATGCCATCGGTGGAAAGAATGGCTTTGCGGACTGCCGACTGGATGGCGGACTTTTCCTCCGGCGTGGCTGCGTCGTCGGTGCGGAGATAGAAGGCACTGGCTTTTCCGGGTGTGCCGTCCATCTCGTCCATGGTTTCAAGCGGGATGAATTTGCGGGCGCCCTTGCCGTGCTCGAAGATGCCGGATATGCGGAACTCGCGGCCGAGGATCTTGATGTGGTCGCCGACCTGGTAGTGGGGGCCGGTGGCGGCCTGGAAGTCGTCGATGATGACGTCGTACGGGCCCTGGAAGGGGCCGCCGGCGACGAAGACGAAGGGGCGCAGAGCGTTGAAGCTGGCGAAGTCGATGCCGAAGATGTTTTCGACCGAGCTGCCTATGGTGAGCTTCACGTTGCCGGGAGCAGCGACCTGGACATGCGGGATGGTGCGCAGGACATCGGCTACCTTGACGCTGGCGCTGGCGGCGTTGCCTGTCATGAGTGCGCCAGAGGCGCCGGGGCGAACCAGGAGGTCCATGCCGATGCCGGAGTTCTGCGCTCGGCTGCCGCTGACCATGCCGAGCATGACCGCGGTGATCGAGAGGATCATAACGACTTCGATGGCGACGGCAAAGGCACTGATGATGGAGCGCAGAGGACGATGGACAAGGTTGCCAAGGACGAGCTGATTCATGTGGTGGACACCGGGGAAACGAGGGACGGATCGGATGTGCCGAGCGCGAAGTTGCTCGGGCCGGTATGGAGGAATTGCTTGTTGAAGATGGAGCCAAGCATGGGCAGGGCGTAGGCGCAGACGTAGGCGGCCAGCACGTTCGTGAACAGGGCCTGACCGACAAGAGTCGGCGAGCCCCAGAGGGCGCCTTCGGCAGCGGCCCGGCTGATCAAAATGGTAGCAAGTACGCCGACCGGGTTCATGCGGACGTCGCCGATGACCGAATCGAGAATGATGAAGATGATCAGGAGCGTAACGGTTTCATAGACGAGGACGCCGTTGAAGAGGCCCTCACGATACGCGTCTGCGGAAGGGCTGAAGGAAACGCCGGTGGTGAAGTCGTCGTAGGGCAGGATGCCGATTTCATGACCGTAGGTATTGCCGTAATAAG
Organism: uncultured Acidobacteriota bacterium; assembly: GCA_903873705.1. GTDB lineage: Bacteria > Acidobacteriota > Terriglobia > Terriglobales > Acidobacteriaceae > Granulicella. The sequence goes on from CAIQPK010000090.1 coordinate 17,703, forward strand.
GGACGGGCTTATTGGGATAAAAGACGTGCGGAATAATGTTGGTCCATCCCTCCTTGAGGGGACGTAAACCGTATGGGCCCTGGCGATCGGCGACGTCAACGAGAGCGGAATCGAGGGAGATGAAGTCGAGGCGGTTGAGCAGGCTGAGACTCTTGTTGTAGTAGTGGACGTTGCCGAGAAGCTCCGCGTTACTTTCATAGCTCTCGCGGACCTCATCCATGTGCGTCAGCATGTAGGCCGAAAGGGCGTAAGGCGATATGGCCGCCTGATAGCTGCGGCCGAACTGCGCGTAAGGCACCAGAAATGTGACCAAAAAGAAGACGCCGAAGGCGAAAGAAGCGATATTGATCCAGTGCAGGCGGTATCCGAGCAGAGCAACCGTGATCCCCCATGCGAAGAAGGGGGAGATGAAGCCTTCCTTGGAGAAGTTGACCAGAGAGCCAGCGGCGAAGTAGAGCACCATAAGCAGCAATGGACCGGACATGCTGCGCCGTCCCTGGGTGCGGTGAAAGGTATACAGGACGCCGAGGATGAACGTCAGGATGGGAAAACGATTGGCCTGGACGAGAAACGAGTCGAAGGTGCCCTGGCCGCCGTAGTTGAAAAACGATAAATACAGCGTAATGATGACCGAAAGGGCCGCGCAGCCGATGTAAGCGCTGCGCATACTGTCGACGGGCATCATGTCAGAAATGAAAGCCCTGCGCGGACGGAAGCGGCGGCTGAAGATGGCGGCCGCGAGCATGGCGACCATGCCGAGAAGGTAGACTTCCGCAATGCGCGTGGGAGCGCGGAGGTTGGAGTCGGCGGGCTCACCGAGGATGGCCTTGACGGTCATGGGAAGAATGACGGTCAGAATGGCATTGAAACCGATGTAGGTGCCGGAGGGATACGGGATGCCACCGGCAATATTGAAGCTGAATGCAGCTACCAGGATGAAGCAGAAGATGCAGCCGGCAAAGAAGGCATTGGTCCCTTCAAAGAGCTGAACGGCGAGCAGGACCGAAGCGAATATGAGCGCGTAGGAAAGGTTGACGCGCTCTGGAAACGGTATCCGCATGGGAAGCCCAGTTTAGCAAAGAGCGGCCAGCGGGGCGGTTTTCGGCAGATGGCGCCCTGGTTCCGCGTAAGATGAAGGGAACGACATCTCTTACCGAACGCGACCACCAGGAGACGCAAAAGTGCCGATGGAAGCAGGAGCCGGCTCAAGGCGAGCGTGGCCGGCTGTGCAATGGTTGACGGCGGCGTGGGCGCTGGCGTTGGCGTATCTCTGCCTGGCGATGAACCACTTCTGGTTTTATGACGACGGCTTTATTACGCTGCGCTATGCGCGGCACCTGGTCGACGGTCTGGGTCCGCAGTGGAACCGCACGGGCGTTCCGGTGGAAGGCTTTTCGAGCCCGCTGCACCTGGTGCTGGTAGCAGCGCTGTTGAACATGGGTGCCGACCCGATCATGGCTGTGCGCGGGCTGAGCTTTGCTTTCCACGTGGTGCTGGTGATTTTTGTATGGAACTTTGTGCGGCGGAGCTCGGGTACCGAGGCCGGCGTGCTGGCCGCTGCGTTGATTGCCGCATCGTGGCCGCTTTTGCTGTGGGACCTGGGCGGGCTTGAGACCGTGCCGTTCTGCGCCGTGGCGACGGTCGGGGTGATGGTGACATTGCGTTACCTGGAATCGGGCGCGCGTCGGGATATTGAGCTGGGCGGACTGCTGCTGGGCGTTGCGGTGTTCATGCGGCCGGATGGCGCGGTCTTTGCCGCCGTAGCGCTGGCGGCATGTTTGACGGCGGGCCGCAGGAGCATCCGGCGGCGGATTTTCGATGTGCTGATCGGCAGCGCGTTGTGCGGGATGATGGCCTTGCCCTGGGAGTTGTTCCGGATCCGGTACTATCATGCGCCGCTGCCGAATACCTACTACGCGAAGATTTACGGTGTGCCGCTGGGATGGCGGATCCACTCCGGGCTGGTGTACTGGCGGGTGTACCTGACCAAGGCGCCGTATTTTGTGCTGGTTCTGGCGGTCGTTGTCGGGCTGATGGTGTGGAAGCAGAGAGTGAAGCGCTTCGACATGGCAGTGTGGGCGTGCATCGCAGCTTACGCGCTTTATGTGCTGGACTGCGGCGGCGACCATATGCTGGGGTTTCGGTTTATTGCGCCGGTGATTCCGCTGATGGCCGTGGCCCTGGTCCGCGGCGTCGCGCAGCTGGGATGGCTAAGGACGCCAGTGCGGGCGGCGGCTGTTTCCGCAGTGCTTCTGTTTATGACGGCGCGGCAGGCGGGGGTGTCGCTGCAGAACCCGAGGGTGCGCGATGGTGCGGGGATGTTTGCCGAAGAGGTGGGGCGCTACATCGATGCGCACTGGAAGCCGGGGTCAGTGGTGGCTTTGAATGTGGCGGGAGCGACGCCTTACTTTGCGGACAACCTGAACTACATCGACATGCTGGGCCTGAATGATGCCGCCATTGCGCAACGGCATCCGGTTCCCGTCAACGGGCCATGGGTAGACCTGGTGGGGCACGTGAAGGGTGATGGCGCAAGCGTGCTGGAACGGCGGCCGGAGTTCATCATCCTGGGCGGGCCCGTGGGATCGCTGGCCAACTACGGGGGTCGGCGCTTCCTGGGCGATGACGAATTGATGCGTCTGCCGGGATTTGCGCTGCAGTACAAGCCCTGCGTGGTTCCACTGCGGCTGAGCGATTTCGCCTATCAGCAGCTTTCGCACTGGGTTCACGATCAGATGGTGACCTTCACTTACTATCAGCGGCGGGATCTGCGCGAGGCGTGTACGGCTCCAGCTACGCCTTAGCCGCCAGCGGACGATCATAGGCGAAGCGGCGCTTCAGGCGCAGGAAGGGCTGCTCGTACGCGTGATAACTGATGAGAGCAATAAGTACGGAGGCGGCGGTAGTCATGATGCCGGTAGCCACTACGACGCTTCCCTTGCCCATGCCATGCGACTGGAAAAAGCTGTGCAGGCGGCCAGCCAGGATAGCGTCTGCGCTGTAGTGGAAGACGTAGAGGCCGTAACTGTATTTGCCAAAGAAGCGGAGGACGGGGCCGCTGAAGAGGCTTCGGATCAGCGACCGGGGACGAAGTGATGCGGCAATAAGGCCGGCGGCGCCCAGGTTGACGATGGTGAGGCCGATGGTGGTGAGGTAGAAGCTGCTCTCCCAATCGAAGTTGGCGGAACGCAGGGCTGGAACGCCGATGAGCACCGCGGCCGCCGCGAAGAGGGGCAAGCCGAAGCGCAGCGCGGCATCATGATAGCGGCTGCGAACAAGCAGCGCGAGAGCAGCGCCGGCCAGCAGGGCGTCCATGCAGAACGGGGTGGCGTGGTTCTGGGGAAAGCCGTGCGCCAGGGCCAGCGCGGTGCGGAGTCCGAGAGCGATGGCGGCTCCGACGATCGTCGCCAGCATGATGCGACGCGGGGCGCGAAGCCAGTAGAGGATTACTGGCCACACGAGATAGAACTGCTCTTCAACGGCGAGCGACCAGAAGTGACTGAGGACCGCCCACGGGGCTGGGCCCTTGGGATTAATGATGAAGGGCAGGTTCTGGGTGTAGGTAAGGAAGAGATATTGGCTGCCGTTCCAGTGCATGGGGAAGAAAGGCGTGAGCACCAGCAGGACGATGAGGACGCCGTAATAGAGGGGGAAGATGCGCAACGCGCGACGGCCGAAAAAACTGCGGAAATAGTGTGGGTTGTGGAGCGTATCGACCAGAATGCCGGTAATGAGGAAGCCAGAAAGCGCGAAGAACAGGTTGACGCCGACCCAGGTGACGGCCCGCAGCGAGAGTACGGCCTGGACAAAGGGGTTCGGTGAGTAGCTGCTTGAGGGGAAGAGATGGCCAAAAAGGACGAGAAGGATCGCGAGACCGCGAATGCCGTCGAGGCTGGGAATATGGTGCGCGTAGGGACTGGCCTCGCGCGGTGCAGCCGGACCATCCGATTGGGGCATGGGCAATAGGTTCACGATAACAGGCCGTGGGTAGGAGGAGCGGTGTGTCGGCCAGGTGACAGGAAGGAACATCCGGCGGCACCCCTCTGATACATTGGAGTGAAAATCCCCTGGGACGTGTGATGATGGTGCCGGGCAAGCTCTGTGTTTAGAGCATGTTCCCCGGCCCGGCTTGAAGGCTCGTACGGACGTGGCGAGCCTGCGGAGAACGAAACGTGTCGTTCGGAACTGAGCTTCGAGAGGAACGGGAAAGACGCGGCGTAGGGCTGTCGGCCATCGCGGAACATACCAAGGTTGCGGAGCGTTATCTGCGCGCCATGGAAGAAGATGCGCATGAAAAGCTGCCCGGCGGCATCTTCAACCGCGGGATTGTGCGCGGGTATTGCCAGCAACTGGCGCTCGACGAAAGCGAGTGGCTGCAGCGATTTTCAGCGGCGGTAGAATCCGGCGCTGAGCCGGACTGGAACGCATTCGCCGAAAGCGTGCGGCAAAACCGGGCGAGGGCGGGGGCGTGCCGGCGGAAGTGGTGGGGTGTAGCGGCGATGGCGGTGGTGCTGGTCGTGCTGGGATGGGCGGCGTGGCATTTCATGCTGAAAACGCGGTTGACCGCGCGGAAAACGATTGCACCGGTGGTGGGTGCGAAGGCCTGTGGGTTGCCCGCAATGGGTCCTGGGACAGCAAGGGTATAAGAAAACTGCCCCGGAGGGCCCCGGATTGGGGCATAATTAACCTTCTCTTTACGGAATCTGTTTCTCCGCTACCGAGCGTGACTTATTACGTCGCCAGACGACGCTGAGCCGGCCGGGAGGGCGCGAACAGAGGTTGAGAAATCAGCCCGGAGACCCGCAGCAAGCCGGGCCCGAGGCACTGAACTTCCACACATAACACCCATGCACTTTTTGGAGGCAACACCATGACACGACGTTTAATCTGGATGAGGATCGTGCTTTGTACGCTCTTGCTGGCGACGATGACTATCGCCAAGGCGCAGGATGCGAGCAGCGGCAGCATCAGCGGCACTATCACTGACTCCTCAGGGGCAGTTGTCCGCGGGGCGACCGTCACGGTTACCAACACCGACCGTAACCACGTGGAACGAACGACGACCACCAACGGTACAGGCTTCTACACGGCCACGGGTCTGCCGCTGGGTCACTACAGTGTGCAAATCACCAGCAATGGCTTTGCCGGCAGCACGGTGACCGACATTGAGCTCCACGTGAACGATTCCCTTACGCTGAATCGCGCACTCGCAGCGGGCGGAGGCACGGAATCGGTGACGGTTACAGCCGACCAGCTTGGCGTCAATCTTCAGGACGCGACCTCGTCCGGCCTGATCAACTCCGAACAGATTGACGAAATGCCGCTCGCCAGCCGCAACTACGAGAGCCTGATGAACCTGCAGCCCGGCGTTGCCTACGGTGGCGCCAGCGACGCGAACCTGGTCCGCGGACCTTCGGGCATCGGTGGCGCTTCGAGTACGGTCAACTTCTCGGTCAACGGCGGCCGCAACACCTCCAACAACTGGACCATTGACGGCGCTGACAACGTAGACCGCGGCGCCAACTTGACGCTCTACGTTTACCCCAGCCCCGACGCCATTGCCGAGTTCAAGACACTGCGCGGACAGTACAGCGCCCAGTTCGGACGCAACGCCAGCGGTCAGATCGATGTCGTCACCAAATCCGGCACGGACAAACTTCACGGCAGCGCGTACGAGTACGTCCGCAACGACGCCTTCGACGCCAATGGCTTTGCCAATGACTTCCTTGGCGCCAAAAAGACCCCGTATCGCTATAACGTCTTCGGTTTCTCGGTCGGCGGCCCGGTGTGGATCCCAAAGGTCTATAACGGCAAGGACAAGACGTTTTTCTTTGTCTCCGAAGAGTGGCAGCGTGAAATTGTTTACGCCGCCCAGACTGCCGCCCTGGTTCCGCAAGCTTCGGAGCGGGCAGGCGACTTCACGCAGTCTGGTCAGAAGATCGGCGGCGTATGGCAACTCGCTCCGGTAACCGTCTGCACCGCTTACACCACCAACCCAGCGACGCAGGTGAACACCTGTACGGCGACGGGCACAAAGGTGACCAACCTCTCTGCCACGGCCCAGCAGTATCTCAAGGACCTCTACGCCAATGTCCCGGTGCCCGATACCGCGTATGACATCGCGCACAATCTCGATCCACACACCATCCTGTCCAACTTCAAGAACACCTTCAACAATAACGATACGGTTGTGCGCATCGACCAGAACCTTGGGCAGAGGGTGAACATCTTCTATCGGTACGTACACGACACGTTCCCGGAAGTACTGCAGCAGGGTCAATTCACGACCGTGCCGATTCCGGGCGCGAATACCGCCACCGTCGTCAACCCGGGCACGCAACATCTGGCCAAGGGTACCGTCACCATCAATCCGACGCTCCAGCTGACTGCCGGCTACGCGTTTTCCAACGGCAACATCGTATCCACGCCCTCTGGCTTCCTGGGATCGGCGCAGTCGCCGGACATCAAGCCGAGCCTGGTGTTCCCCAACACCGTCGGCGTGATCCCGACCGTCACGGTAGCCGGCATGACCAATCTCGCCGGGTCTATCGCCTACGTCGACCATGGCACCAACCACCAGGGCTTTGGCGACGTGACCAAGGTCTTCCGCAACCACACGTTCCATGTCGGCTTCAGCTACAACCACTATCAGAAGCTGGAGAACAACACGACGGGAACGCAGGGTGCGTTCTCTTTCGCGGCGGACACCGGTTTCGCGAACGTCCCCGTCAACTCCAACGCCGGCGCAAACGAAGCGCAGGGCTTCGCCAACTTCCTGACCGGCAATGCGAACGGTGGCTTCAGCCAGCTTTCGCGTGACCCGATCACCGACATCAAGATGGCGCTGTACGAAGGCTACGCACAGGACGACTGGAAGTTGAACCCCCGCCTTACGTTGAACCTGGGTGTGCGCTACGCCTACTACGGTCAACCCTGGGATGCGAATCTCCTGCTCAGCAACTTCGATCCGGGCAAGTATGACGCCACCAAGGCACCGACCATCTCCACCACCGGCCTGATCTGCCTGACCGGAACCTGCTCGCAGGCCGGCAGCAATGTGGGCCTTGCCACCACGCCCAACGCTAACGCGGATTACGCCGGCATCAACTACATCAACGGCCTCATCTACAACGGTCCTTCGGCAGCTAACAACAACCAGGCGTCACAGTTCGGCAACAAGGTTGGCGCCTCTCAAAAGGGCAATTTTGCTCCCCGCTTCGGATTTGCCTTCGATGTCTTCGGCAATGGCAAGACCGCGCTTCGTGGTGGTTATGGCTGGGCCTATGACAGCATGCCCGTCAGCTTCTACGAGACGACGGTTTTCAACAATCCGCCGGCCGTAGCCACCTACTCGGTTGGTCAAACGTCGTTCGACAGCCCCGCAGGCGGCGCGACTACCGGCGTCTCCACCACCCCGGGTCGCGTGCAGGCCATTCCGCTCAACTTCCAGCAGCCTTACGTGCAGCAGTATTCGCTCGACCTGCAACAGCAGATCTCCCCGAAGACCATGCTGGATATTGGTTTCTTCGGCGATCACGGCACGCACCTGATGGGCGCGCTCAACCTGAACCAGCCTGCACCTGGCGCCTGGGTCGGCAAGATCAACCCGAACAACTCGGGCGGCTCCTGCAACGACCCCGACACCGGCGCGCAGTCCTGGCTAAGCACCACGTGCGACCGTGCGCTGAACCAGATCAAGCCTTACCTTGGCTACTTCTCGGTGGATTCGCTGCGGCCGATCTTCAGCTCCAACTACAACTCGCTGCAGGTGAAGTTCACAAAGAAGTTCTCGGGCAAAACCTACATCGACGCCAACTACACGTGGTCGCGTGACCTGACCAACGCTCAGGCCGATTACTCCGGCTTTGCGCAGGACATTTACCACCTGAACAACGAGTACGGCCGCGCGGCCGACGATCGCAACAATGTACTGACCATGGACGCTGTGTACGAACTGCCCTGGTACAAGGACCAGAAGAACCTGCTGGGCCGCGTCGTTGGCGGATGGGAAGTCTCGGGCATTTTCGCGGTCAACTCCGGTCTTCCGCTGACGGTTTCCGCCAGCCAGGCGACCACCACAAACTACAACCTGCCCGCCGGCACGACCAGCGTCTTCAATGGCCGTACCAACACCGGCTACGTCACCGACAACGCGGGTCTCAGCGTCTTCGGCAACACCAGCGCCGGTCTCCGCCTGAACCAACTCGGTGACCCCAACAACGGCTACGGAACGCCGATCCACAACAAGGGATACAACGCCCTGTGGTTCTACACCGGCGCCTTCGCAGCAGCGCCGCCGAGCCAGACCAGCCAGGCTCCGACGGCGAAACGCGGTACGATTCAGGGACCCGGCTTCAACCGCCTGGACCTGGCCATCCACCGCAACTTCCGCATCTACGATCGGCTGAACTTCCAGTTGCGCATGGAAGCCTTCAACGCACTAAACCACACCAACGTTCAGACCATCGCAGTGGCTTCCGGTGGCGGCAGCACGTTCGGTGAAGTTACCGGCTATCGCGATGCCCGCATTGTGCAGTTCGCTGGCCGTCTCACCTTCTAACGCATTACTAACCAGAACGGCGTCCGCTTCGGCGGGCGCCGTTTTGCGTTTGGCTGTGCCGTTCAGTGCGGTGGGTTACCGTTCGGCGTGGGATTGTGGCGGCTGGGTGTGGACTCGATATCCGCAGACGGGGTGAGGGGTAGAATAAAGAGGTTCCGCAAATCCGATTCCCATCGGCTGTGGAGCGACCGGAGCTGGCCAAATCTGCTCGCCTGATTGTGAGGCTTGCGTGTGCGGCGGCAGGGCCGGTCGTCGGGTCCTTTGGGCTGGCTTACGATGGGCATTTCGCCTGTCCGCTTGCCAGCGAGGATGTCCGGCTATCTCATTCAGGAGTTTCAGCATTGTCTACCACCGACCGTTTCCTCTTTACCAGTGAGTCCGTGACCGAGGGTCATCCCGACAAGATCGCCGACCAGATTTCCGATGCCATTCTCGATGCCTGCCTGGCGCAGGACCCGACCAGCCGCGTGGCGTGCGAGACGCTGACCTGCACCGGCCTCGTCGTGGTAGCCGGTGAGATTACGACCAAGGCGTATGTCGACTTTCAGACCGTGGTGCGCGAGACGGTTCGCGCGATCGGGTATGACGACGCGAAGAAGGGTTTTGACTGCGATACGTGCGGCGTGATCTCGACGATCAACCGGCAGTCGCCTGACATTGCGCAGGGCGTGGACACCGGCGGCGCCGGCGACCAGGGCATGATGTTCGGCTATGCCACCAACGAGACGCCGGAGTATATGCCGACGCCGATCTCGCTGGCCCACAAGCTGGCGTTCAAGCTGAGCGAGGTCCGCAAGAGCGGCCTCATGGATTATCTGCGGCCCGATGGCAAGAGCCAGGTGACGGTGGAGTATGACGCCAACCACAAACCGGTGCGGGTGGATGCGGTGGTCATTTCGACGCAGCATGCCGAGTTCAGCGACCGCGACAAGAACAGCACGCTGACCAACGAGAAGCTGCATGCCGACATCATGGAGAACGTGATCCAGGCCGTGATTCCCGCGGAACTGTTGGATGCGGACACGAAGTATCACATCAATCCGACCGGGCGCTTCGTTATCGGCGGGCCGATGGGTGACTCCGGCCTGACCGGGCGCAAGATCATCGTCGACACGTATGGCGGCATGGGCCGGCATGGTGGCGGCGCGTTCTCGGGTAAGGACTCGACCAAGGTGGACCGCTCGGCTGCTTACGTAGCGCGGTACATTGCGAAGAACATCGTCGCTGCGGGCCTGGCGGATCGCGTGGAAGTGCAGCTGGCTTACGCGATCGGCGTGGCCGATCCGGTGAGCGTTCGCATTGATACGTTCGGGACCGGCAAGGTGAGCGAGGCTCGGCTGATCGAGCTGGTGCGCGAGAACTTCAAGCTGACGCCCAAGGGCATCATCGAAAGCCTCGATCTGCGCCGTCCGGTGTTCAAGCAGACCGCCGCTTACGGGCACTTCGGGCGGACGGGCGACGCGTTTACGTGGGAGAAGACGGACAAGGCTGAAGCGCTGAAGGCAGGCGCAGCGGCGGAGTTGGCCGCGAAGTAGATCGGATGGAAGCATGAACAGCGCGGGCGAGCCAGACGGCTCGCCCGCGCTGTTTTCAGGCAGCCACGAGTTCGGGCGAAGGCTGCGACACGATCTCCGTCGTTATAACAGGAGGATGCGTGAGGGTGTTGTGCAGGATGCACCGGGCTACGCTCTGCCCCAGGCTCAGTTGTTGGGTTTCGTTCAATGCGGCGGGTGACGCGACGCGCAGGACAATCTCGCCCAGGCGCGCTGGACTCTTCAGCTTTTCGGCGAGGGCTTCCACCGTGGTTCCGTCAAAGGGCAGGTTATGGCGCTTGAGATGCGCGACCGCGTAGAAGGCGGCGCAGGCTCCAAGTGCACCGAGAAAAATCTCCGGCGGTGTCATGGCCTCGTCGTACCCGCCGGAATCCTGCGGCTGATCGCAGTAAAGGGTGTGGCCGCGCGATTCGATGGAAAACTGCACGTCGCCCAGGTGTTTCACTTTGATGTTCATCGCTGCTTCCTTTCGAGAACGACAGCTGATCCGAAGACGCCATCGAGTTGCGTGCGGAGTTGCTTCCGCGCGCGGTGGAGGCGAGACTTCATCGCCGCCACGGTGATGCCGAGCGTGGCCGCGACCTCGTCGCCGCTCTGCTCGTCGAGGTCGCGGAGGGTGTAAACGTCGCGCAAGTCAGCTGGCAGCGCGTCGATCGCGCTGCGCACCGCTGCGCGCATTTCATTGGCGAGGAGTTGATCCTCCGGGCTTTCAGCGTCGGCGCGCTCAGGCTCGAAGCCCTCCGCCTGGAGCTGGTCCAGTGACAGCGCTTCGTGGATGCGTTGCTGAGAGCGGAGATGGAAGCATAACCGGCGTGCGATTTGAGCCAGCCAGGCACCGAATGCAGCGCGCTCCCGCAGCGTGTCCATGCCGCGATAGGCGGCCAGGAGGGCGTCGGTAAGCACGTCTTCCGCGTCCTCGCGGTTACCGCACAGGCGCAGCATTTGGCGATAAACGTGATCGCGGCTCTCCGTAGCCAGGCCTTCGAACTCGGACGGGGTCGTCATTGTCCGGCAAACGCCTCGACGGCACTCTGGGTCCGATTCCACGGCATTCTGGCCATGAGCCGGCCCATCATGCAGATGTCCGTAGCTCCGGCAAAGGTAAGGCCGGCGCCGACGAAACCTGTCAACCCCAGCCACCCGCGACCCCACACTGCCACAGCGATGGTGCCCGTTAGAACCAGCAGCCCTGCGCCAAAACGCACCTGGCGCTCCAGCGACCACGACGTCGCGGTCGTGCGCGAGACCGGCAAACCTTCGCGACGCCACTGGGCCAGTCCGCCGGTAAGTACGCTGGCCTTTACGCCGTGGCGAGCCAGGCGCTCATGAGCCAGCGCGGCGCGGGTGCCGCTCTGGCATAGCAGCGCGATTGGCTTCACGGTCCCCCTCAGCATCGGAGCCGCTGACTCGATCTGCTCCAGAGGCAGGTGCACCGATCCGGGAAGGGTACCGGCTGCGTGCTCGGAGGCAGATCGCACGTCAATGACCATCCAGTCGCCCTGCAGCACCTGCCGGGGTAATACGTCTGCTTCGACTCGATTCATCTTTGCCCTCTAACTACCAAGAGGATGGTTCGGCGCAAAAGGATTCCGGTGAAGGCAATTAATACCGTTCACCGCGAAGTTTGAAGCCATGAACTCCCGGGAGCTGCTTCCAGTATCCGCCTAACTCAAGCGATCAGCGGCCCTGTTGCCTTGTCGGGAAAGGGCTATTTGGGTTGACGGCGGTGACGAGAGCAAGGGCAATGCACGTTCGCCGGCCGCGAAACCAGCGTTACTTCCACGGACGTGAAACTATGGAGTAGAGATTGCGCGGACTCTTGAGTTCACGCTGTTGCTTTAGAAGTGGTGCAGGATACAGCCAAGGTCTTGATTTACGCATCTTTTTACAGGTGCGGCGAATGTTCGCAGACACAAAATAGCGGCGTTCCGCTGAGGTGGTTTTCTGTGCTGATCAAGTCCGAGTTCGATATCCAATTTCAACTTCCCCTGCCGACGGCGATGGTGGGCCTGCTGCACGTCCATTCCTCCGTGGAGCCGCTGCTGAAGACCGGCGATGCGCTGCGCGTGCAGCACGTTCCGCTGGGAACAGCATGGGAGACGGCCACCGAGATTCCGGTGGAGGAGTACATCGACAGTTTTGGCAATCGCTGCTCGCGGTTTTTTGCGCCCGCGGGGTCGCTGCGGCTGAGCGGGGAGAACGTGATCGAAACGGATGCGCCGTTCGATCCGCAGGGTTATGGCGCGCAGCAGGCCCCGGTGGAGAAGCTGCCGCCGGAGGTGCTGCAGTTCCTGCTGCCCAGCCGGTACTGCCAGGTCGACCAGTTCGGGGGGATCGCGCAGGACCTGTTTGGGCATATCGCGGCGGGGTGGGAGCGCGCGGCGGCGATTCGCGACTGGGTGCACTGGAAGGTGCAGTTCGACTACAAGTCGGCGCGGTCGACCAAGACGGCCATGGATGTCTTCACCGAACGCATCGGCGTGTGCCGTGACTTTCAACACCTGGCGGTGACGATGACGCGGTGCATGAACATTCCGGCTCGGTATGTGACGGGGCAGCTGGGGGACATACGTCATGCGTACTCCGGCGCCGGCGATTTCAGTGCGTGGTACCAGGTATGGCTCGACGGCAAGTGGTGGACGATGGATGCGCGGCACAATGAGCCGCGACAGGGCCGCATACTGATGGCGACCGGACGCGATGCTGCCGATGTGGCGATTACGACCAGCTTTGGGCGCGCGGATTTGACGAACTTTTATGTGGAGTCGAACGAAGTGGATGCGAACGGGGTGGAGGCGCCGGTGGTGGGGAAGATAGACAAAGGGCACGGGCAGATGCGGGTCGCGTAGCGTCGCTGCGATAGAGTAAGCGGATGCAACATGTGGAAGTGCGCAGGCTGCCGGTGTGGGCGCTGGGGCTGGCCAACTGCCCTACGGGGTTCGTTTACGGCTTTATCAGCACGGCAATGGGGATCCTGCTGGTGTCGCGCGGGGTGTCGATTGCGAAGGTGGGGGCGATCTCGGCGATTGCGTTTTCGCCGTCGTTCTGGGCATGGCTGTTTGCGCCGGTGCTGGATGTGAAATTCACCAAGCGGACGTATGCTTTCCTCTTTGCGGGACTGGCGGCCGTGCTGCTGTTTGTGGCGGTGCTTTCGCTGGCGAACTTGACGGTGTTTACGGTGGCGCTGACCGCGAGTTGCGCTGCCGCGGTGCTGTATTCCAATTCGGTGAGCAGCTGGGCCCCGGACATCATCGACGAAGCCGACTACAACACGATGGGCGCGTGGTCTAACGTGGCCAACCTGGGGGCGGCCGGCGTTTTTGGGGCGGTTGCCGTGACGCTCGTAAGGGCTCTGCCGCTGACTGCGGCGGCGGGCTGCCTGGCGCTGCTGGTGTTTGCGCCGACGCTCCTGCTATGGCACTTCCCTGTTGCCCGCCATCCCGAAGGACGGCTGCGGGATAACTTTGCGGCGATGCGGAGGGACCTGGTGCGGGTGTTTGGCGAAGGGCGCGTGTGGGTGGGGCTTCTGATGTTCCTGACGCCGACCGGGGTGTTCGCGCTGACGAATTTATTCTCGTCACTGGGCGCGGATTTTGGAGCCAGCGAGCATACGGCGACGCTGCTGAACGGGCCCGGTGTGGCGGCGGTATGCTCGGCGGGGTGTTTGCTTTCAATACCGCTTTGCCGGCGATTTCGGCGCCGGTCGGTTTACCTGCTGGCAGGCGTGGGAGCGGCGGTGGTTGCGATCACCATGGGGCTGCTCCCGCATACGGTGGCGATCTACGTGGCGGGTGTGCTGGCTTACAACCTGATGCAGGGGTTCAACTACACGGCGTTTGGCGCGCTGGTGCTGGAGGTGGTTGGCCCGGGTAACGCGCTCGCCGGGACGATGGTGGCCATGCTCACGGCTTCGATCAATCTTCCCATCAGCACGATGACCGTGATCGATGGGCGAGCGCACGATGCCCATGGGCTGCGCGCGATGATGTTCGTCGACGGCGGGTCGAGCGTGGTGACGGCGGTGGTGCTGATCGCGATCGCGTTGCCGTTGCTGGACCGATGGGTGGGTCGGAAGAGAGCCGTGACTGCGTACCTGTAGGCCTCGGCACGGCGCTGCGAAATGACAGTTTGCCTGCAATCGGCGGAGTGTGGCTACGGTCAGGCGCAATGCACGATACTGGTATGGCGACTCTAAGTGTGGTGCACGACGTACAGGTGATAGCAGCGATGGCGAAGGACAAGGCGGCGAAGAGCGGAGTTCCTTCCGTGTTTGCGGGCAAGGCGTGGCAGCAGGTGCTGATGCGCGATGCCAGCGCAGACGGGCAGTTTTTCTACGGCGTGAAGTCGACGGGCATTTATTGCAAGCCGAGCTGCCCGAGCCGGCGTCCGGAGCGGAAGAACGTCAGCTTCTTTCCGACGCAGGCAGCGGCGGAGGCGGCGGGCTTTCGGGCGTGCCTTCGCTGTGAGCCGTTGCGCGTGGTGCCAAAGGCCGATCCGCAGGCTGAGGCGATTGCCAGGGCGGCCGAGTATATGACCGAACATGCAGGCGAGCGGACCTCGCTCGATGCCGTCGCCGAGGCGGCAGGAGTGGGCAAGTTTGCGGTGCTGCGCGGGTTCAAGCGCGTGCTGGGTGTAACGCCCGGCGAGTATGCACGGGCGCAGCGGAAGGAGCGGTTCCGCGATAAAGTGCGGACGCCAAAGATTTCGCGCGCGCCCATTACGGAGGCCGTATACGAGGCGGGGTTTGGGTCGAGTAGCCGGTTGTATGAGGATGCCGCTGGCACGCTGGGGATGTCTCCGACGGCAATGAAGGATGGCGGGGCGGGCGAGACGATCCGCTACGCCGTGGTCGCGTCGCCGCTGGGATGGATGCTGGTGGGGACGACGGAGCGCGGGTTGTGCTCGGTGTTATTCGCGGACCATGAGGCTGAGGCCGCGGTGGAGCTGCGCGAGCAGTTTCCGCAGGCCGTCTTGCGGCGCGACGATACCGCGTTGGCGGAAGCGATGCGTTTTGTGATGGCGTCGCTGAAGGAGAATGCGAACGCCAGGGCGCTGCCCTTCCACGTGCGGGCGACGGCGTTCCAGGAGCGCGTTTGGCGAGCGTTGCGCGCGATTCCGCGGGGCGAGACGCGGACCTATGCGCAGATCGCCGAGGCGATCGGCGCGCCAAAGGCCGTTCGTGCCGTCGGCACGGCGTGCGGCGCCAATAAGGTGGCCGTGGTGGTCCCCTGCCATCGCGCCGTGGGGACGGATGGGAAGCTGCATGGGTTTCGGTGGGGGCTGGAGCGGAAGAAGAAGCTGCTGGAGATGGAGCGCGGCTAAGGCTCGATAAATTCCTTCACGATGTCACGGAGGAGCTCTTGTTCAACAGAGTAGGGGTCCACGATCACGCGTTCGAGCATGCTGGGTGGATGCAGCAGAGGGGCTGGCATGTTGTCGGTGAAACCAAAGGAACGTGCCTTCCTCTCGTGTTCGATGGCGCCAGGGGAACTGGTTCGTGCGCGATCGGTGTCCTGGCATCCAGCACAGTCCACCGTGAAGAGGAAGTGTTCATAGCAATGGGCGCGGCCTGACATTGATGAGAATTGTATGCCTCTAGTCGCGGGAAATGAGCTGGTTTTGAGGAGTTGAAAGTGGATAAAGGACGTTGACTGTTTGGTATCCTTAAGGGGTTCATAAGGAGACAACATGTCCACAGCGACACTCGAACAACTCGACTACAAAGTAGCGGATATCAGCCTTGCCGATTGGGGACGCAAAGAGATCACGATCGCCGAGCAGGAGATGCCGGGGTTGATGTCGATCCGGCGGAAGTATGCCGCGGGCAAACCGCTGAAAGGCGTTCGTGTGACGGGATCGCTGCACATGACGATCCAGACCGCTGTGCTGATCGAGACGCTGGTGGAACTGGGCGCGATCGTGCGCTGGGCCAGCTGCAACATCTTCTCCACCCAGAACCATGCGGCTGCGGCGATTGCGGCTTCCGGCGTGCCGGTGTTTGCGTGGAAGGGCGAGACGCTTGAAGAGTACTGGTGGTGCACCGACCAGGCGCTGCGTCATGAAGGCGGCAAGGGACCGCAGCTCGTCGTCGACGATGGAGGCGATGTGACGCTGCTGATCCACAAGGGCTATGAGCTGGAAAAGGGTGAGCGCGAGTGGGTTGATTCGGAAGCGCATTCGGCTGAAGAGGCGATCATCAAGGCGCTGCTGAAGCAGGTTCACGCCGAGAACGCGACGCGCTGGACGGAAGTGGCAAAGGAGTGGCGCGGGGTGTCGGAAGAGACGACCACCGGCGTTCACCGCCTCTACAAGATGCTGGAAGCGGGCAAGCTGCTGGTGCCGGCGATCAATGTGAACGACTCGGTGACGAAGTCGAAGTTTGATAACCTGTACGGCTGCCGCGAGTCGCTGGTGGACGGCATCAAGCGCGCGACCGATGTGATGGTGGCGGGCAAGGTCGCCGTGGTTTGCGGCTACGGTGACGTGGGCAAGGGTTCAGCGGCGAGCCTGCGCGGCCTGGGTGCACGCGTGATCGTGACCGAGGTTGATCCCATCAATGCGCTGCAGGCGGCGATGGAAGGCTACGAAGTTACGACCATTGAAGAGACCCTGGGACGCGGCGATATCTATGTCACGTGCACCGGCAATCTCGACATCATTACCTTCGAACACATGCAGCAGATGAAGGACCAGGCGATCGTGTGCAACATTGGCCACTTCGACAACGAGATCCAGATGGCGGAGCTCGATGCGGCTAAGGGCGTTGTGAAGCTGAACATCAAGCCGCAGGTGGACCAGTACACGTTCCCCAGCGGCAACAGCATCTTCATTCTCGCTGAAGGCCGCCTGGTGAACCTGGGTTGCGCAACGGGGCACCCGAGCTTTGTGATGTCGAACAGCTTTGCCAACCAGACGCTGGCGCAGCTTGACCTGTGGGCCAACAAGGACAAGTACGAGGTTGGCGTTTACATTCTGCCGAAGAAGCTGGATGAGGAAGTCGCACGGCTGCACCTGGAGAAGATCGGTGTGAAGCTGACGACGCTATCCAAGAAGCAGGCGGATTATTTGGGCGTGTCGGTTGATGGGCCGTACAAGGCGGACCATTACCGGTACTAGTTGTTAGTTCTTAGTTGTTAGTGAATAAAGATGAAGGCCACCGGCTGATCGGTGGCCTTCGCTGTTGGTGGTTGCTTATGGCTTAGCGGTATTGGCCGTCGTGCTTCTGGTTGTAGATGCGGTGGGATTCGCGGTTCTGTTGGCGGGCAAGGATGTGGCGGTCCTGGGCGGTGAGGCGGCCGTCGTCGTGGGCGCGCATGTTGCGCTCTTCGTGGTTCAGCCCGGCTTCCTGGTGTTCAATCCGGCCGGCTTCACGGGGCGTCAGTTCGCCGCTGCGCACGCCCTGCGCAATGCGGTCCTGCTGATAGCTCTTGCGCGCGGCGATGTGGTGACGCTCACCGTAGGTGGTTTGAGCGAAGGCTGACGAGGCGGGAATAGCCATCAGTGCGGCTGCGAGAGCGAGGTGTTTGATGTTCATGGCCGGTGTCCTTTTCCGTGATGCAGATGGCGATGACTTGGGTCGGGCTGCCATCGCATACGGTTGTCTAGACACGGCCCCGGCACGCGTGTTGCGGCATTCTGCTGAAGTATATTTTTGTGGATTGGCGCGACTTTGTGCGTCGGCGCGGGTCGCTGCCTCGCTAGCTGGTAGCGCTGGGCGAGTCGTAGTCGTCGGCGATGATGGCCTGCACGGCGGGGGTGGTGAGGATTTGCGAGTCGATCAGCACGACGGTGCGAACGGCGCCGGCGGAGTACGTCTGCTGCGGGCCGGTGAGCAGGGTGACCGTTGTGGCAATGGGAACGGTGCCGGTGGGGACGACCGCAATGGCGTAAGTGCCGGTGGCGACATTGATATAGCCGGTGTTGCCGGTGAAGACGATGTTAGTCGCGACGGGAGCGGCGGTGGTGAGCTTGCCCGTAGAGGGCACTAGGTAGATGTCGACGGCACCGACCTTGGTGGCCTGGTCGATGAACCGGAACGAGACCTGGCCGGTTGGTGCGGGCGCGGTCTGGTCGGTGAAGATGTTTTCCTGCAGGCTGGCCTGGATGTTGCCGATGATGGCGGTGTAATGATGCTCTCCGGCGAGCGTCTGCTTGTTGGCAATGAGGACCTGCCGGGTTCCGGCAGCGTCGGCGGAGAAGGTGTAGGTGCCCGGCGTGACGGGGATGTACGAGGTGATGGTGCCGAAGCCGAGGTTGTAAGCGATGGCGGTGGTGTTCTCGTAGATGTCGAGGCCCGGGGCGTCGGGTGAGGCGTCGATAAAACGGATGGTCGCCGAGGTGTCGGTGGTCATCATGACGCTCTGGCAGCCGGGCAGCAGCGCGAGCAGCAGGCTCAGGCCTGCGAATCGGCCCAGCGCGGCGGCCGAAACCTGGGACTTCGCGGGTTGGGTGAGGAGGGTCGCCATCGGCTACTGGTCAGTCTGCGGCAAGGAGCTAGGCTTCCCGTGCGGCAGAGGAGACATGACTCAGCTTACCCGATTTTGGTGTGGGCGTGAGGTAGCGAAGGTTGTAGAGGAAGATGCCGCGAGGGTGGAAGAGTGTATCGGCTTGCGATGCAAGCTAGCGGGATAGACAACGTACGGGCGCCGGAGGATCGGCGCCCATACTTGAGCTTTACTTCTGCTTGGCGATAACGAGGTCTTTGATCTTGGCGTACGTGGCCGCAGGGACGATGCCCTTGGAGGTGAGCTGGGTCTTGTTGGCGTAGGGACGGCCCTTGATGATCTTGGCGGAGTAGGCGTCGCCGATTCCGGGGAGCGAGGAGAGCTCGGCGGCGGAGGCTGAGTTGATATCGACCAGTGCGCCCGACTTGGCGGCGGGTGCGGGCTTGGCAGCAGCGGCAGCCGGAGCAGGCTTGGCAGCAGGGGCGGCGGCGGCAGCAGGAGCCGGCTTGGCTGCGGTTGCGGCAGGTTTGGCAGGCTTGGCGGCCTGGGCGAAGGAGAACGTGGTTGCCGTGGCGAGAAGGGCCACGGTAGCAAGACGGCGGAAGGCGTTCATGGGAGATTCCTCAGGAGGTTAGGTATGGTGCGCTGCCCAGCTTACACGCAAACAACCATGGCAGTGTTGCGGTGCTGGAATTTAAATGCAGGCTGATCGGATATAGTAGCGGGCAATGCGCGGCGGAGTCGTTCGGTGGCACGGAGGCGGAGTATGCGGCAGGTCAGGATGTTGGTAATCGGTGCGGCGTTCGCGGTCTCGGCTGGGCAGGCACAGGCACCAGCGGCTGAGACCCCTCAAACGTCGGCTCCAGCAACGAACTCGGCGGCGGTGAGTCCACGCGCTCGGATTTCGAGCGGCGTGATGCAGGGGCTGCTGGTGAAGAAGGTCGATCCTAAGTGTCCACGTGGTTTCAACCAGCATGCGATGGTTGTGCTGCGCGTTATTGTCGGCAGCGACGGTCACGTCGTGAGCGCAGAGATGATGCAGGGGCCGCCAGAAGTAAAGGATTCCGCTCAGGATGTGGTGCGCCAATGGGTTTATAAACGCTACCTGCTCAATGGCGCGCCGGTCGAAGTCGACACGACCGTCATCCTCGAGTACCGCTGCTAGTTTAGCTAAACGCTGGTGACGACGCGGCCTTTGCCTTGCTCAACGCTGACGATCTGGCCGTCGCGCATGTGCAGGATGCGGTCGGCGATCTGGGCGGCTTCGGGGTTGTGGGTGATCATCAGGACGGTCTGGTTGAGCTCGCGGCTGGACTCGCGGAGCATGGACAGGACGGCGTCCGAGTTCTTGGTGTCGAGATTGCCGGTGGGTTCGTCGGCCAGGACAATCGCGGGGCGAGTGATGAGCGCGCGGGCGATCGCGATGCGCTGCTGCTCGCCGCCGGAGAGTTCGTTCGGCCGGTGATGCAGGCGCCCGCCGATGCCGAGCAGGTCGGAAAGGTGCTTGAGGAGCGCGTCGTCGAAGGGCTTGCCGGTAGCGGCAATCTCATGGGCCAGCCGGATGTTCTGCTCGGCGGAGATGGTGGGGAGCAGGTTGAAGCGCTGGAAGATGAAGCCGATGTGGGCCCGGCGGAGCTTGGTGCGTTCGGCGTCGGTGAGGCCGGTCAGCTCGACGTCTTGAATGCGGAGCGTGCCGGTAGTCGGCGAAGTGAGGCCGCCGAGGACGTAGAAGAGGGTCGACTTGCCGGAGCCGGAGGGGCCGACGATGGCGACGAACTCGCCGGGCTCGACCGAGAAGGTCACGTCGCGGAGTGCGGGGACCTGGAGCTTGCCGGAACGATAGGTTTTGCCGAGGTGGGAGGCTTCGATGATGGGCTTCATTGCTGTGGTTAGTCTACCGGAGTGCGGCTTGGCCATGGGTGCGGCTCCGCCCCTGTCGGAGAATCCGGACAGGGCATACTTCGGCCAGGGGGCGTTACGAATGCGTCACAGCGTGGGTGGTTGGGGCCACCGAACCTTCTTCCAGGAACGTGACTTCGAGGCGGACAGTGGCGATGCCCGGGAGGCTACTGGGGTAGTTGCTGTGCTGACGGAGCAGGCAGAGCAGGGTTAGGTCGTCGTGGCTGGAGCGGGAGAGTTCGAGTCCGGCTGCCAGCAGCGCGGCGTAGAGCTCGACCGAGGCGCGGATGGGGAGCTCGAAGTAGAACTCGATCTGGGTGAAGGAGATGGGGCGGCGGTCGAGCAGCCAGCAGCCGCAGATATCGAGCGCATGGGTGATGGCCGGGAAGACGCTGCGGCGCTCGTCATAGCTATAGGTCTGGATGTCGAGCGTGGGCGCGCCGGGGGCGGGATCGGCGAAGAGGCTCGGCAGCGGGATGGTTTCGGCGGGCATGATGCGGCTTATTGGGTTATCGGAGAGGCAGCGGCGGGCGTGACGGGTGTTGCGAATGGTGGCAGCGCGGCGTTGCCGGTAAACTGTGGCCATGGTGATAGGGCTGGGGACGGACCTGATCGAAATCGAGCGGATTGAGCAGAGCGTCGCGCGGTTTGGCGAGCGTTTTCTGCAGCGGGTGTTCACGCCCGGCGAGATCGCCTACTGCCAGGCGAAGAAGACCTCCGCAGAGAGCCTGGCGGCGCGGTTTGCGGCCAAGGAGGCCGGAGCCAAGGCCCTGGGGACCGGCATCAGCCGGGGGGTGAGTTGGAAAGAGTTCGAGGTAAAACGCCGGCCCGGACAGCGTCCGGAGCTGCACCTGAGCGGCCGGGCGGCAGAGGTTGCGGCGGCGCTCGGGGTGCGGAAAGTGTCGCTCAGCCTGACCCACTCGCGGCAGATGTCGATGGCCGTGGTGGTGGCCGAGGATTGAAGCAGCATCGTTGAGGGGTCGGATTGCATCCAAAAAGGGACTACGACGCTGATACGATAACCCCAAGCGTAAGACTCCGGATCGCGATGCCCGGCTGTAACCGGCCGAAGAAGGACGTGCCATGCCAAGTCAACAGGAAGTAAAGTGGTCGCAGCTGAAGGTCGGCGTGATCGTGCTGATATCGATGGCACTGCTGACGACGTTGCTGTTCCTGATGACCAAAGCCTCGGGAATGAGCGTCTTCAGCAAGAAGCTCGTTGTCCACGTGTTCTTTGAGAACTCCGCCGGGCTGAAAAAGGGCGGCGAAGTGCAGCTGCAGGGCGTGACCATCGGCGAGGTGAAGGACGTAGTGGTTTCGACTGACCCGTCGCGCAAACTAACGCCGGTGGAAGCGATCCTGAAGCTCGATCCAAAGTTCCTGGCCAGCCTGCATAAGGATTCGAAGGCGTCGCTGGGGACGATCGGCGTGCTGGGCGACACGATTGTGAACATCAACAGCCAGACCGCGACCGGGCCGCAGCTGGAAGACGGCGATGAGCTGCATACGCTCGAGACGCCAAATATTACGGACGTGGTGAAGGCCAGCCAGGGGACGATCGAGAGCCTGAACGTGATCCTGGCGAAGATGGACAAGATCGTCGACAAGCTGCAGAACGGCGAAGGGTCTGTGGGGCAGTTGATCAACAACCCGGATCTTTACGTGAAGGCTTCGCAGACCGTGGATGAAGTCCACAAGCTCACCCTGCAGCTGAACAGCGGCAAGGGGACGATCGGTAAGCTGATGAACGACGACCAGCTTTACGACCACCTGAACGACACAGCAGCCAAGCTGGACAACATTGCTACGGCGCTGAGCGACGGCAAGGGGTCGGCCGGCAAACTGTTGCATGACGACAAGTTGTACGACAACCTGAATGCGACGATGGCTCATGCGAACTCGCTGCTAGCCGAGGCTGACGCGGGCAAGGGAGGACTGGGCATCCTGGTGAAGGACCCGGCCTTTGCAACCAAGCTGAGCGACACGGTGAACAAGCTCGACCTGCTGCTGACCAACGTGAACGACGGCAAGGGCACGCTCGGCAAGCTGGCGAACGACGACCAGGCTTATACGAACCTGAATAAGCTGCTGACCGAGAGCACCACCCTCGTGTCGACAATACGGTCTGACCCGAAGAAGTACCTGACGATCCACATGAAGATCTTCTAGTTTCCGCCTGCTGCTCAGGCGTCCGTAGAAGTACTTACAAGCTGAAGCGACTCATCACTGACCGCTTTCGCGGCTGGCAGGACCGGCGTATCCTGTCGGAAGAGCCTACCCTGTTGCGCTTCCTCAAGGAGATTTATGCGTCCACTTTTGCTGTCTGCCCTGCTGTTTTCCGCCAGTGTCTGTTGTGCCCAGTCGATTGCTATCGGCGATGCGCCTCCGGGGCCGACGTCGGTGCCATCGAAGCCGATCATTTTCGATCTGAAGGCCATCGACAAGACGGTTGACCCCTGCAACGACTTCTATCAGTACGCCTGCGGCAACTGGAAGACGGCGCATCCGTTGCCCTCCGACCAGGTGCGGTGGGGGCGGTTCAATGAGTTGGCGGACTATAACAACTACTCGCTTTACAGCGAGCTGAAGGCGGCCGCAGAAGCGCCCAAGAGCCCTCTGCAGAAGCAATACGGCGACTACTTCGCCGCCTGCATGGACACCGACCTCATCGACAAGCAGGGTGCGAAGCCCCTGCAGCCCCAGCTGGACGCCATTGCCGCACTGCGGAACATCCACGACCTGGCCGCGTTCAACGCCAAGCAGGAGCGGCGCGGCGGTGGCGCGTTCTTTGGGATTGGGATTACACAGGACCAGAAGGACAGCTCGCAGCAGATCGCCTCCACCGGGCAGGGCGGCCTCTCGCTGCCGGACCGGGATTACTACCTCGATCCGAGCCCACGCTTTCAGCAGATTCGGAAGCAGTACCAGGAGCACATGATCAAGATGTTCGTGCTGCTGGGGGACACGCCTGCGGAGGCCGCGGTCGAGGCTGCCAACACGATCTGGATCGAGACGGAGCTGGCCGCAGGGTCGATGAGCCGAGTGGAGCTGCGCGATCCTGCCAAGCGTTACCACATCATGACGGTGGCGGAATTACAGAAGCTGAGCCCGGACTTCGACTGGGCGGGCTATCTGAAGGGCATCGATGTGCCCGCTGCAACGGTGAATGTGAGTTCGCCGCAGTACGTGACGACCGTGGAGTATGAGCTGTCTCACGGGCGCCTCTTCGCGATCAAGAGCTACCTGCGCTGGCACGCCGTGCATGGAGCGGCTGCACTGATGGCCAAGCCTTTCTCGGATGAGAACTTCAGGTTCTTCAACCAGACCCTGAACGGACAGAAGGAAGAGCAGCCCCGCTGGAAGCGCTGCACCCGCATGACCGACCAGGCGCTGGGCGAGGCCGTGGGTCAGGACTGGGTGCGGGAGAATTTTCCTGGCAGCTCGAAGGCCAACATGGAGAAGCTGATCAAGGCGCTCGAAGCCGCGATGGCCGAGGACTTGAAGACGCTGCCGTGGATGAGCGACGACACCAAGGTTGAAGCGCGCAAGAAGCTGGACGCCATTACCGACAAGATCGGCTACCCGGACCACTGGAGAGACTACTCGAGCGTGGAAGTGAAACGCGACGACCTGGTAGGCAACGTGACCCGCGCTGGAGGCTTTGAGCGCAAGCGGAACCTGGCGAAGTTTGGCAAGCCGGTCGACCCCTCGGAGTGGGGAATGACGCCGCCGACGGTCAACGCTTATTACAATCCGCCGCAAAACAACATCAACTTCCCTGCCGGCATTCTGCAGCCGCCGTTCTTTGACAACAACCTGGACGCGGCGGTGAACTATGGCGGCATCGGCGTGGTGATCGGGCACGAGATGACGCACGGCTTCGACGACCAGGGATCGAAGTACGACCTGAAGGGCAACGTGAAGCAGTGGTGGACCGATGAGGACATGAAGAAGTTTCAGGAACGTACCGAGTGCACCGCCAAGGAGTACGACGGTTTCTCCGTGGCGCCGGGGCAGAACCTGAACGGACACCTGACGCTGGGCGAGAACACGGCCGACAACGGCGGCATCCGCATTGCGTACCAGGCGTTGATGGAGACCCTTTCCAAGCCCGGCGACGCTTCCGAGCCGCTGTACATGGACGGCAAGCGCGATGGCTACACGCCCTCGCAGCGCTTCTTCCTGAGCTTTGCGCAGATCTGGTGCGAGAATACGACCGAGCAAAGCGCGCGCGTCCTGGCCAGGACGGACCCGCACAGCTCCGGCGAGTGGCGCGTGAAAGGCACCGTGCAGAACTTCGACGAGTTCGGCAAGGCGTTCGGCTGCAAGGTAGGCGCGCCGATGATGCCAGCAAGCGGCGGCTGCCGGACCTGGTAGCTAGGTGAAAAGAGTGAGAAGGCCCGGGCTGCGGCTCGGGCTTTTTCACTTAAGATTCCATATGATAAGATTCCATACGAAATGGCGAACCATTTCTTCGGGCCCTGAGTAGCAACAAGAAACCCGATGCGTATGGAGAAGGAAAATGAGTGAGCAGGTTTCGCCGGAACAGATCATGCAGGTCGGGTTGGGATTCTGGCCATCGAAGGTCTTGCTGAGCGCGGTTGAAATGGAGTTGTTTACCGACCTGGCCAAGGGGCCGCAGAGCCTGGAAACCCTGCAGCAGAGCAAGGCGCTGCATCCGCGGGGGGCGCGGGATTTTCTGGATACGCTGGTGGCTCTGGGATTTCTGCAGCGCAATGATGGTCGGTACGCGAATACTCCCTCGACCGATGCGTTCCTCGACAAGAACAAACCGGCCTACCTCGGCGGCATTCTGGAGATGGCAAACGCGCGGCTGTTCGGATTCTGGAACCATCTGACCGAAGCGCTGCGCACCGGCCTGCCGCAGAATGAAGCCCGCACGTGTGGGCAGGCCTTCTTTGAAGCGCTGTACTCCGACCCCGCGCGGTTGAAGAATTTCCTTGAGGCCATGACTGGGTTGAGCCACCCGGCCAACATGACGATCGCGAAACAGTTTCCGTGGGCTCAGTACAAAACGTTTGCCGATGCCGGCGCCGCGCAGGGCGACCTGGCCGTGCAGATTGCGCTGGCCAATCCGCACCTGTCGGGCATCGGCTTTGACCTGCCGATGGTGGAGCCGATCTTTGCGGAGTACGTGCAGAAAAACGACGTAGCCCACCGCGTGCGCTTTCAGGCAGGAAGCTTTCTGGAACGGCCGCTGCCGAAGGCGGACGTGATCCTGATGGGCCACATCCTGCATGACTGGGGGCTGGACGATAAGAAAATGCTGATCGCCAAGGCTTACGCTGCCCTGCCGGAGGGCGGAGCGCTGATCGTCTATGAGGGGCTTATCGATGACGACCGCTCGCAAAACGCCTTCGGCCTGATGATGAGCCTGAACATGCTGATCGAAACCCCCGCCGGGTTCGACTACAGCGGCGCCGACTGCCAGCGTTGGATGAAGGAAGCCGGCTTCCGCGAGACGCGGGTGGAGCATTTGGTGGGCCCCGACGCGATGGTCGTAGGGATCAAGTAACGGGACGGTGAATTTGGCCCGCGAGGGACCGCGAAAGAGCGGTAACGACGCTTCTCCGCCCCGATGTGCCCCGGGGTGCGGTAAACTGAAAGGGACGCGTTTTTCGCTGATTTTTCCCACCGGCAACCAGCGCCCACATCCAGCTATTCCAGATAGGAAACCCCCTCCGCAGTGAGCACCCCCACGACCGCCCAAGCTATCCGCAATATCGCCATCATCGCCCACGTCGACCACGGCAAGACCACGCTGGTGGACGCCATGCTGCGCCAGTCCGGCACGTTCCGCTCGAACGAAGCCGTCGTTGAGCGCGTGATGGACTCGAACGACCTGGAAAAAGAGCGCGGCATCACGATTCTCGCCAAGAACACCGCGATCCACTACAAGGACTCGAAGATCAACATTGTCGACACGCCGGGCCACGCCGATTTTGGCGGCGAGGTCGAACGCGCGTTGAAGATGGTTGACGGCGTGGTGCTGCTGGTGGACGCGTCCGAGGGCCCGCTGCCGCAGACCCGGTACGTGCTTTCGAAGGCGCTCGAAGCCCACCTGACGCCCATCGTGGTGATCAACAAGATTGACCGCCCCGACGCGCGCCCGCAGGAAGTGCTGAACGAGGTCTATGACCTGTTCATCGACCTGGACGCCGATGAGTCGGTGCTCGAGTTCCCCGTCATTTATACGAACGGCAAAGCCGGCACGGCTACGATGGACCTCGCGGTCCCGGGCACCGATCTGCAGCCGCTGTTTGAGCTCATCTTCAACACCATCCCCGCTGCGCCCGGCACTGCCGACGGCGACCTGCAGGTGCTGGTAACGAACCTCGACTACTCGGACTACCTTGGCCGTCTGGCCATCGGCCGCGTGTTCAACGGCACGCTGAAGACCGGGCAGGAAGTGAGCCTGTCGCGCATCGACGGCACGCTTGAAACCGTCAAGGTCACCAAGCTGTTCACGTTCGACGGCCTGAAGCGCATCGACACCGACGAAACGACCGTGGGCGACATCATCGCCGTGGCCGGCATCCCGGGCATCACCATCGGCGAGAGCTTCTGCGCGCTGGAAGATCCGAAGCCGCTACCGATCATCAAAATCGACGAGCCAACGATTGCCATCGTTTTCTCGGTGAACAACGGACCGTTCGCGGGACGCGAAGGCAAGCTGGTAACCAGCCGCAATATCAAGGAACGCCTGGAGCGCGAGCTGCTGACGAACGTGTCGATCAAGGTGGAAGACACCGGCACGCCCGACAACTTCAAGGTGCTGGGACGTGGCGAGCTGCAGCTTTCCGTGCTGATCGAAATGATGCGCCGCGAAGGCTTCGAGCTGATGGTGTCGCGGCCGACGATCGTCACCAAGCGCGTGGATGGCGAGCTGATGGAGCCTTCTGAAGTCCTGTCGATCGACGTGCCGGAGAACTTTGTCGGCACCGTGATCGAGCGCCTGGGACCAAGAAAAGGCGAGATGGTGAAGATGGCTAACCACGGCTCAGGGCGCGTGCGCATGGAGTTCAAGGTGCCCTCACGCGGCCTGATCGGTCTGCGCAACGAAATGCTGACCGAGACGCGCGGCACCATCATCATGAACTCGATTGCCGGCGATTATGTGCCCTACACCGGCGAGATTCCGCAGCGTCCTTCGGGTGCGCTGATCTCTGACCGCCAGGGTGTGACGACGCTGTATGCGCTGGACGGCATCCAGGAGCGCGGCGTGCTGTTCCTGGGCGATGGCGTTGAGGTTTACGAGGGTATGTTGATCGGCGAGCACTCGCGCGACAACGACCTCGACGTCAACTGCGTGCGCGAAAAGAAGCTGACCAACATGCGCGCTTCGGGTTCGGACGATGCTGTGCGACTGGTGCCGTTCAAGCAGCTGACGCTGGAGCAGTCGATCGAGTTCATCGCCGAAGATGAGCTGGTCGAAGTGACGCCGAAGAGCCTGCGCATGCGGAAGAAGATTCTGCAGTCCAACCGCCGGCCCAAGGGTACGCGCGGCGGCAGCACACTCGAGTAACTTGACCTAAAAACGCAAATAAGGCGCCCTCCAAGTGGAGGGCGCTTTTGTTTGCCGGATGCCTACCGGAGCTTGCCGTCGATGGCATCGTCGAGCGAAATGTTGTTCTTTTCAAGCAGGTCGCCGAGGGCGCGGTCGAGTTCGATGTGGGCCTTCATCCAGTTGCTGCGCGCTGCGATTTCAGTGGAACGGGCCTGGGCGAGATAGGCTTCGTTTTGCAGGATCAGCAAGTCCGTGGACTGGCCCACCGACAGCTTGTCGCGCTCCGCATCGAGTAGCTGCTGCTGGTAATCGCGGCTGCGTGTGGCTGCGCGATAGGCCGCTTCGGCGGTCTGCAGCGCGACCACAGCTGACTCGATCTCCTCGCGGGCCTGGGCGGCCAGTTTTTCGGTGCGGGCTTCCACCTGTCGCAGTTGCACGGTGTCGCGCGCGGCATCGGCGGAGGCGACGCGGTTGCGAATGGGCAGCGTCAGCTGAACGCCGGCCTGATAAATCGTGGAGGTGCGCAGCCCACCGAGCGCCAGGTTCTGCGGGATCGCCGGCAGCCCCGTGCCCGTGGAGCCGAGCGTGTCGTAGGCCTGCTCGCTGGTGCCCCGGGTTTCGATGTTGGCATAGACGTTCAGCTGCGGCAGCGCGGCGTTGCGGCTGGCGCGGGCGCTGATGCGGCCGGCCTGGATCTGCAGCCCGGCCTGCGCGATGTCAGGACGACGGGCGAGGCCTTGCGCGATCAGCGAGGGAACGTCGATCGGTTCGAACTGGTCGGGGACGATGATGCGATCGGTCGGGACGATCTCAGAAAACTGCGCGGAGAAGATCGGCGAAGCCGTGCGCAGGATCTGCGTTTTCAGGATGACTTCCTGCTGGCGATACAGGCCCTGCGCCTGAATGAGGTCGAACTCGCTGGAGCTGGCGAGGGCCGCGGCGCGGGTAAGCTCGATCGGGGCGAGCGTGCCCTGCTCCACCTGATCTCGGTCGTCGTCACGCAGCTTAGTGGCCGCGCGCAAGGCCTCCTGCTTCACGCGCACGTTCTCGCCCAGCGAGACGAGGTCGAAGTAAAGGCGCGATGTGCCATAAACCGTGCCGAGCACCTGCTGCTCGAAGATGAGGCGCGAAACTTTGTCGTTGAGGCGCGCAATGTGCAGGAAGCGCAGGTTGACGTCGCGGCCGGCGCCTCGCAACAGCGGCTGAGTGAAGGTGACCGACGTACTGGGCTGCGAGAACGGATCGAGCGTGGAGCGGGAACCGTTGGTGACCTGCGAGTCGTTGTTGACGGTGGCCTCAAGCTGCGCGCCGCTCGAAAAGCCTTCGAGATAGGCGACGTTGGTCTCGATAAAGTGCAACGAATCGGGCTGGGCGGTAGCAGGCGTGCCCGCCCCGGCAAACGTCACAGTGTTGGAGCGGCGCAGCCAGCCAAACTCGCCGATCAGCTGCGGGTCGAAGAGCGGAATGTTGGGACCGGCGGCGTAGGTAAAGCCGGTGCCGTTCTCAGAGAGGCTCTGCTGCACGGCGTTCGTCGCGTTGAGTGACGTCAGATCGGTGACCGTGGGCGTGGTGGGGTTGGGATTAGTCGTCGCAGCATTGAGCAGGGGCGAGCCTGGGCCGCCGACGCCGTTAGGCGGCTGCTGGACGCCGTAGTCGATGCCGCGCAGGTTGCCGCCGCCGGAGGCTCGCGTGATGTCGGTCTGTGCCAGCACCAGGTTGTAGCGCTGGAGCTCAACGTCGAGATTATTTTCGAGTGCGAGCGCGATGGCATCGTTAAGCGTGAGGAAGAGTTTGCCGTCGTGGATAAGGGCGTTCAGGCGTGTCGCATCGCCGCCGAAGAGCGGCGAAACATTCGGGCGATGAAAGGGACCCAGCAGGCCGTGGAAGATCGGCGTGAGGCCAGTCGGGGATTCGCGCGTGGGCTCGCGATGGCTGGCTTCGGCGGCGGAAATTTGCGGAGCATCGGGCGGTGTCGGAACGAAGGGTGCGATGGGCGGAACGCTCGGTGCGTCGGGCGTTGTGGCTGTGCCGCGCGGCTGCTCGGAGCGGTTGGCGGTCTCCTGCTTCTGCCCCGCGCGGAGGTGGGTGGTGTCAGCAGCGGGAGTTGGGGGAGCGACAGTCTGCGGCAGTTGGGCATAGGCGCTGAAGGTAACAGCGAGACAGAGTGCGGCAGCGAGTAGAGTACCGTCGATGGCTACCGCAATCGATACCCCACCCTTTCGCAAGATACGCGAAAGGATCGGCCACCCGGATTGATGGAAAGCGCGCCTCATTATGGTTTGCTCTCCGAGCTCGACTGCTGCTTCGCGTTGGGCTTCTGTCCCGTGCTCTTCTGGTTCTGCTGCTGCTGCTTGTTCTGCATGTTCTCGTCGGTGATGCCGGTGTTACCGTACTGCGACCGCCCGCCCGGAGGCACCGCCTGGTTGGGCGCAGGAGCGGGCTGCCGCGAGCTGGCCGGAGCTTCCTTCACCTGAACCTCTGCGCCGTCGGCCACGTCATCGGTCACATCGTTGATGACCAGGTCGCCGAGCTTGAGCCCGGAGAGAATTTCCACTTCAGAACCGAAGTCGCGTCCGATGATGACCGGCACGTAGCGAATCCTGCTGCCGACGACGGTGGCCACGACGGGCTTGTCGCGGCGAATAACAATGGCGTCGCCATTGACGAGGATCGGAGGCGTTTCGCCGGCCGCGGGCGGAAACGTGACGACGACGTACATGCCCGGCATGAATTTACCGGCGTGGTTGTCGAGCTGAACTTCCGTGAGCAGCGTGCGGGTGTTGGGGTCGATCGCGTTGGCGGTGCGCGTGATCTGGCCGGAGAAGGTCGCGCCGGTGTACTCCTGGAATGCAAGCTGCGCCGTCGCGCCCGGGTGGATCGCGGTGGCGAAGCCTTCGGGAACAGAGACGAGGATACGCAGGCGCTCGTTCTGCGCAATGCCGTACAGCGGGCCGCCCTGGCCAGCGGATTGCGCGTTGGTGGCAGCGGTTCCTACACTACCGGAAGTGCCCGCGTTATTGCTCTGCCCGGCTTGCTGCGTGCCGCCGGTAGAAGACGTCTGGCCCTGTGGCGCGGGACCGTTTTGCGCGCCCGAGCTGGTGCCGCCAGCGGAAATCAGCGCGCCAACATCAACGTTGCGCTGCGTAATGACGCCCGCAAACGGAGCGCGCACGTACTCGTACTTCTGCAACGCCATTTGACGATCGAGATTCGCCTGGAACGCCTGCACATTACGCTCAGCCGCGGCCACATTGGCCACCTGGGAACGGAAGTTGGCCTCCTGTTGGTCGCCGTCCTGGCGCGAGAGCACACCCTTCGCAACCAGCACGCGGTAGCGCTCGACAGTAACGGTGTTGAGCGCGAGTTGCGACTTCTGCTGTTCGAGCTGCTGTTGCGACTGGCGCAGCTGCTGGCGCGCCTGGTCCACCTGCGCGTCAAGATCGGGAGCGTCGATGACGGCGAGCAACTGGTCTTTCTTCACCCTGTCGCCGATGTCGACGAGTCGTGTCTTCAGGTAGCCGTTGGCGCGGCCGTAGATGTACGCCTCGGTGAGCGGAATGGTGGTGCCGGGGATGGTCAGACCGGCCTGGTCGCGCGATGGGCCAACCTTGACGACCTGCACGACGGGCTTGGCAGTGCGCTGGCGGTCGGCGTCGCGTTTGGCGTCGTTGCTATCGCCGCGGCGCATCAGCCAGCCGACAAGGACGACCAGCGCGAAGAGGCTGACCAGCACGCTGACGATGATGAAGATCGGCCGGCGGTTTTTCGGTTTGTGAATACGCTCGGTGACCGGCGGCTTCTTCTTTTTGCGTGACGAGTTGGTCTCTTCAAAGCTCTTGCCGATAATCGCGTCGTCGAGGGAGTTAGGGTCAGCAAAGGCGTTGCCAAGCTGCTCGCGTTCGGCCTGCGTGGGGTCGGCGAAAGCGCCACCGAGGCGCGAGGGGTCGCTCTCCTCGGGCCAGGGGAGCTTGCGGGGATCATGCGGATTGCGGTCGTCGGCCATTACGCAGGCTGCTCCTGTGGATTGCGGTGGGGATCTTCGCCTTCGTGATACTCCTCTTCAATCTCCTTGGTGTAGTCGATGGGAGGATGCTTTTTGAGCAGCGAATAAATAGTGGGCACGAGGAAGAGCGTACCGGCAGTCGCGAACAACAGACCGCCAATTACGGCTCGGCCGAGCGGCGCGTTCTGTTCGCCGCCTTCGCCAAACGCCAGCGCCATGGGCAGCATGCCGATGATCATCGCCAGCGCGGTCATCAGCACTGGCCGCAGTCGGGTGTGCCCGGCATTGAGCGCGGCGATACGGCGGTCCTTGCCCGCGAGGCGCTCGTCATTCGCAAAGACGACCATCAGGATGGAGTTGGCCGTCGCCACGCCGATGGTCATGATGGCGCCCATCAGCGAAGGCACGTTGAACGTGGTCTGCGTGATGAAGAGCATCCACAAAATGCCGCAGAACGCGCACGGGATGGCCATCAGGATGATCAGCGGGTCGAGCCAGCTCTGGAAGTTGACGGCCATCAACATGTAGACCAGCATGATGGCGAAGATGATGCCGATGCCGAGCCGGACGAAGGAGTCGTTCATCGTTTTCACTTCGCCGCGGATTTCAATCTGCGTGGTGGGAGGCAATTCCTTGCGCGCTTTCGCGACGATCTTTTCGATCTCGCTCGAGACGCCACCAAGGTCGCGGCGGTCGACGTCGGCATAGATATCGAAGACGCCCTGAATGTTGTAGTGGTTGATGATGATGGGCGACTGGTCGCGGCGGAACGTAGCAAGGTTGCCCAGCAGCTGCGACGCATTGGCCTGCGGCGACGTGATCGGCGTGCGCGCCAGGGTCTGCAGCGAATCGATGCGATACGTCGGCGTCTGCGTGACGACCGCGTAGTTGACGCCGTTGCGCGGGTCGAGCCACTGGTTCGGCGAAGTCTGACTGTTGCCCGAGAGCGAGATGAGCGTGGACTGTGCAACGTCCTGCTGGGTGAGGCCGATCTGCCGTGCCTTCGAGCGGTCAACGTTGATCTGCATCGTCGGGTAGTCGACGATCTGGTGGATGTGTACGTCGACTGCGCCCGGAATGGCCGCAATCTCCTTCTGCAGCTTCTGCGCAAGCTGGTAGTTGTTGGCGCCCCGGCCCACGATCTGCACATCGATCGGCGCAGGCAGGCCGAAGTCGAGGATCTGGTTGGTCATGTTGGCCGGCGTGAAGAAGAACGTAGCCTCGGGGAACTTCTCACGCAAGTCGGCGCGCAGCCGGCGCATGTACTTTTGCGTGTCCTTCTTGCCAGGTTTGAGCGAGACCTGTATGTCTCCGTCGGCGTCGGAAACGGTCGAAGAGGTGCCAAAGGCGAGACTGATGCCGGTGTTGGGCAGGCCGATGTTATCGAGCATGAGCTCAATCTCGTCCGCCGGAACGACATTGCGAATCTCGCGCTCGACGTTGCCGAAGTATTGCTCCGCATCTTCCAGCCTCATGCCGGTAGGCGGGCGGACGTGCAGGTTCATCTGCCCCGAGTCGACGTAGGGAAAGAAATCCTTGCCGATGAAAAACGTCAGCGGCAGCGAGAGCACCAGCAGCAATCCGAAAAGGCCGAGGGTGATGCCGGCGTTGTCCAGGCACCAGTCCAGCGCCTGCGTGTAATGGTGCTGCATGCGTTCGAACTTGCGGTCGAAAGCCATGTGCCAGCGCCAGACGAAGTTGCGCTTCTCTTCACGGTCGCTCTCGTGTGGGTTCTGGTAGAGCGCAATCTCGGAGCTGAGCATGAAGTGCATCATCGTCGGCACCAGCGTGCGCGAGAGGAAGTAGCTGGCCATCATGGCGAAAGCGACGGCCTCCGCCAGCGGCGTAAACAGGAACTTCGCTGCGCCGGTAAGGAGTATGACAGGAACGAAGACGATGCAGATGGAAAGCGTGGAAACAAACGCAGGCGCCGCCACCTGCTGCGCGGAATCGAGAATGGCGCGCGTAAGCGGCTTCTTCTCCGCCATGTTGCGGTGCGTGTTTTCGATTTCGACCGTGGCGTCGTCGACCAGGATGCCCACCGCGAGCGCCAGGCCGCCCAGCGTCATCACATTGATCGTTTCACCCAGCAGCGCGAGGATGATCATCGAGGTTGCGATCGACAACGGGATCGATATGCAAACGATCAGCGTCGAGCGCCACGAGCCGAGGAACAGCAGGATCATCAGCCCGGTAAGTATGGCGGCGATCGACGCCTCGCGCACGACTTCGTTGATCGAGTCACGCACGAAAATGGACTGGTCAAACAGCGGCGTGATCTTGAGCGTACCCAGCCCGGCGGTCAGGCGTGGAATCATTCCGCGCGTCTGCGAGACGATGTCGAGCGTCGACGTGTCGCCGTTCTTTAGCACCGTGAGCAGCGCTGAACGTTTGCCGTTCTGACGGACGATGTTGGTCTGCACCGCATAGCCCATGTGCACCTGCGCCACGTCCTTGACGTACACGATGGCGCCGTTGGCAGCGCGGATCGGCAGATCGTTCAGCGCCGATAGCGTGTCCGGACTGGAGTTCGTCTTGACGACGTACTCCTTGTCTCCCATGCGCGCGGTGCCCGCTGGCAGAATAATGTTCTGCGTGCCGATGGCGGTCGAAACGTCCGCGCCCGAAAGATGGTGCGCGTACAGCAGGTTGGGGTCGATATCGACCATCACCTGGCGCACCTTGCCACCGAAGGGCGGCGGTACGCTGGCGCCTTTGACGTTGGCCAGGCGCGGTCGCACGAACTGCAGGCCGTCGTCGAAGAGGTCCGACTCGCTCATACCCTCGCCGCTAAGCGCGAGTTGAAGGATCGGTACCGACGAAGCGTCGTACTTGATGACCAGTGGCGGATAAGAACCAGGAGGCAGCAGTCGCAGCACGGTTTGCACCACCGACGTCACCTGCGAAAGCGCAAGTTCCACCTTCACCGACGGCTGGAAGTAAACCTTGATGAGCGAGACGCCCTGGTAGCTCTGGCTTTCGGTGTGCTCCATGTCATTGACGGTGGTGGTGAGCGCGCGCTCGCACACCGTCACGACGCGGCTTTCCATCTCCGGCGGCGTCAGGCCGTTGTAGCTCCACACAATGGTGATGACGGGGATGTTGATGTAAGGAAAGATGTCCTTGGGCGTCTGGATGGCGGAGCCAATGCCCAGGACGAGGATCAGCATCGACAGCACGACGAAGGTGTAGGGGCGGCGCAGGGCCAGCCGGACAATCCACATGGTCGCCTCAAGGGTTGCAGTTGCGGGGAAGTTCTAGATCTTCAGACTACCAACTGTCTTGTAGATGAGACGCAGGGCAGTGGTGCTAGGACGCTTCATCCGGGCGAAGATCGGACAGGATGTGCGTATAGCGGCTGGCACCGGTTTTCCGCACCCGGTCACGTTACTGGAGGCGGAAATGCAACTTTCGAGTCGTTAAGGAACGCCGCCGGTGGTCGTTAGGCTTGGACCATGCAGCAAACGCCCGAGGGTGCAGCCTTATCGCACTGCACTGGCGAAGAGCATGGCAAGCGGAATGTGAGCCAGCGGAGAACGTGTGAGCAGCTTGCAGGTCCATCCCGACAACGTGGCAAATGCTGCGCCTAAGCGTGGACGCTGGGATCGTGCGGTGGTGGAACGTCTGACGGTCTTCGCCGTCGGCCTGCTGGCGACGGCCCAGATTGTCTGGTTTTACGTCAACAAGCTGCCTTCGTATCTGGATCTTGGCTTGTACGAGAACGGGCTGGAACGAATGCCGTTCCAGGCGCGGCTGCTGATGGAGTTGCCGTTGCGCTGGGCACATGGGTCTGCCTTCTTGCAGGGCGCGGCGGCCTGGCTTACGGCGCAGAAGATGTGGCTCCCCCAACCGGTGCGGCCGGAAGACCTGGTGGAGTTTGCGATTGGTTTTGTCGCGGTCGCCGTCGCGGGGATGGTGGCGCGGGACATGTATCGCGCGCACTCCCGGACCGGGCGGCTGCTGCCCTATGTTTATCCGCTGTACCTGGTGATGGTGGTGGGCAGCTACTGCGTGCTGACCACGCACTTTTTCCGCTACGTTTACGACCTGCCGAGCCTGGGACTTTTTGCAAGTGGGCTGTACCTGGTCTATCGCAAGCGGAGCCCGCTGCTGTTTGCGCTGGTGTTCGTGGCAGCCACGCTGAACCGCGAGACATCACTGTTTCTGCTGGCGTTTTACGTGCTGTCGGCTTGCGTGGTGGAGGACAGCATCGACTGGCACCGCGCACACAGCTGGCGGGTGGTGGCGGTGGTCGTACCGCTGGCGATGTTCTGGGTGGGCTTTCATGTGTGGGCTGCGCGGCATTTTGCAGGGCTTCCGAGCGAGTCCGTGCCCCGCCTGCGCGATAACGTCGTGTTCCTGCTGTCGCCATACCTGCGTGCGCAGATTTTCGGCATCGCTGCCTACACGGTTCCCGTGCTGCTGATCTTCAAGAGCAGGACGCGCAACCTGGAGATGCGGCTGTGGACGTGGGTGGTGCCGGTGTGGGCGGTGCTGATGCTCTTCTACGGCATGATGGTGGAGATACGGCTCTTCGGCGAACTGATACCGCTCTTTGTCTGTCTGAGCGCGCTGCTGGCGGAAGAACGCATCGCACTGAGCGAGGCGCCGAAAATGGTGCCGCCCAAACAGGACGCTCCGCTTTATCGCGGCGAAGATCGCCGCCGCGCGGAGCGTCGGTTGACCCATCCCGACTTCGTAGTCCAGGTGAAGACCACGACCGTTCAGGATTGATCGCTTACTTTTTCGCGAACTCGTTGTAAACGATCTCCGTAAAGCTGGCGTTGGGCATGCGTCCATTAGCGCCAGCTACGGGTGCCGGCTCATTGAAAGCCGCGCGCACCTCGTTGAGCGACTTGCCCTGCGCGACAAGCTCCTTGATTTTGGCGCGCTTGGCTTCCAGGCGGGTGAGCTTTTCCTGCACGAAGGCCTTGTTCTGCGGATCGCCGTGGCCCAGGATGAATACATCAGCGTCCAGCGCGGCGATGCCCTTGGCATTGGCGATCCAGCCTTCGGACGTACCGCTTTTGGCATCGTGGATGGTGGTGTCAGGACCCTGCGTGGTGAACAGGTCGCCGGTGGCGACGATCTTTTCCTTGGGCAGATACATCACCAGGTCGCCATTGGTGTGGCCCGGTCCCCAGTGGTACGTCTCGATGGTTTCGCCGTCAATGGTGAAGACCTGCTTCTGCTTCGTCACCACCTCGTTGGGCAGGCGGTCCGCGGCAGGAATGTTGTTGCCGCCCTGGGCGATAGCCTGCTCCTGCTCCTTCTTGTTGCCTTCGTGAGCGATGATCCTGACGCCTGCCGGAAACGCGACGAGGCCATTGATGTGGTCCTGGTCACTGTGCGTAATAAAAACGGCTTCAATGGGCTTGGGCGTAATTTGCGCGATATCGGCGATGAGCTCTGCGCCGTTGGCGCGGCTGATCTTGGCGTCAATGACGATGACGCCCTTGTTTCCGACAATCACCGTGCTGTTTCCACCGCCACCCTCAACCCAGTAAACGTTGGGCTTGAGCTGGTGAACGGCCAGCGGAGGAGCGACCGGGGCCTGAGCAGCGGCTGATCCGGCGATAAAGGCGAAAGCGGCTGAAGCGATCATCGTTGAGCGCATGTAGAGTCCTCGCGGGTGGGGCGTGGATCAGGGTACTCGATTTGGTACGGCTGTTGAAAGGGTTTGATGAGGAAAGAAAACGGCCGCACCGTTGTGGGTGCGACCGTTGGTCTGGCTCTTGATCCGGCTTACTTCTGTGCCGTTTCGAAGCGCTTGTTGATCTCGTCCCAGTTGACGACGCTCCACCATGCCGCCAGGTAGTCAGGCCGCTTGTTCTGGTACTTCAGGTAGTAGGCATGCTCCCAGACGTCGTTGCCGAGGATGGGATACAGACCATCCGAAAGCGGCGAATCCTGGTTGGGTTTGGTGACGATTTCGAGCTTGCCGCCCTTGAAAACCAGGAAACCCCAGCCGGCGCCGAACTGCTTCGCGGTGGTTTCGTTGAACGTCTTCTTGAAGGTTTCGAAGTCGCCGAAGTCGGCCTTGATCTGCTCGGCCATCTTGCCGGTCGGCTCGCCGCCGCCGCCGGGCTGCATGATGGTCCAGAACATGGTGTGGTTCACGTGACCACCGCCGTTATTCTGCACCACTTTGCGCACGTCTTCAGGAATGCTGGCAAGGTCGGCGACAAGCTCCTCGGGCGTCTTGTTGCCCAGTTCGGGATGCTTTTCCACGGCGCCGTTCAGATTGGTGACGTAGGTCTGGTGGTGCTTGTCATGGTGCAGCTTCATGGTCGCCTCGTCGATGGTGGGTTCGAGGGCGGCGTAGTCGTAGGGGAGGGGGGGAAGTTCAAAAGCCACGGGAGTTCTCCTTGATTGTGCGTTGGCAGAAGGATTTCTGCGGTTCGTGGGCCGGGTTCTTGCGGATCGCAAAATTTATCCGCGCGCTTTATTGGATGCACGCCAAGGATAACGGATGACGGGAAAGTTGGCTTGGCAGCGAAGCCGCGATTTGGGTTCTAATAGCAGCCATGAGTTCTTTGACTGGATCGTACCGCTGGCTCGACGACGACGGGCCGGCGTTCGGAGGCCCGGGGCTCGAGCCGCGCTGGACTTCAAGCAAGAAGGACGCCGTCGCCACGGCTTACGCGGCCAGCAGCCGGATCTGGTTTACGGTGTCGCATGGCACGTTGAACGAGATTTACTACCCCACCATCGACCGCCCGCAGACCCGCGACATGGAGCTGCTGTTCACCGACGGTGAAACCTTTTTCCACGAAGAAAAGCGCGACTTCGAGTACGACTTTCACTACGTCGACCCCGACGCGCTGGCGGTCCGCGTTGTCGCCAGCGACCTGAATGGCCGCTATACCGTCATCAAGGAGTTCATCACCGACCCTCACCATCCGGTAGTGCTGATGAACGTAAAAATCAGCGGCGAGGAAGAGCTGCTCTCCAAGCTAAAGTGCTACGCCCTGCTGGCGCCGCACCTGGACGGCGGCGGCGAAGGAAACTCGGCGCGCTCGGTGAACGTGGCCGGCAAGCGCTCCATACTGGCGTGGAAGAACAACGTGTCGCTGGCCTTTGGCGCAGACTGCGGCTTCACGCGGTCAAGCTGCGGCTACGTCGGCTCGAGCGACGGCTACCAGGACATCTCCACCAACGGCAAGATGATGTGGAACTTCGGCCAGGCGTTGAACGGGAACCTTGCCGTGATGGGCGAGATTGACGTCGCGAAGACGCGCGAGTTCACGATTGCGATTGCGCTCGGCGACGGCCACCACTCCGCGCTCGCCGGCATGATGCAAACGCTTTCGACGCCCTACGAGCTGCATCGTAAACGCTACATCGAGCAGTGGCACCGCGCGGCCTCGCCGGAGCGGCTGGCTTCAGCCGCAACCGATGGCGGCACGCTGCTGCGCGTGAGCCACAACACGATCCTGGCGCATGAAGACAAGACGTACTCCGGCGCCTTTATTGCCTCCGCATCGATCCCCTGGGGCGCGTCGAAGTCCGACGACGACCTGGGTGGTTATCACCTGGTATGGACGCGCGACATGGTGCAGTCCGCCACCTCGCTACTGGCTTGCGGGCGCATCGACACGGCCCGCCGCGCGCTGGTATACCTCGCCTGCACGCAGCGCCCGGATGGCGGCTTCGCACAGAATTTCTGGATCGACGGAACGCCCTACTGGACGGGCATTCAGCTCGACGAAGTCGCGTTCCCCATCATGCTGGCGTGGCGCTTGTGGAAGGTAGATGGGCTGGGCAGCTTCGACGTCGTGCCGTTCGTCACGATGGCCGCGGCGTTCCTCGTACGCTACGCGCCCGTCACACAGCAGGAGCGCTGGGAAGAAAATGCGGGCTACTCGCCGTCGACGCTCGCGGCCGTCATCTCCGGACTGTTATGCGCTGCGGACATCGTGAAAGCCAGCGGCAACACGACGCTGGGCGAGTTCTATAACGACTACGCCGACTGGATTGAAGCGCACCTGGATGAGTGGACCACGACAACCGAAGGCGTGCTGCATCCCGACGTGAAGTGCCACTACATGCGCATTCGTCCGCCCGCCGTAGGCGAGCCGTTCCACATCGATGAGATCCCGGCCGGCTGCATTCGCATCGCGAACCGCGAGCCCGGCGAGAAGAACGTCTTTGAAGCGCGCGAGGTGATCGACGGCGGCTTCCTCGAACTCGTCCGCTACGGCGTACGCCGCGCCGACGATCCGCTGATCATCGACTCACTCAAAGTCGTCGATCGCGTGCTCAAAATCGTCACGCCTTATGGCCCCTGCTGGCGGCGCTACAACCATGACGGCTACGGCCAGCGGAAGGACGGCGGACCGTATCTCGGCTACGGACAGGGCCGCGCCTGGCCCATCATGACTGGCGAGCGAGCGCACTACGAGCTCGCAGCGGGGCAGAATGTGGCGCCCTACATCAAGGCGATCGAGCAGTTCAGCTCCATCGGCGGTATGCTGCCGGAACAAATCTGGGATTACGCCGACATGCCCTCGGAAGGCCTGTACTTCGGCCGCTCGGCGGGCTCCGCACAGCCGCTGGTGTGGGCGCACGCGGAGTACGTCAAGCTGCTGCGCTCGGTCGCTGACGGCCACGTCTTCGACCGCATTTCGGTCGTCGAAGAACGCTACGCCGTGCCCAAGGACCAGCGGCAATTTATGAGCCGCATGGAAATCTTTCACCTGGAGCGGCCGATCTCCGAAATGATGCAGGGCGGCACGCTGCGCATCGTCGATACGCAGCCCTTCGAGGTAACGTGGACCGTCGACGGTTGGGCGACGACGATCCACACAGCGTCCGTTGTCGTGGGGCCGCCGGGATCGTTTGCCGATCTTTGCGTCACGCCGCAGACCGAAGGCAAACTCACCTTCACGCTTTACTGGCCCGCGCAAAATCGGTGGCTGGGACGGAACGTTGACGTGAGTATTCGCGCGCAGGCTGCTCCGACGATGCCTGCAGGCGTGAAGCCAAAAACCTAGAGCGTAGACGGTAGAGGGTAGAGCGTAGAGAAGGATTTCACTACGATCTACACTCTACGATCTACCCTCTGTACTACTGATTCATCGGCTTTTCGCAGTTCACCATCCACGGGATGCCGAAGCGGTCGGTGCACATGCCGAAGCCCTTGGCCCAGAACGTTTCCGCGAACGCCATCTGGATGCTGCCGCCTTCTGAGAGAGCCTTGAAAACGCTCTCGGCCTTGGCGAGGTCGCTGATGGAGATGGATTCCACGATCCCCTGAGCTTTCAAATGGCGCCCGGTCGGTGAGTCAGCGCCCATGATGCTGGTCTGGCCGACCGTGACGCTCATGTGCATGATCTTGTCCTTGTCTTCCGGAGCAGAGGGCATCGGCGCTTCGCCCCACGTCATCTTGAATTGCACTTTGCCTTCAAACAGATTGGCATAGAAGGTCATGGCTTCATCGCAGGTGCCGTCGAAGGCGAGGTGTGAGCTGAGATACATGGTGTTCTCCTTGGTGGTGCGGGTTAGGGCCGTACTGTCTCGGGGAAGCGAGGAAGGCGGCAAGTTGATCGAAGGTTCCACCGAAGCCCTGCTGCATATTGCTGAAGCTGGACTCGAAGGTATTGCGCTCGGCTTCGGTCGCGTTGAACGGCCGCCCGCGCAGGGAGAGTGTGGTGACGCCGCCCGATTCTTCCAGCGTCCAGATGTTGTAAATTTCGGTCGGCCAGCCCGGAAACGGCGGAGGCATCGTCTCTCCCGCAGCGTTGGCGAATGAGCTGATGAAAACGAGCTTTGAAGGCGCGGCGACTTCTTCGTAGACGAACTTGCCCCACATTTCCGGGCCGTCGTTCGGCGCTTTCATGCCGTAGACGAACGCGCCGCCGGGTCGAAGCTCAAGCGTGCCTTTCAGCCATGTGAAGCCGGCCGGACCCCACCACTGAGCGAGCTCGGCGGGATCGGTGATGGCCTTCCAGACGCGGTCAAGCGGCGCGCTGAACGAGCGCGAGAGGACGAAGTCAGTGGACATGAGGATGTTCCTTTCAGGCCTGCGGGCCGGCTTCCGAGACGACCTTGAGTTTGGCAAGGCCGCGGTTGAAGTCGTTGCCGAGCATCTTGTCCATGTTCATCAGCATGTGTACCGCCTTGAACATGAAGTTCTTCTTGCCCAGCATCGCCCATGTGACGAGCGTCTGGTCGCCCTGGCGTTTGAAGATGAACTCGGCGGTATTGGTAGCGCGGAACGGCTTGAAGAAGTCGAGTTTGATCAGTACCAGCTCATACTCGCGTGCGTCGGTAACGATCATTGCGCCTTCGCCAGCCTTCTTGTTCCCCTTCCAGGCGGTCGCAGAGCCGACACCGGATGCCGGTCCGCTGTACGTGTGTTCCATCTGCGGGTCCAGTGCCTCAAACGGCGACCACTGCTGCCACGCGCGCATGTTGCTCACCAGCTCAAACGGCACCGAGGCCGGCGCGTCAATGATGATTGAGCGCTCGATGCGCATGGTTTCCGACTGGCTGGCAACGACGATGACAAAAATAACGACGATGGCTGCAACGGCGATCAGGATGTAAAGAAGCATCGGATTTCGGTGCGCACTTTCAGTAAGATTTTTCGACAAGGGCCTGGAGGCGGTCGAGGCTCTGGCTCCAGCCTTCGCGCATGCCCTGCAAATGCTGAGGCGCCATGGGCGTGGTGGCTGTCACCTTTACTTCGAGCCGCATCACGGTGGTGCTGCCTACCGCTTGGAACGTGACGGTGTTGATCATTTCAAACATGTACCGGCCATGCGCATCGAGCGCACCGGACATGAACACAAGCCGCTCCGGCGGCGCCAGTGCCAGGTACTCGCCGGCCATGGGGTACACCGTACCATCGGGCGCTTTCATTTCGATATAGATTTTGCCACCTTCACGCACGTTTGCCTGTAGCACCGGGTTGGTGAAGTTCTTCGGCCCCCACCACTGTGTGAGCATCTCGCTATCGGTCCATGCCTTCCACACCAACTCGCGCGGAGCATCGAAGCTGCGTTCCAGAACCATGTCGTACACATTCGGCGTAGCCATTTATGCCTGCGCTTTCTGGGCCGCAAGCAGCTCGTCGAACTTATCGAAGACGCTGGACCAGCCGCCGTTGTGCCCATCACGCTCGGCCGTGGTGATGAAGAATTCCTGGCAGAAAGTCATACCGGTCTTGTTACCCGGAAGCTCGCGAAAGCGGACGGTGATGAGCGTGTCGTGTGGCGGAAGATCGAGGCCAATGTCGGCAGGGTTGTCCCACGCAAACGTGTACACCAGCCGCTCCGGTGGAATGATTTCGCGGAAGACACCGTCCTTCCACAGGTTGCGCTCACGCTTCACGCCATCGCCGGCATCGAAGCCTTCCGAGTGCAGGCAGATTCTCCACTTGCCGCCGATGCGGAAGTCGTACTCGGAGTGCCTGCCGGTGAAGCCGCGCGGCCCCGCCCATTCGGCGGAGAGCGCCGGGTCGGTCCACACCTTCCACACCAGGTCGCGCGGCGCATCGAACGTGCGCTCGATGACAAGGTCGGCCGAAGCCTTCGCAGGCGCTGACGGCGCAAGAATGAACTCGGCGAAGCGGTCAAAGGCGCTCGACCAGCCGACGTTGTGGCCGTCGCGATTCTCTTCTGAAGCGAAGTTGCCCTGCCTGAAGTCCATCACGGTCTTTCCCTCCAGTTCGCGAAACGTTACGGTGCAGGTCGTTTCTTCCGCCGGGATGTCCGTACGGTTTTCCCACCCGAAGGTGAACACCAGGCGCTCGGGCGGAGCGACCTCAAGATACTTTCCACTCATCCACAGGTCGGAGGCATCGCCGGCATCGCACGCCACATCCGCGCTGGTACGGTGCAAACGCTGCCGCCACTGCCCGCCGGGCCGGACGTCGTACACAATATCCATGGCCGTGAAGCCGACCGGGCCCATCCACTGCGCCAGCATCGCCGGATCGGTGAACGCTTTGAAGACGAGCTCGCGCGGCGCATTGAACATGCGGCTGATGTGCAGCTCGTAGCCGGGCGCGACGGCTCCGTGTGGCGTGACTTCGCGGTCGCTTGCCTCGCTTGCGGGCACAGTGGGATCAAGTGTGGAGGTGGCGTTCAT
Source organism: uncultured Acidobacteriota bacterium (assembly GCA_903873705.1). Classification (GTDB taxonomy): domain Bacteria; phylum Acidobacteriota; class Terriglobia; order Terriglobales; family Acidobacteriaceae; genus Granulicella. Next base: position 61,786 of record CAIQPK010000090.1, read on the forward strand.
GCGGCAGTTCCTTTCAAGGGCTCGGTAAGGGCTTTACAGCAGCGGGCGATTCATCTCGGTGATCCACTTGTCGGGGTCGTTTTCGCTGCTCGGGTTCACCAGGTAGCGCTCCCATATCTCCGGCGATAGCTGCAGGCCTTCCTTGTCCGTCCACTGCAGGAACTCACCCCACGCCGCAGGCAGGCCCGAGTAATTCCCGCGATAGAACGTGCGCACAACCTTCATCGCCGGCCACTCGCCCGGCTGCACGCGGTCAGCCGCCGAGATAGGCGTGGCGACCGGCATGCAGACCTCGAAGTCAAAGAACTCGTCCGGGCGCTTGAAGTGGTGCGTAAACCATGGGCCGGTGATGGCAATGCCCTGCTTCTGCACTTCGCCAATTACCTCCTGAACCAGCTTGCCCATCTCTACCTGAATCTGGCTGGTGGGTACCTTGGCGTAGAGCTTGGCCATCGTGATGGCTTCGGTGTGGACGATCTGCGGGGTGTCAATCATGGTGATTCTCCTAAGATGAGCTGGCGCACTGACTACTTACGGCTGCGCGGTTTGGGCTTGTCGTTGGACGTAGGTTCCGATGTGGGGGTGTTGGCCTGCAGGCGCTTGAGGTATTCGTCCAGACGGTCGAAGCTCTGCTCCCAGAAACGGCGATAGTCGTCCAGCCAGTCGAAGGCATTTTTCAGCTGCGCTGCTTCCAGGCGTGCCGGGCGCCACTGCGCGTCGCGGCCGCGTGCAATCAATCCCGCTTTCTCCAGCACCTTCAAGTGCTTGGAGATCGCGGGCTGGCTCATATTGAAGGGTTCAGACAGCGCCTTGACCGAAGTTTCACCCGTGGCCAGCCGAGCCAGGATGGCGCGCCGAGTAGGGTCGGCGAGAGCGGCAAAGGTCGAGCTAAGCTGATCGGTCGTCATGCTATAAACCTTTTGGTTATATAACCAATTTGGAAACTACGCTCATCACTCGAAACTGTCAAGCGATTTTGCGCGAATGCATCAAAAATCGACAAAGGCACGCCCGCACGGCGCGGTGACCAAGGGTCGGGGACCCTGCACGTTTACACTGAAGACGCTAAGTTTTGCGACGGGCCGCGACAGAACAGCTCATACAGAGCGCCAACGAAACACGAACAGAAGAGGATGGTTGATGAGCGATCAGCAGAGTGGTTTGGACCAGCAGCAGCAGGATGCGCTGGATCAGTTGAGTATCAATACGCTGCGTTTTCTGGCGGTAGACCAGGTGGAGAAGGCCAACAGCGGCCACCCCGGAGCGCCGCTGGGCTGCGCGCCCATCGCCTACCTGCTGTACCACAAGTTCATGAAGTACAACCCGAAGGACCCGTTGTGGTCTGACCGGGATCGTTTTGTCCTCTCCAACGGACACGCCTCCGCGCTGCTCTACGGCGTGCTGCACCTGACCGGCTACGACCTGCCGATGGAACAGTTGATGCAGTTCCGCCAATGGGGCTCCCACACCCCCGGGCACCCCGAGTACGGCGAAGCGCCGGGCGTGGAAGTGACGACCGGACCGCTGGGGCAGGGTTTCGGCATGGCCGTCGGGCTGGCGATCGCCGAGAAGCATCTCGCCGCCGTCTACAATCACGAAAACCACACCCCGGTCGACCACCACACCTACGTCCTGTGCGGCGACGGCGACCTGATGGAAGGCATCTCCCACGAGTCGGCATCGCTGGCGGGAACGCTCGCGCTCGGCAAGCTGATCGTGCTGTACGACGACAATCTCATCTCGCTCGATGGCCCGACCGACCTGAGCTATACGGAGGACGTGACCAGGCGCTTCGAGGCGTACCACTGGCATGTGCAGATGGTCGACGACGGCAACGATCTCGTCGCTATCGAGAAGGCCATCAACGCCGCCAAAGCCGAAACGACCAAGCCCTCACTCATCCGTGTACGCACCGTCATCGGCTACGGCTCGCCCAAGGCCGGGACGAGCAAGGTGCATGGCGAAGCGCTCGGGCCGGAAGCGACCAAGGCGACGAAGAAGAATCTCGGATTCCCTGAGGACAAGAGCTTTTACGTTCCCGATGAAGCGGGCGCGAACTGGCTAGAGGCCGTCGACAAGGGCGCAAAAGCCCAGGCTGAGTGGCAGTCAAAATTCGAGGCCTTCAACAAGGCCTATCCCGAGCTGGGCGCGCAGTACACGCGCACCACGTCAGCGAAGCTGGCCGAAGGCTGGGAGAAGGCCATTCCCACCTTCCCCACCGAAAAGCCGATCGCAACCCGCAACGCCGGCCAGGTCGTGCTCAACGCCGTCGCCAAGGTGATCCCCGAACTCTTCGGCGGTGCGGCCGATCTCACCGCCTCCACCAAGACCATCTTCAAGGACTCGCCCAGCTTTCACGTCGACCCCAAGGGCCGCAACGTCTTCTTCGGTGTGCGCGAGTTCGGCATGATGGCCGCAGTGAACGGCATGGCGTCGCACGGCGGGCTGATCCCGTTTGGCTCAACCTTCTTCACGTTCTCCGACTACTGCCGTTCGGCGATGCGCATGGGCGCGCTCGAAAGCGCGCACTCGCTGTACATTTTTACGCACGACTCGGTTGGCCTGGGCGAAGACGGCCCGACGCATCAGCCCATCGAACAGCTGATGTCGCTGCGCGCGATTCCCCAGCTCACGGACTTCCGCCCCGCGGATGCGAACGAGACAGCCGCCTGCTGGCAGCTCGCCCTCGAACGCAAGGCGCCGAGCTTTATGGCGCTGAGCCGACAGGACCTGCCCGTGCTCGACGCCGAGAAGTACAAGGTCTTAGCCGGTGCGCGCAAGGGTGCTTACGTTCTTGAAGCGTTCGGCAAGGATGTGATTCTCGTTGCAACCGGCTCTGAAGTCTCGCTGATCATGAAGGCGGCACTGGAACTGAAGGACGCAAGCATCAACGCGACCGTGGTTTCGATGCCGAGCTTCCACATCTTCGAAGAGCAGGACGAAGCCTACAAGATGGAAATCTTCCCGCACGGCGTGCCGAAGATTTCCGTTGAGGCCGGAGCGACGATGGGCTGGTGGAAGTACATCGGCCGCGACGGGATCGCCATCGGCCTCGACCGCTTCGGCGCATCGGCGCCGGGGCCAATTGCCATGGAGAAGCTCGGAATCTCCGTTGCGAAGTGCGTGGAAGCAGCAAAGTCGCTGGTGAAGAAGTAAGTTGCACAAGCAAGAGACGAGGGACCGGAGATGATTCTCTGGTCCCTCTTTTTTGCGAGGAGAACGACATGACACAGGATGAAGCAAAAGCGCTGGTCGGCCAGCGCGCGGCAGCGATGGTGGAAGACGGCATGGCCGTCGGGCTGGGCACGGGGACGACGTCCGTCATGTTCATCAAGGCGCTCGGCGAGCGCGTCCGCGCGGGTCTGCAGATCCGCTGCGTAGCTTCGTCGGAAGCGAGCGCGGCGCTGGCCACATCGCTGGGGATAACGGTGATGTCACTTGCTGAATTGCCTGCGCTCGACCTGTACATCGACGGCGCCGACGAGATCGGCCCCGGCCTTGCGCTCATCAAGGGCGGCGGCGGTGCGCTGCTGCGCGAGAAGATCGTCGCCAGTGCGGCGAAGCAGTTTGTGGTGGTGGCCGATACGACCAAGGAGGTCGCCGTGCTGGGCCGCTTCCCCCTGCCGGTAGAAGTCATCAAGATGGCGCTCCCGCTGGTGGAACACAAACTCACGGACCTGGGTCTGCAACCAAAGCTGCGCGTACGCGCGGATGGGTCAGCGTATCTGACCGACGAGCAGAACTACATTCTGGACTGCGGATGCAGCCGGATTGAGAACCCCGAGGAAACCGCGGCAGAGATTCGCAACATCGTTGGCGTCGTTGAGCATGGATTGTTTCTGGGCATGGCGAGCGTGGCGTTGATTGCCGGTGAGGGTGGGGTTGTGGAGAGGTTTGAGTAGCGAAAGGGCTCGTCCGTTGCGAAATTTGAGATTCATCTTTGTTCTCGCAGTAACGTGTTGCACCATCGAGGCTCAACGGAGGCCCGCTCCGCATATCCAGGTCATCACCATCAATCGACCGACCATGATCGCCTTCTGCGCTGTTACGCAGGCAGAACTCGATAACGATACCAACGATATCAACGAGTGGTTCTCTGACTGTCAGTACTACGTCGAGCAAGCCGCAAGACACTACAGCAAGTCGAGCATCGCATTCCATCAGATCTATGACCGCTCGTTTCGTGTTCGTCGAAATTCGGTGGAAATCACATTTCACGAAAAACAGCGAGACGGATACTATTTCGCTGCACCAGGCAAAGAGCCACGTGTCTTCTACGGCATCATGCCCCCCGTCGACCTCTACCCAACAGCGCGCGCCTACTTTAAGACGAAAGGCAAATGAAGAGTCGCATCTTGCATCACTCCAGCGATGACATGCGTCTCATGACAAGGAGAACATCAATGGCATCTTCGCAGGCAGGCAAGGTCTGGTTTATTACCGGGGCTTCATCGGGGTTTGGACGGCTTTTGACGGAATACGTGCTCTCGCTGGGTGGCAGCGTCGTGGCGACGGCTCGCCGGCCAGATCTGCTTAATGACCTGACGACGCATTACGCGGCAAACGTGCAACTGCTCAGGCTCGATGTCTCCCGGCCGTCCGAGGTCGACGCCGCGGTGAAAGACGCGCTCGCCCGTTTCGGCCACGTGGATGTCCTCGTAAACAATGCCGGTTACGGCGTCACTGGAGCATTCGAGGAAGTAGCCGAAGAAGAGTACCGCCCCATGTTCGAGACCAATGTCTTCGGCCTTATCACCCTCACCCAGGCGCTGCTCCCGCAGTTTCGCGCCCGCCGCTCGGGCAACATCGTCAATCTTTCCTCCATCGGCGGCCTCACCGGACTCCCCGGCTGGAGCATGTACAACGCCACCAAGTTCGCCGTGGAAGGCATGAGCGAAGCGCTGGGTATGGAGCTTGAGCCGCTGGGCGTCCACGTCACCATCATTGAGCCGGGGCCGTTTCGCACGGAGTTCCTGGGCACCTCCGGCAAAAAATCCAACGAGCTGATCGCCGACTACGCCGGAACCGCGCACAAAACCCGCGCCTACATGGACGCGCAGAACGGCAAGCAGGCCGGCGACCCGCAGAAGGCAGTCGAAGCGATCGTCGCCGCGGTGAGCGCGCCGAAGCCACCCCGGCACCTCCTGCTCGGCAAGCTGGCGCTGGAGCGCTTCCGCGCCAAGCTGAAGAGCTGGGACGAGGAGATTGCCGAGTGGGAAGAGACCACGATCGGCGCAGATTTTGAGGGCGCGGTGGCTTCAACGCCCTACGCCAGCAAGTAGCCCTTTTTCCCCTGGGAAAAGGCTGCAATCGGCGGGAGTGCATCTACTAACGAACGCTCTGAACTCGGAATCGGGCACTCCCGGCGTCGCTTTCGTCGGCTTTTGAGTTTGCATTGACAGCCATAGGCTTTACTCTCTAAGAGGCGTTTATCGCGCAGCTCGCGAAACGCAGAGGATACTCACATGGAACTGGGCATCATCGGACTAGGCAAGATGGGTGGCAACATGGCCGAGCGGCTTCGTCTGGCCGGCCACCGTGTCATCGGCTTCGACTTCAACGCGGATGCCGTCAAGAAGCTGACTGATGCGGGTTCAGTGGGTGTGCACTCGCTGGAAGAGCTCGCCAAAGCCTTCACCGGCCGCAAGGCCATCTGGATCATGGTGCCGGCGGGCGATCCCGTCGACCAGACGATCGCCGGGCTGAAGTCCTTCATGACAGCCGGCGACATTTACATCGACGGCGGCAACTCCAACTACAAGGATTCCCAGCGGCGCCACGATGCACTGAAGGCCGAGGGCTTCGACTTTGTCGATGTCGGCACGTCGGGCGGCATCTGGGGCATCACCGAGGGCTACTCGATGATGATCGGCGGCGATGAAGACGTGGTCGAGTATCTTTCGCCCATCTTCAAGACCCTCGCCCCTGGCGAGAACGAAGGCTGGGGACGCGTCGGTCCGTCAGGCGCAGGGCACTTCGTCAAGATGGTGCACAACGGCATCGAGTACGGCATCATGCAGGCCTACGCCGAGGGCTTTTCCATCATGAACGCGAAGAAGCCGCTGGAACTGGACTTGGTACAGATCTCCGAGATCTGGCGTTACGGCTCGGTCGTGCGCTCCTGGCTGCTCGACCTCACGGCGGATGCGTTGAAGAAGAACCCGACGCTGGAAGGGCTCGAGGCATACGTGCCCGACTCCGGTGAAGGGCGCTGGACAGTGTTTGAGGCTATCGATTTGAATGTGTCGGCGCCCGTGATTACGGAGTCGCTCATACGGCGCCTGCGCTCGCGCGAAGGAAATAACTTTACCGATCGCATGCTGTCGGTGATGCGTAACGAGTTTGGCGGACACGCGGTAAAGAAAACTTTCGAACAGATTCTCTAGGAGACGGACATGGCGACGACACAGGTAAATATCTCGGACGAGGCGATGAAGGCGAGCCAGCACCTGGCCCGCCGCCCGGACCCGAGCATCGTGGTGATCTTCGGCGCGTCCGGCGACCTGACCAAGCGCAAGCTGCTGCCCGCGCTTTATCATCTGCAGCAGTCTGGCTATCTGCCAGAGGACTTCGCCGTTCTGGGCGTCGCGCGGCGTCCCCTCGAAGGCACCTTTGCGGCCGATATGAAGGACGGCATCCTCAGCGGAGGCGGCGTCGAAGAGGCTGATCCCAAGCTCGCGCCGTTTATGGAGCGCGTGCAGTACTACGCCATGAACTTCGACGATGACGCGGCCTACGATGGTCTCAAGGCCAAGCTGGCTGAGATGGACGCGAAGTTCAACACCCAGGGCAACCGGCTGTTTTATCTCGCCGTTGCACCTGAATATTTCTCCGACATCATCTCTTTCCTCGGCAAGCACGAGATGAACAAATCGCCCGCGGGTGACGGACACTTTGTGCGGACGATCATCGAGAAGCCGTTCGGTCATGACCTCTCTTCAGCGTGTGCGCTGAACGATGAAGTGAACAAGGTTTTTGACGAAAGCCAGATCTTCCGCATCGATCACTACCTCGGCAAAGAGACCGTGCAGAACATTTTGGTGTTCCGCTTTGCGAACGGCATCTTTGAGCCGGTATGGAATCGCAACTACATTGACCACGTGGAGATTACGGCGGCCGAGTCGATTGGCATTGAAGGCCGCGGGCCGTTCTATGAGCAGGCCGGTGCGTTGCGCGACGTGGTGCAGAACCACGTGATGGAGCTGCTCAGTTTCGTCGCCATGGAGCCGCCCATTTCGTTTGGCGCCGACGCCGTGCGTGCCGAGAAGGTAAAAGTCTGGAAGGCGATACTGCCGATTCATCCGGCGGACACCGTGCGTGGGCAGTATGGCCCGGGCAACGTCGACGGCAAGCCGGTGATCGGGTATCGCCAGGAAGATCGCGTGCACCCGCGCTCGCAGACTGAGACCTACGCCGGTCTGCGTTTGGAGATCGAAAACTGGCGCTGGGCCGGGGTTCCGTTCTACATCCGCGCGGGCAAACGTCTGGCCAAGCGCGTGACCGAAATTACGATCCAGTTCAAGCAGCCACCCTTGACGCTGTTCAAGGATGGCGACGGCGCCGGGACCGAAGGCATCAAGCCGAACGTGATCTCCATGCGCATTCAGCCGGATGAAGGCATCGCGCTGCGCTTTGCGGCGAAGGTCCCCGGGCCGAACATGAGCATGAGTTCGGTAAACATGAACTTCAGTTATGCGGACGCGTTTGGTGCCAGCTCGGCCAACGGATACGAGCGCTTGCTGCTGGATGCCATGCTCGGCGATGGAACGCTGTTTGCCCATCGCGATGGCGTGGAAGCGACGTGGAAGCTGATTACACCGATCCTCGAAGCCTGGGCGAAGGAGCCGGTTAAGGACTTCCCCAACTACGCGGCGGGCACGTGGGGACCGGCAGTGTCGGATGCGATGCTGAAGGCCGACGGACGGAAGTGGCGCAAGCTGTAACAACCCAGGAGTTGATTGATGCCTCGTCCGGTGACGGTGACGTACCAGGTTTTTCCTACGGCTGAAGAGATGGCGATGGCTTCGGCGCGTTTGTTTGCTGCGAAGGCCGAGCAGGCTGTGGCCTCGCGCGGCGTGGCGCGTATTGCCATCTCCGGCGGCAGCACGCCGCAGGCGACCTTCAAGTTGCTGGCTGACCCGGCGCAGCCGTTCCTCGCCACGGTGCCATGGGACAAGATTTTTCTCTACTGGGTAGACGAGCGCTGCGTTGGCCCGGACGATCCTGAGTCCAACTACGGCGTGGCGCGCGACCTGCTGCTGAGCAAGGTTCCGATACCGGAAGCCAACGTCTTCCGCATGGAAGGCGAGCTCGATCCCGAAGAAGCAGCGAACCGCTACGAGAGCTACCTGCGCAACAGCATGCGCCTGGAGGGCGCGGAGTCGCCGATGTTCGACCTGCTGGTGCTGGGCATGGGCGACGACGGCCACACCGCTTCCCTGTTTCCGCATACAGACGCAATCGACGCGATCGGGCGCCTGTGCGTCGCCAACCGTGTGCCACAAAAGGACACGTGGCGCATTACGCTGACGTGGCCGGTCATCAACCAGGCAGCGGAGGTGGTATTCGAAATTGAAAGCGCCAAGAAGACCGATATTCTGGCCGAGGTGATGCTTGGCCCGCGCGATCCGGAGCGATTGCCGTCGCAACTGATTCGGCCATCGAACGGAAAGCTGCTGTTGCTGCTGGACGAAGCGGCGGCAGCAAAGCTGCCCGCGGCAACCGAGGTCTTTACGACGCCTACCGGGAGCCGTAGAGTGGGAACGCTCGAGATTTAGAGCGCGCAGGGAGAGTAGATGATTCTGGCAGGCGACGTCGGCGGCACAAAAGTAAATCTTGCGCTCTATAACTTCGAGGCCGGTCAGCTGGTTCGGGTGCGCAGCCAGAAATTTCCTGCGGGCCAGTTCGCTTCGCTCGACGATATCGTCAAGGCGTTCCTCTCCGATCCTGCGGAGAAGCAGCAGATTGTGGCCGCGTGCTTCGGCGTTCCGGGGCCGGTGCGCGACGGCAGGCTGAAGCTCACCAACCTGCCATGGACGCTCGACGTGCGCGCGCTGCAGCCATCGCTCGGCATTGACCATATATTTCTGATCAACGACCTTGAAGCGAACGGATACGGCATTCCGGAACTGAAGCCCGAGAGCATCTTCACCTTGCATGCAGGCGATGCGGAAGCGTCAGGACACCAGGGCCTTATTGCCGCAGGCACAGGCCTGGGACAGGCCCTGTTGATCTGGGATGGCAAGGCGCACCGTCCGATACCGTCCGAGGGTGGACACTGCGACTTTGCGGCGCGCAACGACCGCGAGATTGCGCTCCTGCAATACCTCCGCAAGACCCTGAACGGTCGCGTGAGTTTTGAGCGCGTGGTGTCCGGGTTGGGCATCAAGAATATCTATGCGTACCTGCGCGACATGGAGAAGCTGGATGAGCCGGCATGGCTGAAGCATCGCCTCGCCACCGAAGACCCCAACGCCGTCATAGGCGAGTGTGCCGAAGACGGTTCAAGCTCGATCTGCTTTGAGACGATGAAGATGTTCTGCGCGGCTTACGGAGCGGAGACAGGCAACATCGCACTCAAGGTATTGGCGCATGGCGGCATGTACCTGGGCGGCGGCATCGCGCCCAAAATGTTGAAGACACTGCAAAACGGCGTGTTCATGGCGGCGTTTCTGGATAAAGGCCGTATGTCGCCACTGTTGCAGTCGGTGCCGGTGCGGGTGATTCTCGACGATACGTGTGCGCTGCTGGGCGCGGCCGCTTACGCGGAAGCGCGCGCGGCGGAGATCTCCGGCACGTCAGAGCGTGCGAGCTCAGTGAAGTAGGCGCCTTCGCCCCCCGCCAGCAACCTTTGCTCACAGAAAAAGTCTAAGTAGACTTTGATCAGGTAATTCCTGTGAGGTCGGTCTGCATGTTGTTTCGTCCCGCCGTCGTTCTTTTCCTTTTGAGCTTTACTCTCGCGTCGGCCCAGCGCCTGCCCTCGAACGTTCACCCCGAGCACTACTCGCTGCACCTGACGCCCGACCTGAAGGCCGCGACCTTTACAGGGGACGAGACCATCGAACTCGTACTGGATGCCCCGTCGAAAACGATCACGCTGAATGCGCTGGAGCTCACCATCTCCTCGGTGACCAGCGGCGGGCAAAAGGCGGACGTGAGTTTCGATACCGAGAAGGAGCAGGCCACCTTTACGTTCCCGCAGGCACTGCCAGCAGGAAAGGCGACGCTGGCGATCACCTACGCCGGCATGCTGAATGACAAGCTGCGCGGGTTCTACCTATCGAAAACGGTGAAGCGCAACTATGCGGTAACGCAGTTTGAATCGACCGATGCACGGCGGGCTTTTCCGAGCTTCGACGAACCGGCGATGAAGGCGACGTTCGACATTTCACTCACGGTCGACAAGGGTGACGTCGTCATCTCGAACGCCAACCAGATCAAGGACAAGAAAGACAGAGAGAAACACACCGTCAGCTTCGCCACGACCCCGAAGATGTCGACCTACCTGGTCGCCTTCCTGGTTGGCGACTTCAAGTGCTCGAAGGGCAAGAGCGACGGCACGCCGATCCGCGTTTGCGCAACGCCGGACAAGGCCAATCTCACGGAGTTCGCGCTCGACGAAGCCAGGAAGACACTGCATTTTTACAACGACTACTTCGGCATCCGCTATCCCATGCCCAAGCTCGACATGATCGCCATCCCCGACTTCGAAGCCGGTGCGATGGAAAACTTTGGCTGCATAACGTATCGCGAAACCGGACTGCTCGTCGACAAGAAGACCGGCTCAGTAGACGCAAAGAAGAACGTGCTCGTCGACGTGACCCATGAGATGGCGCACCAGTGGTTCGGCGATATGGTGACGATGCAGTGGTGGGACAACATCTGGCTCAACGAAGGCTTCGCCACGTGGATGGAAGGCAAAGTGGCCCAGCGCCTGCACCCGGAGTGGAGCTTCGATGAAGATGCCGCCGCCACCCTCGATGCGGTGATGAACTCGGACTCGCGCGCGACCACGCGCACCATTCGTGCGACCGCGGATACGCCGGCCGAGATCAACGAGATGTTCGACGGCATCACCTACGAGAAGGGCGGCGCCGTCATCGGCATGGTGGAACACTTCCTGGGGGAAGAGATTTTCCGGCAGGGCGTGCACAACTACTTGCAGGCGCACCTGTACGCCAACGCGACGGCGGAAGACTTCTGGGGAGCGCAGACGGCGAACAGTCATCAGCCCGTCGACGAGATCATGAGCAGCTTTATCACCGAGCCCGGTGTGCCGGTGGTGAAGGTGTCGGCCGTAGGCGGTGGTGCGCTGAAAGAAGCTGAGGACCGCTTCTTCCTTTCGCCGCAGGGTGAGCGCACGACGACGCCGGTATGGACGCTGCCGGTCTGCTTCAAGACTCCGGGTGCGCCGCAATGCGCGCTCATTTCACCCGCAACTCATGAAGTAGCCGTTCCGGCGGGCGCTGCATCACCGCTGTATATCAATGCGGAAAGCAAGGGCTACTTCCGCACCGAGTACACCCCCGAGCAGACCGCCGCCATCATCAGCGTCGTAGAAACTAAGCTCACCCCGCCCGAGCGCATCGGCTTCGTCGGTGATCGCTGGGCACTCATGCAATCCGGCCAGGGCTCGGTAGGAGACTATCTCGATCTCGTGCTCGCCGTAAAAAATGAGCCCGACGCCAACGTCCTCGACGCCGCCCTCGAAAAAGTTGAGCTCATCAACCAGCGCATCGCCTCGCCCGAGGACAGCGAGCGCCTGAAGGCAGTGGTGCGCAAGCAGTTTGGGCCCATCTACACCGCCATGGGCGGCTACGACAAGAACGAGACCCACAGCCATCTGGAGCGCCGCGCGCTTTTGTTCAATATTCTGGGCCTCTCCGGCGATCCGGCCGTACTCGCGCGTGCTTCAGCCATCACCGACCTCTTGTTTTCGGGCAAGGACTCCGGCGATCCCGGACTCAACGACACCGCCGCCCAGCTGACCGCACGTCATGGCACAACGGCGTTCTACGACCGCATGCAACGCCTCTCGCAGAGCCCCGAAAACCCCGGACTGCAGGAAGAGGCGCTCTTGATGCTGTCGGAGTTCCACGACCCCGTGCTGGTGAAGCGGACGCTGGACTACGCTGTCTCCGGCCAGGTGCGCAACCAGAGCAGCTATCAGCTGATCGGCCTGCTGCTGCGGGATCCGGTAACCCGGGCGCAGGCCTGGGAGTACGTGGGCCTGAACTGGGACAAGGTGCAGGCACAGCTGACCGCAAGTTCAGGCCAGTCGCTGGTGGGATCTACGGGCAGTTTCTGCACCGTGGACGAGCGCGACCAGGCGCAGGACTTTTTTGGCACTCACAAGGTTGAAAATGCGGAAAGAGCAGCCAGGCAGGCGTTCCAGGCCAGCAGCGACTGCATCCAACTGAAAAACGCGCAGGAACCGCGGCTGAAAATCTGGCTCGACGCACAGCAATAACTCGCCCTGCGACAAGACGGAGATTGACAGCGTTTTCAGGCTTAGGGTAACTTTCGATTTGAGGACTCCATGAAGAAACTTTCGATTTACGCAGCATTCATCGTGGTGCTCGCCGCCGCCCACCCTCTGTACGCACAGGAAGGCTGCACGAACTCGCCGGAGAACCCGACGGCGCTGCTGGCCGTAGTTGGCTCTGGCGGGGCTTTGCTTGCGTCTTTGCGCGGGCGTTTTCGCCGCAAGTAAACGGTCTTTACGGATTCCCTGATGCCCACTCCGGCCACGGGCGTGACCGCTGTTGAGTCTTCGCCCTCGCTCTCCTCTCTTGCCCCCATGACGGCAGTCGAACCCGCTGGTCGCCGCGGCGTTGCGCTACCCCAGGCGGCGGCGCTGGCTACGGGGCTCTCTGTGCTCGGCGTCTTTGCCGTGCTTTCGACCGCCTTGTTCCTCTGGGGACTATGGACGACCGACCCCCTCAAGTCGATAGGTGGCCTCATCCCACTGGTGAGCCTCGCGTTGATCCTGCGCGCCTGGCACTCGCTCAGGTGGGAGATGGACGGCACGTGGTGGGGGCTGGCGATCGTCGCTGTCACCATCGCACTGGTTCATGTACGCGATCATGCCATTCTGGAGCTGGTGCTCACGCCCTCCTGGGCCATCTTTCTGCCGCCACACTCGCTGGTAGCGCTCGCTTACACCAGCGGCGCCGTATTGCTCTTCGGCGGCGTTCGCCTCTATCGGGCGGCGCTGTTTCCCATTGTGCTCACGTGGTTTGTGAACCCGGTGCCCAATGCCTTCAACCTGCTGATCGATATGCCGCTGCAACACGCGTCGGCAAAGATTGCGCGCGCTTTTGCTCACATGCTGGGCCAGCCGCTCACTAATGACCAGCTCCGGCTGATGTTTACGCCAGACTTCGGAATGTTTATCGCGCCCGGGTGCAACGGCATTCGCGGGGCCATTACGATGGGCTTCATCGCGTTGATCGCCGGCTATCTTTACCGCTTTCGGTTGAAGTTCCATGTACTGGCGGTGGTGGGCGGCATCATGCTGGGGTACTTGTTCAACCTCATCCGGCTGTGCACGCTGGTCATTTACTACATCGTGGCGCTGCACATCACGTGGCTGCAAAGCCGCGCGGAGATGGGTGATTACATCATCGGAGCCTGCCTGTTCCTGCTGGCAACGTTCCTGCTCTTTACAGTGATCCTGCGGCTAAGCCCGACAGGGACACTCCGGCCCCCGCCACTGTCGCCGCCTGGCGACGGCGGTGCGCCGAGTGGTGCCGCGCCGCGCAGCTTTGTGCCACGCTTAGCGGCTTTTGCCCTGTTGCTGATGGTAGGCAGCGTCAGTTATGCGCGAGCACTGGTGGAAACCCGTAACGCTCCTCAGGCGATTTCCGACCCCAATGCGCTGGGACGCTTTCCTCAACAGATTGGGGGCTACAAGCTGGAGCGCGCCTGGAACGAGTACCTGGTGGCCGGCGGACCGCTGATCTTCTACTGGGCGGACTACGCCCCCGCCAACGGCGGAGCCCACGTCGCGGTCGGCATTTCGCCCGTCCTGGGAGCCCACGATACGCTGCTGTGCCACGCGGCCCGCGGCGAGGACTGGCTCTGGCACGACGACCTCACGTTGCCGACGATAAAACAGCCGGTGAGCTTTAGTGCGTCGTTCTTCAACGATGGTGCGACTCAATACCTTGAAGCGACCACCGTTTGCACCGGCGAGAATTGCGGGCAGTACTCCGGCGCACGTCAGCACTTTGGTCTGATCTACAGCAAACCGGACACCTACACCCTGCTAAGCCAGAGTCCAACACGACCCATCCCGGTGCTGCTCCGTGCCGAGACGATCGACACGGCAATGGCGGCCGATCTGGCGCGGACACAGCTGACCGGCAACATGCGCGACTTTCTGGCCGCGGCTGACCTCTCCGCGTTCACTCAACCCTACCGTCAGCCCTAACCCCCGGCCCTCGGCCCTCTGGTACCCTGCCACTGTGATCTCTCGTCGCCAAATCGCCCTTATTTCAGGCTGCTTCGCTGGTCTTGCCGGTCTCGCTGGCTGCGGTTCAGGTGTGGCGCTGGTAACGACGCCCCCCGATCCAAGTCTCTGCAAAACACCCGTTACCAGGCCCGCAGGACCAACGGCGACCGCAAACTTCTCCGGTGCGGCGTTCACGGGGAAGGTGATGGCCGGACCGCTGCCCGTTCCGGGTGCCAGCGTGCAGCTCTACGCGGCCGGCGCAACGGGCAATGGATCGGCGGCTACCAGGCTCGGATCGGCCGTCATCACCGACGCCAACGGCGCATTCAGCTTCGCCGCGGGCTATACCTGCCCGTTCAATCTCTCGCTGGTCTACGTGGTGGCGACCGGAGGTAAAGCAGGCCCGACAGGACCCACCAACGCCGGCATCGTTCTGACGACCGCGCTGGGCGCTTGCAATGCGATCAGTGGAACCCCCGCGTTCGTGGTGAATGAGGTGACGACCCTGGCCAGCGCCTATGCGCTGCAGCAGTTCTTTGGCACGGGTGGAAGCATCGGCGCCAGCTCTACCAACTTCACCGGCCTCAAGCTGGCCGCCGCCAGTGCCGCGAACCTCGTCAACGTGGCGACCGGGACTGCGCCGGGAGCGAACTTTCCTTCAACCGGCAAGGCGCCGACCAGCATGCTGAATACCCTGGCAAATGCCCTCAACGCCTGCATCGTGGCCGGGCCATCGGCTGCGGCCTGTACGCAGCTTTACACCGCGGCAACAGTAAGCGGCACAGCCCCGGCTAATACCCTGGACGCCGCTCTGAATATTGCGCGTCATCCTGCGGTCAACGTGGCTACGCTCTTTACGCTGGGTGCGCCGGCGAGCGCGTTTACGCCGGCACTAACGGCAGCACCGTCCGACTGGACCATGTTTGCCACCTACAGCGGCGGCGGTATGAAGGGCCCATCGGCCCTGGGTGTCGACTCGGCCGGAAACGTGCGCGTGGCCAGCTACTTCAACCGCGCCAGCTACTTCAACAACACAGGAACGCCCACCATCGCCGCAGGCGTGACCGACGGGATCCTGAATGAGTCTTATGGGATGGTTGTCGACGTGAACGACAACGTCTGGGTGACCGACGAGCAAACGCCCTTTGCCATCAACGCTGGATTTGGCGCAGTCTCCGTATTCAACAGTAACGGAGCCACCGTGTCCGGCTCCACCGGATACGCGGCGGGTGGCTTGAATTTCCCGCTGGCTATTGCCATGGATACGACAGCGACCGCGTGGATTGTGGACTACGGCAACTCGCACGTCACGCTGCTGAACAATAGCGGAACACCGCTTTCTGGAGCCACAGGCTACACCACCAGCCAGTTCGATTTCCCCGTGGCGGTCGCGGTCGACTCCAAATGCTATGCCTACGTGACCAACCAGGGCGGCAACACCACCACCCGCATTGCGCCCGATGGCGCCAGCTTTACCAGCTTCATAACCGGCGGCGGCGGATCCGGCGTGGCCATCGATGCTGCCGACAACGTATGGGTAGCGAACTACTTTGGCAGCAGTGTCGGCCTGCTTTCTTCCACCCAGAAGATCATCTCCAGCGGCTACACGGGCGGTGGCATCAAGAGCCCGCAGGGCATCGCGGTGGATGGCGCGGGAAATGTCTGGGTGGCAAACTATCGCGGCGTTTCCATCACGGAGCTCGCGGGTGCATCGGCTACCCTGCCGGGCGCTCCACTCTCCCCCGCCGCAGGTTTTGGCCCTGATGCCGCTCTGCTCGAAGCCTTTGCGGTGGCCATCGATGCCAGCGGCAATCTGTGGGTTACGAACTTCGGCAACGACACGTTGACCGAGTTCATCGGCATGGCCGCACCCGTGCGGACCCCGGCGCTGGGGCCGGTCACCACGCCGTAGCGGGGATAACCCGCAGCTCCGCAGGCGGGTTAGACCAGCCGGAAACGTTCCTGCATCAGGCGCTGGAAGCGCGGACGCCAGATGAGGTCGTAAGCCAGCTCTTTGTCCGGAAACATGGCCAGCGCCGCCGTGCGGGCGTCGGCAATCATCTGCGACGCTTCCTCCACGGTAAGCGTGGCATCCTGCGCGATGACCTGCTGCACCATGTTCATCATCATCTGCAGGCGGCGGATCAGCCGCTGCTCCTCGACCTCCGCTGCGCTCAGGGTGCGAGCCTTCGATGTTGCTGCTTCTGGGATCGTCGTGGTCACTTCAGTTGGAATGCTGGCCTGCATGCTGATGGCCTCCCTGCAGCATTGGATGATGCAAACCCCAGGATGGAAGCAGCGCAGACAGCAACGCCCCAGCCGAAGCCGGGGCGCTGCGTTGAGGCTTTTGCAATGCTACGGGTTGACCAGCGAGGAAGCGTGCTGACCGTTAGCAGCGGCAGCCACGCAGGAGAGCTGCGGACCCGCATCGAACGGCTGGTTGGCAATGGCCGTCAGGCCACCCGTGTGAGGATCGAGCTGTGAGGCCGAAATCGATCCAGCCAGGCGGTTCGACGTGAAGAGGTAGATGCCGAGTGCCGGCTCAACCGCAACGCAGGTGGGGCCGGTCGCTGCCGAGCTGTTCGCCGAGCCAACCGTGGAGGCCGCTCCGCTGGCAGGGTCGATAGCATACGAGGTGACCGTGTTGGCGCCGAAGTTCGCCGTGTACATGAACTTGCCACGGGGATCGATCGTGACCGCGACTGGGAACTGGCCGGTACCGAACGGGCTGAACGACATGGGAGCAAGTGTACCGGGAGCGGTGGCACCCTGCACGATGTAGCCATAGAGCTGGTTGGTGGCGCGGTCGGTCACGTAGACGAACCGTGCGGTGGGGTCTTCGACGATCGCCGTCGGCGTCGTGCCGGCATTGATTCCGGTCGCGACAGTCTTGCCGCCCACAGTAGTGATCGAGGTGCCCGCCAACGGCGTCAGTGCGCCGGTGGTGGTGTTTTGAGAGAACGCGAGCAGCTGACCCGTGCCCGTGCCCGACGCATTCGTATCGGCGTCCACAACATAGGCGAAGTGATTCAGCGCGCTCAGCGTAATCCCGACCGGGTTGTTGCCCACGTTGAGCGTGAGCGGAGCACCGAGGGCACCGTAGTTCGCATCAGTAGCGTTGTTATTGATCGGGAAGATCGTGACGCCGCCGGGACCGGTAGAAACCGGACCGAAGCCGTTCTGGTAGGTGAACGTGACGTACAGGAAGCTGCCGGAAGCATCGATCGCCGCTGCCGTCGGGTAGCTGCCCGTGATGTTGTAGGTGTGCTGGCCGTAGAGCTTGCCGTCGGTACCGATGGCATACTGGGCCACCTTGTTATCCTGGCTGCCGCCGATGACGTAAACCAGCTTGCTGCTGGGGTGCACCACCAGCGTCACCGGATTGGTGAAATTCGTCGCGAACGGCGAACCGGCAATCTGGACAAGCGAGCCCGTCTGGTAGTCGACTGCAAACGCCGAAACCGTACCGTTCGATGCGGAGGTGGCGTAGACATAAGCCACGGTGTAGTCACGGCTGCATGCCGTAACGCCGAGACCGAGTGCCAGAGACATCATTGTGGCCAGTGCCGCGCGGCCAATCCTGTAACGCTTCATGCGACTTCCCTTACGTCGAACCGGTAAAACGGGCTCGTGTTGATTACGACCCCAAAGGGCCGGGAAAAATGGATGACATGGACGCGGTCAGACAGCTAGTTGACCGCTCCGCTCACAGCCAGGCAATTACCAAGACCGCTGGCGGTGAAGGTAGAGCCGCGCGACAGCGTGGAAAGCTCGCCGGTAGTCGGGTTGAACAGCTCACCCGTGACCGTGCCGTCGTTACGGTTCGAAATGTACATGTACTGGCCGCTGGGATCTTCCACCATGCAGACCGGGTTTGCCCCCACGATGTAGGGAGAACCAGGGATCGGGGTGAGCTGCGGGCTGATGACGAACGCCGAGATCGAGCTGAACGGGGTCGTCGTCCCACCGGTCGTGGAAACCGTCGACTGGTTGAGCACATACAGGTACTTGTTGCTGTTATCGATCAGCGAGTACATCGGGTTGGAGGTTCCGATGAGGTTCGAAACCGCTCCGCCGGTGACCGTGCTCAGGTTGCAGGCCGAACCCACCGTGTACGGCAGAATCCGGTTGGCGCCAGCATCAGTCAGGTAAATGTTGATGCCGTTGCCGTTGATCGATGTCACGTTGTTGGCCAGGGTCGGAATCGTTCCCGGGGTCGTGATCGAGAGCTGGCCGCCGCCGCTGATGGCATAGGGGAAGACCGAGCTGTCCGAGGAATCCAGCGTATACAGGCAGCTGCCCGCCGTGTGCATCATGATCGGCGCGACGCCGACGTTGAAGAAGGTCGTCGGGTTGCCGTTCTTATCCAGAACCGCAGAGTTGGTCAGCAGCGTCAGGCGGCCGGTGGAGCCATCCACCGAGAAGGCGGTAATGGAACCCGGATCGGCGGCTGAGGAGCCGATGTACTTCGGATCGGGAGAGTACTTGTCCAGCACGTAGAGGAACCCGCCGCTGCCATCGAACTGCGCCCATACCGGCACATTGCCCTGGGTGGCATAGCTCTGCTGGAACGTGAGCACACCGTCGCCACCCACGCTGTAAACAGCGATACCGCCGGAAGTCTCCTTGCCGCTGGAGATGGCCGTAGGCCGCGATCCGCCAGTGCCCTGGTTGATGACGTACACGTACCGTCCGCCGGGCTTCACCACGATCGACACGGGATTGACCCCGTTCGAGGTGAACGGCGAGCCGATAATCTGCGTCAGGTTGCCGGTAAAGTCGTCGATCTTGAATCCGGTGATCTGGTTGAACTGATCGCCCAGCACCCACATATATCCGATTGTTCCGCCGCCGCAGGCCGACATGCCCAGACCTAACGCCAACGATGCCAACATGGCCATTGCTACACGGCCCATCAAACTCAACTTCATGCGCTTCCTTTGTGCCTGCAGGCTGCCGCTGATTGCTGCGCCGCGGAGTGCAGGGACCTGTCTCGGGAGAGAGTACCGAAATCCTTCGCTAATTGTAGAAGCTGTCGACGGTTTATGCCACTTTCCGAAGAGGCGGACACCGCTTTTCCAGAAATCGCGGCAGCTTGACAAGGGGGTCATGTGCGTTGGACGTCCCTTCCGCCGTAAGGTGAAGCGAAAAAGTCGACGCCCCGGAAGGCGAAACACTTGGCGCTACGGGATAGCCCCCCTATACTGAGCGAACACATGGACAATTTTTCACCGGAAATCCCCGCCAGCCAGTTTGATCCCTCCGCCCTGCGGAATTATCAGCTGGATGAAGCGTTCGACGAGATGTTTGCCGGTGCGTCCGCGTTCCGTCCCCATTACCAGCCGCTGCTGGACCACTTCGCCGGGCTGCCACCCCAGGAAATCCAGCGCCGCAAGCAGGCCGCCGACCTCTCCTTCCTGAACCAGGGCATCACCTTCACGGTCTACGGCCGCGAGGAAGGAACCGAGCGCATCTTTCCTTACGACCTGCTCCCGCGCATCATCACCCGCGACGGGTGGTCCACCGTCGAACGCGGCCTCACCCAGCGCATCACCGCCCTCAATCTCTTTCTCAAAGACATCTACACCGACGGCCGCATCCTCGCCGACGGCATCGTCCCCCGCGAGCTCGTATACAGCTGCCCGCAGTTCCGTCGCCACATGATCGGCCTCCAGGTCCCCCGCAACGTCTATATCGCCATCTGCGGCACCGACCTGATCCGCCTCGAAAACGGCGATTTCGTGGTCCTCGAAGACAATCTGCGCGTGCCGTCGGGCGTCAGCTACATGCTGACCAACCGCCGCGTCATGAAGCGCATCTTTCCCCAGCTCTTCCGCCACTACAACGTCCGCCCCATCGAGCAATACACCCAGATGCTGCTGGGCACCCTGCGCTCTCTCTCACCCGAAGGCCGTCCCGAGCCCAACATCGTTCTCCTCTCCCCCGGCGTCTTCAACTCCGCCTACTTCGAGCACGCCTACCTCGCCCGCCAGATGGGCATCGAGCTCGTCGAAGGCCGCGACCTCATGGTCCACGACAACGTCTGCTACATGCGCAACACCAGCGGCCTCAGCCGCGTGGACGTCATCTACCGCCGCGTCGACGACGACTTCATCGACCCGCTCAGCTTCCGCCCCGACTCCTGCCTCGGCGTCGCCGGCCTCTTCAACTGCTACCGCGCCGGCAACGTCACCCTCGCCAACGCCTTCGGCACCGGCGTCGCCGACGACAAGGCCCTCTACGCCTTCGTCCCCGACATCATTCGTTACTACCTCAGCGAAGAACCCATCCTCAAGAACGTCGAGACCTACCTCTGCATGCGCGACAAAGAGCGCGAGTACGTGCTCGCTAACCTCGACAAGCTGGTGGTGAAAGCGGTTGGCGAATCCGGCGGCTACGGCATGTTGATCGGCCCGCAATCCACAGCCAAAGAACGCGAACTCTTCGCCGACAAGATCAAGGCCAACCCCCGCAACTACATCGCCCAGCCCACCATCAGCTTCTCCCGTGCCCCCTGCCTCATCGGCGACACGCTCGAACCCCGCCACGTCGATCTCCGCCCCTACGTCCTCTACGGCGACAAGGTAACGATCGTCCCCGGCGGCCTCACCCGCGTCGCGCTCAAACAAGGGTCGCTGGTCGTTAACAGCTCGCAGGGCGGCGGCTCAAAGGATACGTGGGTCCTCAGCGAGTAAGGCGATGATCTACTTCGAATGGGACGAGGACAAAGCCGCAAGAACCTTCGTGAACATCGCGTCGGCTTCCGAGCTGCGAGCGCCGTTTTTGACGATCCGCTCTGCCTGACAATAGAGGACTCGGTGGTGGACGGCGAGCAGCGCTGGAGAACGGTTGGCTTAGCCTTGAATCTAGTAGTTTTGTTGGTAATTCATCTCGAAGAGACGGATAATGGGGATACGTTTATCCGGATCATTTCGGCTAGACACGCGACACCTTTGGAAAGGAGCGACTATGAGCAAAATCGTACGCATGTCGGCGGACACACCGCTCGATAAAGAATCGATCAGGCAGCTGCAGGAATTAGCCCGCATGCCCGCATCCGAAATCAGAACCGACCTTATTCCGGAGCGTCGCTTTGACCTTACCCTGGCAGCACAGCGTCGCCGCATCGGCTGGAAGCCCGGGCAGGCATCGCAGAAGAAGGCGAGCTGATCCCTGCATCGCGCCCTGCGTCTTGCCCGTTTCGCAATCTGGATCACCACCGCACTTGCTCCTGCCCAGCGCCTCGTCCTCATCGACCAGGATGGCTCCGGCCCGGCCGCCTCCAACCAGATGGCGATGATGGTGCTCCTGCAATCGCCCAAAGTCCGCGTCCTCGGCATCACCATGGTCAGCGGCAACGCCTGGGAGCCCGAGGAACTCGCCCACACCCTCCGCATGCTGGAGCTCATTCACCGCACCGACGTTCCCGTCGTTCCCGGCGCCATCTTCCCGCTTATCCGCACCGAAGCCGAATCGATGCAGCAGCGCAACGCCTTTGGCAGCTTTCCCTGGTACGGCGCCTGGGGAGACTCCGCCCAGCACACCAGCATGCAGCCATACCACGCCGCCACCGTCGTTCCACCGCTTCCCGAAGGCGCACCAACCCTCAAGCCGCTCAACGAAGACGCCGCGCACTTCCTCATCCGGCAGGTCCGCGCCCATCCGCACGCCGTCACGATCTACGCCGGCGGCCCGCTCACCAACATCGCCCTCGCGCTCGCCATCGACCCCGAAATCGCCGCGCTCACCAGGGGCATCGTCATCATGGGCGGCAGCCTCGCGCCGCAGACCGACGACCCCGAGTTCGCCACGCATCCCCGCCACGAATTCAACTTCTGGTTCGACCCCGAAGCCGCACACATCGTCCTCCGCGCTCCCTGGCCGCGCATCGACCTCACCACCGTCGACATCTCCATCAAAACCGACTTCACCAAGGCCATGATGGCCGAAATCGCCGCCGCAAAATCGCCCGCCTCCGACTACATCGCCCGTTACTCCACCGAGTTTCACTACCTCTGGGACGAACTGGCAGCAGTAGCCTTCCTCGACCCCAAAATCATCACCAAAGAACGCCTCCTTTACGTCGACGTCGACCTCGCCCGCGGCCCCAACTACGGCGACACCCTCACCTGGTCCGAGCCCTACAAGCCGCAATCCGACCTGCAGCCCGTCCACGTCCAGGTCGATCTCGACACCCAGCGCTTTTATCGCCTTTTCGTCGACCTCATGAAGGCCTCGCCCCTTCCGCCGGCCAAACAGTAGAGCATCCGTCCCGCGCGAACGTGTAGATTGGGAATCACGCAGTCATTTTCATGGAACGGGATCGACCGGTAGCTGTCGACCGCATTTTCACCGATCACGAAAGGACTTCCTTGCTCTCTCGCGTTGCCGACTCACTGTACTGGATGTCCCGTTACCTGGAACGCGCCGAACACACCACGCGCATGCTGGACGTCAACCTGAACCTGATGCTCGACGAGAGCTCCACCAGCTCCGAACGCCGCTGGCAGCGCGTGCTGCAGGCACTCGGCAAGCCCAAGCGCGTCAAGTGGGACGACAACCCCTACGAGCTCACCCGCACCCTCACGTTCGACACCGGCGTAAAAGCCTCCGTGCTTTCCTGCATCATCGCCGCCCGCGAAAACTCGCGCCACGTCCGCGAACAGATCTCCACCGAGCAGTGGCACCGCCTCAACTCCCTCTACCTCGAAGTGACCCGCCCTGAACTGCAAACCAGCATGCAGATGCAGGCGCAGTTCGAAAGCGACGAAACGCCCGCAGCCTTTCTGCAGCAGGTAATGGAAGCGGTCCACCAGTTCCAGGGTGTAACTGATTCCACCATGAGTCACGGCGAAGGTTGGCAGTTCATCCAGGTCGGCCGCTCGCTCGAACGCGCGTCCGCCACCGCCATGCTGCTCGAGGCCTACCAGGAAGACCTCTGGGCAGAGCCCGGAGGCGTCGACGGCAATGAGTACCTCGAATGGATGGGCCTCCTCCGCTCAGCCACCGCATTCGAGGCCTACTGCAAGGTCTACACCGCCGACCTGACCCCCGAGCGCATCCTCGAGTTCCTCCTCCTCGACCCCGAATTCCCGCACTCGCTGCGCTTCTCCATCGACGCCATGCAGCAGGCCCTCTCCGCCATCGACCGCTCCGGCGGTGGCGGCAGCCGCACCGAGCCGCTCAGCCGTCTCGCGGGCCGCGTCTACGCCTCGCTCGCCTACACCTCGGTCGATGAAATCCTCGACCAGGGCGTCGTTCCCTACCTGCGGCGCATCCAGACCCAATGCTCCGAAATTCACAACACGATTTATCAGCTCTACATTGATTACTCGATTCAGTCGGCCCTCACCGGCAGTTCGAACTGACCACACCTGCGGAGATGCTCGACTTGCAACCGGAGACGTCTTCACCCGCCGCGCTAACCGATGCCTCACCGGCAAGCCCACGCGCACACGCACCGCGACGCGATCTGCTGATCGACGTCGTGCGCGGCCTGGCAATCGTGCTGGTGGCGCTCGGCCACACCAACCAGGGCGTCGCCCGGCGCGGGTGGTGGGGAACGTCGAACATCGGGGTGCATCTCGATCTGGCCATCTACGCCTTCCACATGCCGGCGTTCTTTTTTGTCAGTGGCATTTTCATAAAACGCAGTGTTTCCAAGCGCGGCGAACGCGGCTACACGCTCGAAAAACTCCGCACCATGATCTATCCGTACTTCCTGTGGGCCTTCATCTTTGCCGGCGCCACCATACCGTTCGCGCGCTTCATGGCGCAAACCACCCCGCCCTGGCGGACCTTCCTCTTCACCCTCTTCACCGGTGCAGCACCGTGGTTCCTGCCCACGCTCTTCTTCGCACTCATGCTGGGCATGCTCTTCCGCAACCTGCCCATGCCACTGTTTTTCATCGCCGCTGCGTCACTTAGCCTTTGGGGACCGGAGACCGACGTGATGTTCTTCGACCGGGGACTGCACCACCTGGTGTTCCTGGTAGCCGGCATGTGGGTAGGCGCGTCATTCAAAAAGCTTGAAGCCATACCGGTGTGGACATCGGCGCTGGCAGCACTCTTGCTCGCCGTCGTCATCTACCTGGTCACGGCAAGCCCGTTCGGCCTGTCGCCCTACTTGTTCATCCCGCTGGGCCTCCTCGGCACACTGATGTTGATGCTGGTGGCGAACTGTATGGGCCACTCTCCGACCGCGCGTGCCCTGGCCTGGACCGGAGCCGCCTCCTTCGGCATCTTCCTGATGTCATCGTTTCCGCAGGGCGCTGGGCGCGAGCTGCTGGTGCGCATTCTGCACACCACTGAACCGTGGCTGCAGCTCATCTTTCCCACAATCCTCGCCGTGGTCATTCCCGCGTGGCTTTATCATCAACGCAAGCTCTTACATATTCAGTGGATGTTTACTTGGCCTTTCTAGACGCAGACCAACTTACTCGTTCTTTAAGCCGCTCCAATGAGGTGCCTATGCATTACTCCATCCGCCACCTGACGAAGTTCCTCTACAAGAGCCCGGTTTCAGAGAGCATCATGGAGACGCGCATGCACCCGCGCTCCGACCAGAACCAGCGCTGCCTCACCTTCCATCTCTCCGTCAGCCCGCGCTGCCGCATCTTCAATTTCCGCGACCACCTCGGCAATCACGTGCACCACTTCGATATCCCCGTACAGCACGAGCAGCTCGTCATCGTCGCCGAGTCGCTCGTCGAGATGCAACCCGCCCTCGACGTTCCGGGCGCGCTGCCGCCCGGATCGTGGGAGGAGCTCGACCGCCTCGTCCAGGAATCAGACTTCTGGGAAATGATGTTGCCGAGCGAGTTTGCTACCTCCACGCCCGCCCTCGAAGCCCTCGGCGACCATTTCGACCTCCGCCGCCGCAACGATCCGCTGAGCGTGTTGCACAAACTGAACAAGGATCTGTACGACTACTTCGACTACAAGCCGAAATCGACCAAAGCCGACTCGCCCATCGATGTGGCGCTCTCGACCAAGGCCGGCGTCTGCCAGGACTTTGCGCACATCATGATTACGCTGGTGCGCTCGCGCTTGAAAATTCCCTGCCGCTACGTGAGTGGCTATCTCTACCACGCTCCCAAGGACAAGGATCGCTCCGAGAGCGCCGCCACCCACGCCTGGGTGGAGTGCTTCCTTCCCGAGCTCGGCTGGATGGGCTTCGACCCCACCAACTGGCTGGTCGTCACCGCCAGTGGCTCCGTCACCGGCGCCCGCACCGACCAAACTGCCGTCACTGTCGACGGCATGGACGTCAACGACATCGCCACCGGCCAGTTCGGCGCCACGGTAGCCAACATTCCGATCGACGCCACGCAGGAGTTTCGCGGCACCGTAGCCGGTCTCCCCAGCAACCTGGGTACGGGATCGGGCGGCCAGTTCCAGCTCGTTACCAAGTCGGGAACCAACCGCTTCCACGGCAACATCAATGAGTATCACCGTGATACATCCACGGTCGGCAACACCTGGTTCAACAACAACGCAGGCGTACCCCGCACCCCGCTCATCCAGAATCAGTTCGGCGGCAACGTCGGTGGTCCCGTACTGCACGACAAGCTCTTCTTCTTCGCCGACTTTTACAACTCCCGCATCATCCAGTCGCTCTCGGGCGCCGACGTGGTGCCGCTCGACTCTTACCGCGCTGGCAACATTGGCTACATCAAGAACACCGCCGGTTGCTCCACGTCCTCCAGCCGCCAGAACACCACACCCGCCTGCATCGGTTTCTACACCCCGGCTCAGGTAAAGGCGCTCGATCCCGCCGGCATTGGCGAAAACGCAACCCTGATGAGTGTCTTCAATAGCCGCTACCCGCATGCTAACGACCTGACTGGCGGCGACGGCGTCAACACCGGCCTGCTCCGCTTCACCATGCCGGCACCGAATATCGAGTACGACGGTGTCGCGCGTATCGACTACAACCTGACGGCCAAGCAGCGGGTGTTCCTCCAGTTCCACGCCGCTCACCGCGATTCCATTCAATCCATCAATTACTTCCCCGGTGATCCGGTCACGCGCCCCTTCCAGGACCGCAGCTACGGCTACGTCGGCAGCCATATCTGGCAGATCGGCGGCAACAAGGTCAACCAGTTCTACTACGGCGAGACCGTTTCCGTGCTCAGCTTCCCGCTGGCCTACAATCCCAATGGAGCGACCATCGTCTCCCTCAACAGCCCGCTCATCAATCCCTACGACGGCAACAACATCCAGAAGCGCCGTATTCCGATCCCCGAGGTCCGCGATGACTTCAACTGGCAGATTGGATCGCACAACATCGGCCTCGGTGGAACCTACAAGTTCATCAAGACGGAAAACTTCCTTGGCAGCGACTACAACACCTACACCATCGGCCTGGGAGGCAACGTCACCGGTCTCAACACCGCCCTCCGCCCGGCGGACATCGCCAACTCTTCCACAACGAACCTGCAGTGGGATCAGCAGTTCACTCAGGCGCTCGGTCGCGTTGGTCAGATTTCCAGCATTTACAACTACACCAACGCCGGTACGGTCCTTCCCAGCGCCAGCGGTGCAAACCGTCGCTATCGCTACTACCAGACCGAGATCTACCTCGGCGATACCTGGAAGGTAAACAAGCAGCTCACCGTCTCTTACGGCGTGCGCTACCAGAACTACACTGTCCCCTACGAAACGCTGGGATCGGAAGCCGTGCCCAGTATCGCTTTCGGCCCTTACTTTGCCGCACGCGTTGCCCAGAGCAAGGCGGGTATTACCGGCAATGCCGCACTGCCGCTGGTTTCCTACAGCCTCGGCGGTCCGGTCAACAACGCAACCGGTTACTACAAACCCAACAACCTGGACTTCGCTCCTCGCCTGGCCTTCGCTTACAACCCCAGCTACTCACCGAAGACCGTCATCAACGGTTCAGCCGGTGTGGTTTATGACCGCACCGTCTACAACGCCATCAGCTTCCAGCAGAACCAGGCAACGTTCATCTTCCAGAACAGCGTTGCCCAGCTCTATGGCACGTCAACCAACGCAGCTGGTTCGCTGGCCGCTGACCCGCGTATCGGCTCTACGCTCACGGCACTGCCGGCCGCTCCCGTTGCTCCGGCGCTCAGCAAGCCCTACACACCCTTCGTCAGCAGTACCGGTACACCCACCGGCAACGCGAACGGCAACACCGCAACCGGTTTCGACTACAACCTTCCCACCCCCTACTCCATCTCGGTCAACGCCGGCATGCAGCAGGAGCTTCCGGGCCGCTTCATCATGCGGCTCAACTACGCTGGTCGCTTCGGCCGTCGCCTCCTGGCGCAGGCCGATGCCGCTCAGGTCATCGAGTTCCCCGATCAGGCTTCCGGACAGACGATGTCCCAGGCCTTTGCCGCTCTCACCTCGCAGTTGCGCATCACGGGCTTCAACCCGCTCAACGCAACGGCACAGCCCTGGTTTGAGCACCTTGTCACCCCGGGTTATGGAACCGCCCATGGTTACGCCAACAACACCGCCGTGGTCGCGTACAATTTCACCACCAATGCACGCCTCGGCTCCATCCCTGCTGTACTTCGCTCGCTGCTGCAGAACAACCTCATCCCGACCAACCTCGGTATGGCCTCGCAGTTTGCGCGCGACATCTACTACACCAGCAAGGGCTCCTCAAACTACAACGGCCTGCTCTTCAGCCTCTCCAAGAACCTCTCACAGGGCGTGAAGTTCGACTTCAACTACACCATGTCGCACTCCATCGACAACGTGTCGCTGATCGCAAACTCGAACGGCCTTTACCTGTACGACGCCACCAACAACCGCGCCGGTCGCGCCAACTCGGACTTCGACGTTCAGAACATCATCACCTCTGACTTCATCGTCCAGTTGCCCTTCGGCCAGGGTCGCGCCTATGCCAACCACACCAACCGGTTGGTGGATACGATCATCGGCGGATGGAGCGTTTCCGGTTTGCCCAGCTACCAGAGTGGCCTGGCCTTCTCGCCAGCCTCAGGTGCATCCCTGGCCGGTGTTTCGACCAGTGATCCGGCTATCTTCACCGGCGCAAGCGGCGATCTGGCAGCGCACGTTCACAAAGATCCGGTCACCGGACAGCTCCAGCTCTACACCAACGGAACAGCTACCAACACGGAGTTCCGCGGTCCCCTCGGAATCGAGTACGGGCAGCGCAACAGCCTGCGTGGTCCCTCTGCTTTCATTATGAACGCGGGGCTGGACAAGAACTTCATCGTTCTGCCGGACAACAAGCTCAACCTTCGTTTCCGCGCCGACTTCTTCAACGTCCTCAACCACCCCACCTTCTCCACGCCGTCCGCTTCCCTGGCGGCAACCTCAACGTTTGGTGTCATCTCCTCGACTTCAAACAACCCGCGCGTAGGTCAGTTTTCCCTTCGCCTGGAGTTCTAACCAACCCGCCTCCCCCGAGGCGAACCCAAAGAGCCTGTTGCGGAACACCGCAACAGGCTCTTTTCTTTGTACTGAAGCCAACCCGGATGAGCTTCCCTTGACTCGCTTTTGGCGACGCTCATGACAAGAGCGCAGTGTCCGGCAGACACCCATCACGTTCAGGCAGAATCGCCATCAACGGTCGATAAAATATCCATTTCAAAGTAGATTGCTCCCGAAAAATGGAGTTCTATCCCCGCCGGCTTTCGAGGGGGTTGCGTAAGTGTCTTGTCGTCATAGTCTTATCACGATACATTCACCGTCGCCCGGGTATGGAACCCGAATTGCATATTTAGGGGTAATACACATCGACTTCTGGTGTTTTCTTTCCTCATTCGTGCTGTGCCATCAAGAGCCCTTCAATCAGAACGTTCGCTTTTCAGGAGATGTAGAGCCCATGCGAAACCTTTTTACGAGACTCGCCTTACTGGCCGTGTTTCTGGCCGCACCGTTTGCCCTCAAGGCGCAAAATAGTTCGTCCATGAACGGCGTCGTAACCGACTCCACTGGCGCTGTTGTACCCCAGACAATAGTGACTCTTGCCAACACGAACACGGGCATCAGTTTCACCGCCACGACGAATTCCACAGGTTCATATCGTTTCCCGAATGTCCCTCCCAATCCGGGCTACACCGTAACGTTTGCGCGCGATGGCTTCGCCAACTACCAGGTGACCGACGTGACCCTCACCGTCGGCAGCGTGCGAACGCAGAATGCGACCTTGTCGCCAGGCGCCAATACCACCATCGAGGTCTCCGAAACCGCCGCCACCGCGACGATCAATACCACCGATGCCTCAATCGGAAATAACTTCGATATTCAGTTGCTGAACGATTTGCCGGTGCAGAGCCGTACGTCGCCCGCCGCGCTCTTCACGCTGCAGCCCGGCTATACCAGTGGCTCTTTTACCGGCGCGCGTACTGACCAGAGCAGCGTCACGATCGACGGTATGGACGTCAACGACATCGCCAGCGGCTCCAACCTTGGCATCGTGGGCAACGCCCCCACCGATTCCGTGCAGGAATTCAAGGGCACCGTTGCTGGCCTTACCGCCGGGCAGGGCACCGGCAGCGGTGGTCAGTTCCAACTCGTCACCAAGAGTGGAACCAACACCTTCCACGGAAACATCAACGAATATCATCGCGATACATCCACAGTCGCCAACACCTGGTTCAACAACAACAACGGCCTTCCCCGCACGCCGCTGATTCGCAATCAGTTTGGCGGCAACATTGGCGGCCCGATCAAGCGGGACAAGGCGTTCTTCTTCTTCGACTTCAACAACGACCGCATCATTCAGTCCGCGTCGCTGGCTCGAACCGTGCCCACCGCCTCTTACCTGGCCGGCAACATCAGCTACATCAATTCCAATGCAGGGTGCACCGGTTCGAGCCGCAGCAACACCACCCCCAGCTGCATCAGCACCATCAACAGCGCACAGGTGGCAACTCTCGATCCCCAGGGTATCGGATTCAACCCGGCACTGCTGACATTCCTCAACGCGCGCTATGGCCACCTCATCGGTGGTGCCTATGACGCGACGCTTGGCGATGGCGTCAACACCATCGGCTACCGTTTCACCACACCCACACCCCAGATCACTTACGGCTACGTTGGCCGCCTGGATTACAACCTCACTCCAAGGCAACGCATTTTCGCCAAATTCACGGTCGCGCGTGAAAATGCAACCCAATCAGCCATCGAGTTGCCGGGTGATCCGTTTACCGCTCCGTTCACAGATCGCAGCTACGGCTACGTCGTCAGCCATATCTGGGAAATCGGCCAGAACAAGGTCAACCAGCTTTACTTCGGTGATACGGTCTCGGAGTACGACTTCGGCAACCTCTACAACCCGACCGGGGCGAACCAATATTCGTTCAGCAAGTACATAGCCGGCTTTACCTCCGGTCCGTACCTGAGCGGAAGCTCACAGGAACGGCGCGTTCCGATTCCAGAAGTCCGGGACGACTTCAGCTGGCAGATCGGTCATCACACCCTTAACGCCGGTGGCACCTTCAAGTTCATCAAGACGAACTCTCAGCTGGTCAACGACTTCAATTTCGTCACGGTCGGCCTGAGCCCCTATACCGCCCTGAGCCGCAGACAGGCGCCGGCCAATGCTTACTTTGGCAGCACCACGGCAATCTACGACTACTTCGGCGCATTCAACGTCGCACTGGGAAGCATCGCCGAAGTGGACAGCAACTACAACTACAACACCGCCGCTCAGCAGACCACGCAGGGTACCGGCGCTCGCCGCCACTACCGCTATTACCAGACCGAAGCCTATCTCGGCGATGTCTGGAAGTTGACCCCGAAACTAACGCTCGACTACGGCGTGCGTTATCAGCTCTACTCGGTCCCGTATGAAGCAACGGGGTACGAATCGATCCAGAACGTCACCTACCAGAACTACCTCGCCGCCCGCCTCGCACAGAGCGCAGCCGGCACCCCCGGCAGCAACGCTGTCCCGCTCAACATTTACTCGCTGGGCGGCAAGGCCAACAACGCCGCTCCGCTCTACAACCCTTCGTACAAGGACTTCGCTCCACGCGTTGCCTTCTCGTGGAACGTATTGCCGAAGACGGTCATCAACGGATCGGCGGGTATCGTGTATGACCGTACGGTCATCAACGCGGTCAACTTCATCCAGGACCAGTCGTCGCAACTCTTCCAGCAGTCCGTTGGCGCTCCGCAATTCGATGGTTACTCGAATCCCCGGCTAGGCGCGAATCTGTCCTACGCAAACCCCAACTCGGCGCCGAATGTGAAGCATCCCTTCACTCCGAACATCGATGATGGCAGCATCACCGGCATCGTGGGCGCACCGGACGGCTTGATCAACAACCAGTTCAACAACATCATCGATCCCAACCTCAAAGATCCCTACTCCATCGCCTACAACTTCGGCATGCAGCAGGAGCTTCCTGGCCACTTCCTCATGCGGTTGAATTATGTTGGCCGCCAGGGACGCCGCCTGCTTGCCCAGGCCGACGCCTCCCAACTGATCGACTACCCGGATAAGGTCTCAGGTCAGACGCTCGGTGCAGCCATGACCGCTCTCGAGTTGCAGGTTCGCGCTCATAACGGTGCCGCCTTCAATGCCACTCCCATCGCATGGTTCGAAAACGTCATGGGACATGGAACCGCATACAACGCCGCTTCTTACGGCGAACCGAGCGAAACACAGCTGGTTGTCGATGCGGTCGAATCCCTGGTCAGCAAGGGTGACTTCGCCGACACCATGCAGGCAATGGCAGGGTACCTGGTGCTCCCCAGCAACGTTGCCATGGCGTCGCAATGGGCCGGCAACACCTACCTGACCAATGGCGGTTTCTCCAGCTACAACGGCCTGCTGTTCACCTTGTCGAAGAACCTCTCGCAGGGTCTGCAGTTCGACTTCAACTACACCTGGTCACACTCGATCGATAACACGTCACAGGTTGCAAACTCGATTGCCTCTGGATCGGGCTACGGCTTCCTCTGCGACGTTGTTCGTCCGCGCGAGTGCCGTGCCAACTCCGATTTCGATGTGCAGAACGTTATCAATTCGGACTTCGTCTACTCGCTGCCGTTTGGCCACAAAAAGGCCTTTGCCAACAACACTCCCATGTGGCTCGATGAAGTCATCGGCGGCTGGAAGGTGTCGGGCAATCCTTCCTGGCGGAGCGGCGTGGCCATCACCACGAGCACCACGGCCTTCGTTGCGGGCTATGCCAACAATGCACCCGCAATTCTGACCGGCAACAAGAGCGATGTCGCCACGCAGCCTCATAAAGTGGGCAGCTCGGTGCTCGGATTTGCGGCCTGCTCCACGTCAACCGTTTGCGGCAACCTCTCCACAAACGATTTTGCTTACCCCACCGGTTTCAACATCGGCAACCGCAACGCTCTGCGTTCGCCCAGTTCGTTCGGCTTCGATGCTGGCCTCGCGAAGAATTTCATGATCCTTCCTGACAACCGGTTGAGACTGCAGTTCCGCGCGGACTTCTTCAACGTCCTCAATCACCCCGTATTCAGCAGCCCGAACACCGACATCAGCCAATCCGGTGGCGCGTTCGGTCAAATCAACTCCACCTCCAACAGCCCTCGCGTTGGCCAGTTCGCCTTGCGGTTGGAGTTCTAACCTCAATGCCTCGAATCCGAGGCGAAACAAAAGAGCCTGCCGCGATGTTTGCGGCAGGCTCTCTTCTTTGGTGAATGGAATGGTCTGCAGATGGACTACAGATTCCACTTCTTGAAAATGGCTTCAGGAATCGCCCGGATCACCGCCATAATAATCCGCCAGATCCCCGGCACGTAGAGAACGTCCGGGCCCTTGCCGAGCGCGGCGTCGATCGCCTTGACGATCGTTGCCGCTACCGCTTCGACATCGGCAAATTTCTGGCTTCCCTTCATCCCTTCGGTCATCGCGGTCTTCACCGGACCGGGTTTGATCGTGAGCACCCGAACGCCTTCGCGGTCGATCCGGTTGCGCAAGCCGCCGAGGAACGCCGTCAGCCCTGCCTTCGACGAGCCGTAGACATAGTTCGACTTCCGCCCCCGATCACCCGCAACGGACGAAAGCACCGCCAGCGTGCCCCCATGCCGCTGCGCGCAATAATTCGCCAGCCACGTCAGCAGGCTCACCGGAGCAGTGTAGTTCGTGTGCAGAATCTCATGCGCATGCGCGAAGCTGCGCTCGGCCTCCGGCTGATCCCCAAGAATACCCAGAGCAAGGAACGCCACATCGAGTCCGGCCAGCGAATTGATCGCGCGAGCCAAAAGATCGGGGTGCGCCGCCGTATCGTCGAGGTTGGCCACAGCGGTGTCCACGTACCTGGCGCCGCGCGTCCGCAGATCGGCCGCGACCGCCGCAAGTTTGTCGGCGTTCCGCGCGACGAGGAACAGGCTGTCCCCACGCTCGGCCCAAATACGGCAGCACGTCTCCGCAATACCCGAAGTAGCGCCGAGAACCAGGATGCGGCGCGGTACATGCGGCGCCGTTGCAGGGCGAGGCGCGTCCTCAGCCGGCGCGCGCAGGGGCAGCAGCGGTTCCTGCGTGGAGGGGTCGACGGGGATGCCGGGATTCTCGCTCATCGCGTGGGCTCCTGTCCGGTGACGCGCTCCCAGAAGCTGGAAGTCAGCCCAGGGTCCTTGTAACGCGCAAACTTCTCCCACTGCGGATAAAAGGCACGGAACTGCGCGGGAGTCATCGCCGCATCCTTCGCCGGATAAAGCCGCCCACCGAACTCCTGCACCATGTCGGCCAGCCGCTGGAAGAGCGGAAAACTCTTATCCGGCTTGATCGGAAAGTCGAGCGCAAGTGTGATGCCCGGCTTGGGGAAACTCATCATGCCCGGTGAGGGCACATCGCCGAACGCCTTCAGCACGGCGAGAAAACTGGCCAGTCCGCTTTTCGCGACAGCCCGCAGCACGGCCTCAGTGCCTTCCCGCGCATGGTCCCACGGAATGGCGTACTGAAACTGCAGCAGACCGCGCTTGCCGTACATGCGGTTCCACTTCAGCACGGCGTCCAGCGGATAGAAGAACGGCTCATAATCCTGCAGCGCGGTCACGCTCTTCTTCATCTGCTTATGGAAAAACAGCGTATTGAAGGCGCCGACGGTAAAGCTGTTCAGCGCGAAGCCAGGAGCCTCGACGGGGAAAACCA
This sequence comes from uncultured Acidobacteriota bacterium, assembly GCA_903873705.1. GTDB lineage: Bacteria > Acidobacteriota > Terriglobia > Terriglobales > Acidobacteriaceae > Granulicella. Next base: position 96,321 of record CAIQPK010000090.1, read on the forward strand.
GCTTGGGCTTTGCCGATTTCGTCAACGGAGCAGGGACGTTCGAGTGGTCGCCCTTCATGAAGATGCCGCGAGCAAAGTTCTTGCCGGTGGAAGCAACGTCAACCCAGCTGACGGTGTACTCAACGTGCTGCGACTCCGCGGTGAGCGCCAGGAATTCGTCAATGCCGTGGAACTGGATACCCTGGTAGTCGACCAGCCGGCTGACGATCGGCTTCAGCCGCACCTGCGCCCAGCGCATCACGCCGGTAAGGCCCATGCCGCCAATGGTAGCCGCAAAGATGTCGGGATTCTCCGTTGGCGAGCAGAGGCGCGTCGTGCCGTCCGATCGCACCAGCTCAAACTGCGTAACGTGATTGCCGAAAGTCCCGGCCACGTGATGATTCTTGCCGTGAATGTCGTTTGCTATCGCGCCGCCCAGCGTAACGTACTTCGTACCCGGCGTGACGGGAAGAAAGTAACCGCGCGGCACGGCGAAGTCGAGAATCTGTGCGAGCGTGATGCCCGTCTCCGCGGTCAGCAACCCCGTCTCAGCGTCAAAGTCCAGCAGGCGATTCATGCCCGTGGTGGGCAGCAGGGTTCCGCCTTTCAGCAGGCAGACATCGCCGTAGCTGCGCCCCAGTCCTACTGCCAGCGCCCCGCCGTAGACGCCGTTGAGCAGCGCGGGAAAATCACCTTGCCAGTGCATCGGACGCAGCGCGGCGTCATACGTGGGATAACGTCCCCAGCTTTCAAAGCGTGGCGAGCCGTTTATAGCCGGCTTCTGTGTCGGCTCGATCGTCGGTGGTGCAGTTTCCATGACTTCTAGGATAACCGCTGCGCTATCAACACAGAACTTGCTGCGATCAAGACTTGTTCACACCTTCCGCTTCACCGCACCGAACTGCGTTCAGTCAAGGCGAACAACATAAGGCAGCGCGTCTGGATCGGGCGATGCGAGATTCCGTGCAATCTCATTGGCATGCGTCAGGTCGGGCAGCGCGGGATTGACGCGTACCCAGTGGCCCGTTGGCCCGGTGAACTCGATCACCTTGGCAGTCTTGTAGCGGCGCATCAGCTCAGCTTTCACGTCAAGCGCGTCATCCGGGCTCTTGAACGCACCGATCTGTACACACCAGCGCCCGGCGGGGTCAGGGTTAGGATGCGCAAAGGCTTCAATCTTCACCTGCGCCGTTCCGGGCCGCCAGACCCCAATGGCCTGTGCCGCAGCCTTCGACAGGTCGAGCACACGCCCGGCAACAAACGGGCCGCGATCCGTGACGCGCACCACGATGCTCTGATTGGTAGCCACGTTCGTCACCCGCACCGTCGATCCCATCGGCAACGTGCGGTGCGCAGCAGTGAGCGCGTTCTGATCGAACACCGTGCCATCGGCGCCCGTGTGGTTGTGATACGGCGGTCCATACCAGCTCGCAATCCCGAACTCCGTAAAGACCGGCTTGCCGGAAGTATCGTCGAGCCCCGGCGTTGCTGGCACAGAATACGGCACCCCGGCGGGCGGTTTAGTCGCTACGCTCGAGGATTCAGCCGGGGCCGGAGGCGGGCGGCGCGTGTAAACAACAGGCGGAGGCGGCTGGTACGCCACCCTCTGCTGATGGTGGCACCCGGCCAGCAACGCCGAGAGAGCCGCTGCGCAGGCCGGCAACGCGCAAACACCAAGGCGACGACAAACATTCACGAATTGAAAGCGCGGTGTCATCGCCATAGGCCTGTTGCGATGATTCGCGTCCCATAGCTGCCGGGTCAACGGCGTTCGGCCGCGGAGTGCCGAGGTGGTAACGCCGTGGCATCCGTTCTTCAACCGCAGCGGTCGTGATATCTTGCGCTCAACAGGTGAAACATCCGAACCACGGGCCAAAACAACTTGAGGGTAGGCGTTCTAGGCGACCCTCATACAACCAGACGGCGCACAAACGGCGTCAGTCTAGGAACGGCCATTCTTTCGATGAGGCGCGGCCAGTGGTGTTCATGCGCGCAAATTGCAAAGCCGGAACCATATTGAAAGGCTCGCTCATGAACGTCATCGCACACCGTAACCTTCTCCTCGCCATTTCTGCTGCTTCCCTCCTGCTCCCTGTCGGCGCACAAACGCTCGCGAGCGCCCCGTTGCCGGAGGCGCCCGTGATGGTGGCTTCCTACTCTTCCTCCGCCGACTCCGCCACGCCCGAAGCGCCCCCGGCCATGTTGCGCACCTACGTGCCTGCTGCCGACGCCGATGCCGCTCAGGGCGGCACTCCCGCGCCCCGCTATGCGAAATACATCTCTCCAAACGAGAAAGCCGAGAGCGCGATGTCTACCCACGACAAAATCATCATGGGTTTCCGCGACCTCTACTCACCGCTGACGCTCGCCGGCATCACCACGTCGGCCGGATACGGGCAGCTCGTGAATGGATCTCCTAACTACGGAGTCGACCGCGGTGCATTCGGGCAGCGCCTCGGCGCCGCTGGCATTCGCGACGCCAGCCAGGGTCTTTTCGCTGACGCCATCCTTGCTCCTGCGCTGCACATGGACACACGCTATTACATTCAGGGCTCTGACCACAGCTTCATGCATCGCACCGTTTATTCGGTAACGCGCGTTTTCGTGGGACGCACCGATAGCGGGCGCAATACAGTCAACGCCCCTCTGCTGATCGCTTACGCCGGGTCGGCGGCATTGAACAACGCGTACTATCCGCCGATCAATCGCAACTTCAAAGACACCGCTTCGGAATTCGCCGGGTCAATCGGTGGCGCAGCGCTCGGCTTTTTTGTGAGCGAGTTTTCGGGAACGTTTCTCAAGGCCCTGCACCTCAGCAAGTAAATCGACGTATCGGCAAGTAATTCAAGTTCATAGCCCGACGATCTTTTGAATTGCGGGTATACCCTCTTATGCCTTTCGCGCTGTCACGCGGCCACCACTCCCGATGCGTCACGTCTCTTGGGGCGTTGGGGATGTTGCTTTGCGTCAGCCTGGCCGCAAACCTGCACGCGCAGCGCTTTGCAGCGGTCACTGTGGCCGGCACGGCCAGCGATCTACCCAACGCGCCGAGCGTCGTCTTGCTGAACATGGCCGGCAACAGCGTAGACGACCTCTCGGCTGTCGATGGGGGCACGCTGCTGCCGCCGTGCCCTCCCGCCATGCCGCCGGCGCCACCCTCCACCATGCCGAGCCCGCAAAACACAACACCGGCGGTGCCGTGCAGGCCGGAGAACCCGCTGCGCATCGTCATCAACGCCGACCAGCGTTCCCCGCTGACCGTGCGCCAGAAAGGGATGCTGGCGGTACGCGACGTCACTGACCCGGTGAACCTGGCCGTGATCGCCGCAGAAGCCGGGTTTGGCGTCGCCTTCAATGCGCACTCCGCCTACGGTCCGGGCCTGGAAGGCTTCGGGCGGCTCTTCGGCTATGAGATGTTGCAGGACGCGCAGGGCGAATTCTTCGGTACCTTTCTGATCCCCTCGCTGGTCCACGAAGATCCCCGCTATCGCCGTCTTCAGCACGCGAGCGTGAAGCGCCGCATCGGACATGCCCTGCTGCGCACCGTCATCGCTGAACACGACAACGGCCGGCGCATGATCAACTATGCGACGCTGCTCACGTACCCCATCAGCGCCGAACTCAGCAACTTGTACGTTCCCGGCGTCCAGGATGACGGCCCCCAGACGCTGAAGCGCATCGGCATTGGCCTCGCGACTGACCCGGCCGGCAACCTGATTGCCGAGTTCCTTCCCGATCTAGCGCTTCGCATCCACATCCGCTCGGTGTTCATTCAGCAGATCGTCAACCACATGGCCGTGGGCGAAAACGGAACGCAGTAGCCGTCGCTTCGACCAGCTTCACACCTCGCGCCAGCGGACCCAGGCTTGTCAAGCCCGAAAAGCACTCATGTTGCTCATTCCAGAAGGAATAGAGTTGGCATAATGACCCCCGCGAATCCTGTAAAATGGACATAGAAGAAGAAAAGGCCGCCCCATAAGGGCGGCCTTTTCGCGGTAGAGTGTACTTTTGCTGGTCCGGCACTTTGTCCCATCGAATCAGGACTTTGCGCCATAAGTATCGGGGGGGTACCCCCCGCCAAGACCCAGAGCAGCTAGAACGTGGTGCTCACCGTCAGGCGGAACGTCTTACGCGGTTCGCGCAGGATGTAGTCCGCGCCGTAGAACTGCACGGCCTGCTGGTAAGTGAACTGCCCGGCGCCGGAGTTCGGGAAGTAACCCTTGAAGGTGGCAGGATCGACAGCCAGCTCCTGGGGCAGGTCCTTGAACAGGCGCAGCGGGTTGTAAGCGTAGAAGATGCGGAAAGGTGCATTGACGATCGGCAGGATCACCTGCAGCTCGGCGCCCGTAGACATACGCGGAACGAAGTTCGTTCCAGGCACCGTCTTGAGTTCCAGCGGGAAGGTAACCTGCGAGCCGCCGGAGCACGCGCCGTTGATCAGCACCGGGCAGCCATACAACGGGCTGTTGATGGCAGACTGGCCGAGCACGCTCTGCCTCAACTGCGACGGCCTGGTGTTGAACACCATGCCAAAGTCGTTGAAGAGGGCAAACGTCACCTGGTTCATGATCGGGATGCGGTACTCCACGTTGCTGACGATACTGGTATCGCCGCCGATGGGAGCAAGGCGATAGACCGGCAGCGGAATCTGCACAACACCAAGGCTGGAGTTGGTCGGATCACGCGGAACCAGCTGGCCGTCGGGGTTGGTCAGGTTGAAGCCCACCTTGTTGGGCAGGAACGTGTACGGCGACGCGGCCCGGATATCGAACCCGCGGATATCGTTTTCGCCGCCGGCATACAAACGCTGGAACGGCGGAGCAACTTCACCGCCGAAGCCAGCGATGTTCGAGAACTGGATGCGGTAACCAAGAACGTTGTGGCCTTCCCTGTTGACCCTGAGGCCCTTCATCGGGAAGAACTGCCGCCAGGCCAGCGTGGGAGCGTAGTACTTGGTGTTACCACCCGCACCAGCCACCTGTATGGCGATATTGAAGTCCTTACCGCTATGCGGACCGACCGCACGGTCAAGCGTCGAGAACGTGAAGCTCGGCGTGATGACCGACGAGATAATGCCTTCCAGCTGGCTCTGACCCGCAATGCCGGAGCGGAACGCAAGCGACTGGAAAACCGTCCGCGTGTTGTCGTTGAAGGTCGTGATGCCGGACTTCGTCAGCGAGTACGAGATACCCACGCGTGCCACGCCCGAGCGGCGGAACAGCTTACGCAGTGCCGTGCTGCTGGAAATAGTGAGACCGGTCGACGACTCGTTGTAGTTCGTCAGCAGCGACTGCTGCGCCGTCGTCAGGTTGATGCTCTGCCCGCTGGTAGCGCCAAGACCCTTGGTAGGGTTGTAGTCGGTCTTGGAAGTGAAGACCTGGATGCCCAGCGATACCGGCTTGTTGCGCAGGTAAGGCTCGTTGAAGCCGAGGCTGAGGTGACGCGAAAGGTCGCCGATGTTGGCCGCAACGCTTAGCGTTTCGCCGAGTCCGAGGAAGTTGTTGGTCTCGTAGTTCAGGCCGATGAACGAGCCTGAAAGACCGGAGAGGCCGCCGTTGAGGCCGATCGAGTTCTTACCCTTTTCACGCAGCTTCACCAGCAGGTCGACAGTGCCGGCATCAGCGTTCTGACGGCTCTCGGTATCATCGGCTGTCTTCAGCGTTTCAAAGTAGTTGAGCTGGTTCAGGCGCAGCAGTGAAAGGTCGACAAGCTGGCTGTTGTATACCTGTCCTTCTTCAATCATCAGCTCGCGGCGGATCACCTTGTCGCGCGTGATGGTGTTGCCCGTGAATTCGATGCGCGAGATGAAGAACTGCTTGCCTTCGTCGATATCGATATCGAGGAAGACGAGCTTCTTGGCTTCATCCACACGCGGCTGCGGTGTGCCGACAAAGTTGATATAGCCCTGGCTGCCGTACGCCTTGCGCAGAGCCTCAAGACCCTTGCCGAAGAGCGACGAGTTGAACCAGTCGCCGTCCTTGATGGCAAACTGCGCACGCAATGCCTTGGTATTGGTGAAGGCCTTGTTGCCGGTAAAGGTGATGCCACCGAGACGATAACGCTCACCTTCCTCGACCGGGATAAGGATGTCGACGCGCTTGCCTGTGGAAGGACGCAGCGTGAAGGGGTTGATGCCGCCGGCGTTGCGGATGTTGGTCTGCGGCTCACCGGTCAGGGCCTTGAAGTAGCCCTTGTCGCGGTAGGCGTAACGCACTCGCTCCGCATCCTCGTCCAGCTTGCTGGCGTCGAACGTCTTGGCGAACAGGTTCTCCAGAATGATGGAGTGCGGGATGCCGACAGGCTTGAGGTTCCGCATGGAAAAAACCAGCTCGCGGTCAGTGATGGACTTGTTGCCATCGAACTTGATCTTGCCGACCTTGACGGTGGGGCCTTCCTTGATGATGAAGGTCAGCGCGACGGCCGCAGGCGGCAGCGTCTTAACTTCAGTCTTGATCGTGGCAAACTGATGGCCGTGCTCGGAGAGCAGTTCCTGCAGCACCACTTCAGCCCGCTTGATCTTGGTCGGGTCGTACTGGCTTTCCACCGACAGCGGCACCTTCGCCTTCTTGAACCGGTCCAGTACATCAGACTGGGTGACGGCGTTCAGGCCCTTGTAGTCAATCTCGCGAATGGTGGGGCGCTCACGCACATATACGATCAGCTGCACGCAGGTCTTGTCGTCGACGCGCTCAATGCGCACGTCGTCAAAGTAACCCGTGTTCCACAGGGAGTTGAAGTCCCGCTCGACAACCGCCGGATCGAAAGCATCGCCCGGGCGCGAAAACAGGCGCGCCAGCACCGATTCCTTCGGGATGCGGCGATTGCCGATAACCTGCGTCTGGCAAAGTATCTGCGGCGCCGACTGCGCGGTAAATGCAGGCGTGGCCTGCACCTGCGCGTTGAGCGAGGGGATGGCAATCACAGTCATCACTGCAAGACTCGCAGCGATGAGGATGCCGAAACGGCGTGAGCGCGGACGCACAGCCTTGGTCGTACACTTCAGACAGTTCAGAGAGCTGTCGCTCTGTCGCATTCCGGTAAAGATAACCACACCCTCACTGCTCTCAAATCGTTCGGCCCTGCGCTTACGAAGGGGGAGTCTTGATTATAGGCGACCCGAAGGCCGACGGCGAATGGGAGACATGCGAGTTTGACGGGCGGTGTGGCGTTCTGATTAAGGCCAGTCGTCGGTTTTCTGTCGAAACCGCCCCGTCAGCCCCTACTGCACGCCGTAAGGCTGGGTCCTATCCGGCAAATTGACCCCGGAAAGAAAGCGCTGCATGTCCACGGAAAGCCGTGCCGCCGCCTCAGCGGGGGGCACAGCCGTATCCGCCAGCTGAGCCTTCAACAGCACCGGTACCGGCCGCTCGGTGGCCGCCAGCAGCGGCGAGTTGCGCCGCGGACGATTGAAGACCACCGTCACATGTTGGGTGCTTTCTGAATATTGCCGACAGGCGCCATCCTCGCAGACGGTGGCCGCCTCCAACGTCTGCTCTCGGCCGTCATTGAAGAGCGACGCTGCGAGGGAAACCTGGCTTCCGGGCGTAGCCGAATCGAGTTGCCCCACCCAGTCCGGGCTCTCGCCCCGGACCATGTGGCAGGTGGTGGTGTCGTGCAGCCCCAGCAGCGGAGAGATGCCGAAAGAAATGTGCGCGCCGGAGCCCGGCTTGCCGTCCACTGGGGCTACGTAGTCTCCCCAGGCGTAAACGATCGTGCCGCCGATCAGGGTCTCGGTCCACGTGCGCTCCAGCGTGAAGCTGCCGATCTGCTGCGGGAAGGCCACCAGCTTGGGCTGCAGCGCAACCTGCCGCTGGAATTCGCGATACGTATGAACGGTGTCGATCGCAAAAACCACTGCCAGCGCCAGCACTGCGGCCGAGCGCCAGTAAATCGGCTTTGCCGCAACGACAGCCGGCGGCGCTTCCGGGTCAGGTTCTGGGCGAACATCGTTCGGGTCCTGACGGAGGCGGTTGGCGACGGCGAAAAATATAAACATGGCGGCCAGAAACAGCACACCGCCGATGATGTAATCCCCGCCGGTAGCGCGCTCCTGCAGCCAGGGGTAAGGCAACGCAATCTTGTAATAGACCACCAGTAGGCACAGCCGCAGGAAGTTGAACAAATAGCCCAGCAGCACGGCCCCAGCGATAACTGGGACATATACGAACCAGCGAAAGCGGTACATATAGCCGACGATTACCGCTGAAAGGCCCAGCGTAACGGCACCGCGAATACCATTACAACCCGGCGCGATGAACATGCCGAAGTCGGGTGTGAACATCAGGCGGAGTTTGTCCTGGGTGAGCGGCTGGCCCAGCGCATGGGCGAACGCGCGCGCCACGGTCGCCGATGCATGTTGCAGTGGCAAGTCGACCAGCGTGCTGAAGGTCTGCGGCACGGGAATAACCGCGCCCATCAGCAGCACAGGGAACCAGGCCTTCCGCAGCAGCCGCGGACCGCCGAAGATCAGCGTCATCGACGCCGCGTACAGCATGGCTATCAGGGGGAGAGGCGGAATCTGCACCAGCCAGCCCTTGTTGACCGTCACAATCAACAACGCCTGTGAGTGTAGAAAGACGATGAATGCCGTGACCGCCAGCAGCCCCACACCCCACCACGAGCCATCCGACTCCCACCCCAGAGCGCGCCAGTCGCGCAGGATGAGTCCGGCCACGACAAAGGGCACGACCAGCCCCATGGACTTGAGGTCGTCCGTTCGCCAGATGACAAGAAGAGAATTTACGGCGTCATGGATGGTAAAAAGCCCCGCCGCAGCGCACAGGCAGGCCAGTGCAACTACGTATCGAGGCTTGAGTACAGCGGAGTGAGTTTGGAGCACAGGGTTCAGCGTGCCTGGAAAGACAACAGAAAATGTTCAGCCGATGCACGGCTGCGGTTGAAGCAGCTACCGCAGTCGCAGATTACTTCTTGGTAAACCGGCGCGCGCGGAACCGCGTCCGCATCGAGGAAACAGCAAATGCTCCGCCGGCTAGGCCAGCGAGAATCAGGGTGGGATTCTCAGGTGAATCGCCGCAGCCACCCTGGGCCCGTGCCGGGAGGGCAATCGTGAGCGTGGCCGCAAGCGCTACGAGTAACAGTGTCTTTTTCATAAGATCCCTTATTCTCGTCGGAGGCCTTGTGGCGTCCTTCGCGTGAAATTGAGTCAGGCTTGCAAATTCGTTTACTGGCGTAACACACGACCTGCCAGGGGATTGCCCCGATAAAATTATTCCCATTCTAGGGTTGCACCTAGGGGAAGTCAATCAAAACAATCGTGAGCTGCTGTAAATGTTTGATACAGTTTCGACCCTTGGCGTTGCACGGGGTCACCAGACCGTGATGCGGATGCCTTAAGGGCATCTCATTCGCTGTACTATTTTCTAGCAACAAGGAGAAGGAAATCATGGCATCGGCAATGGCAAACATGGAAGCATTGAAGGGCGTTTACGACCAGCTAAAGACCCGTATGGACAAGACCGTGGACGACTTTCGCGCCAACCTCGTGAGCGTTCGCACGGGACGGGCTTCGGTCCACATGCTCGATCAGGTTAAGGTCGACTACTACGGTACGGATACACCCGTCGCCCAGATTGCCCAGGTCACCACGCCGGAAGCAAATTTGATTATTGTCCAGCCCTGGGAGATTTCCCTGGTGGGCGCCATCGAGAAGGCCATCCGCACCTGCGGGCAGGGTTTCAACCCTATGCACGATGGCAAGATCATCCGCGTGCCCATCCCGCCGATGACCGAAGACCGCCGCAAGGAGGCCGTCAAGAAGCTTGCCGGCGTGCTCGAAGACCACAAAACCTCGCTGCGGAACATCCGCCGCGACGGCAATGAAACGGTGAAAAAGGCCGCCAAGGACAAGCTGATCTCCGTTGACGACGAAAAGCGCGCCAACGACGAGATTCAGCAGCTGACCGATACCGAAATCAAGCGCGTGGAGGAGCTGTTCAAGGCTAAAGAAAAGGAAGTGCTGACGATCTGACGCGTTAGCTCTCCGAAGTGCGCAGAATGGCATCGGCCACCGCTGCTGCTTCGCGCGCGGGCTGAAGATCGTGCACTCGGATAATGTGTGCTCCAGCAAGGATGGCCGCGACGTTTGCGGCCGTCGTTGCATTCAGCCGAGACTGGCCGTCGCCCGCGGCCACGGCGTCGCCCAGAAAACCCTTACGGGAAAGCCCGGCCAGCGTCGGGCGGCCAAGCTCAGCTATACGAGAAAAGCCCGCCAGCAAGGTGAAATTTTCAGGACCGCGCTTGCCGAACCCGAAGCCGGGGTCGAGCACGATGCGGTCGGCCGCAATGCCGGCCGCCTCAGCCACTGCGAGACGTTCCCGTAGCTGTCCCAGAACCAGTGGCAGCAGCTCCGCACTGGCCAGCGGCGGTTGGGTGCGCCAATCGGCAGGCCTGCCGCGCGTATGCATAAGCACCAGCCCGGCGCGGGTGTCGGCGACGGCTGCAGCCATGCCCTCGTCCCAAAGCAGGCCCGATACATCGTTGACGATCTGTGCACCGGCGCGCACCGCTGTCCGCGCTGTGACGGCGTGGTAGGTGTCCACGGAAATGATCGCGGCGGGCCGCTCGCGCAGCACGGCTTCAATCGCAGGAAGCAGGCGGGCTTGTTCGGCATCAGCGCTCAGCGGCTCGGCGCCGGGGCGGGTGGATTCTGCGCCCAGGTCGAGGATGTCGGCGCCGCCGTCGAGGTGCTCAAGCGCCGCTCCCACGACCTGATCAAGAGCCACGTCCGCGAGCCCGTCGCCCGAAAAACTATCCGGTGTCAGGTTCACGATGGCCATCAGCAGCGTGCGCTCGCCCAGCCGCAGCACACGCGCCCGTAATTGCCAGTCAAAGCACGGCCTCGGCAAAAACCCCATGTGCGGATTGTAGCGACCGCGCCTTAAGCCGGCTTGCGCGTGTAGTGAAAGTCGTAAGAGACGTACCAGGTCTTGCCGCCGTCGATGCTCTCTTCCTGCATCTGCCGTACATTGTTGGCGTCCAGTCGCGTGAAGGTGAAGCGCTGGATCGCGGGCTCGTTCTTCGGGCTGGGGTTGTGTCCCTCGAACACCAGCGATGGTTCGGTCCAAACGCCCTTGTCGAAGTCCGCGTGGTTGCCCTGCGCGTCCACCCAGGATTGCCGCCACGTTTTCGTCGCCGTGTCGTAGGTGTTGAAGCTCTTCCCTGCACCGTTCGCCCCAGCAGACCAGTTCTCCAGAATCACGCAACCGCCAAGGATCTTCTGGATCGAGCTGTCGCCGACGTGCTTGCCCTTGGGGCCAGTAACGCTCCATTCGCCCAGCCAGAAGTCGAACTGCCGCGCCTCCGGTCCGCAGGTCGGCCCGGTCAAGATGACAGGCTTCTGCGGGGTCGACGTCGTGTGGTCGAGGATAATCTTCCACCCCGCGGGCGTCTTCTCCATCACCAGCGAGTAGTAGCCGTCGGCGTTCCCGCCGCCAGCCGCCGTGCGCTCCAGGTGGAAGTTGCCGATGACGCTCGCGACGTTGGCGTCAATGGGATGCACCTCCTCGTTCGAGAACGTGAGCACGCCCATCGCATCGTGGTTGGGAAATGCCTGGCGATAGCCCTCGATCATGCCCTGGTAGCCGCGCTGGGTCGTCGATCCGATGAATAGAATGTCCGGCGAATTCTTGTAGCCGGTGTAATAGGCGTCGAGATCGCCGTGGTTCCAGTCGACGGCCTGCTTGTCGAGCACGGCCTTGATGTCGGCAATCTCCTTTGCCGTGCCCTGGGCGTGCGTCGAAGGGACATCACAAATAACGGCAAGAACGGCGGCAAGAAGGATCGAACGAATCATAGACACTCCTGAATGGCGCACAACAGCGTTCTCCATCTTCCCACGCAAAACTGACCACCGGCGCGCGAATGTGACAGGACTGCCGATTGCGGGGATACAATTTTTCCATGCCCGTTACCGCCCTGAACACGAAGGTCGTCCACGCCGTGTGCACGCATGACTGCCCGGACTCCTGCGGCGTGCTGGTTACGGTGGATAAGCTGACCGGCCGCGCCACCAAGGTGCAGGGCGACCCCGCGCACCCGGTGACGCGCGGTTTTCTGTGCGGAAAGGTGGCTCGGTATCTCGATCGTGTCTACTCGCCCGAGCGGCTGCTCTATCCCATGCGCCGCAAACCCGGCGTGCCGAAAGGGCCGCTGCCGCAGGGTCGCGAAGCAGAAGCTTTCGAACGCATCTCGTGGGATGAAGCGCTAGGCTTGATCGCGCACAGACTGCAGGCCATTGCGAACGAGTTCGGCTCGGAGAGCATTCTGCCGTACAGCTACGCCGGGACGATTGGGCAGCTCGGTTATGGCTCGATGGACCGCCGTTTCTTCCACCGGTTAGGCGCATCGCAGCTGGACCGCACCATCTGCTCGAGCGCGGGCGGCGAAGCGCTGCTGCGCGTGTACGGCGTGAAGCTCGGCACACCGCCGCAGGACTTCGCATATGCCGGCCTGATCGTTGTGTGGGGCGGCAACGTTCATGGCAACAACATTCATCTTTGGCCATTCATCGAAGAAGCCCGCCGCAAGGGCGCAAAGCTGATCGTCATCGATCCTTACAAGACGCGGACCGCGGCGCTCGCCGATGAACATCTTGCGATTAATCCCGGTACGGATGTGCTCCTCGCACTCGCGGTAATGCACGTCATCTTTCGTGACGGGCTCGAAGATGTGGCCTACCTGCGCGAGTGCACAACCGGCTGGGAAGAACTGCGCACCCATGCGCTCCGCGAAGAACACTCGCCTGCCCGCGCCGAGGGTATTACCGGTATTGCCGTTGAAGCGATTGAGCGTCTCGCCACGGCATATGGGCGTGCCGGATCCGATGGACGCGGGCCTGCTGCGATCCGCCTGAACTACGGCATTCAACGTGGCGAAGCGGGCGGCACCGCGGCGCGCATCGTCGCCATGCTGCCGCTACTGACGGGAAGCTGGAAGCAGCGCGGCGGTGGGATGCAGCTTTCCACCAGCGGCTCGTTTCCGTGGAACACCGCAAAGCTGCACATGCCGGAGCTGATGAAGGCGAGCCCGCTGGGACGCGCCGCACGCGTGATCAACATGAACACACTCGGCCACGCGCTCACGGAACTTGGAAACGCTGCAGATGAAGTGCCAGTGAAGGCGCTGTTCGTCTACAACTGCAACGCTGCCGCCGTGGCGCCGGATTCCAACCGCGTGCTCGAAGGCCTGCGCCGCGACGACCTCTTCACCGTGGTGCACGAACAGTTCTTCACCGATACGACCGACTACGCCGACGTTGTGCTGCCGGCGACAACGTTCCTTGAAGCCAAGGACGTGATGGGAGCTTACGGACACCTGATCGCGCAGATATCCGAACAGGCGATCGCTCCGCTCGGCGAAGCGCGTTCCAACGTTGAGCTGTTCAGCGAGCTGGGCCGCCGAATGGGCTTCACTGAAGCCGCATTCAACGACGACGCGGACGCCCTCATCGCGCAGACGATGGATACGCCGCATCCGTTCTTTGCCGGCATCACGAAAGAACGCCTGGAGCGTGAGAAGCACATCCCGCTCACGCTGCCGGTGAATGCGGCCGGTGAGGCGCTTCCCTTCAGCGATGCCAGCTGGTTCCGCACGGCCAGCGGCAAGGGCGAACTGCTGCCACTGCCGGAGTTCGTGATGCCGGCTGAGTCACGCGGAGGCACGGCCAGCCGCAAGTTTCCGCTCGAGTTTCTTCCGCGCAAGGCCGACAACTACATGAACACCACGTTCGCCAACATCCCCGTACACCAGCAGATGGAGCGTCGCACCGAAGGCATGCTGGAGATGCACGCCACCGATGCCGCCGCTCGCGGCATCGCGAACGGTGACGCCGTCTCCATCTGGAACGACCGCGGCCGCATCACGCTGACGGCGCTGATTGGGACAAATGGCGATGCGAAGGTCGCGGCCGGCGTGGTGGCCGCTCGTCTTGACTGGCAAAAGCTCGCCCGCGATGGGAACAACGTGAACGCGCTCACCAGCCAGGCGCTCACGGACTTTGGCGGCGGTGCGACTTTCTACTCCACACTCGTGGAAGTGAAGAAGGTTGCAGGGGTCGCAGCAGACTGATGGACACTGTTCGCATCGACAAATGGCTCTGGGCAGCACGCTTCTTCAAGACACGCTCTGAGGCAGCGAAAGCCTGCGACCTTGGGCGCATCACGTCCAATGGTCGCGAGGCCAAGGCGGCACGGGATGTGAGGGTCAGCGATATGCTGAACATCCGGAACGAAGGCGGCGACTTTGAAATCGAAGTGCTGCAACTCATTTCCATCCGCGGTCCGGCCGCGGTGGCGCAGACGCTTTACCGCGAAACGGATGCCAGCAAGGTTGCACGGCAGAAGGTTGCCGACGAGCGCAAAGCGATGATGGCCATGGGTGAAATGCCGTCCAGCCGCCCGACCAAGCAGGATCGGCGCAACATCAACAAGCTGCGCGGAAGAGTGATTAAATTCTAGGCCAGCCCCGTCGACTGAGCCTGCTCATGAGCGTGGTAGCTCGAGCGCACCAACGGGCCCGACTCGACGTGACGGAAGCCCATCGCCATCGCTTCATGCTTCAGGAACGCAAACTCGTCCGGCGTGTAGAAGCGCGACATGGGCAGATGATCGCGGCTGGGGCGTAGATACTGTCCAACGGTAAGTATGTCTACCTTGCGGTCGGCGAGGTCGCGAAAGACCGCTAGCAGCTCGTGCATCTCCTCGCCCATACCGACAATGATGCCGGTCTTGGTGACGATGGGTCCGTCGGGATGCGCAGCGGACTCCTTCTTCGCGGAATCGAGGAAGTGCAGCGACTTCTCATAGCGCCCGCCGGACTTGGCAACGCGATACAGCCGCGGCACCGTCTCGATGTTGTGATTCAGAATTTCGGGGCGCGCGTTGACGACCAGCCGACGCGCTTCTTCGACGCCCTGAAAGTCGGGCGTTAGCACTTCTACCTGGCAGCCCGGAGCCTGACGGCGAATCTCACTGATGACGTTGACGAACGCCTGCGCGGCTCCCATATTGTCGTCGTCGCGGTTAACGCTGGTGATGACCGCATGCTTCAGGCCGAGTTGCGCCACGGCATACGCCACGCGTTCGGGTTCCTGATGGTCGATCGGTTCGGGCTTGCCTTTGGGCACGGCGCAGAAGCCGCAACGCCGCGTACACAGGTTGCCGAGCATCATGAACGTCGCCGTCTTGTGGTTCCAGCACCCGCCGATGTTGGGGCAGTGCGCGCTCTCACACACGGTGTGCAGGTTCAGATCACGTGCCAGCTTTTTGAGCGCGTGAAACGTCTCGCCCATCGGTGCGCGAGCCTTCAGCCACTCCGGCTTCTGCACCGGCTTTCGCGGCGAGAGGTCGATCTGGATCAGCGGCTCGGGCTGGACGGGCGGAGTCATGCGCTGCCTTAATTGTATGCGCATTGGCCGAGGTCAGCGCAGGCGTTCGCGAACCTCGGTGCGGCTCAGGTAGAGGAAAAACAGCAGCGCAAAGGCGGCCATCACCAGCAACCCCGGGTTGTGCGTAGCGCGCGAGACGAAAACGTAGCCGATGCTCATCATCAGGCAGCCGCCGATAACCAGCGCCCACCCCCAGCGTCGCAGCCTCAGTAGTCCAAACACGCCAATCATGACCATCGTGCAGATTCCCAGTACAACATAGCGGGCCGCGCCCGGATAAATGCCGCGCAGCGCACCGAAGGCGCCGATCATCGACACCAGCAGCATGAACATGGCTATGCCGGCAATGCCCGGAAGCATCCCACGTTGCTCGCCCGCCGGCGTGACAACAGGCAGATGGCTGCGTTCCATCCGGGCCTCGGCTTTCGGATTGACGGTGACGTCGGGCGGGTTGAGATGATCGTTGTCGGGCATGTTGAGCTTCACAGCGAGTGCATGTAAGCCAGCAGATCGCTGAGGTCCTGGGGCGCAATGTCCCCTTGCGGCGGCATCATGGTGCGGCCGTGCAGAATCGTCGCCGTCACGCGATCATCGTTCGCCGGCGCGCCGCTGGGCAGATATTGCTTCTTGAACACGCCTTTGAGCGCAGGACCCTGCAATGCCTGTGACGAGCGGTCAAAGTGGCAAGCCGAGCAGCGAGCCATAAAAATCTCGCGCCCGTGCGATTCCTGCGCGGTGAGCTGGTCGAGCGGCTTGGACGCGGGCGTGCTGTCGCAGCCAGCGAGAGCTGCCAGTGAAACGATCGCCGTGGCGGCAATGAAAAGTATTTTGCGCATCATTCTATTTTGCCTTGCTTCCCGCGTTGGCCGTCTGCTCGGCGTACGCCCGGTCGCAAACGTTGCGTAGATAGTCCCAGGAGTAGAGCCCGGCCTCGTGGCCGTCGTTCCATTTGAACCGAATGGCATACTTGCCCACGGGAGTGACCTCTAGCGGCCGCGGCAGCGCTTCATACAGCGGCAGCAGCTGCGCGGGCTTCGGCTTCGGAACACCGGGATTGCGGCCATCGGCGTCACGCTCTTCGTGGCACGTTGCGCAGGGGCAGGCGACGCGCAGCCAGGCAAACGGCCAGGCGCTGTGGTGTCCATCGCGCCAGTCAATCTGCACGCCGGTGCCGCCCGATTTATCCACGCGGACCTTCTGCGGCAGGATGGCGTCGCCGGTGAGCTTGGGCGTGTTCTGCGCGCGCTCGGCCTGCTCCTGGCTGACGAATGTGATGCCTTCGTGACTCATCGGTAAGACCTCATCTACTAGCGTGGCGCTCCGCGGGCTGCGCGTCAACCTTGCGACTGCCTCCAGAAAAAATACGCCGCAACGGTACAACCGGAGATAACCACGATGGCCCGCAGCACCTTGGGGCTGCTGCGCCGCGCCCAGTGTGCTCCCATGTAACCGCCCAGGCCAGCAAAGATCATGGCGATAAGGCAGTAATGCCACAATACTGCCCCGGTAACGATGAAGGTGAGCGTGGCTACCAGGTTGGCAAGACAGGCAGCAACCACCTTCAGGGCGTTGAGCTCATGCATTTCTTCAACGCCAAACAGGGCCAGCACCGTCATGATCAAAAAACCGCCGCCGGCGCCGAAGTAGCCAATGTAAAAGCAGACCGGAAGCAGGCTCAGGCAGAGCGGGAGGAAGCTTACCGGCCTGACGGCGGCAGAGTCACCTTCGAGGTGCGCGTGTGTCGAGCGGCTGCGCAGCCATTGCGAAATCTTTCCGCTGAAGCCGAAAAGCAGCGTGCCGATCAGAATGAGCCACGGAACAAGCTGGAAGAACGTCTCTTGCCGCGTATGCAGCAACACTTCGGCCCCCGCAACGCCACCGATGGCGGTTGCCGTGATCACCGGGGGAAGGAGACCGCGCCGCACATCGCCATGCAGCGCAAACACCGACGCCAGCTGCCCCGGCCACAGCGCAACGGTATTCGTGGCATTGGCCTGCACCGGCGGTACGCCCATGCCGAGCATCGCGGGAAACGACAAAAATGAGCCGCCACCCGCCATCGCGTTGATCACACCGGCGATCATCGAAGCTACAACGAGCCAGATGTAGCGTATGTGAGGGATGTGGCTGGTGAGCATCCCTTTTATTGTAGCGACCGGGCCTGAAGCCAGGCCGCTGAGGCTTTGAAATAGGCGCGTACATTGGTGGGGAGCGTCTTTACCCACATTGGCTTGTGCTCGCCTCGCTCACGGCAGAACCTTGCCAGGGCGTAGCCGAGAACCTGTTCCGAAAGATAACCGATACGTTGCGCGCTCCAGCCTTGCAGTCCGCCATCGCTCCATTGTTTGAAGTGAAATGAGGCGCTAGCGGCAAAAAATCCAAACCCCAGGTAGACCGTCGCAAGGTCCGTCAACGGTTCCATGTCCTCCGCTTCCCTATCCAGCAAGCCGCCTCCCAACAACAACACGTGCGCCAACTCGTGCGCCAGGGTCGCGACCAGTAGGATGGGTTCCCTCAAATACTTTGCGTGGACACCGATCGTATGTCGGCCCTCGTCTGTGTGATGAAAATAGAGGCCGGCTGCATCGTTCGTCTTTCCATTCCATAAAGGAATGGACCGTCGCCACGCCTCTTCGCCTTCAGCAAAGATCTCGACAACGAACGCGTCGCTGGAAACACCGCTGATCTCGGCGATACGGGCAGCCATAGCCGCAACGCTGGCCTTTGACCCATCGTAAGGGTCGGGAAAGAAAGACTCATTGGGTAACACAACTTGTGCTCGCAACAGGGGCTCGCGGGAGAGCAACTTCTCCAGTCGCGCAAAACCTTTATCTACCCAGAGACGTTCCGCTTCGCTAACTGGCAGGCGCTTGGTAAAGCCAAACATGCTAGCCGCACCTCACCGTGAATCGCTTAGTGCCAGCGCCAACGCTTCTTCCACCGAATTCGCCACCAACAGGGCCTTGCGATTGCCGCGCAGCATTCCCTCCCGCTCGCAGACATCGAGGAACGCGAGCAGCGTGTCGTAAAAGCCGTCGACGTTCACCAGCACCACCGGCTTGGTGTGAATTTTTAACGTCTGCCAGGCGAGCACTTCAAACATTTCTTCGAACGTGCCAAAGCCCCCAGGCAGGATCAGAAATCCGTCGGCGCGCTCGGACATCAACGCCTTGCGGGTATGCATCGTCGTGGTAACGTGCAGTTCCGTGATGCCCTGGTGCGCCACTTCCTTGTCGACCAGCACGTGCGGAATCACGCCGACGACGTGTCCGCCGGCTGCAAGGGTCGCATCGGCAACTGCGCCCATCAGGCCGACCTTTGCGCCGCCATAGATCAAACCAACGCCGCGCCTAGCGAGCGCCTTGCCCAACTCAACCGCAACCGTGCGGTAGATGGGCCGAGCGCCTTCCGCGGCTGCGCAGAACACGGCGAGACTGCGCTCCGGCTTTGGCGTGTGTAGTGACGTTTGACCCATGCATCGAGGATAGCGCACTGCTTTGCGGCAACGAGAAGGAGCCGGTCGCGGGCTTTCGCCGGCGGCAGGCTCCTGATCTTTGCGCAGAGAGACAGTTAGTTGACGCGGATCGTCGCACCGGACATGCTGGGCGCAACCTGGGCCAGCAGCGAACCGGCTTCGTGCGTGGGCACAGCGTTGACCACGGTGATCTTCGAGCCGGCAGGCGCGGAGAGCTTGACGGTTTCGCCAGCAGCCAGGGTCACAGCAGTCTCACCAACCTTGAGGTCAATCGCGGTGGCCAGAGAATTCGCGAGGCTCAGGTGAACCATTTTGGCTCCAGCGAAAGGCGTTGCAGCAACGATCGCGCGAATCGGCGACGCAGCCAGAGCCATCGAAGGAACGACCGCCTGCGAAGCGAGCAGGCACACAGCGGACAAAGCAGGAATCATCAATTTAGAACGGAACATGGCACTTCTCCTGGGGAACAACATTTAGCGAAGTCTGCCTTACTGAACTTGTCGTTCGTAAGCTCGCTGCATGGGTGACTACGCGGAATAGACGCCGCCGGTTCCCCTTCGCTCAATAAAAATTTCGGTGTGTGACGAACGGTTTATTCACCGTGACGATTTGCACAAAACGTAACGCCATTCATCTGGCGTTAAAATGGAAAGCAGGGGTTAGCAAACGGTGGACGACCTACTCGCAAATATGAATCCGCAGCAACGCGAAGGCATCGTCTCGGTCGATGGCCCTGTTCTGCTGCTCGCCGGTGCGGGCTCCGGCAAGACGCGGGTGATCACCCACCGCATCGCGTACCTCATCCAGCAGCGCGGTGTTTCGCCGGACAACATCCTCGCCGTCACCTTTACCAATAAGGCCGCGAAGGAAATGGCGGAGCGAGTGGAGAAGATCCTCGGGCACTCCACGCTCGCCAAGCCGACGCTCGCGACCTTCCACAGCTTCTGCGTGCGCGTGCTGCGCAGGGATATCGAGGCGCTGCGTACCAACGGCGTCGGCCTTACCAAGAGCTTCGCCATCTACGACGAGACCGATCAGCAGGCCGTGGTGAAGCAGGCGCTGAAGCGGCTCGGTTTCGATGACAAGAGCCTGAAGCCGCGTGTCGCGCTCGGCCGCATTTCGTGGGCCAAGAACCACATGATCGACCCGCAGGAGTACTTCCTCGCTTCCAACAATCCGATGGAAGAAAAGATCGCGCATATTTTCGAGATCTACAAGAAGGAACTCTTCAAGGCCAATGCACTCGACTTCGACGATCTGCTGCTGGAAACGGTGCGGCTGCTTAAGTCTTCCGCCGAAGTGCGCGAGCGTTACAACCGCCGCTACAAGTACCTCCTCATCGACGAGTACCAGGACACCAACCGGCCGCAGTACGAGTTAATGAAGCTGCTGGGAACGCACGGCAATGTCTGCGTCGTAGGCGATGAAGATCAGTCGATCTACAGCTGGCGTGGCGCCGATATCAAAAATATTCTCGAGTTCGAGAAGGACTTTCCGAATGCGCAGACCATCCGCCTCGAGCAGAACTATCGCTCGACGCAGATTATCCTCGAAGGTGCGAGTGCGGTCGTCGCGCAGAACATCCAGCGCAAGGGCAAAAATCTCTTCACCACGCGCGAAGGCGGCTCGCTGATCGGCTTCTATGAAGCGCCCGATGGCGAAAACGAAGCCTTGTTTATCGCCGACCGCATTCAGAAATATCTGCGCGAAGCGGGGCAGAGTGAAGATACACCGCGCTGCGCAGTCCTCTATCGCACCAACTCGCAGTCGCGACTGGTGGAAGAAGCGCTGCGACGTTACAACATCCAGTACCACATGGTCGGCGGCTTCTCGTTTTACGATCGCGCTGAAGTCAAGGACATGCTGAGCTACCTGAAGCTCGTGCAGAACCCTCATGACTCGATCGCTCTCGGTCGCGTCGTCAATTCACCGCCGCGCGGCATCGGCAAGACCACGCTTGAGACCATCGAACGCGTCGCCCTCACGACCGGCATGAGTTCGTGGGACGCCATCGGCCGCGCCATCGAAGAAAGACTGCTGCCCGCCCGTGCTCTGCAGGCGCTGAGCAGCTTTCGCCGCCTGATCAGCGATGCTCGCGCGATGCTCGGCCCGGATTTTGCCAACGCGCTGGCAGCAGACATTGCCGGCATCTCCGCCGTTAGCGATACGGCCGAACTGACCGACGCCGAGCTCGAAGCCGCCGCAGCCAGCTTCGACCCTGAGACACTTGCCGGCGACGATGAAGGTACGAACTTTGACTTTGGCTTCGCCACCGAAGAGACAACCGCTCCCGGTGTTGCGGCGAACGATGCCAACACCTCTTTTGATACCAGCTTCAACTTCGGCTTCGACTTCGGCCCCAGCGAAGAGATCTCGACGATCGCACCGGAGAACTCGACAACGCCGGAGACGCTCGACACCGCCAGCTTCAACCCGTTCGCTCCCGTGCCCCTCAAGCAGTCCGCGAGCGACGCCATCGCCGAGCGGCTGCGCAGGCAGAACGCAGAGTCGCCGCAAACAGAAGAAGCCGAGCGGCCGCCTTTCCGCAAACCCGGGGATGCGGCCACGCTGCCGGAGCTGATCAAGTTCCTCAACGACCGCTCGGGCTACATTAAGGCGCTTGAAGACGAAGGCACACCGGAGTCCTTCTCGCGAATTGAGAACTTGAAGGAACTCGCCAACGCAGCGCAGGATGCGACCTCGCGCGGCGAGACGCTGGCTGAATTTCTCGACCACGCCGCGCTGGTATCCGATGCCGACCAGTACTCGGCCGAGGCGCGCGTGACCCTGATGACGCTTCACGCGGCCAAAGGCCTCGAGTTTCCGTTGGTCTTCCTTGCGGGAATGGAGGAAGGCCTGTTTCCGCACTCGCGCACGCTGGTCGACCCCACGCAGATGGAAGAGGAGCGGCGCCTCTGCTACGTCGGCATGACCCGCGCCATGGACACCCTGCTGATGACTCGCGCACGTTATCGCCGCCGCTACGGCAACGACATGCCGGAGTCCAGCCTTCCTTCACGCTTTCTGGAAGAAGTGCCGTCGCGGCTGGTTGAGGACCTTAGCCCGCCGGCTTTCCGCAGCGCCTACTCGACGCCATACCCGCAGCGCCGGCGCAACGATGACGAGACCTACGACCAGCACCCGAGCTACGAGGATGACTCGCAGGAAGCGCCCACCCCGGGGGCCCTGAACTACGCCAAACAGCGCTTCGGCGGAACGCGTCCGGCTGCGGGATCGGGCTCGCTCGACAATATTGCGCAATTCTTCGGCAAGGGCGGAACCGGCTACAAACCGGGTGGCCCGCGCTTCCCTGCCCGCCCCAAACTTGATATTCCAGCACAAACCGGCAAGACGGGCCTGGGCAAAGGTGTCCGCGTCCGGCACCCGAAATACGGCGAAGGCATCATCTTTGCCCGCGAAGGCGATGGGGACGACGCCAAGCTTACAGTACAATTTAGTGGGCACGGAATGAAAAAGCTGGTGGAGAAGTTCGCTCAGCTGGAACGCTTGTAATACCAGCGCGCCTCCGCTCCGGCCACCGCGCCACAAAATTCAGAAAGTTTTAGAGAGAAGACAGACATTCATGGCAAACACCAAGAGCATCACCGACAAGACTGAGCGTAAGGCAATCAAGCGCGCTGCGCGCAAGAAGGCCGCTCCCAAGGCTCCGCGCACCGGCGCCCGTGGCGAAAACAAGGCCAAGATCAAGAAGGCAGCACGCGGCCAGTCCAAGCGCTAAAACCACGCAGCGATGCGGCATGAGCGGGCCTTCGCGGGCCCGCTTTTTGCTGCCCGCCAACCGAGCCAGCACAACACCGACAGTGGTACTCTCTTGCCATCGGAGAGTGCTCATGTCCTCAGTTGTTCGCCGTTTTGTCCTTCCTGCTCTATTCCTTACCGCCGTCGCCGTGCAAGCGGGCGCGCAACAGGCGGCTGCTCCTGCCCCCGCTCCCCCGCCGCTACAGCAGGTCGACCTGCCCACCAAGACCACGCTGCAAGCCGTGATGGTGAAGCGCGACGTGCCCCCGGGCGGCACCACCGGCCCGCACACGCATCCCGGCGTCGAGATCTCCTACGTGCTCGCAGGAACGATGGAGCTCCACGTTCTCGGTAAGCCGACGCGCGTCGTTCATGCTGGTGAAAGCACGGCCATTCCTCGCGACACGCCTCACGAAGCCATCAATATCGGCAAGGAGCCGTTGTCACTGGTGGTCACCTACCTGGTCGATAAGGGCTCGCCCGTCCGCACTGACGTCCCACCGTTCGACAAATAGCGCGCGCACCGCGCCACGCTGCACCGGGACGCCTCTCCATCGGGGCGTCCCTTCGTTTTGCGCTTACAATCAACAGCAACGCACACCAAAGAGCAGCGCCACTTCAGGCAATGAGGACGAGCACACTGGCCCGCCAAATCTTCGCCACCAAGTCGATCGACAAACTCATCTCGGACTCCGAACGCCCCGAGCACTCTCTCAAAAAGACCCTCGGCCCGGTCTCGCTAACGGCTCTCGGCATCGGCGCCGTCATCGGCTCGGGCATCTTCACCGTTATCGGGACAGCGATCGGCGGCAACCCGTCGCAGACCGTCTCCTGGGCCAAATCTCCCATCATTGATCTCATCCTCGGCGCGCTCCACGGCCATCTCGGCGCCGTCGCGGGACGCCCTGGAGCAGGCCCTGCTCTGGCGCTCTCTCTGCTGCTCGTAGCGGTTGTCTGCGCGCTCACCGGCCTCTGCTATGCGGAACTCGCCAGCATGATTCCTATCGCCGGATCCGCCTATACTTATACGTACGCTACCCTCGGCGAGCTCATCGCCTGGATCATCGGCTGGGACCTGATCCTCGAATACGCCTTCTCCAACATGAGCGTCTCCGTCGGCTTCGCGGCCCACGTCGTTGACCTGATGGATTGGCTCGGCATTCATCTAGACCCCAAGTGGCTGTCACCTGCCTACCTTCCGCAGGGACTTACGGACCTCGCCGGTAACACCGTTTTCCATGAGGGCTGGCACTTCGGTTTCGATATCCCCGCCTTCATCATCGTGCTTCTACTCACGGTCGTCCTCGTCCGCGGCATTCGCGAATCCGCCCGCACCAACAACATCATGGTGCTGATCAAGATCATCGCCATCCTGCTCTTCGTCTTCTTTGGGCTTAGCTTCATCCACCCCGGCAACTACCATCCGTTTATGCCGAACGGCTTCACCGGCGTACTCGCTGGTGGCTCCATCATTTTCTTCACGTACATTGGGTTCGACTCGGTCTCCACTGCGAGCGAAGAGTGCAAGAACCCACGCCGCGACGTGCCCATTGGCATTATCGCTACGCTCATCGTCTGCACCATCCTGTACGTTGGTGTGGCGATGGTGCTTACCGGGATGGTGCCCTGGCAGTCCATCGCCGGCGATGGCGCTCCAGTAGTCACCGCCCTCAAACGCGTATCGCTGATGCCGGGCGGTCACCGTCTGCACATCGTGCGCCTCTTCGTCCTGCTCGGCGCCATTGTGGGCATGATCTCGTCCATTCTGGTCTTCCAGCTGGGACAAGCCAGGGTCTGGTTCGCGATGTCGCGCGACAAGCTGCTGCCCGACGTCTTCTCTTCTCTCCATCCAAAGTTCCGCACACCCGCTTTCGCGACCTGGTTTGCGGGCATCCTGGTGGCCATTCCGTCCGGCCTGTTCGATGTCGGCTCACTCGCGGAAATGTCCAACATTGGCACGCTCTTCGCCTTCGTCCTGGTATCAATCGGCGTGATTGTTCTCCGCGCCAAGGACCCAACCCGCCACCGCGGCTTCCGCGTTCCTTTCGGTCCTGTTATCCCGGTTCTCAGCACCCTCTTCTGCGTCCTGCTCATGGCCGGACTGCCTGCCATCACGTGGCTGCGCTTCTTTATATGGCTCGCCATCGGCCTGGTCGTCTACTTCTTCTACTCGCGCAAGCGCAGCGAGTTCTATAAAGGCTAGCGCCGTGGCCAAGCTTTCCTCCATCTCGACCGCGGAATTCTGCACCGCGATGGCGGAGATGGAGAAGCCCGGCGGCGGCGTGCGCAAGCTCTTGCAAGCCCACTACAACTGTCGCGGGCGCGTCTCGACGATGTCGCTGCTGGCGCACGCCGCGGGCTTTGCCAGCTTCAGCCCGGCGAATCTGCACTACGGCGGTCTGGCTCGTCGCATCGCGCGACATCTTGCGATAGCAGAACCGACGTTGCGCCTGCCCGAAAAGTCCGACGCGTATCTTTCGCTGCTGGTCGACTTTATCCGGCCCGAAGCGGTGACCAACGTGCACTGGCTGCTGGTGATGAAGCCGGAGTTCGCCGCGGCGCTCAAGCTTTCCGGGTGGGTAAAATAGTCTCGACCCGGGCTCCGGAGCAACCGATGCCGTCAGCCACCGCAGACGCATCCAACATCCGGGTATCAACGCATGGCCTCTACCTTTCTCACCGCCGAGTGGCGCAAGCTGATCATGGCGCAGTACACCGTTGATCCGGCCTTGCTGCTGCCCTCGCTTCCCGCGGGGTTGGAGATCGATCTCTATCAGGGCCGCTGCTACGTCTCTCTCGTCGGGTTCCTGTTCGACCAGGTGCGTGTCAAGGGTGTCGTTGTGCCTTTCCATACGCGGTTTGAGGAGATCAACCTGCGCTTCTATGTGCGCCGTCGCGAGGCTGACGGCAGTGAGAAGCGCGGTGTGGTCTTTATCCGCGAGTTCGTTCCCCGGGCCGCGATTACCATCATCGCCAAGCAGTTCTACGAAGAGCCGTATGCGACGCTGCCGACGCGTTCCAGCGTGGAGATGGCGACGAACCGGCTCAGTGTGCGCTACGACTGGCAGTACAAGAAGCAATGGCAAACGCTGGCTGTCGAGGCTGCGCCGCAAGCCAAACCGATTGCGGCGGGCAGCGAAGAGGAGTTCATCACCGAGCATTACTGGGGCTACACGAAGCGTAAGGACGGCAGCACCTCGGCTTACGAGGTCGAGCATCCGCGCTGGCTGGTTTACGCGGTGAAGAAGTATGCGATCGCGGCTGACTTCGCCGCGCTTTACGGACCGTCGTTCGCGTTGCTGAACCAGCAGCAGCCGGCGAGCGTGCTACTGGCCGAAGGCTCAGCGGTGAGTGTTTACAGCGGCAGCAAGCTGACGCTTTAGGTTCTCGCCATGATCGCTATGTAGTCCCGGAGACGTTCGTTTACGTGAGTCAGCGCTATGCTTCGCTTATGTCAGAGATCCATTATGGCGGCAGCGGGACCATGATTCTCACTCTCCAGATCCAGATGCTGCACAAAGCGCTGGAGACGAATGTGGCGTCCTGGATCACGTGCGGGTTGCCAGCTGAAACCAATCCGGTTGCGGACAGCATTCGGCGGGACATTGCGGAGAAGCAGGCCCTGCTGGCTGCTAACTGGGCGTAACCTCCTTTGCTGGTTCGGCCTGGGCATTTCCATGCTCAAAATTGACTACACTAAAAGGATGGCTCGCCGTTCGACCCCGGAAGCACTTGACCCTGTCACCTGGCTGCGTGGCCTGCCTAAGGCAGAGCTTCATCTCCACCTCGAAGGCTCGATTACGCCGGAGACGCTTGTGGAGCTCTCGCGGAGGAATGATGCTCAGCCGCTGACGCTGGAAGCGGCTCGGGGGGTTTACAGCTACAACGATTTCCCTAGCTTCCTGATGAGCTTCAAGTCGGTTACCGAGCGGCTGCATACTCCCGCGGACTACGAAACCATTACCTACAACATGCTGCGCGACCTTGCGCTGCAGGGTGTTCGTCATGCGGAGGTCTATCTCTCCATCGGCATCCTTTACTGGCAGAACCGCCTCGATGTGGATGAGGTGATGACTGCTGCCGAGCGGGGACGGCTGCGGGCTGAGCATGACTTCGGCGTCTCGCTGCTGTGGATCATCGACGCGGTTCGGCACTTCGGGCTTACCGAGTGCGCTCGCGTTTTTACCAAGGCTGCGGCGCTGAGCAAGGTCTATCCCAGCGTGGTGGGCATCGGGATCGGCGGCGATGAGGCTCGGGGTCCCGCTCAGGAGTTCCGCGAGCTCTATGCGGAGGCCAAGGCGGCCGGGTTGCACCTGACCTGCCACGCCGGCGAGTCGACCGGGCCGCAGAGCGTTTGGGCGGCGATCAACATCGGTGCTGAGCGGATCGGTCATGCGCTCACCGCGGTTGAAGACCCGGACCTGATCGCGGTGCTGGCCGAGCGGCAGATTCCGCTGGAGCTGAATGTCACCTCGAACCTGCGGACGGCGTGTTGTCCTACGCTGTTCGATCACCCTACCCGGCACTACTTCGAGGAGGGGTTGATGATTACGCTCAACTCGGACGATCCTCCGTTCTTCGGGGCTAACTTGCTGGACGAGTACGTGATGGTGCAGCGGGAGTTCTCGTTCTCGCTGGACCAGATGCGGGAGCTGGCGGCTAACTCGGTTGAGGCGAGCTTCCTTCCACCGGAGCGGAAGCTGGCGCTGCTGGGGGAGATTGAGCACTACGGCTGGTAGGGTGCCCCCCCCCAGACCTCGGCCTGTAAAGTCTCAAAAACAAAGGGTCAGGTCTGGTCTTCGGTCTTCTCGGGGTCTGCTCGGGGTCTGCTTTGGTCTGCTTTGGTCTGCCCTTCCTGGGTTAAAAAGTGATGCCCGGCTGGTGGCCGGGCGGATTTGTTGCCTGTCTTTATTTTAGACGACGTGTCAATAGCTGGCCGGCCTTCGTGGCGTCGCAGTGTGGCAGTGCGGCTCTGAAGTTGCCGAAAACATGGGCTTTGCGGAAGTCGGCTTTGAGAATCAGAGAGAGCCGCCAATTCGATGTAGTTTATCGCCCCGGAATCGCTGAAGTCGTTATCAGCTGTGAGTTCTAGCCCGAGCTGAGAGAGCTTGCCTAGGAGACGGGAGCCAGCCTATCTTCAAGAAGCCCACGTGTATGAGGTAAGAGCAGGTATGACGTTCCAGGATTTCGGGAGCTCGGCACTGGAAAAACAGGTGATACGCCGCGTCACCTGGCGGATTGTGCCCTTCCTTACGCTGCTTTACATGGTTGCCTTTCTGGACCGCATCAATGTTGGGTTTGCCGCACTCACCATGAATCGCGACATCGGCCTCACGTCGCAGATGTTCGGCTTTGGCGCGGGTGTTTTCTTCTTCGGTTACTTTCTATTCGAGGTACCGTCGACCATCATCCTGCATCACGTGGGAGCGCGCTACTGGATCGGCCGGGTGCTTATCACGTGGGGCATCACCTCGCTGGGCATGGCATTTACTCGCGGGCCGCTCAGTTTTTACGTTCTGCGCTTTTTGCTGGGACTGGCGGAGGCCGGTTTTTTTCCGGGGATCATCCTCTACCTCGGCTACTGGTTCCCCGCGCGATACCGTTCCGGGGTTATTGCGCTGTTCATGGCGGCTGCTCCCATCGCCGGGGTAGTCGGCTCGCCCATTTCAGCTGCGCTGCTTAGCATGCATGGTGTGCTGGGTTTGAAGGGATGGCAGTGGCTCTTCCTCATGGAGGGTGCCCCCGCCGTTCTGCTTGGCTTTGTGACCATGGTGTTTCTGCCTGATAAGCCGGAGAAAGCGGCGTGGCTGGCAGGCGAGGAGCGCACATGGCTGGTGAATACCATGCAGTCCGAGGAAAAGAGCAGCGTGATTGCGGAGCACAGTGCGTGGAAAGCGCTCATCGACTGGCGTGTACTTACGCTGGCGCTCGCTTATTTCGGAACCTCGGCAGGGCTGTACACCGTCGGCATCTGGGCTCCGCTGCTGGTGAAGAACCTTGGCTTCTCCACCGTCATGGTTGGATTCCTGGTTGCCATTCCGAATCTGGTTGCGGTGGTTGGTATGCTGCTGTGGTCGCGGAGTTCGGACCGCAGTGGAGAGCGCTACTATCACGCCGCCATCGCATGCCTGGTTGCAGCAGCTGGCATGGCGATAGCGGCGAAGAGCAGCTCGTCAGCGGTAATGGCGATTGCAGGGCTGTCTCTGACAGCCTTTGGGGTAAGCGCGGCCAAGCCGCCGTTGTGGACCTTGCCCACAAAGTTTTTTGCAGGCACGGGTGCGGCTGCGTCTATCGGTCTGATCAACTCACTCGGTACGCTAGGCGGGTTTGCCGGGCCGTATATGATCGGCTCGACCGTAAAAGCCAACACGGACTTTAGTGCGGGCTTGTATTGGGTAGGCGGATCGCTTGTGGTGAGCGCGATAACGATCATCGTCTTGCGTTTTGTTGTGAACCGGCCGGTAACCGTGCCGCTGACTGAAGCCATGGAGTAAAGAGCGACCAGTATGTCCCATTCCGCACAGAAAACCTACCGCATTGCAGTAATTCCCGGCGACGGCATTGGCACAGAAGTAGTTCCAGAGGGCGTGCGCGTGCTGCATGCGGCAGCGAAGCGCTTTGGCTTTACCTTGGAACTGGACGAGTTTGACTTTGCATCGTGCGACTACTACCTGGAGCACGGCCGCATGATGCCGGAAGATTGGAAGGAGAAGATTGGCAGCCATGACGCCATCTTCTTCGGCGCGGTAGGGTGGCCGGATAAGGTGCCGGATCACATTTCACTGTGGGGTTCACTCATTGCCATGCGGCGTGAGTTTGATCAGTACGCGAATCTTCGGCCTGTGCGCCTGATGCCTGGTGTTCCCTCTCCGTTAGCGAACCGCAAGCCGGGTGACATCGACTTCTTAGTGGTTCGCGAGAACACCGAAGGCGAATACTCGTCCATCGGCGGCACAATCTTTCCCGGCACGGAGCGCGAGGTAGTGGTTCAGGAGACGGTAATGACGCGGGTGGGCGTCGACCGCATTCTTCTATTTGCGTTTGAATTGGCAAATCGCCGGGAAAAGAAACACCTGACGTCAGCGACGAAGTCCAACGGCATCTCGATCACCATGCCGTATTGGGACGAACGCGTGATCGCCATGGCCAAAAACTATCCCGGCGTGCGCTGGGACAAATACCACATCGACATTTTGACCGCCCACTTCGTCCTCAATCCGGATCGCTTTGACGTGGTAGTAGCTTCAAACCTGTTCGGTGACATCCTGTCAGACCTCGGACCGGCATGCACCGGAACGATTGGCATAGCTCCGTCTGGCAACATCAATCCCGAGCGGAAGTTTCCCTCGTTGTTCGAACCCGTCCATGGTTCCGCACCGGACATCGCTGGAAAAGGTATCGCCAACCCTGTGGGACAAATCTGGTCTGCTGCAATGATGCTTGACCATCTCGGCGAGCCCGAAGCCGCATCAGCAATTCTCTCCGCGATCGAAACCGTTCTGCAGAACAAAATGCTCTGCACCGTCGACGTGGGCGGCTCCGCGAGCACGGTCGTCATGGGACAAGCCATCGCGGAGGTGCTCGCGGAGACGCCGTGATGATATCCCGTTCCGAAGAACGTCACCGTGGCCACCAAGGTGCAAGTCTACTTCTGTGATCCGCAACTTCCCTGGCAGCGCGGCACCAACGAAAACACCAACGGTCTGCTGCGACAGTACTTCCCAAGCCCAAGGCTGAGGCGCTAGCGTCCCGGCGGGGCGGGGACCATGACGGCATCGGGGTCTACTTTGGGGATGCCGAAGTGGCCGCTGAGGTGGACGAGGTCGAGGGGGCGGAGGAGGCCGGAGACCTCGATGACGTTCATGTTTTTGGGGCCGCGGACGAGGACCGTGACGTCGTCGATCTCGGCGCCGCGGAAGTGGAGCCAGAGGTCGGTCATGGGCTTGCGGGGCATGGTGGCGTCGCGGGGGGAGGCGGCGTTCTGGTTGACGAGGTGCTTCCAGCCGGCGCGGTTGTAGGCGGCTATCAGCGAGGCCATGCTCTCCGGAATGTAGAACGCGGGCTCGTGGTAGCGGAAGCTTTCGACCGTGATGCTGTTGAGGGCGGCGGTGACGTTGTGGACCTCGGGGCTGCCGTCGTCGATGAAGCCGGCGGCGCTTTGCAGCATGTCCTTATCGAAGGTGAACGCGGTGTGGGAGGCTGGCTGGGAGGCCATGCTGGCGAGGGCCTCCTGTGCGCCGCGGGGTTGCTGGGCGGAGGCGGTGAGCGACAAAGCGAGGAGGGGGGTGATGAGACGCAGATTGGTCATGGGGCCGATGCTCCTGGTTGGTTAGACACGCGGTGCGGGGGAATGTTGCCTTGAGCCCAGGGATTGGGGATTAGGGAAGATACGGAACGTGGTGGTGTTCGCTTCGGTGGAGAACCATGTCCGAGATTCCGGACATGGGGCACCCGATCGCACCGTTCGCGAGTCCCAACAGGGGTACCCCTCGTCATCGCCGGAATGGCTAGTTGGGCTCTGGTAAGTTGGTTTCTATGGTTCGTCCAAGTTTGCGCGAGATTGGTGCTCTTTTCTTTCGCCATGCGAACTGGGTTTTCGGCGGCGGCAATGCGACCGTGGCCGTGCTGCAGACCGAGCTGCTCGAAAACAAGAAATGGATAGACGAGGAGACATTTGCGTTCTCGTTCGCACTGTCGCGGCTGGTGCCGGGGACGAATGTGCTGGCCTTTGCAGCCGGGGTGGGATGGCAGCTGCGCGGTGCAGCGGGGGCCATTGTGGCGCTGCTGGCGAGCACGATTCCCTGCTCGCTGCTGACGGCGCTGGTGACCGTGCTGTATGCGTATTGGGCCCATAATCGCTTTGTGAGTGTGGGACTTACGGGCGCGATGGCGGCTGCTACCGGGGTGATGATCGCTTCCGGCTGGGTGCTGGTGCGGCCTTACTGGAAGCGGGCGACCCTGGTGCGGGTGTTCCTGTTTGCGGGTGGGACTTTGGCGTTGGGTCTGAAAGGCGTTTCGCCGATCAAGATGATGGTTGCGTTCGCGGTGATCGGGTACCTTTGGCCGGAGCGGGCGACCGTATGAACATCTTTGTGCTGTTCCTGTTCCTGCTGAAGGCCGTGGCGACGAGCTTCAGCGGGTTCGCGTCGATCCCGATACTGCGGGCGGACCTGGTGCTGCATCATCATGTGTTGACGGATCAGCAGCTGAATACGGCGATCGTGGTGAGCCGGGCTACGCCGGGGCCGGTGGCGCTGTACGTGGTGAGTGTGGGGTACATGGTGGCGGGGACGCCGGGGGCTATTGCGGGGTGGCTGGCGATGACGCTGCCGGCGTTGATTATTATCCCGCTGCTACTGTTTGCAGGGCGGTTTGTGACGCATCCGCGGGTGCGGTCGATGCTGCAGGCGATCATTCTTTCCAGCGGCGGACTGATGTGGGTGGCCGCGATGGAGCTGGCGCATGGCACGGTGAACGATGCTGTGACGGTGGCGATCTGCGTGGTGACCGTTTTGCTGCTGTGTACGCGGAAGGTCGACAGTATATGGGTGATTTTGGGGGCCGCAGCGGCGGAGCTGGGGGCGGCTTCGGTGCACCTGGTGGCGGGGCTGTGACTGATGATTGTCTGGGGAGAACAACGGCAACGGCTTTGACGCAAAGTTCGCTTAGTTTCAACGCCACGTTTCGCTAAGTAGAACAGGCCACGGTTAGCGGCCGGCGCGGGGGGCGAAGTAGCCCTTTTTGGCGCGGACGGCGTAGCGGGGGTCGAGGGCGTGGAGGTAGATGGTGCGGAAGGAGCCGTCCTGCTTGAAGTCGGCGGGGACGTAGATCAGCAGGTACTGGCTACGGAGCTCTTCTTCGATGTTCTGGAAGCCGATGGCCACGTCTTCAATGCGCTTGGGGAAGAAGGCCTGGCCGCCGGTAGCGTCAGCGATCTGGCGGAGGATGTCGTCGCCGGCGTCCTTGCTGGGTCCGACGTTGGTGCTGATGGTGTAGACGATGGTCTCAGCGCGCTGGCACATCTTAATGGCGTCGGACTCGAGGGCGCGGCTGTAGTCGTCGTCACCGTCGGAGACGAGAACGAGCGCCTTGCGGACGGAGTTCTTTTCCTTGAGCGTCAGCATCTGGTCGCGGCAGGTTTTGTAAAGGGCGTCAAAGAGCGCGGTGCCGCCGCCGGGGCGGAGGCGGCTGATGCCGGTGTTGAGCAGGTCGATGCGGTTGGTGAAGTCCTGCGAGAGGTCGGTCTGGACGTCGAAGCCTTCGACGAAGGCGCGGTCTGCGGGGTGCATGACCTGGAGGAAGAAGTCGATGGCGGCCTGCTGCTCGAACTGGAAGCGCTGGCGGATGGAGTTGGAGGTATCGAGCAGAATGCCGACGCGGAGGGGCAGGTTGGTCTGCTGGGTGAAGCTGCGGACGCGGACGGGAGGCTTGCCGTCGTCGAGCAGGCCGAATGCCTGCTGCTGGAGGCCGGTGACGAAGTGGCCGTTCTTGCCGGCCACGGTGAAGATGAGATCGACTTCGTTGGTGAAGACGGTGATGGTGCTGGTCTGGTCTTCAGGCGGCGGCGGGGCGTCTTCGCGGGGCGTGAGCACGGGCGTTTGCGCGGAGGGCGGCTGGACGGCCGGCTGTTGCGGCGCGGGGGCCTGGGCGACGAGCGGCGCGGCTGCAGAAACGAAAAGAGCGGCGGCGAGGATGCGCGCCAGGGTAGAGCTGCTTGCAGGGTTGTTCACGGTGTCATCTTATCAACTTACGGGCTAGACGGGCGTTTTGTTCGTCACACGACAGGCTAAGCGCCGCGAAGTTGTTGCAGGGTGGTGGCTAATTCGGGGGGCAGGTCGGAGTCGAGTTCGAGGCGTTGTTTGGTGCGGGGGTGGAGGAATTCGAGCTGGGCGGCGTGGAGGAAGTTGCGTTCGAGCTCGACGGGGTCGCTGAATTTATCGACGGCGGGAATTTTGTGCGGGGCGCCGTAGAGGGTGTCGCCGACGACGGGGTGGCCCAGGGACTGCATGTGGACGCGGATCTGGTGGGTGCGGCCGGTTTCGATGCGGACTTCGACAAGGGTGAACTTGCCGAAGGGACCGTCTATGCGTTCGAGGACGGTGTAGTGCGAGACGGCGGTGCGGCCGCCCATGCGGCGGGTGGTCATGCGGGTGCGGCGGATGACATCGCGGCTGATGGGAAGGGTGATGGTGCCCTGGTCGTCTTCGATGTGCCCGTGGACGAGGGCGAGGTAGATTTTGCGGAGGCGGCGCTCGGCGAACATGTCCGATAGCTTGCGGTGGGTGCTGTCGTTTTTGGCGACGACGATGAGGCCGCTGGTCTGCTTGTCGAGGCGGTGGACGATGCCGGGGCGGAGATCGCCGGAGACCTGCGAGAGGTTTTTGCCGAGGTGGAAGAGGAGCGCGTTGACGAGGGTGCCGCGGTTGCGCTCTTCGTCGCCAGCGCCGGCGTGGACCATCATGCCGGCGGCCTTGTTGACGACGGCGAGGTCGTCGTCTTCGTAGACGATGTCCAGAGGGACGTCCTCGGGGGTGGCGCGGAGGGGCTCGGGCTGGGGGTCGCCTTCGATTTCGATGAGCTCGCCGCCCTTGAGTTTCTGCTTGCCCTTGGCGGGCTCGGCATTGACGGTGACCTGGCCGTTGTCGATGAGGAGGGTGACGCGGGCGCGGCTGATGTCGGGGATGGCCTTGGCGAGGTAGGCGTCGAGGCGCATGTTGGCGGCCTCGGGCGGCGCGGTGATGGAGCGGATGCCGTCTTCGGGTTCGAGGTCTTCGATGGCGTGGATTTCGGGCTTTTCGGCGACGGGGATGCGCGGCGCGGCGTAGCGCGGCTTGGACATCGTCGCTTCTTCCTGGGGATGCTTGCCGCCATTTGGGCCGCTGGTGACGAGGCCGGGCACGTTGGCGTAGGGGGAGGTGTGGAGCGGGATGAAGTCGGCGGTGTCGTAGAACTGCTCAACGGCGTCTTCGACGGGCTCGCCGGCGGCGCGGGCGGCGGCTTCGCGCTCCTGCACGAGGGTGCGCATGGCGCGGTACTCCTGCTTGACGGACTGGCGGCGATTGCCCTTGGGGAGCATGTTCTTGGATGGCATTACTGGACCTCTTCCAGGGTGGCGGCGCGGCCAGGGTTGGTGGAACCCACGTCCGAAAATCCGGACGTGGGGCACCCGTTGTACCGGGGTGCCTGGGCGTAGAGGATGGCGCCGGCGAGCATGGAGGCGAGCGCGATGATCTGGCCGGGGTCGAGGGGGAGGGTGTCGACCACGTCGATGGGCTGCTGGAGCATGCCGAGCAGGAAAGCGAGGGTGCCGCCGATGATGAGGGCGAGGGAGGCTGGTTCGCCGGAGAAGCGGCGGCGGGGGAGTCGATACATGAGAGCGGCGCCGAGGGCGAGGGCGGCCGCGGCGGCGTAGAGCTGCACGGGATGGACGCGGCCGAGGACGGAGTCGCCGGGAGTGAGGACGCCCCAGGGGAGGCGGGTGGGCATACCGGCGTCAGTGCCTTCGACGAAGTGGGCGACGCTGAGGACTGCGGAGAGCAGCGCGGCGCAGGGGGCCCAGGCGTCGAGGGTGTCGAGTATGGGGAGGCGCTTGCGCGTGAGCCAGCCCCAGACGAGCAGGCCGGTGAGGATCATGCCGCCGTAGGTGAGCGATGGGAGCGCGAGTACGAGGAGCGGGTAGGCGAGGAAGGCCTTGAGGTCGAAGACGACCAGCAGCAGGCGCGAGACGATGAAGGCGGCGATGACGGCGAAGACGCCCGCGTCCCAGAGCTTTTCGGGGTCGAGACCCACCATGGGGGCGGTGCGCTGCGAGAGCCAGAGTGCAGCGATGAGGCCGAGTGCGGCGAAGATGCCGTAGACGGGCAGGTGCACGTTGCCCATACGGATGAATCCGGGGACGGATGCGGCTACGGCTTCGAGAGAGACTGGCACAGCTTCTAGGATACGCGGGAAGGCTTGCCTGCCCACCCGTGACGAGGGGACTGTCACGAAGGGGCACCCGGCTTATTAGCCGCAGGGGCTAGCCGCGCTCATAGAAGAGCACGTTGCCGCGGGGGTCCAGTTGAAGCAGCAGATCGAAGTCGGTGAGATTGCGTGTCAGCACCGCGCAGCCGTACTTGACCGCCGTCAGAAAAATGAGCGCGTCGTTGAGCGCCTGACGCCGTTCATTCCGACCATACCCCTGTAAACGCGCGAGCAGGCCAGCCAGAATGCCGGCTTCTCGCCAGATCTCGCGGTCAGGGTTCAGAATGCGATGTGCTGGGCGCATGGCGATGAGCGAGGCCACCTGTCCGATGACTTTCTGCGTCTCGGCACGCCGCGGATCGAGCAGACCGGAAAGCGACGCCAGCTCAGCTTCGGTGACCGTGGAATGAAAGAGCTTGCCTGATCGCAGAGCGAGGTCGACTTCCTGAGGCTGCACACCCTGCAGCGTGTCGATATAGACGGTGGTATCCAACAGGAGCGCGGGAAAGGGCGGACGGGAGGCAGAAAGGAAGGGCAGAGCGGATGCGGCGCGCCGGGAGAGCCGGGTGCCGTGCTTTTCCGGTTTGAGACGACGAAGCGACTGCTCCAGCGCCGATCTAGAACTCAAGATCGAGGTCCTTGTTGACCGTGCCGCTCTCTGACAGGAGCCACTCTCCATAATCGTCCGCAACGGCGAGGCTGGCCAGGGCTGCCTCCAGGAGCTTGGAATCGGATTGAATGCCGGTTTTTTTCTTGGCCCGTTCAACCAGAAGAGACGGCATGCGTCCGCGGACGACCAAAGTTCGGCCTCCGCTGAGAAGGCCCTGTTGCTCAGCAATGGACAAGGCATCGCCGACGCGATGGACGCCCGTGATCGCCGGCGCTTTGGTACGCCGGGCAGAACGCGGAGGTGGGGGGGCAGCCTGCGCCATGGGAGAGACCTCTACCGGCCAATGTAGCACAAAATTTATAAAACTGTGCCACGCTCCTGATGCGGCGAGGAGCAAGCGTTTAAAAGCAAAGACCGACCCGCTTGGCCGTGTGTACGAGGCGCAGGTGAACCCGCGTAAAAGCGGTGGGACTCAGCCGTGGCTCTTTAGGCTTTCCGAACTGGCGGACATAGCACACCGAGCCATATATACGAACCGAATCCCTGTTCATTAAGTATTGGTTCAACCTGCGGTATTCGACACACCTGCTTTGCAGGCCAGTCTCTGGGTTGGATGCTAATTGCGAATGGCGAATTGCGCAAATGGCCGCTGTTAAAATTGGAGCATGATCATCCGCCGCGCCACGCTGTTCGACATTCCTGCCGTCATGACGCTGGTGCGCGTGGTGGTGCCGCTGATGCGCGCCGAAGGCAACCTGCAGTGGGACGATGCTTACCCGAATCCCGACGTATTTACGCGCGACGTGACGTTGAAGCAGTTGTGGGTGGCGGACTTCGACGGCATCATCGGCGGCATCGCGGCCATCACCGAAGACCAGTCGGAGGAGTATGCCGACGTGGGCTGGGACCTGAACGAGCGCTCGCTGGTGATTCATCGGCTCGCGGTCGATCCCGAGTTCCGCGGCTACGGCATTGCCACGGCGCTGCTGGAAGAGGCGGAAGCGCTGGCGGAGGAAGCAGGCATCAGCGTTCTGAGAGTGGACACGAATACGAAGAACGCGGCGACGCAAAAGCTGTTTCCGAAGCTGGGGTATAGCTTTTCGGGCGAGATCGATCTTGGGCATCGACCGGGGCTGCGATTTTTTTGCTATGAAAAGCGGCTGCCGGCGATGCCTGCCTAACCTGCGCGGCGCTCTTCGAGGATTTCGTCCAACATGCCGGCTAGTGAGCCGGCGCGGGAGCGGACCGAGGTGTGGTCTTCCGATGTGCTGCTGGCGAGCAGGTCGTAGCGGGAGCGGAGGGTGACGAGCTCGTCGGCGATGTTGAGGGCGGCGAGGACGGCTACGCGGAGGGAGTCTACCGTGGCACCGTGGGAGGAGACGGCACGCATCTTGTCGTCGACCATGTTGGCTAGGCGCTGGATGTAGGCGGGGTTGGTACCGCTGAGCTGGTAAACCTGGTCATAAATTTCTACCACTACGGCGCCGGTTTCCTGCGCGGCCAGTTGTGCACGCGACAGCTCGGCGGCTGACATTTGTTTCGCTTCTGCCAAAACTTCTCCCATGGTCTGTTCGATGCGGAAAAGCGAATAGTGAATAGTGCTTGTCAGGAGGCTACCCAGGCACCCGGACGAGACCTATTCACTATTCCCTTCACCACACGTGCGGCCTTGCAACTACTACAGCAACTCGTCCATCTGGGCGAGCATCTTTTCGACCCTCTGGCGCACGGCTTCCCGCTCGCGGGTGAGGGTGTCGACTTCGGTCTGCGCGGCTCCGGCGGAGGCCAGCTTGGCGTGCAGCTCGTTGATTTCGTTTTTGGCGTTGGCGAGCTCAGCCTCAACCGCAGCGCGGGCTTCGCGCTCCTGGCGGATCATGGTAACGGCGCGGAGGACCTTCTGCTCGAGAGCGAGGAACTCGTCTGCCGTGATGGTTCCCGATGGTGTGGCTACTGCGTCCATTGCCTTATTGCCCCTTCAACAAGTCGAAGTATAGCGACTGGGTGAGTGGATAAAAGGGTGCGATCGTTGGGAGTACCTTGCGAGGTTCGCGCGGAGGAGAACTAGGCGCGCTGGGTTCCGCCGAGCGTGGTGAGCGCGGTAACGATGCGCTCATGCCAAGTGGCGATTTCTTCCTCGGTGAGGGTGCGGTCGATGGACTGGAAGACGACGCGAGTGAGCAGCGAGTAGCTGCCAGCGGCGACGGCTTTGCCCTTGGGGTCGCGGAAGATTTCTACGGGGGCGATGCGTTGGAGCTCAGGGATGTTGAGGCCGTTGAGAGCAGAGGCGATCTGTTGCCAGTGGACGGTGTCGGCGAAGACGAAGGAGAAGTCGCGCTGCACGGCCTGGAAGCGCGAGAGATCGCGCGAGACGGGCTGGCGGAGCTTTGCGGTGAGCAGGATTGCCGCTTTGACCTCGGCGAGGACGCAGGTCTGGCGCAGCTTGCGGCGCTGGGCTTCGGCGGAGGCGAGTTCGCCGAACCAGGCGATGGGTGCGCCGTCGAGCAGAGCACGTGCGCCGCGACCGGGCTCGATCCATGTGGGGAGGTCCGCTGCGTCGAAGGTGACGGTGCCGGAGAATTTTGCGAGCAGGGTTTCGATGGCGCCCTTCATTTCGTAGAAGAGCACGTCGTTTGCGCTGTGCAGCGATGTGGCGGCGGATGCGCCGGTGATGCCAATGGCGAGGCCGGTGGCTTCTTGTACTTGCGTGGTGGAGCCGGTGAAGACGGTGCCGAGTTCGAAGAGGCGGACGTCGGCGACGTCGCGATGCAGGTTGTGGGCGAGCATGGTGGCCATGCCGGGAGTGAGCGCGGGGCGCAACATGCCGGCTTCTTCGCTGAGCGGATTGCCCATGGCGACAACGCCTGATTGCGCATCGCCGAAGGCGGTGGCTTCGTGCTCGGCTACGAAGGTGCTGGAAATGGCTTCAGAGAAGCCGATGCCGCGGAGAGTTTCGCGGATGATGCTTTCCTGCGAGCTATGCGGGAGTTCGATGACGGTGCCGGTGAAGGTGGGCAGGGTGTCTGCGAATTTGTTGTAGCCGTAGACGCGGGCGACCTCTTCGACTAGGTCGATTTCGCGCTCGAGGTCGAGACGCCAGCTGGGGAGGGTGACGTTCCAGGTGTTGGCGGCGGCGTCGCGGGAAAGGACGCAGCCGAGGGCGCTGAGGAAGCGCTCGATGATTTCGGCGGAGATGCCTTCGCCATCGAGCGTGGTGCCGAGGTGGCGCTGGACTTCGGTGACGCTGAGCTTGATGGGGAGGCGCGCGGCGGTCTTCGCGGCGAGTGCCGGGATGATGACGTCGACGAGCGGGCCGGTGACGTCGCCGCCGCACTGCTCGATGATGAGGCGGGTGACGAGGTTGTTGGCGGCGGGGGCGATGGCGAAGTCGGCGCCGCGCTCGAAGCGATGCGAGGCGTCGGTGTGCAGCAGGTGGCGGCGGGAGCTGGCGCGGATGGTGGCGGGGTCAAACCAGGCGGCTTCGACGAGGATGTTGCGGGTTTCGTCGGTGACGCGGGAGTCCCAGCCGCCCATGACGCCGGCCAGGCCGAGGGCTTTCTTTTCGTCGGCGATGACGAGGTCGTCGGCGACGAGGGTGCGCTCGGTGCCGTCGAGGAGTTGAAGCTTTTCACCGGCGCGGGCGCGGCGGACGACGATGCCGCCTTCGATTTTGTCGAGGTCGAAGGCGTGGGTCGGTTGGCCCATGGCGAGCCAGCCGAAGTTGGTGGCGTCGACGGGAGCGGAGATGGGCTTCTGGCTGAGGGCGGTGAAGTACTCGGCGATTAGGCCGGTGGAGGGACGGACGGTGACGCCGCGGATGATGCGGGCGGTGAAGCGGCCGCACAGGTCGTCGGCCTCGATTCGGACGGGGAAGCCGGCGCCGGGCTGGGTTTCGGCGATGGGATCTGCGGCTGCCAGCGGCTTGAGAGGCACGCCGTAGATGGCTGCTGCTTCGCGCGCAACGCCGTAGTGGTTCATGGCGTCGACGCGATTGGTGGTGATGTCCATTTCGTAGAGCTTGCCGCCGCAGGAGGCTTCGAACTCACCTTCGACGGCGATGCCGCGGAGGGTGAGGTCTTCGGCGAGCTGGCGGTCGTCGACGGGGAGTTCAGGCAGATAGGAGCGGAGCCACTTGGTCAGAATGTTCATGCGAACTGCTCCAGGAAGCGCATGTCGCCGCTGTAGAGCAGGCCTATGTCGCTGATGCCGTACTTCATCATGGTGATGCGGTCGACGCCCATACCGAAGGCGAAGCCGCTGATTTTTTTGGTGTCGTAGACGGGGTCGCGGCCCAGCTCGATGCGGCGCTGGTTGACGGCTTCGAAGACGGCGGGGTCGACCATGCCGCAGCCCAGCAGCTCGATCCAGCCGGAGTGCTTGCACTTGCGGCAGCCTTTGCCACCGCAGAAGATGCAGCTGATCTGGACGTCGGCGGAGGGCTCGGTGAAGGGGAAGAAGCTGGGAAAGAAGCGGGTTTTGACGGCCGAGCCGAAGAAGGCTTTCATGGCGTGGTCGAGGGTGCCTTTGAGGTCGGAGAAGGTGATGTCGGTGCCGACGCAGAGGCCTTCGACCTGGTGGAACACGGGGGAGTGGGTGGCGTCGGCGGCGTCGTTGCGGTGGACCTTGCCGGGAATGACGATGCGGAGCGGCGGCGCCTGCTCGAGCATGGTGCGAATCTGCACGGGTGACGTGTGCGTGCGCATCAGCAGGCGGTCGCGGAGGGGCTTGGCGTCCTGGCCGGCGACGACGAGGGTGTCCTGGGTGTCGCGGGCGGGGTGGTTGGGGGGGAAGTTGAGGCTTTCGAAGTTGTAGAAGTCGGTTTCGACCTCCGGGCCGAGGCCGACGGAGTAGCCCATGCGCTGGAAGACGCTGACGATTTCGGCCATCGTGCTGATGAGCGGGTGCTCGACGCCGATGCGGTGGGCGGTGCCGGGGAGGGTGACGTCGAGGGTGCTCGCGGTGCGCGCATCGGCGTCTCCGGTGGCGGCGCGCTGCTCTTCGACCAGGGCCTTGAGGGCGTTGAAGCGGATGCCGAGGGACTTCTTGGCCTCAACGGGCGCTGATTTGAGCCAGGCGGCGCTGATCTGGCCGAGACGGCCCTGCTTGCGGCCGAGCCAGTTGAGGCGGAAGGCCTCGATGGCTTCGTCGCTGCGGAGCGATTTGGCCTGCTCGCGGACTTCGGCGGTGAGAGCGGCGAAGGCGCGGTCGAGGTCCTGCTCGTCAAAGGTGGAAAGTTCGGGGATAGCTGTGCTCATGAGGGTTGAACATTCAGGATAAATGACGGCGATGCTTCAGCCCTAGAGCGCGGTCCAAATCACCACGGCCATCAGCAGGCCAAGCAGGAGGCTGCGCTTGTCGGTGATGGCGAAGACGACGGGGTCGTCGTGCATTTCGCCGCGGCTGGTGAGCATCCAGACCTGGCTTAGCCAGAGGAGAAGGACCGGGACGACGAGCCAGAGGCGGATGGGGTGGTGGTAGAGGGTGTTGGTTTTGGGGTCGTTGATGTACAGCGTCATGACGACGACGGCGGCGTAGGCGGCGCCGGTGCCGAGGGCGCGAAGCTGCTCGAGGTCGCCGACGAAGTAACCGCGGCCGTTAGAGACGGTGGCGCCGCGCTCGCGCAGGCCTTCGAGCTCGCTGAAGCGCTTGACGAAGGCGAGTGAGAGGAAGAAGAAGACGCTGAAACCCGCCAGCCACGCGGTGACGGGAACGCCGGTGGCGGCGCTGCCGGCGAGGATGCGCAGGGTGTACAGGCCGCTGAGGACGAAGACGTCGAGCAGGAGCTGGCGCTTGAGGTAGAGCGAGTAGCTGAGGGTGGTGACGGTGTAGAGGCCTAGCCACATCAGGAATTTGTAGGGCGCGGCCAGCCCCGGAGCGCCCAGCAGCAGCAGCAGGTGGGGCAGCGCGAAGGCGAGGGCGAAGGCTGCAGCGAGCATGAGGACGACGACGATGACGCCGGTGATGGCCGAGAGGTCTCCTGCGGCGAAGGGGCGGCGGCGCTTGCGGAGGTGGCGGCGGTCGGTTTCGATGTCGAGCAGGTCGTTGATGATGTAGGTGGCCGAGGCGCACATGCCGAAGCTGAGGAAGGCGATGAGCGCGGCGGCGACGGTGCCGAGGCGCCAGGCGTGGGCGAGGAGCAGGGGCACGAAGATCAGCGTATTTTTAGCCCACTGGTGCAGGCGGATGGCGCGGAGCCAGCTTTTGATGTTCGGCGTGCGGTCCTCGAAGGTTTCTACCGGTACGGTTCCGGCCTTGCGCAGCATGGAGGTGAGGCCCAGGAATGGGTTGGCGACCATGGGGTTGCGGCAGGCGGCGAGCAGAACGGCGTCCGGCGGCGCGTTCCCGATGTAGCAGAAGTCGTCGCCAAAGCGCTGCTGGAAGGCGGCGAGCTTGTTTTTGCCGGCGAGGTTGGTGGCGCCGTCGGAGGCCAACACGCCGTCGAAGATGCC
Source organism: uncultured Acidobacteriota bacterium (assembly GCA_903873705.1). GTDB lineage: Bacteria > Acidobacteriota > Terriglobia > Terriglobales > Acidobacteriaceae > Granulicella. The sequence continues at coordinate 138,956 of CAIQPK010000090.1, forward strand.
AAGGTGGTGGGCGACGCGCTCGGCGAGGACGGTGTCGGCGGCGGTGGCGAGATAGAGCGAACGGCCTGCTCCCCGTTGAATCCGCAGCCAGTCCAAAAGAGGACGGTTGTAGGGCAGGTGCTCGACATCGAGGGCGACCGAGGAGGTGACGTGGCGCTTGAAGGCGGCCTTGCCCTGGGCGATCCAGCCGGGAATGCGGAGCAGGTCGCGGGGATGCTGGCGGGCGAGTACCAGCACGCTGTCAATGAGGGTGTCGGACTTGACCAGCGTGCCGTCGAGATCGACGCAGATGACAGCAGCCGGCAGCGCCGACTGAGGCGTTGGGCTGCTCACCGGTTCCCTGCCTTCGATCATGCGCTCTCCCCTTTTTGTTGAATCTGTCCAGATGGTCAGATTCGGTCTGATACCGTAAAACGCTTTACTGACCCTAGAGTCACTATATCTTCATAGGGAAGGTCTTCCGGCGACGAGCGGGATTCACCCGGGGTCGAAAATCGCCGGAGCAGTGGGCACGCGCTGAGACTCAGCGGACGTGTTCTGCGTATCTCAACTGAAGACATTTTTTTACAAGTTCCGCATCCTAGGAGTAGATCGAGCACCATGCCTCTGCCTCTTACACACGAATCCGAGCCTGCGTCTGAAGCCGGGCACGATTCCTACAAAGCTTTGCCGACACCTTCGGGGAGAACCTCTGTGACCGATTCATCCCATCTTCTGCCTGCTGAGACCGGTGATCCGGGTTCGAAAGGCAGCCCGTGGAAAAAGATCCTTTTCCTGGTGATCTTTCTTGCCCTGATCGGCGTGGTGGTGTGGCGCATTCACTCCAATAACGTGGCCACCACGGCCACCAACACGCGCACTGCCCGCGATAATGCCGGCCGTGCCACGCCGGTAATGGTAACGCCGGTGGTGCAGACCACGGTTCCGGTTTACTTGACCGCGCTGGGCACGGTGACGGCTTACAACACCGTGACGCTGCACAGCCGGGTCGACGGCCAGTTGCTGAAGGTGAACTTCCAGGAAGGTCAGGCGGTTAAGCAGGGCCAGCTGCTGATCCAGATCGATCCGCGGCCCTACCAGGCGACGGTGGACCAGGCCAGCGGCACGCTCGCCAAGGACGAAGCCACCCTCGCCAACACCCAGGCTGAAGCGCAGCGCTACACCGCGCTGTACCAGGCGGGCGTAGTCAGCAAGGAATCGCAGCAGACGCAGCTTACCAATGCCGGGCAGGCTTCGGGCGTGATCAAGGCCGACCAGGCCGCGATTGAAGCGGCGAAGGTGAACCTGGGTTACACGCGCATTTATTCGCCGATCGACGGCGTGGTGGGTCTGCGCGGCGTGGACCCGGGCAACATCGTCCACGCATCGGATGCGACGGGGCTGGTGGTCATTACCCAGGTTCATCCCATCGCGGTCATCTTCACGCTGCCGGAAGACCAGCTGCCGCAGGTGCAGCAGGCGATGCGCGGCGGCAGCAAGCTGGTGGCGGAAGCGTTCGACCGCGGCAGCGCCAACAAGCTGGGCACCGGAACGCTGCTGACCATCGACAACCAGATCGATACCACAACCGGCACGGCCAAGCTTAAGGCAGTCTTTCCGAATACGGACAACGCCCTTTTTCCGAACCAGTTTGTGAATATCCGGCTGGTCCTGGCGCAGCGGCAAAACGCGATCGTGATTCCGACGGCAGCGATCCAGAGCGGCACCCAGGGCACGTTCGTATTTGTGGCACGCGGCGGTGCGGGTCTCCCGGGCGGACGACGCGGCGGGGGCGGTGCTGGCGGCGGCGGTGGTGGTCGTCGTAACGGCGGTGCTGGTGCTGGAGCGAATGGCGGCGGCGGCAATCCCTCCGGGTCGACGGCACCTGGCGGCAGTCCTGCGGGCGGAGGTGCTCCAGCCGGAACGCCGGGCGCACCGGCGGGTGCCAATGGCGGAGCACCGCGGCCTACGTCGCACGTGAACGCCGTCAATGTGCACGTTGATTTTGTGCAGGGCGCGAACTCCATTCTTTCGCCAGGACAGCTGAAGGCCGGCGACCTGGTGGTGGTGGATGGGCAGGAGCGGCTGACCGATGGCTCCAACGTGACGCCCCAGATTGCTCCGGCAGGCGGTAACGCGACGGTGACCGGCGGCGCGCCTTCCGATACGTCGACGGGCGCCCCCGCGGCGCCGAATGGACAGCCCAACGGACGCGGCGTGAGCCCGGCCAACGGCCAGCCGGTGGGCAGCAATGCGGCACCGGGAACGGGAACGGACAAGGGCCAGCCTGGCGGCGGCAACGGCGGGCATCGCCGACAGGGCGGAGCCGACGGCCAGTCCGCGGGCGATGGCGGCGGAGAGCGTCCGCACCGGCAGCGTGGCGCCAACGGAGCGCCTAACGCCGGCGGCGGCAATCAATGAGTCCTTCACGGCCATTTATTCTGCGGCCGGTGGCCACCACGTTGTTAATGGTGGCCATTATGCTGGCCGGTGGCGTGGGCTACCTGCAGCTGCCGGTTTCGGCGCTGCCGCAGGTGGACTACCCGATCATCCAGGTGCAGACGTTCTATCCGGGCGCCTCGCCCGAGGTGATGGCGAGCGCGGTGACCGGGCCGCTGGAGCGGCAGTTCGGCCAGATTCCTGGCCTGACGCAGATGACCTCGTCGTCCTCAGGCGGCGGCTCCATCATCACGCTGCAGTTCAACCTGAACGAGTCGATCGACATTGCGCAGCAGGACGTGCAGGCCGCCATCAACGGCGGCTTCTCGTTCCTGCCGAAGGACCTGCCTAACCCGCCGATCTACTCCAAGGTGAACCCGGCCGATGCGCCGATCATGACGCTGGCGCTGACTTCGAACACGATGGAGCTGTCGAAGGTCGAGGATTTAGCTGACACGATCCTGGCGCAGAAAATTTCGCAGCTCTCGGGCGTTGGTCTCGTGTCGATTGCGGGCGGACAGAAGCCGGCGGTGCGCATCCAGGCTAATCCCACGGCGCTGGCCGGGTACGGCCTCTCGATGGAGGACATCCGCAGCGCACTGGGCACGGCCAACGTTGACCAGGCGAAGGGCAATTTGAACGGCTTCCGCCAGGCTTACACCATCGGCGACAACGATCAGCTGCTATCGAGCAAGGATTACGCGAACGTGATCATCGCGTATCGCAACGGGTCGCCGGTCCGGCTTTCCGACGTGGCGAACGCGGTAGACTCCGCAGAAAATCTTTACCAGGCTGCGTGGATGGGCACGGCCAAGCAGCCGGCGCAGACCGTGAACGGCGTGCAGCAGCCGGCACGCGATGCGGCGCTCAAGCCGGCGATCATCGTCAATATCCAACGCCAGCCGGGCGCCAACATCATTGGCGTGGTCGACGAAGTGCAGGCTCTGCTGCCAAAACTGAAGGAGTCGCTGCCGGCGGCTGTCGATCTGCAGGTGTTGACTGACCGCACCAATACCATTCGGGCTTCGGTGTCGGACGTGAAGTTCGAGCTGTTGTTGACCATCGCGCTGGTGGTGATGGTCATCTTCCTGTTCCTGCGCTCGTTTGCGGCGACGCTGATTCCCGCCGTGGCGGTGCCGCTGTCGATTGTGGGCACGTTCGGCGTGATGTACCTGCTGGGCTACTCGCTGAACAACCTGAGCCTGATGGCGCTCACCATCTCTACGGGCTTCGTGGTGGACGATGCGATCGTGATGGTCGAAAACATCGACCGCTACCTGGAGATGGGCGACTCGCCGCTGGACGCGGCGCTCAAGGGGTCGGAACAGATCGGGTTCACGATTCTGTCGCTGACGGTGTCGCTGATTGCTGTGCTGATTCCGCTGTTGTTCATGGGCGACATCGTCGGCCGGCTGTTCCGGGAATTTGCGGTGACGCTGGCCGTGACCATCCTGGTTTCGGCGTTTGTCTCGCTGACGCTGACGCCGATGCTGGCGGCCAAGCTGCTGAAGCACAAGCCGAAGTCGCAGCAGAATGCGTTCTATCGCAAGTCGGAAGAGTGGTTCGAGTACGTGATTGCGCAGTATGGCGTGGGCGTGAAGTGGGTGCTCGCACACCAGACGCTGACGCTGCTGATCACGCTGGGCACGTTTGTCTTCACCGTGCTGCTGTACATCATCGTGCCCAAGGGCTTCTTCCCGGTGCAGGACACCGGCGTGCTGTTGGCGATTACGCAGGCTGACCAGAGCGTGAGCTTTTCCGCGATGAGCGACCGCCAGCAGCAGCTTGCCCGGGTGATCCTGCAGGACCCCGATGTGGAGTCGGTGAGCTCGTTCATCGGCATCGATGCGCAGAACCAGACGCTGAACTCAGGTGAAATTCAGATCAACCTGAAGGACAAGGAAAATCGCTCCAAGTCTGCACTGGAGATCATTCAGCGCATCCAGCCCGAGGTGAACAAGGTCAACGGCATCCAGACCTACCTGCAGCCGCTGCAGGACCTGACGGTGGAAGACCGCGTGTCGCGGACGCAGTACCAGTTCTCCGTGGAAGACGCGAGCGCGACCGAACTGGCGACGGCGACCGATCAGCTGGTGACCAAGTTCAAGACGATTCCCGTGATGACCGATGTGGCCAGCGATCAGCAGCTGGGCGGGTTGCAGGTGGAGCTGGTGATTGACCGCGATACGGCGTCACGGCTCGGCATTACGCCGCAGAATATTGACGACACGCTGGACGATGCGTTTGCGCAGCGCCAGGTCTCTACGATTTTCACGCAGCTGAACCAGTACCACGTGATTATGGAGGTCGCGCCGCAGTTCCAGCGGAATGTAACCGCGCTAAATAACATTTACGTGCGCAGCTCCAATGGCGTGCAGGTGCCGCTGAGCACGTTTACGCACGTTGTTCCGGGCACCACGTCGCTGGTGATCAACCACCAGGGTCAGTTTCCTTCGACCACGATCAGCTTCAACCTGGCGCCGGGCAAATCCATCGGCGATGCGGTGGAAGCGATCAACAAGGCGACCAAGGAGCTGAACCTTCCGATCAGCGTGAACACGGCGTTCCAGGGATCAGCTGCTGCGTTTGAGGCTTCGCTTTCCAATGAGCCGCTGCTGATCCTGGCGGCGCTGATCACCGTTTACATCGTGCTGGGCGTGCTGTACGAGAGCTACATTCACCCGGTGACGATTCTTTCGACGCTGCCGTCCGCCGGTGTGGGCGCCATCCTGGCGCTGATGCTGTTCCACATCGACCTCTCGGTGATTGCGTTGATCGGCATCATCCTGCTGATCGGCATCGTTAAGAAGAACGCGATCATGATGATCGACTTTGCGCTGGAAGCCGAGCGCGAACAGGGCATGGACCCGGAGGAAGCGATTTACCAGGCTTGCCTGCTGCGTTTTCGGCCGATCATGATGACGACCATGGCAGCACTTCTCGGCGGTGTCCCTCTGGCGCTGGGGCAGGGGACGGGGTCGGAGCTGCGGCGTCCGCTGGGTATCTCGATCATCGGCGGCCTGATTGTGTCGCAGGTACTGACGCTGTTTACGACGCCGGTGGTTTACCTGTTCTTCGACCGCATCGGCCGCAAGTATCTGAACACCGCGGAAGCCGATGAAGAGCTTTATGAACATACTCACGGCGGCGATCACAACCCGCACGAACCGCATGCGGCAGCGGGAGACTAATCGAGCGCGATGAGTTTCGAAAATCCCCAACCCGGCGATCACACTCCGCACGATGCGGCCACTGCTGAAGACCAGCGGAAGCTGCGCGAAGGCGGCGGCTCGAACACGCGCGCGGGTGACCATGCGTCGCACGATCATCCTCAGCCGGGCGACCAGAAGAAGAAGGACCAGCCGCTTTCGGCCAATGTGAATGCCGTGCACTTCTCCGCGCCGTTCATCAAGCGGCCGGTGGCGACGTTCCTGCTTTCGGCGGCGATCATTCTGGGCGGGTCGGTGGCATACAAGCTGCTACCCGTGGCGTCGCTGCCGCAGGTGGAGTACCCGGTAATCAACGTGGGCGCGTCGCTGCCCGGCGGCGACCCGGAAACGATGGCGTCGGCGGTGGCCACGCCGCTGGAGCGGCAGTTCTCGCGCATTGCGGGCATCAACGAGATGACGTCGTCGTCTAGCATCGGGTCATCGCGCATCACGATGCAGTTCGACCTGGACCGCGATGTGAACGGCGCTGCACGCGATGTGCAGGCGGCCATCAACGCCGCGCGCGCGCAGCTGCCGGCCAACCTGCCGTCGAATCCGACTTATCGGAAGTCGAACCCGGCCGACGCGCCCATCCTGATGCTGGGGCTGACATCCGATACGGTTTCGGTGGCGCAGATGTACGACGTTTCGGACTCGATTCTGGCGCAGAAGATTTCGCAGGTGGAAGGCGTCGGGCAGACCTTTACAGGCGGCTCGGCCAAGCCTGCCGTACGCATTGAGACGAATCCGAATCAGCTGGCGAATTCCGGCCTTGGCCTGGAAGCGGTGCGTGCGGCCATTGGCACCGTCAATGTGCTGCAGCCCACCGGCTACCTGAATGGCGATGGGCCCAACGGCCAGCACATCTCGATCGATACGACCGACCAGTTGTTTGGCGCGGCCGCTTATGCTCCGCTGATTATTGCGACGAACAAGGGACCCGTCTCCAGTTCGCAGGCCAGCGCAAACGGCGCGATCGGCGCGGGCAGCGGCGCGCTGAATGCCACCAGCTCATCTTCCACGAGCGCAACGACGGGCGGCACGAGAACCTCGGCTACGAATTCGGCCGCGACGACCGCCGCATCGACGCCGGCGACGGTGAAGACCACCGTGAAGCCGACCAACGTCACGGGCATCGTTCGCCTGCAGGACGTGGCGCACGTGTTTGACGGCGTGGAAGACATTCACACCGGCGGCGTCGCCAACGGCGTTCCCGCGATCATCATCCAGGTGTTCAAGTCTCCCGGCGCGAATGTGATTCAGACCGTCGATAACGTGCTGAAGATCCTGCCGCAGTTGCAGGCGTCGATTCCCCCGGCCATCAAGCTGCAGGTGCTGCTCGACCGCACGACGACGATCCGGGCATCGGTGAAAGACGTCACGCACATGCTGCTGCTGTCGGTTTCACTGGTGATCATGGTGGTCTTCCTGTTCCTGCGCGAAGGCCGTTCCACGCTGATCCCATCCGTGTCGGTTCCCCTCTCGCTACTGGGCACCTGCGGGGCGATGTACCTGATGGGTTTCACCATCGACAACCTTTCGCTGATGGCGCTAACCATATCCACAGGCTTCGTCGTCGACGACGCCATTGTTGTGATCGAGAATATTTCGCGGCACCTTGAAAAAGGGATGACGCCGTTCCAGGCAGCGATGAAGGGCTCGGCGGAGATCGGCTTCACGGTGCTGTCGATGTCGATCTCGCTGATCGCAGTGTTCATTCCGATCCTGCTGATGGGCGGCATCGTGGGGCGGTTGTTCCGCGAGTTTGCGCTGACGCTTTCGGCGGCGATCTTTATGTCGCTGATCGTCTCGCTCACCACCACACCGATGCTGGCGGCAAAGTTCCTGCGCCCGGTCGACCACAGCACCAAGGGCTGGTTTTACAGGACGGGAGCACGGCACCTGCAGCGGCTTTCGGAGAATTACGGCAGCGGGCTCAGCTGGGTCCTACGCCATCAATTCATCATCGGCCTGGTGTTTCTCTGCACTTTCGGCCTGAACATCTATTTCTACTTCCTGGTACCCAAAGGCTTCTTTCCGCAGCAGGACACCGGCCGTATGAACGGGAACATCCGTGGCCAGCAGGACGTTTCCTTCGATGTGATGAAGCAGAAGATGCTGCAGTTGAATGCGATCGTCAGCAAGGACCCCGCCGTGCTCAACACGGTGTCTTTCGTGGGTGGTGGCGGCGGCGGGTCGTCCAACTCCGGGCAGATGTTTATCGTGCTCCAACCGGATGAACAGCGGCACCCTGGCCTGCTGACTAATATTCGCAACTATTTCAGCAAGAATCCGCCGCTGGATATGAGTTCGGAGGCGACGCTGAATCGCCTGCGGCCACTCACCGGTCGCATTCCCGGCGTGCAGCTGTTGCTGCAGAGTTCGCAGGAACTCAACATCGGCGGGCGCCAGTCGGCGACGCAGTACCAGTACGCGCTCACGGCGGACTCGCTGACGTTGTTGAACGAGTGGTCAGTAAAGTTGATGGCGGCGATGCAGGACATCCCGTCGCTAAAAGATGTGACCACCAACCAGCAGCAGGAGGGCCTGAAGGCCCAGCTGGTGATCGACCGCGATACGGCTTCGCGGCTGGGGATTTCTGCGCAGGTGATCGACGCGACGCTTTCCGATGCCTTCGGCCAGCGGCAGGTCGCTACCACGTATCGTCCACTGAACCAGTACCACGTGGTGATGCAGGTGCAGCAGCAGTACCAGAACGATCCGCTGGACATGCAGAAGATTTTTCTGAAGGCGAACACCGGCGCGATGATTCCGCTTTCAGCTATTACGCATTACGAGACCAAGCGCGTTCCGCTGTCGATTCCGCACCAGGGGCAGACACCGGCGACGACGCTATCGTTCAACCTGACGCTGGGGTCGTCGCTTTCTGACGCGACGGTGGCTATCGACGAAGCGCGCGTGAAGATTGGCATGCCGTCCACGGTGCATGGCAGCTTCCAGGGCACCGCGGCAGCGTTCCAGGATTCGCTTTCCACCATGCCGCTGCTGGTGCTGCTCGCGCTGGTGACGGTGTATATCGTGCTCGGCATCCTGTACGAAAGCTTTGTGCATCCGCTGACCATTCTGTCGACGCTGCCTTCGGCCAGCGTGGGGGCGTTCCTGTTCCTGCTGCTGTTCAAGGTGGACCTGTCGGTGATGGCGATGATCGGCATCGTGCTGCTGATTGGCATCGTGAACAAGAACGCGATCATGATGGTGGACTTTGCGCTGGTGGCGGAGCGCGAGGAAGGCATGACGCCCGAACAGGCGATCTTCCACGCGGCGATGCTGCGCTTCCGGCCCATCATGATGACGACCATGGCCGCGCTGCTGGGTGGGCTGCCGATGGCGCTGGGCTCGGGTACGGGGTCGGAGTTGCGGCGGCCGCTGGGCATCACCATCGTAGGCGGGCTGTGCGTGTCGCAGTGCCTAACGCTGTTCACGACGCCGGTGGTGTACCTGTTCTTTGACCGCGTCCGGGTGGCCCTGCCGGCCTTCCGCCGCCGCCTGCGCCGCTGGATGGGCTTTGCGGTGAAGCCGCAAGGTGGCAGTACACCGGCGCATGTCGCAGGGGATTAGACTTAGGGCCAGCTATTACTCGTGTTGCCGGCATCCGCTAAACCCGACTTGCCGGCATCCGCGTCTAATCTTTTAGCCATGTTCACGCCCCGCCTAACCCGCTCTGCCTGCGCCGCTGCCTGTATGGCGCTTGCCTCTGCTGCGTTCGCGCAGACCCACCGTGTGGATGCACCTGAAAAAGTGACGCGCGCCGTGGGCGTGTACGAGTGGACGGGCGACCTGGCCAAGCCCAACGCGGCGCGGCTGGTGCCGGTAACCGTGTTCATCGAAGGCCAGATGCAGGACGGCGGAACGTATTACGCGCGACCGGTCCCGCTGGCGCTGGTGAATGGCAATATTTATTCGCTGGAGAAAGCGGGCGTGGCGCAGGGGAATTTGACGCTGGATTACGCGCGCCACCTGGTTCCCGCCGCCGGCCCAGCGGCGGACAACAACGATATTGGCTGGTTTGGCTACGGCGACTACACGCCGCTGAGGCAGGAAAAGAAGGCGGCTCCGCTGCGGGCCTCGGCCGCGAACCCGGAGATCGTGGGCAGCAAGGACAAGGACGCCGACCGGCCCACTTTTTCCAAGCGCAGTGCGGATGACAAGAAGGGATCCAACAACCGGAAGACCGATGACCAGTCCTCGGTGACGCCGGCTACTTCGCCGACGGACGAAGATGACGAACGGCCGCACATGTCGAAGGCGCCGGCGAAGTCTTCTCCACCGCCTGACCCTTCCGATACGCCCGCGACGACGACGGCTTCGAATACGCCACCGGTGAATCCGCGGCACCCGGACGCTGATCCGGAGGATGACAGCAATCGCCCGACGCTGCGGCGGCGCTCGCCCAAGCAGGCCGAGGAAGATCGCAAGAAGAAGGATGAGTCGGGGGTGAGGGCGATCAACGGCTCACTGAACGACGACCCGGATCGGCCCAGCATGAAGCGCGGCAAGACGGGGGGTGTGGGTACGGCGGTGGCTCAGCTTTCCGGGGTTCCGGTTGATTTGCACCAGATGGTGGCCGTCTCCGATGCCGCGACGCGGGAGCCGCATCCGTTTGCACGCAGCTGGGAGTCGCCCTCCGAGCAGGCGGAGATGCTCGCGAAGATGCAGCAGATGGCGCAACAGCAGCTTGCCGATTATGACCGCACTAATGCGGCGGCAGCACCTGCTCCAGCAGCTCCGGTAAAGACGCGCCCCGGCACGGCGGCGGCCCGGGCACGGCGCCCGGCGGCAAAGCCCGAAGCTGCTACGGCACCGGTTGCCGCGGTGATGAGCAGCGAAGAGATTCACGCTTACACGCTGAGCTATGGCGCCCTGCCGACGTTTGTGTACACGGCGATCAGCCCGTCCGTGCGGCAGACCGCTGGGCCCGCGCTACCGGAGCGGTACGTGACCGTGGTGGCGCAGCGGTTGCCGAGCGGCGAGATGCAGGTAGCTCTGGCTACGGTCACCGACGCCGACCACCTGGACCGCACGCCGTGGTTCCGGCTGATTGACGCTGTGGACCCCGACTGGGAACATCGCGCGAGCCTGCTGTTTGAGCTGCGCGGGCACAGCGGGCGGCAGTTTGGTCTGTATCGCATCCTGACGGCGAAGGCGGAGCAGACGTTCATCACCAACCCCACGGAGTAGCCGGAGCAGATGTGTGCGCACCGTGCGCACAGGGCGACAAAGCTCCTACAATGGAGCTGTATGAGTGACGCTGCATCGAAAAAAATTGCCCTGCTCTTTCCCGGACAGGGTTCGCAAACCGTCGGTATGGGCCGCAACCTTTATGACACTTACCCCGCTGCCAAGGCTGTTTTTGACGAGGCTGATGAGGCGCTTGGGTTCTCGCTTTCGAAACTGATTTTCGAGGGGCCAGAAGACCAGCTCAAGCTGACCGAGCATACGCAGCCGGCGATTCTGACCGTCTCCACGGCGGCGGGGCGGGTACTGGCGCCGGAGCTGGCGTCGCGCGGGCTCAGCGTGGGTTTTGCGGCGGGGCACTCGCTGGGCGAGTACTCGGCGCATGTGGCGGCGGGGACGCTGACGTTTGACGACGCTGTTCGCACAGTGCGAGCGCGAGGGCAATTTATGCAGGAGGCTGTACCCGAGGGTGAGGGTGCGATGGCGGCGATTCTTGGGCTTGATCCGGAGCGCATCAACGACATCTGCGCCAAGGTTTCCGACGAACTGACACAGGCGCCGCCTGACGATCCTGCCGACCCGATCGCGCAGAGCGACGCGGCGCTGAGTGCGCTGAGTGACCCTGCCAATTCGGCTACGACGCTTGCTGCGGCTGCGTCTCGGGTGTCGGCTGTGGTGTCCCCGGCGAATTTAAATTCGCCTGGGCAGACGGTTATTTCCGGCTCGGTGAAGGCGGTTGAACTGGCGGCGGAGCGCTGCAAGGAGGTGGGTGCCAAGCGGACGGTGATGCTGGCGGTGAGTGCGCCGTTCCACTGCGCGCTGATGCAGCCCGCGCAGGATGACCTGGCGAAGGCGCTGGAGTCGATTGTGTTTAGCGATCCTGCGTATCCGGTAGCTGCGAATGTGGATGCGCGGCTGCTGAGCCGCGGCGCGGAGATTCGCGATGCGCTCATTCGGCAGGTGACGGGTGCGGTGCGTTGGGTGGAGTGCGTGCGGCGGCTGCAGCAGGGCGGCGCGACGGATTACATCGAGGTTGGCCCGGGCAAGGTGCTGAGTGGGTTGAATCGGCAGATTGATCGGGAACTGGCTACGACACATGTCGAGGATCAGGCGAGTTTGGAGAAGACGCTGGCGGGGTTGGTGCCTGTGGCTTCGTAGAGCAGAACTGCAGGTCTCTCCACTGCGCTGCGCTCCGGTCGAGATGACAGGGTTGGGGTGGTGCGGCGAGAAGCAGGTCCTTCGCTGCGCTCAGGATGACAATGCCTGACAGATAGAGAAGTTCAACAGAGACAAACGCGAAGGCCGCCCGGTTGGGCGGCCTTTGCTGTTTCGTTTGAGGCGAAGAGTTAGTTGTTCTCTTCGTTCTCAGCTTTCTTCCACTTGAGCAGGTCGCCGAGAGTGGTCGAGGAGGATGAGCCGCTGGAGGAGCCGCTGTTGCCGCCCTTTCCGGAGCTCTTGGTCTCCTTGTAGCTTTCGACTTCGGCGCGGCTGGCTTCTTCGCCAACGGCCTTGATCGAGAGACCGACCTTCTTCTCTTCCTGGTTCATCTTCACGATCTTGAACTCGTGCTCCGAACCTACCTCGAGCTCGACCTGCTTGCCGGTGTCATCAACGGCTTCAGATACGTGGCAGAGACCTTCAACACCTTCAGCGATCTCAACGAAGGCGCCGAACTGCGCGGTGCGCAGGACCTTACCCTTGATGACGTCGCCGACACGGTGCTGGGCGAAGAACGTGTCCCACACATCCGGCTGCAGCTGCTTGACGCCGAGCGAGAGGCGGCGGTTTTCGGGCTCGACACCGAGCACGATGGCCTTGACCTTCTCACCCTTCTTCAGCACTTCAGACGGGTGCTTGATGCGCTTGGTCCAGGAGAGGTTCGAAACGTGTACCAGGCCGTCGATGCCGTCTTCGATCTCGATGAACGCGCCGAAGTCGGTGAGGTTGCGCACGCGGCCTTCGATGATGGCGCCGGTGGGGTACTTGTTTTCGAGCTGCTCCCAGGGATTGTCCTGAAGCTGCTTCATGCCCAGCGAGATGCGGCGGTCGGTGGGGTTGACCGAAAGAATGATCGTGTCGACCTCATCGCCCGGCTTGACCATCTTCGACGGGTGCTTCATACGCTTGGACCAGGTCATTTCGCTGACGTGGACCAGGCCTTCAATGCCCTGCTCCAGCTCAACGAACGCGCCGTAGTCGGTGACCGAAAGAACGCGGCCACGGACCTGCGCACCGATGGGGTAGCGCTCGGTGGCATCGAGCCACGGATCAGGCGTGAGCTGCTTGAAGCCGAGCGAAACGCGCTGCTTGTCCTTATCGAACTTGAGCACCTTCACCTGGATCTCGTCTCCGACATTCACCAGATCCCGGGGATGTGTCAGGCGGCCCCAGCTCATGTCGGTGATGTGGAGCAGGCCGTCGAGGCCGCCCATATCGACGAATGCGCCGTAGTCGGTGAGGTTCTTGACCACGCCGGTGAAGACCGAACCCTCTTCGAGCGAAGAGAGCGTGACTTCCTTCTTGGCGTTCTGGTCTTCCTCGAGCAGCTCCTTGCGGGAGATGACGACGTTGCCGCGCTTCTTGTTGAGCTTGATGACGCGGACTTCGATCTCGGTGCCGATGTAGCCATCGAGATTGCGGACCGGACGAACCTCAACCTGCGATCCGGGCAGGAACGCCTTGATGCCGATATCGACAGTCAGACCGCCCTTGACGCGCGAAAGGACCATGCCCTTGACGGGCGTCTTGGTGTTGGCCGCTTCTTCCAGCTTGTCCCAGACCTTGTGACGGAGGGCCTTCTCGTAAGAAACGAGGTAGCCGCCTTCGTTCTCTTCACGCTCGACGACAACTTCGACGGTATCGCCGACGTTGAACTTCTGCGCTCCCGTGTGGTCCAGCGTCTGGTCCAGGGGAATGAGACCCTCGGACTTGAGGCCGATATCGACCACCACGTGCTTGTCGGTGATCTTGACCACGGTGCCCGTGACGACAACTTCGTCCGCGGTGAGCGATTGTGCAGATTCTTTCTCTGCAGCCTGCTCGCGGTCGAAGCTTTCCAGCGCCTTGGCGAAATCATCGGCGTCGTACTCGGGCTCGGCATCAGTCTCGGCCGCGGCGGAGATCGCCGGGATCGGGTCTGCGGTGCCGTGCTGTGCGGTCTCGCCGAATGCGGCCGCGGGGGTGTCGTTCTGTGCGGCCACGGGGGCGGCAACAGTCGGGTTAGAGGAGGTTTCAGTCGAAGCCGAGGTCAGCTCGGTCGTCGCGTCGGTAGCGTTGGGTTCAAGTGTCGTGTTCAGGGGTGTGCTCTCGGTTGAAAGGATGTGGTCGTTGTCGGCCATGAATTTAGTGACTCCGAGTCCAGTGGGTGATTCATTCCCGACTTCATTTCTTGCATACGGTTGGAGGCGACACGTTGTCGCCGCCGATGAGGCGGTACCGTAAGCGATAATGTCAGCAGGAGTGGTGAAGCATTTAAAGAAGCGGCTGCGACTGGACCCCGCACAGTGGCTCTATACGAAAGTCTAACAGTGACGCGGGTCCGGGTCAACACGCGCGACCGTTGATCGCGGGCGAGAAATCCGCTTTTCGGACAGGTTCCTGCACTGATCGCACCGGTGTTGGTGCAGCTTTCCGGATTTCCTCCGCCGACCCGCTATAGTGCGTTGTATGGATCGCCTTTTTACGCCGTGGCGTTATGCCTACATCACGGGTCAGGACGCCTCGCTGGTGAAGAAGGGCGTGCCGGCCAAGCTGGCGGGATGGCCAGGCGACCTGCACTGCGTCTTCTGCAACATGCTGGCCGCCGTGGAGTACGCCATCGCACAAGGCATGGATGCCGCCGAAGCTGAGGAGTCCATTGGACTGCTGGAGCGTGGCAAGACCGGGTTTCTGGTCTTGAACGCCTTCCCCTACAGCAACGGACACCTGATGGCGGTACCTTACCAGCACGAAGCCAGCCTGGCAGCGCTGCCGCTGGAGACGGCGAGTGAACTGATGCTGATGATGCGTCGTGCCGAGCGGGTGCTGCGCAAGGTTTACCACCCGGACGGCCTGAACATGGGGCTGAACCTGGGTGAGTCTGCCGGTGCCGGGGTGGCGCATCACCTTCACGTTCATGCACTTCCGCGCTGGAGCGGAGACACGAACTTTATGACCGTCGTGGGGGAAACCCGCGTTCTACCCGAGATGTTGCGCGAAAGCTGGACGCGCCTGCGGGCAGCGCTGGCGGCAGAGCCGTTGGAATAATTGCTGCTTCGAGACCCGCCGGACAACTCCTGTCACGCGTCATTCATCCAAAGGACTGTCGCGCACACTATGCCGTGTGCCCGGAACCCCAAGGACATGCCATGTACCCCTCTTCCAGCGATTCGTCGAAGAGCCACTCCCACCGGATCGGAACGGCGCACGAGATGCCACGCCGGGTCGCCCATGGCGGGATGGCGTGGGCATCGGCAACACCTTCCCATTCCGACGAGAGGCTTTACCAACCGCAGGATGGCGCGAGCGATCCTCGCAGCCGGGTAGCGGATATTGCTGCCCGTCTTCTCCGCATTGCGGGCGAGCCCGAAGACGCTCGCCTGACCGGTGGAACCCGTTCGCTGATGCGTCGCGTAAGCGGCCTGAACATGGTGACCGTGCAACGCGCGCTCACCATCGCACCTCGCTCGGCTGTATCGCTATTGCCGCTGACTAACGCCAACGTAGCGTAGTCCCATTGCGGAGACGATGTTTTTCCGAGAATTGGCCCACCTTTGCGGGTGGGCCTATTTTTGCCTGGAATGGCAGCCGGCGATGGATTATGCGTGGGGATCGGCGGCGGAGTCGGCGCGGCGCTTGGCCGGGCGATCGCCCCTGGGCTCGCCGTCGCCATTAATTTCGGGCCGCGCGCGCGTGGCTTCCGAGCTGGTCATCTTCCACTGGCCGCTGGCCAGCCGCTGGTAAACGCGCGTGTAGCGGAATAACCCCTGGATAGGATTGCCATTGTTCGTGCCCTTGACCTGCGCACGAGAGATCACGACGGCGACAATCGGGCCAATCTGCTTGACCTTGACGTCGGAGAGCTCGATATCGGTGAGCATTGCCTTGCGGTCGCGGATGCGGGCCAGCTGCTGGGCCTTAGTGAGCACCTCGCCGGCCGCGGTGATGCCGACGTAATCGTCGGAGAGCAGGCGGTCCAGGGCATCGGCATCGCCATCCAGCGTGGCCTGCCGCCACTGTTCTTCCATGTTCTCCACCGTCTGGCGCGCCGCCCGCTTGGGCTTCATGTGCTTGGCCTTGGCCTGGAAAGCCAGCGCCGAAGGCACCGCTGCCAGCACCAGCAGCGCCGCTGCCAGCCAGACACCGCCACGCAGGCGCGAACGTGATGGAGAGTTGTAAACCATGGGCGTACCGGATGTTAGACCCGATTCTGCTCCGCCGTCAAAATCCCATCGCAGCGCGATACCAGGCCCGCTCATATGAGTTGGACGCGGGACGAGCCAGAATAGTCGAATCCGCGCCGGATCATCACCCGATCAGGCGATCGCCTGCAGGTTTTCAACGACCCGGTCGAGCATCTTCTGATACAGGCCGCCGATAGCGAACTTAGCGAAGTGCGGGGAGGCACGATGGGCTTCCACGGCCGCTTCGTCCTTGTACTGCTCATAGATCAACACGGTGGAGGGATCGGACTCCACCCAATGCGACACGTAGGAAACGCAGCCCGGCTCCTGCCTGGAAGCGCGGGTCAGTTCGCGCAAAACCTGTGTCATCTCATCGCGCTCGTCGTCTGGAAAGCGCAGCCGTACCGTGAAGCTGATCATTATTTCTCCAATGCTATGTTGACGAGCCTATCGCAAAACCCGCGCAACGCACATGACGATTACGCCACGCTGCTGTTGAAATTGCAGGTCTTCGGTGCCGATTCCGCCAAGGCGGGGCCGGTAAAGAAGCGCGGCGCACCCCTCCGCATGGGAGTGAGTGCGCCGCTTGTTTTTGTGTCGGGTTCTGTAACGCCTTAGAGCAGCGCTTCGAACTCGGGCAGGTTGATGGTCTGTACGCGGTCCGGGCCGGTGGAGATGACGCCGATTTTCGCGCCGCTTTGATCCTGCACAAAGTCCATGTAGTCCTTTGCGAGCTGCGGGAGCTTGTCGTATTCGGTGATGCCTTCGGTGGAGGTCATCCAGCCCTTGAGCGTGGTGTAGACGGGGACGATGGACTCGAAGCCGCGGATGTCTGCGGGGATGATGTCGGTGACCTTGCCGTCGATCTTGTAACCGGTGCAGACGGGGATTTCCGCGCACTCGTCCATAACGTCCATCTTGGTAACGACCAGCCACTCAGTGCCGTTGATGGCATTGGAGTAGCGGAGCAGCGGGATATCCAGCCAGCCGCAGCGGCGGGGACGGCCGGTAACGGCGCCGTACTCCTGCCCGCGGGCGCGAAGCAGCTCGCCGGTGGCGTCAGAGATCTCCGTGGGGAACGGGCCTTCGCCGACGCGCGTGACGTAGGCCTTGGTGACGCCGATGACGGTGTCGATGCGGGTGGGGCCGACGCCGGTGCCGGTGACGGCGCCGCCGGCGGTGGAGGATGAGCTGGTGACGAAGGGGTAGGTGCCGTGGTCGATATCCAACAGCGCTCCCTGTGCGCCTTCGAACATGATGTTCTGGCCGGCGTCGAGCGCCTTGTTGAGCAGGTATTCGGTGTCGGTGACGAAGGGCGCGATCTGCTCGGCGAGGCGCGAATAATCCTCGTACATCTGCTTGGGGTCGAGGGGCTCCGTGCCGAAAAGGGCGTGGGCGATGGTGTTCTTCTCGTGGCAGGCGTTGTTGATATGTGTGCGCAGCAGCGAGCTGTTGAGCAGATCGACGACGCGCAGGCCGTTGCGATGCACCTTGTCTTCATACGCGGGGCCGATGCCGCGGCGCGTGGTGCCGATGGTCTGGCGGCCGGGCGCGGTTTCAGCGGCGAGCTCGATCATGCGGTGATACGGCAGGATAACCTGGGCGCGGTTGGAGACGAAGAGCTGTCCGGCCTTGGGGTCGTGCGCGGGGAGGCCGGCATCCTGGAGCTTCTTGACTTCGTTCAGAAACGCCGCGGGATCGAGCACCACGCCGTTGCCGATGACACCCTTGCATCCCGGACGGAGCACGCCGCAGGGGATGAGCTGCAGCACGATTTTTTTGCCGTGGATGATGACGGTGTGGCCGGCATTGTGGCCACCGGCGTAACGGGCAACGATATCGAACTTTTCTGAAAGGACGTCGACGATCTTGCCCTTGCCCTCGTCGCCCCACTGGGCGCCAAGGATCACGGCAGACTTACGCTTTTGAGTGCTCAAGAGGGTGCTCCGGAAAGACTTCGGGTGGGAGTGCGCGGTCAGGCAGGAAAGCCCGCGCCCATGATTCATTTTATACCGCTTGACGGCTCCGGGTCGCCCGCTTTTGGCGGCTGAGAACTTATACTCCGCAAAGGAGACTCGACCGATGCCCGTCAGTTTTGAACGCATGCGCGAAATGGAAGGCAAGCGCGTGAGGATGTGCTTCACCGACGGCAACCAGATCGTCGCCCGCCTGCTGAGCGCTACCGAGGACATCGAAGGCTTCCACCACCTGATTTACGACAGCGTGGAATGGGCCAACGATCCTGATGAACTCGCCCGCAGCGCCGGCGCGACGAGCTACGCGGAAGGTGAAACGCTGGAGAGCATCGACGAGGCCGCCGCCGCGCATGCCTGAGCTGCCTGAGGTCGAAACCATTGCCAACGGCGTGAACGAACGCGTGCGCGGAGCGCGCATTACGCGCGTGTGGACCAGCGGAAAGCCCCAGACGTTCAAATCGCCCGAGCAGGAGATCGCCGACACACTGACTGGCGCAACGATTGCCGCCGTGCGGCGCGTGGGCAAGACGGTGGTCATGGACGTGACGCGGAAAAAGATTGCGGCGCAGTTTCTGATCCACCTGGGCATGACGGGGCGGCTGCTGGTGTCGCAACCGGAGGTGGCATTGCCGGCGCATACGCACGCGATCCTCTCACTGGCCGATGGGCGCGAGATTCGCTTTGTTGATCCGCGGCGGTTTGGGCGGCTCTCGGTGACGAGCGGATACACAGGGCCGGGCGCGGAGCCGACGACGATAAGCGCGGAGGCGTTTGCGCAGCTGTTCAAGGGCCGCAAACTGGCGATCAAGGCGGCGCTGCTGAACCAGTCAATCCTGCACGGCGTGGGCAACATTTATGCGGACGAGAGCCTGTTCCGCGCCGGCATACGACCGCGTCGTCAGGCCGGAAGACTGACGCGCGCGGAACTGGATCGTCTGCACCAGGCGCTGCAGGACGTGCTGGCGAGGGCTATTCATCTCGGCGGCTCGTCGGTTTCGGACTACGTGGACGCCGAAGGCCGGCGCGGCTACTTCCAGATTGAGCACAAGGTTTATGGCCACGCGGGCGAAGATTGCAGCGATTGCGGGACGGCGCTGAAGAAGCTGGTGGTGGGCGGACGAACCACGGTGTACTGCCCTAACTGCCAAAAGTAAGACATACAGCACGGCGCACAGCAGTGGCCGTAGTCGCCTACCGCGCCGCAGCCTGCTCCGCTGCAATCGCTGCGCCGATTACGCGGGTGGCGTGATCGTCTTCGACAATCTCAATCGAGTAGCTCTGGATGGGGCTCATCTTCACCATCTGGTGGAGGTAGTCCTTCAGCAGGTTCAGGTCAACGAAGCGGACGTTGAAGCCCGTCAGAAAGAATTTTCCGGGGCCGGCCTGGTGGATGGACGTCGCCGTGGCGGCGGCCAGCGCCTTGTGCCACAGATGTTTGAACTCCACGCAGCGGGGGTCGCCGTGACGGGTGTTGGCGGCGGCGAACACTTCTTCGGGCTCGAGGTCCAGAAAGCGAAGCCGCATGGCGCGGTGGCCCATGATGCCTTCCAGGTGGCCGCGCCCGCCGCAGCCGCAGAAGCGCTCGCGGTCGTCCAGCGATACAACCGAGTGGCCGCCTTCCCACACGCCTTCCGCGAACGGATAGCGGCCGTAGCCGATGCCGGTGCCGAGAGTCCAGACGCGGATCATGTGGTCGAGCTTGCCGTGGCGTGAGGCCAGGCCAGCGGCTACGCCGTCGGCGTCGTTCAGGATGTTTACGGGAGCGCTGATGCCGTGCTTCGCGAGGTCTGCGGCGACGAGCTCCTGCATGTGCGCGCCCTTGAGCTGGGGGAGATTCGGAGCCTCTTCCACGACGCCGTTCTTCAGCAGGCCGGGGAGAGCGATGCCCACGGCGTCGAGCGTTCCCTCAACACCCTTCACAACGGACGCAACCAGCTTGCAGATTTCTTCGACGAGCGCACCTGTCGGCAACTCGACCAGTGCGTCGTCCTCGGTGGCATCCTTCGGCGCGGGGCCGGCGGGGTAAGTCTGAATTTCGCCTTGCAAGACATGATCGACAACCAGCCCGGCGTACACGCGTTCCGCCATCACCACGCCAATCGTCCGGGTGGTCTTCGCCGCTTCGTTCGGTGTTGCGTGGTCCGTCATGCTCTGCCTCTTTGCTTCGGCCGTTGCTAGTCGAACTTGCTGACGCGATTGAGCCCGTTGAATGCCGCCACTTTGTAGCACTCGGCCAGCGTCGGATAGTTGAACACCGTCTCGACAAAATAATCCAGCGTGCCGTTCAGCGCCATCACCGCCTGGCCAATGTGCAGCAGCTCGCTGGCGCCTTCGCCGATGATGTGCACGCCGAGGATCGCATGCGATTCGCGATGGAAGATCAGCTTCAAGCGCCCGGTGGTATCGCCGCGAATTTGTCCGCGTGCAATTTCGCGGTAGTAGGCCACGCCCACTTCGTAGGGCACGTCTTCCTCGGTGAGCTGCTCCTCGGTTTTGCCGATGAACGAAATCTCCGGGATGGTGTAGATGCCGTAGGGATAGAAGCTGGGGTTGGAAATAATCTCGTTGTCGCCGAAGGCGCGCGCTGCCGCGATGCGTCCCTGCTCCATCGACACCGATGCCAGCGAGGGAAAGCCGATCACGTCACCCGCTGCGAAAACGCAGGGCTGCTTGGTGCGGAAGTCCTTGTCGACGGGGATGCGGCCGCGCGCATCCGCTTCAATGCCGGCAGCGGCGAGGTTCAGCTCATCCACGTTACCCTGGCGGCCGACGGCGTAGAGCAGTGCATCGCCGGTCAGCTTCTTCTTCGATTCCAGCGTGGCAACGACGGTGCCGTCCGCGAGTTCTTCGACCGACTCCACTTCTTCATTCAAGCGCATGGTCACTCGCGCATCGCGCAGGTGATAGCTGAGGGCTTCGACGATTTCCTGGTCGGCAAATTCAAGCAGGCGCGGGCGACGCTCGATCAGCGTGACGCGCACGCCGAGCGCGGCGAACATGCAGCAGTACTCCACGCCGATGACGCCGCCGCCGACGATGATCATGGTGCGCGGCAGCTCCTTCAGGTTCATGATCAGGTCGGAGTTCACGATCGTGGTGCCGTTGATCTTAACCTTGGGCGAGTTGGCCGGCTTGGTGCCGGTGGCGATCAGCACGTTCTTCGTCTCGTAGACGTTCGCTCCGCGCGAGTTGGTGACTTTGACGTGGGTGAGGTCTTCAAAGCTAGCGGTGCCGATCAACATCTCCACGTTGTTGCGCGAAAGCTGCGCCTCGGTGACGTCGACTTCGGTCTTGATGACGTGCTGAACGCGGAAGGCGAGGTCCGCCATCGTGATGCGTTCCTTCACGCGATAGTTCATGCCGTAGATGGATTTGTAGTTGTAGCCGGAGAGGTGCAGCACGGCCTCGCGCATGGTTTTGGAAGGGATGGTGCCGGTGTTGATGCACGCTCCGCCGACGACCTCGCGGCTCTCCACCACGGCAATTTTTTTGCCCATTTTGGCGCCATAAATGGCTGCGCGCTGGCCTGCGGGGCCCGAGCCGATGACGATAAGGTCGTAAACAGTGCCCATAGGCGTCGCCAGTATCTCCTCTGCAGTTTCATTGGATGCACCGGCGGAGCTGTTCCGCTGGCAGGCTAAAGAGCGCGTCACTCCCATCATAGCGCCGCAAAGCATTTCATCCCGATGAACGGCTGACAGATACACTATCGGCGTGCTTCGCTATGCCATAACGGACCGTGCTTCGCTGCCGGGAACCGGCGCGGAGAAAAACGCGTCCCTGCTGCAACTGGCAGCGCTCTGGGCCGCGGAGGACATCGACTTTGTGCAGCTTCGCGAGAAGAACATGGACGCGGGAGCGCTGACGGCACTCGCCCGCCAGCTAACAGCGGTGCTGGGTGCGAAGACGAAGCTGTTGATCAATGGTCGCGCCGATGTGGCGCTTGCGGCCCGTGCCGCGGGCGTTCACTTGACTGCGCGGCCCGGTGAGCTGACGCCGCAGGATGTGCGGCGACTGTGGGCGCTTTTGCCGGCGCCGAAGCCGTTCATCAGCGTGGCGTGCCACAGCGTGGAGGAAGCCGCGCAGGCGAGCGCGGCGGGTGCGGACCTGATCCTGTTTGCCCCGGTGTTCGAAAAGCGCGTCGAGGGCAGGGTGGTAAGCGAAGGCTGCGGTCTGCAGATGCTGGCGCAAGCCTGCGAAGCAGCGCTGGGAACTCCTGTACTGGCGATGGGCGGAATCACCAGCGCTAACGCGCAGCAGTGCGTTGCGGCGGGCGCGGCCGGTGTGGCGGGCATTCGCCTGTTTATGGAAGGTGGCGAGCGATGACCACGCGCGCTCTTCCGGCACGCCGGTTCCCTGCCTGGTTCGTGCTGTACCTGGGGTTCGTTTCCGCAGTTACGCTCATCGCGGGCGTTATGCACGTGCAGGCGCGCGGCAAGTGGACGATAGCTGACTGGCTGATCAACTATCACGCCGGATTCGTGCGCCGCGGCCTTACGGGAGAGGTCGCGCTGCGACTGGGTAGCGTGCTGCATGTGTCGCCGTGGCTGCTGGTGCTGCTGCTGCAACTTACCTGCTATGCGGCGATGCTGTACGCCGTGGCGCGGCTGGTGGAGCGCACGGCATGGCCGCTATGGAAGCTCGCGCTGGTGCTTTCGCCGGCTACTCTGGCTTTCCCGGTGCTCGGCCCGGAAGGCGGTTTTCGGAAAGAGATACTACTGCTTGCGGGGCTCGGGCTGCTGCTGGTGATGCCGCTGAAACAGGTGCGGCCCTTACTGCTCGCGGTGTTTACGGTGGTGCTGACCGTGGTCTGCGTGCTGAGCCACGAGTCGCTGCTGGTGTTCTCGATTTACGTCATAGCGGCGCTGCTGATCGGGCTTGAAGACCGTTGGCAGGGGTTGGGCCTGAGCGCGCTGGTGGCGATCACGGCGGCGGAGACGTTCTCGGTGGTACTGCATCATCCCGGCGGGCCGCGAGTCGCGCTTAGCGTCTGCGGTGCGCTCGGGTATGACATGAGCGGCGCGATGCCCGAGCCCTGTACTGGCGCCATCGCGTATCTCGGCCACAGCCTGGCGTGGGCGGGCCGGGACGTGGCGCAGCAGGCTGCCACGTATCACTATGCCCGCCTCTACACCGTCGATGCGGCGCTCGCATCGATCCCCATCGTGATGGCGTTCATGGCGCTGTGGCGGATCCAGAGCGCTCGCCGGGCCCTGATCCTTGTGGGGAGCGCGGCCGGGCTGGGCATCGTCGCGTCGGTGCCGCTCTTTCTCTACGGTTCCGACTGGGGACGCTGGATTTATATCCACGTCTTTTCGATCGCGCTTCTTCTCTTCTTCATCCACCAGCGCTACGGGACCACCGAAGCTGCCCCGGCACGCACGCCGATACAGCGCGTTACGCTGCTGGCTTATGCCACGTGCTGGAGCCTGCCATTCGTCGGCAGCTACGGCCTGCACTTTGGTTATGTGCAGTATGTCTGGTTGCTGCTGCACAACCGCTAGGCTCAGCTCTTGAAGACGGTGGTGGAAGGGTTATGGTGCATCCAGTCGAACCAGAACGTCTTGTGGGCCTCGATGGGCTCCATGCAGCGCCCGGAGTAGCTTCCCGAGATGGCGCAGCCATGGAAGTCCCACGCTGACCCGGTGCCCGTATCGGTCATGAGCCCGCTGCCTGCTGCGGTGACGAAGGTCAGCGACTCGGGTTGGCCTGGAAGCTGTGCCTTGAACGTCCGTATTGACGTATGGTCCGGACCCACGACAATCAGCACAGGTGTATCGCCCACCCGGTCTTCAACCAGACCGGCGCTGAGGATGGCCTTGATGGGATAGGCCTTGCTCTGGCCATCGACGGCAACGCCCCACATGAGTTCATACGGAATGTATCCAGTGTGCGAAGTGTCGACTACGGTTGGATTCCGCGTAATCCCGGTGTCCCAGTTCTTGGACTCATAATCTCCGGCGTACAGCGCGTTGGGCTTCAATACCATGCCCTTTGGCTGCTCATTGCGCCAGGTAGCAAAGGTCAGTTCGTCGCTGTGGAGCACGGTCAGGCGCTTGCCCTTCAACGGACCCCAGAGGGCTTCGCCGGTGCTCTGCTGCCAAACTGTCGACGTCTGCTCGTCGCGCAGCATGGCGTTGCCGTTGTTGATGCCGGTGAGCCGGAATGTGAGCGTCTGGCCATCGAGAACGCGGCTGAAGATGAGCCCGGTATGGCATAGCGTGCAATAAGTGGCCGCAACCGGTGTTCCGCCGACGGTGTCGTTGACGATGTGGTGATAGCCCATGGTGCGTATGGGATAGGCGTGCGATTCGCCGCCGATGGTGACCGCGAGCACCTTGTCGTCGCCGTCGACCTGCGTCGTTGCGGGCGATTCAAAGGCTGGCGCCGGATACGGCTTGAACATCACCTCAAACACGTTCACATGGGTCAGCGTGGCTCCTGCCACGGACACCAGCAGCAGCAGCACGAGGACGATCTTCCCGATGACACGCGCTGACTTCCAGCCGGCGAAGAGCGCCCACACGGCAACCAGCGCGCATAAAGCCGATATCCACGGCGCCCATGACCGCACTGTCAGCGCCATGGTCAGCTGCCCGGGATCCTGCGGAACGAAGGGCCGGATGACGTAAAGCGGCACGATCACCGACGCTG
Source organism: uncultured Acidobacteriota bacterium (assembly GCA_903873705.1). Lineage (GTDB taxonomy): Bacteria > Acidobacteriota > Terriglobia > Terriglobales > Acidobacteriaceae > Granulicella. Next base: position 163,790 of record CAIQPK010000090.1, read on the forward strand.
CGGCGATCAGGGCGCAGATAAATGCCAGCATTCCTGCGGTTCGACTACGTATCATGGGGCGAGTTTATCGCACGGACGCCCATGCACGAACCCATTTTGAGCACCGCCGTTTGACGTGCCCCCTCACGAGTTCTACCCTTAAACCATGCTCATCACCACGGCCCAACTGCACAAAGAACCCATCGCCCTGGACGAAAACCTGCCTGAGGGCGCGATTGACTATACGGCTGATGTTCGCCAGGTGGGACCGCTTTCGGTAAAAGGGCGTGCGGAACTCATCGAAGAACACCGTGGACACGGGGACATTGTGGACGACATCCGGCTCCGCGCGAAGTTCTCCGGCGAGTTTGAGCTGCTGTGCGCGCGCTGCCTGGAGCCGGTCAGCGAGACCCTGAAGGGCGAGTTTGACCTCATTTTCCGCCCCGAAGCGGCCGATGCCGAGGCCGGCGAGCGCGCCATTACGGAAGAAGAGACCGAAATCGGGTATTATGGAAAGAGCGGCCTGTTGCTGGAGGACGCCATCCGGGAACAGGTGCTTCTGGCCCTGCCCGGGCGGACGCTCTGCCGGGAGGACTGCCAGGGACTTTGCCCGCACTGCGGCGCGAATCGCAACAGCACACCGTGCCGCTGCGAGGAAAGCCGAACCGATCCGCGCTGGAACGCGCTGGCCGGACTGGCGGACAAAGGGTTAGCCGTAAAGCCGACAGCCTGAGCATCCGCTGACGTTTTGATCTACCAATTTGCTTTTAGATTTATGGCTCATGCTCGCGCGGTTTGCGCACTATGACAGAGCCGTTGCGAGAGGAACTACCATGCCTAATCCGAAGCGCCGCCACTCCAAGCAGCGCACCGCCAAGCGCCGCAGCCACGACTTTCTGACCCCCACCGGCACCTCGCTCTGCCCGAACTGCGGCGAGCGCAAGCAGTCGCACCGCGCCTGCAAGAAGTGCGGCGAGTACAAGGGTCGCGCTGTCGTTGCCACCAAAGAAGCTGTCTAAAACTGCTCCGCTGGTCACTCATCCCTGATGCCGATTGACATCGTTCTCGACGCGATGGGGTCCGACAAGGCTCCTGATCCTGAGATCCGGGGCGCGGTTCTTGCTGCGCGCACGCTCGATGTACGGGTCCACCTGGTCGGTCCTGAAGAAATTCTGCGCCCAAAACTGCGCGCTGCGCTGAAAGCCTACGGCGGCAAAACCCGCCTGCCGGTCTTCATCGTGCAGGCCAGCGAGTGGATCAGCATGGACGATAAGGCCGCCCTGGCCGTCCGCTCCAAGCGCGACTCCTCCATGCGCGTCGGCCTCAAGATGGTGCGCGAAGGCCGCGCCGCCGGCTTCGTTACCGCCGGCAACACCGGCGCCGCCATGGCTACCGCCAAGATGGTACTCGGCTCGCTTGCGGGCATTGACCGCCCGGCGCTGGCGACCAGCCTGCCTACCGTTACCGGACACCCCTGCGTTCTGCTCGACTGCGGCGCCAACGTCGACTCCGACCCTGAAAACCTTCGCCAGTTCGCCATCATGGGCCATGTTTACGCTAAGAACGTGCTCCGGGCTGCGAGCCCCAGGGTGGGGCTTCTCTCCATCGGCGAAGAAGACGGCAAGGGCAACTCCCTCACCCGCGACACCCTGCCGCTGCTGCGCGACCTGCCCATCAACTTTATCGGCAACGTTGAAGGCCGCGACCTGTTCAATGGCCGCTGTGATGTGGCGGTATGCGACGGCTTTGTCGGCAACGTTGCGCTCAAGACTTGTGAAGGCACGGCCAAGCTGCTCAGCGTATCGCTGAAGGAAAGCTTGAAGGCAACGGTTACGTCACAGGTAGGCGCGCTGCTTTCGCGCACGGCCTTTATGGCCTTCAAGAAGCGGCTTGATTACTCTGAATACGGCGGGGCGCAGCTGCTTGGCGTGCGCGGGCCGGTGATCGTTGGGCATGGCTCCTCCAACGAGCGCGCCGTAATGAACTGCATCCGCGTCGCCGCCGACTTCGCCGCTGCCGAAGTGAGCTCTGGCATTGAAGCGATGCTCACCAAGCCTTAGGGTATGACAGGTTGCGTATCGTCGAGCAACGATCAAGGAGCACCAATGGCTTCCCAAAAATATCTCGACCCGCCACCCGCCGCCGTCCGTGACAAGGCCGCTTTTGAACTCCTCCGCGTCTGGGTAGCCGAGCAGGGCCAGCACGTCAGCCTGCGGTCCGGCGCCTGGGAAGATCCCTTTGCCTGGGGTATCGTGCTCGCTGACCTCGCCCGTCACATCGTGAACGCGGAGTCCATGCAGCGCAAAGACTTCGACGAGGAAGCGTTCCTGGACCGCATGCTCGAAGGTTTCCGCGCGGAGATCGAGTCGCCCACTGACGAGCCCGAAGGCGAAATCACGCAGTAGTGCTTCGCACTCAGGCGAAGTGCGCTACCCGCTCCAGCTCTTTTTGTATGCTTTCAACCGTACAGCCGTAGCCTTCCAGGCTGGTGGCAATGCCGCGCGCCTCGGCGGTGGAGATGCCATACCCGCGGCCACTCAGGAACGAGGTCACCAGCTCCGCCGCCTGAAAAGAATCGACGCCGGACTGCAGTAAATCGGTACGCAACGCAGCCAGATCGGCCGCCGTAAACTTCTCAATTCCGTGGGCGACGTCCGTGGAGTTGCCCTGTGCGGTGACGCTATTGGGCTGTCGATCGTTCATTTCGCTCATGTGGCGTCCTCTTCAGCGCAGAAGGCACTGGTCAACAGTTAGACAAGCATTCAGTATGCGGGGTTGTAGCCCAAAACGTGTCATTCGTTTGTCATGCGGTTGTATTACTGATGCCCGCCCGTCTTGCAGCGGCGTGCAACCTTCCCGATCCTCCACATCAACGCGCGATACCATTAGCTCATGTCCTCTGCGCCACGCGTACTCAACGGCCTTGCCATCGCCAGCGACATCAAGGCCGAAGTCGCCGGCGAGGTCGCCACCGCGCGCTCCGCCGGCTACACGCCCGGCCTGGCCGTGGTGCTGGTCGGCGACGTTCCCGCCTCGCAGATCTACGTCCGCAGCAAGGTGAAGACCTGTGCCGAGCTGGGCATTTACTCCGAGATGATCACGCCCCCGGCGACCATCAGCACGGAAGAGCTCCTCGCCATTGTCGCCAGCCTGAATGCCCGCAACGACATCGACGGCATCCTGATCCAGCTGCCGCTGCCCGCGCACGTCGACACGCCGCTCCTGCTCGATGCCGTCGCTCCCGAAAAGGACGTTGACGGCTTCCACCCGGTGAACGTGGGGCGCCTGCTCTCCGGCACCGGCGGCGATGACCTGCTGGCCCCCTGTACGCCGGCGGGAATCATGCAGATTCTCAAGCGCAGTGCTATTCCTGTGGCCGGACAGAACGCGGTCGTCATCGGGCGCTCCAACATTGTGGGCAAGCCCGTAGCGGCGATGCTCATCAATGCTTCGGCCACCGTGACGGTGTGCCACTCCAAGACGCATAACCTGGCCGAAATCACGCGCCAGGCGGACATCGTCGTCGCCGCTATCGGACGGCCGGGCTTTCTGACCGCCGAAATGGTGCGGCCCGGCGCGACGCTGATCGACGTCGGCATCAATCGCATTACCGGCGAGGCAGAACTTGCGGAATTCTTTCCACCCACGCACCCGGAGCACGCCGACCGGCGTGCGCTTTGGGAGAAGCGGGGGTCAACCGTCGTCGGCGATATACACCCTGCGGCGTTCGCGGTGAGCGGAGCTTACACGCCGGTTCCGGGCGGCGTCGGCGCACTCACCATCGCGATGCTCATGAAGAACACCCTCACCGCTGCCCGTACGCGTCGCGAAAAAGCCAGCCGCGAAAGAAAGTAGCCTCTATGCTTCGTGTTGGTTTGACCGGCGATCTCGGCAGTGGCAAGTCCACGGTGGCGGCGATGCTCGCCGCCCGGGGCGCCATTATTCTCTCTTCCGACGAAATGGGACGCGCCATGATGGAGCCAGGGCAGACGGTCTACGCCGCCATCGTCGCCACGTTTGGCGCGGGGGTGGTGCAGCCCGACGGCCAGCTTGACCGCCGGGAGCTCGCGCGGCTGGCCTTCGCGGAAAAGCGCGTGGAGGCGCTCAACGCTATCGTGCACCCCGCCGTCATCGCCGAACAGGCCAGCCTGATCGCGGAGATTGCCGAGAGCAAACCGGACGCGATCGTCGTGGTCGAGTCCGCGCTCATCTTCTCGACGAAGCACGCTGCCGACGGCCAGCCGTGGCACAAGCGCTTCGACGAGGTGCTGATTGTGACGGCGCCGGAGAGCGTCAAGATCGCCCGCTTCATCGAGCGCGCCTCCGCAGGCAAGCAACTCACTGCCGAAGAGCGCACCACGCTGGAAACCGAAGCCCGGAGGCGCCTGCTCGCGCAGCGCTCCTCGACCACCCACGAAGACGACGGCATCATCATCCGGAACAGCGGCGATAAGGCCGCCCTGGAAGTGCGTGTCAGCGACGTGTGGCGCGCCCTGCAGCGCATGGCCAGCCGCAACTCCGCTTCCTAAAGAGCCAAGGGTCAGGGGAAAACGCTAAAATCTGGACAATGCGCTTCCAGCGCATCCAAGGTCTGTGATGAAACTGCGTCCTGTTGTCCTCGTACTTTTGATTCTCGCCGGCTTCTACTACGTTTCCACGCGCTTCCTGCCCAGTGGCGCGCTAGCTGGACTGGTGCATCGCGGCGACCCTGCCGGGGCCACTACCGCCACTTCTACTGGCCCGCTCGGCAATTTTTCTCTGACCGAAGCCAGCGCCGCCCCGGCCTTTGACGCCGAAGAGCAGCAGAATATCGCCGTCTACAAAAAGGCCCTGCCGTCGGTGGTCAACATCACCAGCACGGCCATGGCGTACGACTTCTTCTACCGCCCCGTGCCGCAGCAGGGCCAGGGCTCGGGCTTCATCCTCGATAAAGAGGGCCACATCCTTACCAACAATCACGTCATCGACAACGCCCAGCTGGTCGAAGTCACGCTGGCCGACAAGAAGAAGTACAAGGCGACCGTCGTCGGCGTCGACCGCAACCATGACCTGGCGCTGTTGCAGATCAAGGACGCCGCCAACCTGACGCCGGCCGTGCTCGCCGAGTCCACCAACCTGGTGGTCGGACAGCGCGTCTACGCGATCGGCAATCCGTTTGGCTTCTCCGGCACCATGACGCGCGGCATCATCTCGGCTATCCGCTCGGTGGCGATGCCTTCCGGTAACAAGATTGAGGACGCCATCCAGACCGACGCGTCGGTCAACCCCGGCAACTCCGGCGGACCGCTGCTGAACTCGCGCGGCGAGGTCATCGGCATCACCACGCTGATTGCGTCGAACCCCAACGGCGGCGCCGACCAGTCCGCCGGCATCGGATTCGCTATCCCCATCGAGACCGCGAAGGCTGTCATTGCCGACTTCCAGAAGTACGGCCGCGCGCGCCGTCCTTCGCTGGACATTGTGACGCTGCCTATCGGCCCGGATATCGCCGAGCAGATCGGCCTGCCCGCCGACTACGGCATCCTGATCGAGCGCGTACTTCCGGGCGGCGCCGCTGAACGGGCGGGACTGCGCGGCGGCACGCAGCAGGCGTACATGGGCAACACCCCGGTGATGCTGGGCGGTGACCTGATCGTGGCAGCAGATGGGCAGGAGATCACCACACCGCAGGACCTTTCCAACGCCATGAACTCGCACCACGCCGGCGACACGATTGTGCTGATGGTCTTCCGTGGACGCCAGCGGATGACGGTGAAGGTAACGCTATCGGATGCCAAGCAGGTGATTGGCGGCCAGGCCTAAGCCCCATCGAGCAGCCTGGAGCGCAAAGAGAACGGCCCGGACTGTAATAGTCCGGGCCGTTCTCTTGTTGCGGGTTAGGAGTTAGAAGAACAGCTTCGCGCTGAACTGCAGCTGGCGTGCCGTGTACAAACCGTTGTTTGTACCGCTGGGAGCGCGGAACGCGTTCAGCTGTTGGCTGACAGTTCCGGTCGACAGGTTCGGGTTCGGAGCGATGCAGCCCTGGAATACCGATCCGGTGGGTACCGAAACGGATGTGGAGATCGGGCAGGTAACCGTCACCGTACCAGCTGATGAAACCGCCGCACTCGAGCTCGCGCTCAGGTACGTCGACTGCGATCCAACGACGCCGGTGATGATGGTGTGGTTTAGCAGGTTCAAGGCATCCGCTGAGAACTGCAGGTAGATCTTCTCGTAGATCGGGAAGTTACGCGCCAGCCGGAAGTCGAAGTCGTTGAAGCCAGGCCCGACGATGCTGTTGCGCCCAATCTGCGGCGGACGGCCGGTGGTAGCCAGACCGGAACCCGAACTGATCGTGCCGCCGTAGATGTTGCCGTCATCACCGTAACTGCTGGAGCTGGTCGAACCCGCGAACACGGTGCCCGACATGCTCATGAAGACCGGCTGGCCGGCCGAGGCGATTTCGGCTCCTGAGAACGTCCACTCGTCGATCAGCTGCTTGGCGATTTTATTGCCGGTAAACAGCTGTGGCTTGTAGACAAAGCTCAGGGTGAAGCGGTTGCGGATGTCGGTGTCCGACGGTCCGTTTTCCGCCTTCTGATTGTTGGGGTCAAGCGGAGCATCGCCGCCGTAGAATGTGCCGTTCGCGCCGCCCACCTGGCCGGTATCGGTGCCATGAGCCCAGGTGTAGTTGGCGATGACTTCGAGGCCATTCCGGAACGGATGCTTGACCGTCGCCGCCAGCGAGTTGTACCACGTGTTGGCCTTGGAGAAGCCGGTGTTGTACGTCGCAATGCTGGTGTTGATGCGATCGGTGGGCAGGTAGACCGGAACGGTCAGCTGCTTGATGAGGGTGTTGTTGATGTCCTGCACGTTGTAGGTGCGCAGGCCGTGGGGTGTCTGTCCGAGCAGGTTGGCGTCAATGAACACCGGCAGGCGCATGCCGCGCGTTGCCACCCAACCCAAAGAAAGGGTCATTTTGCCGGGCAGGGTCTGCTCAATCGCCAGGTCAGCTTCGTGCGCGTAAGGCGGAACGAAGTTCGGATCGAGGCCGTGGAAGCTCTGGGCCCCAGCGACGGCAGGACCATTGACTGACGGCACGGTGCCGCCGGTCGGGTGCAGTGCGCCGGAGATGGCCGGACCGGTGGGAAGGAAGGGTACGTTGGGGAAGGACAGCTTGGAGCCGGCAGCGGGTACCGTGGAGCAGGATACCGTCGCCGTTGCCGACGTGGTCGCACCGCAACCGGAGTAGTTGTAGTTGATTTGTACGATGCCGTTTTCTACGCGGCCGGCATAGTAGGTGGAACCCTGGTTGAGAGCGGAAAACAAGCCGTAACCGCCACGCAGTACCGTTCCGGTCCAGGGCGACCAGCTGAAGCCGATGCGAGGCTGGAAGCGGCTGGTGTTCTTGATGGTCGAGCTGTACTTGGAGAACGGCGCTGCATAAACAGCGGGGTTGATGAACGACGGCGGCGTGAGGAACTGCGGCGCCGGCGTGATCTGGATGTCGTAGCGAATGCCAGCGGTTAGCGTAAAGCTGGGAGATAGCTTCCACGTGTCTTCGGCAAAGCCGTCGATCATGTTCATATGGAAGTCGTCCTTGCCTTGCTGTCCGGCCGCGGTATTGATGACGTCCACAGTCTGCACGAAGCTGGTGTAGTGATATCCGGCGTAGGGATCGGTATCGCCAGCCTGGCCGGCGAAGGCATCCTGCACGTAGGACTGGAAGTTTACGTTGTTGTTGGTGCCGCTATAGCTGTAAATGCCGCCGCCCTGGAAGAGATTGATCATCACTTCGTGGACGTTGTTATAGTCGCCGCCAAACTTGAACGTGTGGTGGCCGTGCGTTGTCGAGAAGACATCGGTGAACTGGATGCGATGTTCATCTGGTTCCGCGACGCGTGGCAGGGCATTGGGCATGCCGAAGGTGGCAATGCCGGTAGCAATCGAGGGGCCAGGCGCGTTGGCGCCAGCTGTCTCGAGATCGCGGCCGAACTGGAAGTGGATCTGGTTGACGGAAGCCTTACCCAGCTGCGTGGTCAGGCCAGCAACCAGGAAGCGCTCGTGATAGCTGGTGGGCGCGTTGGTTGAGGGCGAGCTGTTGGAGAAGGTGTTGGCCGGGCTGTAACCGTAGGTGGAATCGAAGTCGACGAAGTTGTAGTCGACAAACGCATCGTTCTTGCTGTTCACGTGGTAGTCAAGGCGCGGGAAGAACAGGTTCTGCTTCTGGAAGCGGCCCGGTGCGGCCTGGGAAACGTTCTGCAGGAAGGTGACGGCATTCGAGCACTGCGTGGCAGTAATGCCAAACGTCTGGGTGTAGCCGGTGGTACCCACCACCGGGCACTGGGCGGGGGAAGCCGTGTTGTTGGTCGTATAGGTGCCCGTGGGGGTCGCTGAGAAGGTATTGGAGTCGGTGTAGAGCACCTTACCTACCTTGCGGAAACCGTCATAGGTGAAGAACAGGAAGAGCTTGTCCTTGATAATCGGGCCGCCCACCGAACCGCCGAACTGGTTCTGCTGGTGCACCGGCTGGGTCAGCAGGAAAGCCAGCCCGCCATTGTGCAGCACGGAGTACTTGCTGAACGGATCGAGCGCGTTCAGGTCCGGGTAGCGCAGCATGTAGAAAAGGTCGCCGTGAATGGCGTTGGTGCCGCTCTTGGTGATGGCGTTCACCTGTCCGCCAGCCGCCTGGCCGAACTCGACCGAGTAGTTCGAGGTTTCAGCCTGGAACTCCTTGATGGAGTCGATCGAGTAAACATAGGGCGCGCCGGAGGAACGGCCGCGGGCCTCGGAGAACAGCATCTGGTTGTTGTTCGATCCGTCGACGTAGTTCTGGTTGTACAGGCCACTGATGCCATGGAAGCTGACCAGGCCGGTGCCGCCATCCTGCACCACGTTCGGCGTATTCAGAACGAAGGCGCTCCAGTTGCGCGTGGCTACGGGTAGATTTTCCAGCATCACGGGATCGAAGGTCTGTGAGACTTCCACCTTCTGCGTATCGAGAAGCGGCGTCTCACCGCTGACCGAGACCTCGGTGGTTACCGAACCCGCATTGAGCTTGCCGTCCAGCGTCAAGAGCTGGCCGACGGTCAGCAGCAGGTCCTTCCGGTCGATCTTGCTGTAGGCGCCGCCGCCCAGCATAACCTCATAGTGGCCTGGGACCAGGAACGGAGCGATATACGAACCGGCTCCGTTTGTCTCCAGCGGACGGGAGACGCCGGTGTCGGTGTTAGTCACGACCACGGGCGCGCCAGCGATGGCAGCTCCGGTTGCATCCGTAACAGTACCGGTGATCGTAGCTGTGCCAGAGGTCTGTGCCAGCGCCGGAAGAGCCAAACAGAGCGCCAGGGCGTACACGGCGACACGGAATCGATGAGCAGGAAATTTCATGCGGTAACTCCACTGAGATAGTGAGGTTCGGGCAGAAAAGCGGCTGCCGGATGGGACAACACGGGCGTTAATAGAAAAACGACGACGCCGGTCTGATTTTCACAGGGCCACAAAAGTTGATTTAGGTGTTCAAGATTCAAGCTTCACCCATGCCCTGCGCCTTGTCAAGGGTTTGTAACCTTCGGTAGTGGGTCAGTTTGCTTTTCCACAGGCCGCCTTGGCATCCCCGCTTGTGGGATCATTGTTCCATGAGTACCACCAGAGGAAAAAGACCGACCGACCCTAACCAACTCGCAAAGTGGGTCGTCGAACAGTCTACCTCTGAACCCGACTCCCCCAAAGTTGTGCCCGTCCCCAAAAGCCTTTCCTCGTATATGTCTGCTATTGGGCGGAAAGGCGGAGCCATCGGGGGCAAACGGCGGCTGCTCACCATGACGCCAGAGAAGCGCCGCGAGGCCGCCATCAAGGCTGCTCAGGCTCGCTGGAAGAAACCCCCGGCCTAAACACCCTTCAGGAACTCAGCCACGGTCATGCCGAAGCTGGTTGCCAGCATTTCAACCAAGCTCACATGGATGTCCCGCTTTCCATTCTCGATCTCTGAGATGTGGCAGCGGTTTATGCCTGAGATTTCAGCAAGATAGTGCTGGTTCCAGCCGCGCTTTCCCCTCAACAGCCGCAGACGCCTCCCCAGCCGCACGTTGACGTCATTTGCCACACCTCCAGAATCGCGTTACCGTTGCACCTAATGTTGGATGTCTCCAACATACCTGCGCGGCCAATCCGAGCCCCTCGGCCATTCCAAAATTTGGACTGACTCAACGGGGAGAGTCTATGGATATCGGCGCCATCTTTAGCAAATTGCGAAGCAGATACTTTTGGTTGGTACTAGCGAGTTTCCTCTTCGTTATTGCCATGACGTTTTTACCCTCAGTTCCTATGAGACAAGGTGATCGCGATGACCCTAATGATGACGCGCCAGTGGAACACGTTTCCCCATTCTTCGCTGGGTTCATCGCAGCTTGCGCTCTGGGAGGATTCTGGACATTTGACTACAGGCGGCAGCACCCAAAGAGATCACCCAACCTACGCGGTCCAGTGATGGATTACTACAGTGGGCAACGTTTCTTCCCTGATTTCTACGTGGCCGAAGGAGAGAAGTGGGCTTGGATGGCATGTATTCGCGAAACCGAGAGCGGCGAGATGCACGCATTTGAGTTGGAACCTGTCATCCACGAAAACGATCTGGGTTACGGGGACGACATCCACATCCTGCCACGAAGATTCAATGAGAGCGACAGCCTAGAAGGACATGACCTTGCGAGATCCTGTTGCTGTATCCCGGTCATCATGGAACAGGTTCGCGGAAGAACGCTCGTGATCCATCTGGAGAAAGATCACCGGAGCTCACCTGCGTCTGAATTCGATAAATCCTCATGAAGTCGTTCGATTCTTGCTGTATTTTCTACGAACCTTAGAGATGCTTATGTTGAGGAGAATTGATATGCCGGATGGTAAAGCAAAGGGTGCGCTTCGGGAGTATGTTGATGACGTGACCGGCACAAGTGCCGCGAGAACGGTTCGCAAAGCTGCACGATCGATAGCGGATCACGTCAGGAAAGCTGTTATTACGACTGACCCTCCAAGGAAGAAGGGGCCGGCCAGGGGTGGACAAAGCGATGGCGGGGGCGCGGGTGGCTCATGGGAAACGGGCGGAAAGATTCGCAAGACCGGGCCCGCGAACCTACACGCTGGAGAGCGCGTGATTCCACGGAGCAAGGTCAAGAAGGTTGAGCGGTTGATGCGGAAGTCAAAAATGAGAATGACGAATAAGCGGCGGGGATCAAGCGGGCGATGACTGTGGCTTTCCGCACCTGTTGCCTTCTTTTGGCAGCAATCATAATGTGGGTAGTCTTCGGCCATCCATTTCAGAGGCCCACGGCTGTTTGCAGGGATGGGCACATTAGCTACTCCAAGCATCGGTCTGGAACGTGCTCTTGGCATGGCGGAGTTGCCAAGTGGGAGCCGAAGCACTAAGCCCTCTTAAGCTTCCGCAGATTGAATACGTCCTGACGTGCTCTCTTCATCTTCTCAATCATCGCGGAAACAGACGCAACAGTTTCAAAACTCGCGAACTCGTCGGGTGTCAGACGGTTTTCGATATCGCCTTCTGGGGTGAAATCAGAAGGACTCGGTTCCAGCAGCGCGTTGCGCCGGAGCCGGTCGGCGATCTGCTCCAAAGCCTTCGCCGCGCTAATTGCATTGCCGCGTATAAAGCCCAGACCATCCTCAGCATCCTCAATTTGAACCAGCAAAGTGCCTCGATGTAGCTTCCTGTCTTTATCGGTCATGACAACACTGCTCCTGATCTCTATGCAATCACGGCTTTCCGATTCCCGCCACACGAAAATTCTCAATCTCTTCCTATTGACATGCTAAAGCGGCTAAAGCATAATCGCAAGTATGAACTGCCTCGATACCGACACGCGCGCCAAAGTCATCCGCTGCCTTATTGAAGGCTGCTCGATCCGCGCTACCGTCCGCATGACTGGCGTTGCCAAGAACACCATTGCAAAGCTACTGGAAGATATCGGCTGCGCCTGTGCCCACTATCACAATCGGCATGTGAGGAACCTGCGAGTGCGACGGTTGCAGTGTGATGAGATTTGGTGCTTCGTCGGAGCCAAAGCCAAGAACACTCACTACGACAAGAAGGCTGAAGGATGGGGCGACATATGGACCTGGGTGGGAATCGACGCCGATACAAAGCTAGTTGTCGGCTACCTCGTAGGAGGCCGTGACGCGGGCTGGGCGATGGAGTTCATGCAAGACTGTGCCGACCGCATCAAGGGCCGCGTACAGGTCAGCACAGACGGCCACAGAGCCTACTTTAGCGCCGTCGAAGGCGCGTTCGGTATGGATGTGGACTACGCCATGATTCAGAAGATTTACGGGGCATCCTCAGAGCACGAAACCCGCTACTCTCCGGCCACCTGCATCGGCTGTGACATCAAGGTTGTCAGCGGTAATCCAGACCCCAAGCACGTATCCACCAGCTTTGTAGAGCGTCAGAACCTCACCATGCGGATGGGGATGCGTCGCTTCACTCGGCTTACCAACGGATTCAGCAAGAAAGCAGACAATCACCGTCATGCGGTTGCGTTGCACTACATGTATTACAACTTCTGCCGTGTGCATCAGACTTTGCGCGTCACTCCAGCTATGGAGGCGGGCATAGCAAGCCGCGTCTGGACGGTAGAAGAACTCTGCGAACTTCTCCCAAAGCCTACCGTCTCAGCGTCTACGATTGACCGCGACTTGCTACGGAAGGCTCTCGGGGAAACAGCCTAAGTTTTCCCCACTCTAGCCCTTGCGCGTTCCATGCGGTCTTTGGCGTCCTGTCGGAGTTTGTGACATTGGCGGTCGAACTCTGCGAATGTTGCCTCGAAGTCCTCATCAGCAGTCGAAGCGTCCGAGAACGACATCAGCAGCGGTTTCAGAATCCCATTGAACTCCCGGCCGCGAAACTCAATATCCAAGAGTTGCGAGGGTGGGATTCGTCGCAATCTCCCCTGTTCTGGGAGGATCGTCACCTCGCTAAACTTTCCACCGCATCCTGGTACGCTGCTCTTTACCTGCTCCAAAATTTGGACTGCCAAGAGAGCGGCCTTGTCGGCGGGTTCCCGCTCTGGGCTCAACCCTCTGGACAGATAGTGCCCAAGCGTCTCCCCCGCACCAAGAAACGCGCTTACGGTTACCGGACGGATCGATGTTCCTGACGTTTGCAGCAGACGCAGGTCTCCCCCGTCCTTGATGCCGATAAGCAGACTAATGAACGGCTTCGGGTCTGACGGGTAATGCCGTATGTGGTTGCGGTGAACCTTCATAACAACGTCTTCGATAATCTCTTCGATCTCGTCAGCGGTCTTCGCAAACTGACCTTGAATCTTGATCTTGCTGACCGTCATTTTGATGAAGTCAGTCCATCCTGATCCGGCGAAAACAACGGTTGGACCAGTGACGGAGGCCATCGTGAATATCTTCGATTCCTCGTACTTATCCAAGTCGTTCGTTACTTCAGAATCGGCACAAATCACGATACCGTCGCGGCACACAAACCCAGCGGCTATGGTCATGGGAGGTTCTTTCTCCTCAAGCCGCTCAGGATAGGGACGCGGGCGTCTCGGTATCGGCTTTGGCAGAATGATACCCGGTCTCGTATAGGGGTGCCGGACGGCCCACGGAATTTCGCTAATCAACGCCTTCACTGTCCACCTCCTGTGGAAAAGCAAACTGACCCACTACCTAACCTTCCTGTAACAAAAGAATGACAACTCCAGCTGCCGACACACTGCCAGCAATACACCGACGGGCGCGCGAGATCGCCCGCCGCCAGTCGGGAGAATGTCAGTCTGAAAAGAACCGAAGGTTTATTGAAGCGTTTTGGGAATAACGGCGTATTGCAGCAGTATTTCAAACGGAATAATTTCCAGCGAGGCCTCGTGGGTGGCCTCCAGCACCACCGGACAGGCGGCTCCAGCGCGCTGCACCTGCAGCCAGCGGGCCGCGCACACACACCACCGGTCGCCCGGTTTCAGGCCGGGAAAGCCGAAGTGGGGCATCGGCGTCGATAAATCGTTGCCCATATGGGCTGACATGGCCAGGAACTCCTCGGTCACGATGCAGCAAATGGTGTGCAACCCCAGGTCGTCGGGCCCGGTGTTGCAGCAGCCATCGCGGTAGAACCCGGTGAGCGGATCAAGGCCGCAGGCTTCAAGCGGCTGGCCAAGGACGTTTTTCTGGGCGGGAGGTTGCTGGCTGTCTGACGGCATAGGGGTATTCTAGTGCGCCGGATGGGTGATGTACGCACCGGTTGGGAAGCAGATACCTTCAATGCAGATTGGGCAATATGTATCTTGTTGCGACGCTACCATAGCGTCCAGTAGATACACGGGACCTTGTGGAGGAACAAAAATGATCAGCCGAGCTATTCCAGCATCGTTGTTACTGTTGAGCGCCGTCGCCGTCACCGGTTGCGGGGTAGGCCTGCAAGACACCACGGGCAGCACTGTTGCGGCCGCCTTCAAGGGCCACATCCAGGGTGGCCAGCAGCCGGTCGCGCACGCCTCGGTCCAGTTCTTTGCGGCCAGCACGGCGGGATACGCTCATGCCGTTACGGCGATCTCTCCCGTGGTCCCAACCGACGCCAACGGCCAGTTTTCACTCTCCAGTGCCGTCACCTGCCCTACCGGGACGTCGCAGGCCTACGTGGTCTCTACGAGCGGCAACCCCGGGCTCAACGAGTCGGGCGGCACCATCAATAACAGCGCCATAGCGCTCGTCGCCGCGCTCGGCAACTGCAACACGCTCAACTCCGCCACCTTCATTAACGTCAATGAAGTCACGACCGTTGCGGCCGCCTAGGCGCTTGCGCCGTTCGCGACCGACTACAACAAGATTGGCGCCAGCGCGACCAACGCCACCGGCCTCAGCAACGCCTTTGGCATGGCCGCCAACCTGGCCAGCTACGTGCGCGGCACGTCGCCCGGCGACGCCCCGACCGGCGCGCTGGTACCGTCGGATGAAGTCAACGAGATGGCCAACATCCTTGCCAGCTGCGTGAACACGCGCGGTTATACCGTCGGCGACAAGACCCCGTGCGACAACCTCTTTTCGCTGGCCACGCCCCCTGGCGGCACCGCTCCCACCAACACCTTTGCGGCCGCGCTGGATATCGCCAAGCACCCCGGGAACAACGCCGCGCTGATTGCCGTACTGCCCACGCCGCAAGCGCCGTTCCCGACCTCGGCTGGCTACGTTGCACCGCTGGATTGGACGCTGGCCATCACCTTCCCCATCGGCCCCACGGTCGCCACCAACATTGCCATCGACGCCGGCGGCGATCTCTGGGCGGTCGCCCCGGACGGTCTCTACGAACTGAGCCCGACGGGTGTCAAGCAGACTTCCTACTCCAACCTGGCCGGCAACACGGTGGCATTTGACCCCTCCGGCAACATCTGGGTGGCGCTTTCGGGCAGCAGCCAGATTGCCAAGATGCCGGCAAACCTGAGCACGCCGGCCTTCTTCAACGTCACTACCAGCGGAGGCGGCGTTGGCGTTGGCGCACTGGCCATCGATGGCAGCGGCAACGCCTGGTACACCTGCCCCGCCTGCACCACCGTCACGGAGATCGACACGGCCGGCACGGTGAAGGCAGCCAGCCCGTCCAACGGCGGCGGTTTGATCACCACCATCCTCTCCATCGATCCCAGCGAGAACGTCTGGGTGGGCAACATAACCGACTCCAGCTTTTTCGTCCTGCAGCCCAACGCCACGCTCTTCCCCTCCGAGCCCTTCAGCTGCGGCTCGGGCTGCGGCCGGTCGGCGTTCATTGCCAACGATCATGCCGGGCAGGGCTGGTTCATCGGCAACAACCTGACCCTGGTCAGCGGCGTGGGTGGCACGGCCACCAGCATCAACTCGCCCAGCGGCGGCATCTTCAACCCCTCTGCGGTCGCCATCGACGGCGCCGGCTCGGCGTGGGTGGCCAACACCAACAGCATCACCAGCCTTACCCCTGACGTGCCGACCACGGCGGGCAGCATCAGCCAGTTCGATACGACCGGCACGGCCATCAGCCCCGACACCGGCTACGCCAGCAACAATCTCTCCACGCCGCAGAGCATCGCCATCGACGGCTCCGGCAACGTCTGGGTCCGCAATACGGGGACGGCTACTGTGACGGCGTTCGTCGGCGCCGCAACGCCCGTCGTGACGCCGTTCTCGGTTGGTCTCGCCAACGGCACTCTCGGACAGAAGCCCTAAACATCACCGCATACCAACAGAAAAGCCCACGCACAAAGCGTGGGCTTTTTCTTCTCCTGCTTCAGTTCAGATTTACTTGGCGGTCATCGCCAGCTGCTGCTGGTACTCCTCATACGGCCCCTTGTGGTCCGTGATGTGGAAGTCCGTCGGTCCGCCTTCGAAGTGCCAGATCCGCGTTCCCGCTTCTTCGATCAGGTCCTGATCGTGGGTGACGAGGAACACCGTGCCTTCATACTTCTGGATGGCCTGGTTCAGCGCATTGATGCTTTCGAGGTCGAGATGGTTCGTCGGCTCGTCGAAGACCAGCACGTTGGGTTTTTGCAGCATGATCTTGCAGAACAGCAGCCTCGCTGCCTCGCCTCCAGATAGCGCGTCGGTCTTCTTCAAACCTTCTTCGCCCTTGAAGAGCATCTGGCCCAGAATGCCGCGAATGTCTTCCTTCGCTGCCTTGGGGTCGTACTGGTGCAGCCAGTCCTGCGCGGTCATGCCGAGCTGGATCGATCCCTTGTGGTCCTGGGCGAAGTAGCCAATCTGCACCTCGTGCCCCCACTTCACTTCGCCCGAGTCGATGGACACATCTTTCTCTTCCACGGCCGGTCCGTTCGCGAGCAGCGCCTTCAGCATCGTGCTCTTTCCCTGGCCGTTACGGCCTACCAGCACCACCTTTTCTCCGCGCGAAACCGACGCCGAGAAGTTGTTGATGACGTGTTCGGTCTTGCCATCGGGCTGGGTGTAGGTCTTGTTGACGCCCTCGAACTCCAGAACGTTCTTGCCCGAAGGCCGCTCCATCTTGAACGCAATATAAGGACGCGCAATGTTCGACCGTGCCAGGTCGCTGGTCGCCAGCCGTTCGACTTCCTTCTTACGCGAGTTGACCTGCGACGATCGCGTGCCGGCCGAGAAGCGCGCAATAAAGTCATTCAACTGCGCAATTTTCTTTTCGCGCTGCTCGTTCTGGCTCTCAATCCGCGTGCGGATCGAGGTCTTCTGCAGCACCATGTCATCGTAGCCGCCGTTGTAGGTGATGATCGTCTCGTAATCGATGTCGGCGATGTGCGTGCACACGTTGTTGAGGAAGTGCCGGTCATGCGAGATCGTGATGACGGTGCCGTCGTAGCGATTCAGGAACTCCTCGAGCCAGTGGATCGATTCGAGATCGAGCGAGTTCGTCGGCTCGTCCAGCAGCAGGGCCTGCGGATTGCCGAAGAGCGCCTGCGCCAGCAGCACGCGCACCTTCTGGCCGCCCTGTAGCTCGCTCATCTTGCGCTCGTGCAGCTCGTCGGGGATATCGAGACCCTGCAGCAGGATGGCCGCATTCGCCTCAGCCTCGTAGCCGTCCTCGTCGCCGACGATGCCTTCGAGCTCGCCCAGCCGTGAGCCGTCCTCGTCGGTCATCTCGGCCTTGTTGTAGATGATCTCGCGCTCTTCCATCGCCGCCCACAGCGACTTGTTGCCCATGATCACCGTGTCGACGACGCGAAAGGCGTCAAACGCATACTGGTCCTGGCTGAGCACGCCCATCTTTTTGGGGCGGACAACGGTACCCTTCTGGGCGTCAATCTCGCCCGTCAGTACCTTCATGAAGGTGGATTTGCCGGCGCCGTTCGGCCCTGTAAGGCCATAACGGCGTCCGGAGGTAAACGTCACCGAGACGTCTTCGAAGAGCAGCTTCGCGCCATAGCGCATGGTCACATTAGAGACAGATATCATTACTACTATTTTCGCATGACAGTCGCGAAATGCCGCCAAACGCGGCCCCGACAGGCTTAAAACTGTTCGCCGGCGGAGGTTTGGTCGCGAAATCCGGCGCCGACGTAGGCCGCCGCAACCAGGAGAGTGGGGATAAAGAAAATGATCAGGTCCATCGTGATACTCCTTGGCCAGTAGATTCCGGCCGATGTGCTGTTGACGCAGTTAACTTGCTTACGTGCGCCCGTTTGTCTGGGATTCTTTTTGTGACGATTTTTTGCTTCGGCAAGATCGCTGCCCGTGAAGCAAAACGTTTCGACAACTATCGAATAGATGAAACGCAGCAGGGTGGGATGCAGGATAATTCGATAACCATTGAACTAATTATCTTTCCTGGCTTTGGAGTACAGGCACGACGTCAGAGCTGGCCGAGCCGGTCAAGGTAGGCCTGCCACACATCGCGCCGGAAGCTGAGATTGGCGGTCCGGCCTTCGCGCGCGATGTCGATCAGGCCGGCTTCCTGCAACTCCTTCAGGTGATGGGAGATGGTCGCCGGGCTGATGCAATTGTGCTCGTTGAGCTTGCTGCACGGCGTGACGGCTCCGCTGCTGATCTGCTGCAGAATCGCAAAGCGCCGCGGGTCGGCCACGGCGCGCGCGATGGCGTCGATCTCATCCTGGGAGAGCCGTGATTTGCGTACAGCGCTCATATTTCTACCTCTATGGTAGATGACGCTTCAGCCAGGAATGATTCAGTCCGCCACTCCTTCGATGAAGCAGGTCTGATAAGCTGACGAAACCCTCATGACACCTGACTTTGAGCAAGCTGAGTACCTCCACGCTCCTCCTGTCGTTTCTGCGGAGTTCGATAATGGCGTCTTCCTTCGTTCGATTGCCTTCGGGCTTGTCGGTGCGCTGGTTGGAGCCCTGGTATACGGCGCGTTCGTGGGCATCACCCACATTCAGATTGGCTACCTTTCCATTGGCGTGGCGTACCTGGTGGCCAAGGCCATGATGATGGGTTCGAATAATCGTGGCGGCCTTCCCTACCAGGTAACGGCGATCGTGCTGACCTGCACGGCCGTGGCGTTTGGCAATGCTTTGATGGTCTGGTGGGATGTGAAACCGATCCCCTTCACCGCCCATAACCTGCTGGCACTTGCCAAATACGGCTTCGCAGAACCGTTCCTCGAGTTCCAGACGTCTCCGGGCAGCGCGCTGCTTGGCCTCTTCATTCTTTTCGTTGGATTACGAGCGGCGTGGCGCATGGCTTCCGGCATTCCCGGCGCCGTGCGCCATCCCTTCAGCCGATAGCCGCATGGCAAAGACGATGAACGATCTTGACTTCACGCGTGCCGAGTTCGTTGAGAGCCCCGGGCAGCACTGCGCTTGGTGTACTCGCGGCCTTGCCGAAAACTACTTTCAGCTGCAATCGGTGAAGATTTGCGCGGTGTGCGCGGAGCGGGCGCGGCAGGTGATTCCTACACCGAGCGCCGAAACCTTCCGCAACGCCCTGCTGTTCGGAACGCTGGCCGCGGCCGTTGCGGGTGTGGCTTACTTCATGCTGTGCCGGCTGGCGGAGGGCGGGCTGATGATGTTCACGTCGATTGGCGTCGGCTACGTGATCGGCAAGGCGGTACGCTCGGCTTCCAAAGGCGTCGGCGGGCGGCGCTACCAGGTGCTGGCGGCGGTGCTGACGTATCTGGCCGTGGCGACTGGCTCCTCGGCTGCGCTGTTGACCGCCGCTGACGTGCCGGCATGGGCTTACCCGCTGCTGGCCTTCTCGCCCATCATTTACTTCTTCACCGGGCACACTGAACTCGCCGCCCTTCAGCTGCTGTTCGCGCTGGCCGGGATTCGGTGGGCGTGGATGCTGCTCGCCGGCAAGCCGCTGCAGGTGACCGGACCTCATCCCATCACCGAGTAGCGCTGCATCTTCCGCAAAAAGAAGGGCCAGCCATTGTGGCTGGCCCTTCGTGCAAACGTTCGTGCGATTTACTTCTTGTCCTCCGGTGGCGGTTCCGGGTGAGGACGCGGCTGTACCTGCACGGGTTGCGGACGCTGCGCCGGCACCGGTGCCGGACGCGGCGCTTCGGTCACCGCGGGACGCTGCGGCTGCGGAGCGGGTTGGGCCTGGGGCGGCGGTGCAGCACGCTCCGGAGCGGGCCGTGGCGGGACAGGAGGCGCCGGCGGAGCAGCAGGTTGCGCCGGAGCAGGAGCAGGCTGTCCCTGGCCGCGGCCAAAACCGTTGCCATTACCGTTGTTGCCGCCACCATTGCCGCCGTTGTTGAAGCGGCCACCGTTGCCGCGGTCCGGTGCTGCGGGGGCCGTAGGGGCAGCCGGCGCAGGAGGCGGCGTCACCACGGCAGGAGGAGCAGGGCGCGGCACTGCGGGCGGAACTGGAGCAGGAGCAGGCTGATTAGGCTGTCCCTGGTCGCGACCGTTGCCGTTGTTGCCATTGAAGCGACCACCGTTACCATTGCCCCGCTCGGGTGCGATCGGCGCAGCCGGTGCTGCGGGAGCGGGCTGAGGTGCTGCAGGAACGGGAGCAGGCTGGTTGGGCTGGCCCTGGCCGCGGCCGTTGCCATTCCCGTTGCCACCATTGCCGTTGAAGCGGCCACCGTTACCACGGTCGGGCGGAGCCACAGGAGCAGCGGGCGCAGCGGGAGCAACGGGCGCGGGTTGGACAACGGGAGCCGGCTGATTAGGCTGGCGGTCGCCACGGCCGAAGCCGTTGCCGTTGTTGTTGAACCGGTCGCGGTTGTCGTTGCCACGATCGGGAGCAGCAGGCTGGGCCGGTGCCACCGGAGCCGCCGGCTGAACCGGCTGATTCGGCTGGCCCTGGCCGCGACCGAAGCCATTGCCGTTGTTATTGAAGCGGCCGCCATTGTCGTTGCTGTCGCGTGCCGGCTGGCCGGGAGCATTGTTGGGACGACCGCCATTGAAGCCGCCACGGTCGCCGTCGTTGCGCGGACCGCGAGGGCTGTTGCGGGTGTCGAGCGTGGGCCGCTGCACGTTGGGCGGCATCACGCGTGCCGGTGGACGTCCGCCACCCTGCTGCTGCGGCGCAGGAGCAGGAGGACGCTGCAGGATCGGCGCATTCTGGAACTGACGCTGATCGCCCTTCACCATCGACTCGCGTACCGGCCGGCCGCTGCCGAAGCTGCGCTGCGGAATCGCCACAGTCGCAATGTTGCGATTGGCGTAATTGCGTTGCGCGTCCGCGAAACGATCCCTGCGGTCGTTGTAGATGTTGCGAACCTCAACCGGGTTGCGGTTGTAGATGTTGGTGACGTTGACGCGGTTCACGTACACGGTGCTGGAGCGATACCACGGACGATAGACCTCGCGCGGACCGAGAGGGAACCACGCCGTCACACCGCCGCCGCCCAGCGTCAGGCTGAAGCCGCCGACCGAGAACGTAGGTCCGCCTACAAACACCACCAGCGCAGGCGAGTAGACCGGACGTATCTGCGGCGGTCCCGGGATCCATCCCCAGCGGTTGCCGAAGCGGTTCCAGCGGCCGTAGTGGTACGGCGCGAAACCCCACGGCTCAGCGCCGACCCACGTCCAGCCCCACGGCTCGATCGAAACCCAGTGACCATCGCTGTAGGGCGCCCAGTCGCCGGCTACGTTACGCGGATACCAGACCGGGCCGTAGTCGGGCGAGCTGTCCCAGCTGCCATAGGCCGACAGATCGGCATAGCCGATGGTGTCGGAGTCAATGTAGTTGCTCTGGCTCTGCGAGGCCTGCTGGAAGAGCGCATCGCGGCGGCCGGAGAAGCTGTCCAGTGCATCAGGCCGCGGCATGCGGTCAAACTGCGAGCGCGCCGGGCTGTCGCCGAAGATGCGCAGCACCTGGCCGTTGTTCAGCACCTGCTGCACACCCTGGGCATTCACCTGCGACTGGCCAAACATCTGGCGCACGGTCGTCATGTTGCTGTTGGGGTCGTAATCCACGCGTGTGCTGCCCGGCTGGACGACGGTGATCGACGCGTTCGGCGTATCCACCTCGGTGGGTGTATCGAGCGCGTAAGTGCGCAGCACCAGGCTGCCCTGCCCCAGGCCGAATTGGGCGTACTGGTCATCGAGCTCGCTAACGGTGAAGTCGGTCTGCTGGCCAAGGCGCACGGCCAGCTGGCCGGATTCGACCTCGGTAAGCGCTCCCGTGTCGGTGTAGAGGCGGTCGCCGCTGGTGAGCGGATAGTTCATCTCGGCGGCACTGAAATCGCTGGCATTGGCGGGCTGAAAGGAGACGTTGCCCTGCATGGTGCTCAGGCGGCCGACGCGCGACGGCGGGTCACCCTGCTGCGGATCGCCATAGCCCTGCTGGGGCGCGCCGTAACCGGGCTGCGCTCCGTACTGCGGCGGATAAGCCCCCTGGGCGGAAATGGCCGGCACAACAGCCAGCAGCGCTGCGCCTGCGACCAACGTCAGCAACCGCGCGGAAGATAAATCTCGGAAAGAAAATTTCATTGTCAATGTCGTTCTCATGGATACAGCTCCTCGTACTGCGTGCAACTCATTTGGATGCAGTTCCCTGCTACCGGCGCGCACTCTTTATTTCAGTGCCCCAAAGTGTAACCCCCCTTTCTGGAGAAAGATGCGAGGATTCGTCGCAACATGATGGAACTAACCGCCTCGCGCCAGCGTATGCTGTCTTCGCCGGGACAATTTGCGCCAACGCAAGCACCGGCGGTTGCCTTTTGCTGAAGGAGAACTTCAATGCTGCGTCCCATATCTGCCCTGGCTCTCTCCTCGCTCCTGTTTACGACGGTGCTCGTCGGCTGCCGCGTCACCTCGCACAAAGACGGCAACAACGATAACGTTGACATCGGAACCCCGTTCGGCTCCATGCAGGTGAAGACTAACGACAACGTCGACACCGCCGGCCTGGGCATTACGCCCTACCCCGGCGCGCAGATGGTGAAGAAGGACAAGGACAACGGCGCCGCCGACGTCAACATGAGCTTCGGCAGCTTCCACCTCGGAGTAAAAGCCGTCGCCTACATGACCCCCGACAACGAAGACAAAGTTCTCGCTTTCTATAAAAAAGACCTTGGCCGCTACGGCGACGTGCTGCACTGCGAAGGCAAGCACACCATCGGCGAGCCCACCCGCACCGCCGAGGGCCTGACCTGCGATTTCGATGGCAAGAGCAACGGCCACGTCGTCTGGAGCACCGACGACGACAAGGACTCCGACAAGAACGAGCTCCGCGCCGGCAGCAAGCAGCATCAGCACATCGTCGCGGTAGAGACCAAAAGCAACGGCACCAAGATCGGCCTGGTTGCCCTGGACCTGCCCACAAACCTTTCCAGCGGCGACAAGAAGGACAGCGAATAAGCGACTTACGCCGGGCATCCGGGCGGGTCCCGGTTGCCCGCGCCCCTGCACTCAGGTAGCTTCAAAGGTGTAATGTTTCGTTTCTGCCACCGCTGTCAGTCAGAGCTTCCTCCGCACGAAGAAGGAACGCTGTTTTTCTGCTCGCACTGCGGTGCGGCGCAACTGCTGCTTTCTGAAGAGCTGCAGACCCAGGTAGAAACCCTCACCGCAGCCGAAGACGCCTCCGCACACGCCGCACCGCAGCTTGACCTGCGCGCGACCATCTGGATCGGCGCCATCCGGTGTGCGGCGCTGGCCGGTGCGGTCGCCGCAGGCCTTTCCCTTATCTCGACAGCGGTGCCGGTCGTGGTCCTGTTCGCCATGCTGTGGGCGGTGATCAGCCCGGTGGTGGTGATCGGACTCTTCCAGTCGCGCTTTCCGCTGTTGCCCATCACAGCGAGCTTCGGTGCGCGGCTGGGCCTCGTCACCGGGCTCATGGTCGCCACCGCCATGGCCACAGTGAATACGGCCACGCTGCTGGTGCTGCGCTATCGCCTGCATGCGATGAGCGATACCGACCAGGCGATGACAGCCAACATTGCCCAGATGCGCGCCCAGATTGCCGCGCAACCGGACGCTCGCCTGGTCAGCCTGTTCAACAGCATTTCGTCTACGCCGGAGTTCCGCGCCGGTCTGCTGCTGGTCAGCCTGGCCATGCTCACGGCGATCCTGCTGGCCCTCACGACGGCCGGGGGCGCGTTCGCCGGCTTTATCCGCTCGCGCGCCCGGGCCTGATTTTCCACGCCCGCGAGCACTGCTTCCGCATGCCTGGCGCTGCTATCATCCAAGCATCATGAGTGAGAACAGCAGCGACACCACCACGCCTTCCGCCTCGTCCTCCGCCAAGCGCATGCCGAACATCCGCGAAAAGGGCCGCCTCATGTCGGCGTCCGAGATCGAGCGCACGCTCGTCCGCCTGGCGCACGAGATCGTGGAGCGCAATAACGGCGCGAAAAACGTCGGCCTGGTGGGCATCAAGCGCCGCGGCGTTCCGCTGGCCCAGCGCATCGGCCGCATGATCGAAATCATCGAGAAGGAACCGGTCGACATCGGCACGCTCGACATCAGCTTCTACCGCGACGACCTCTCCACCGCCGGCCCCCGCCCCACCGTCAACAAGGGCGAGCTGGGCTTCGACGTCACCGGCCGCGACATTATTCTGATGGACGACGTGCTCTACACCGGCCGCACCATCCGCGCCGCGCTGGATGCGCTCTTCGACCACGGCCGCCCCAAGAGCGTCCAGCTTCTCGTCCTGATCGACCGCGGCCACCGCGAGCTGCCCATCGAAGCCAAGTTCATCGGCCGCATCATCCCCACCGCCCGGCGCGAGATCATCGAGGTCAAGCTGCAGGAAGTGGATAACGACGAGCAGGTGCTGCTGGTGGAGCTGGTTGACTAAAAGTGCAGCACCTTGAGTCCTAGGTGCCGCTCAAAGATGTCGTAATCTCGATCGCGATGAAGCAGCATGTGCCCTTCGCGAAGGCAAAAGGAAGCAATCAGGCAATCCACGGTGTTCCGCACCGTGAGCCCGCGTTGGCGCAGCACCCTGTAATTTTGAGCCGAATCCAGTGCCCGTTCCTGTCCACCGGTGTCCAAAATGGTGAACCCCAGCAGATCGCGCAGCACCGCTGGATAGACGTGGTCCCCACGCACGCCCTGCATCACTTCGCACAGCACCAGGTCTGGCACAGCAAGTTGACGGTCGCCCATGTGTGCCGTCAGCCACGTTGTTTCGTCGTTCTGCACACCGCGAAAATAATCTACCCAAACGCTGGTGTCGACGATGATCACGCCGCCCTCTTCCTTACACCGCGCGACGCCCTGGCACCGCGTTCGCGTGATTCTTCCCACTTATCCTTCCCAGCTCCTTCTTCCGCTGGCCCATCCCATTCAACCTTGCCGAACCATTTGCGC
This sequence comes from uncultured Acidobacteriota bacterium, assembly GCA_903873705.1. GTDB lineage: Bacteria > Acidobacteriota > Terriglobia > Terriglobales > Acidobacteriaceae > Granulicella. The sequence continues at coordinate 188,950 of CAIQPK010000090.1, forward strand.
ATGCCTTCCTGCGCTTTACTGTTTACCAACATCTTCAACGCATCTTCCACGACGGCCTTCTTGGTCGCCGCTCCACTGACCTTCATCGCCTGTTTCATTAGCTTGTCGTCAATCTCGATATTGGTCCGCATCCGCCCGTCCTCCCATGTGTAAACATCATACAATTTATGTGTATGGCTGAGTCACCAGCAAATCCGGGAAGAGAAGCTCCGGCGCCCCCACCGGGCGTGCCCGCTTCCATGACCATGGGCGACGTCCTGCGCATCCCCACCATGCGCCGGCTCTGGTACGCGCAAATCGTCTCCACCTTCGGCGACTTCCTCGCCCTCTTCGCGGTCATCATCGTGATGACCTACCGTCTGCACGCCACCGCGCAGCAGATCACCGGGGTGCAGATCGCTTACATGGGCCCCATCGCCATCCTCGGCATCCTCTCCGGCGTCTTTGTCGACCGCTGGCCCAGCAAGATCACGCTCGTTTCTTCCGACTACCTTCGCGCCACCCTCTGCCTTGGGCTTCTCCTCGTCAATAGCGTCTGGGGCTTCTACTTCGCGCTGGCTGCGATCAGCATCGTCTCCAGCTTCTTCGGCCCCGCGCAGGGCGTGGTCATCCGCAACACCGTGCCGCGCCATGGCATGCAGTCCGCACAGAGCCTCATGCAGCAGGTGATGATGATCATGCGCATCATCGGCGGTCCTATCGCCGCGGCGTTTGTGAAGATCCTGGGGCCGCACCCGGCGTACTGGCTCGACGCCGCCAGCTTCGTCGCCTCGGGCACGCTGATCCTCTCGCTGACGCTCACCAGCGCTACGCCGTCAGTGGCCGTCCCCGATCCCACGACCAGCCCTACCGGCGAAACCGCCGCGCCCGCAGCAGGCCCCACAGGCCTCGCCCGCGTCTTCGCCGACATGAAGCAGGGTGCGAGTTTCATCGTCCACCACGCTGCGCTCTCGTTCGTCATCCTTGCGCTGGCGTCAGCCATGTTTGTACTCGGCTGCTTTGGCCCGCTCATCGCCGTCTACGTCCGCGACATTCTGCACGGCTCTGAAAAAACCTTTGGCTTCACCAGCCCGCTGATTGGCCTGGGTATGCTCCTTGGCATCAACCTCATCAACTCGAAGTTCAAGAGCGCGAAGGCCACCACGCTCGTTTATTCGGGCCTCTTCGGCACGGCCATCGGTGTCTTCCTGCTGGCAATCCTGCCGCATCTGTGGGCCATGATGACCGGGTTGTTGCTCATCGGCTTTTCCGCCGCGGCGGTCATCGTCCCCGCCCAGACCCTCATCGCGTTGGAGACCCCGCCCGCCATGATGGGCCGCGTCGGCTCAACTGTGATGTCCGCCATCTTCACTGCACAGATCCTCGGGCTGATTCTCTCCGGCATCCTCACCCGGTACACCAGCGTTCCGCACGTCTTCGCCATCTGTGCGGCCATGCTCGTCGCACTCATCATCGCGGGCAAGCTGTGGATGGAACCGGAAGAGAAAGGCGTTGTTAGTTCTTAGTTCTTAGCGGAGGTTCAAGTAGATCTCACCGCTCGAAACTAACAACTCAGAACTAAGAACTCACAACGCACAACCCCAGCTTCCTACTTCAGCATCGCTCCAAATGCCCCATTCGCCGCGGCCACAATGGCGTCAATCTCCGTCTGCCCGTGGGCTGCTGACACGAACGCCGCCTCGTACTGACTCGGCGGCAGCCACACGCCGCGCTCCAGCATGGCGCGGTGGAACTTCGCAAACAGCGCAGTGTCGGACTTGCTCGCCGTCGCAAAGTCCGTTACGTCTTCGGACGTAAAGAACCACGTAAACATGCTGCCCACGCGGTTGGTCGTGAGCGCGACTCCGTGCTCCGCCGCCACCAGCGCCACCTCGCCCGCAATCTCCGCCGTCGTCTCGTCGAGGCCCGCATACAGCGCGCCCTTATGCGCCAGTATGTGCTCGATCGTCGCGATGCCCGCCGCCATGGCCAGCGGATTGCCGCTCAGCGTTCCCGCTTGATAAACCGGCCCCAGCGGCGCCAGGAAGTCCATCACTTCAGCCCGTCCGCCGAACGCCCCCACCGGCAGCCCGCCGCCGACAATCTTGCCCAGCGTCGTGAGGTCGGGCGCGTCCTCGCCGCTGGCGAAGCCGAAGTACTCCTGCGCTCCACCCGCGGCCAGCCGGAAGCCGGTCATCACTTCATCAAAAATCAGCAGTGCGCCATGCTTGCGCGTCAGCCGTCGCAGCGAGGCGAGAAACTCCGGCGCCGGGGCAATCGTGCCGGCATTGCCCACAACGGGCTCAAGAATCACGCACGCAATCTGCTCCGGATGGCTTTCAAATGCCGCTTCCACCGCGGCGAAATCGTTGTACGGCAGCGCCAGCGTGTGCATCGCCGTCTCGTTCGGAACGCCAGCCGACCCGGGAATGCCAAACGTCGCGACACCACTGCCGGCTTTCACCAGCAACGCGTCGGCGTGGCCGTGGTAGCAGCCTTCAAACTTGATGACGAATGGCCGACCGGTAAAGCCGCGCGCCAGTCGTATCGCCGACATGCAGGCCTCGGTACCCGAGCTCACAAAGCGCATCTTCTCGATCGACGGAAAGCAGCGCTGCACCAGCTCGGCCAGGTTCGCCTCAGCGGCCGTACTCGCGCCAAACGACGCGCTCAGCTCCGCCGCCGCCTTGATCGCTTCGACCGCCGGGGGAAAGGCATGCCCCAGCAGCATCGGCCCCCAGGAGCCGAACATGTCGATGTAGCGGTTGCCGTCGGCGTCGGTCAGGTAAGCGCCCTTGGCGCTGGCCACGAACGGCGGATGCCCGCCCACCGCGCGAAAAGCGCGCACCGGAGAATCCACGCCACCGGGCAGGAACTTCTCCGCCCGCTGCTGCAAAAGTTGAGACTGCGAAAGATCGAGCGCCATCGCTCCAGTATATTTGCGCCTCGCTTGTTAACAGCTTCCGCGTGAGTTGCTGCTAAACTCCAGACTTCCACACATCGTTGCGCCAGGAGGCCGTCCCGACTTGAGCAGCACACCGGACAACCCCGAATCTCCCGCGCCGCAACCCGGCACAATTGCCAGGGTCTCGCACCCGGGCTCGAATACCGGCCCCAAACGCACGCGAGCGGCCATGTCGTACGCCGACTCCGGTGTAGACCGCGACGCCGCCACCCTGGCCAAAGAACGCATCGCCCGCATCGCCCGCCGCAGCTTCAACAAGAACGTGCTGTCTGAAATTGGCGGCTTCAACGGCCTCTTCGCGCTCGATGCTGAAAAGTATCCCAACCCCGTGCTCGTCTCCAGCACCGACGGCGTGGGCACCAAGCTCAAGATCGCCGCAGCCACCGGCCTGCACCAGAGCATCGGCTCCGACCTCGTCAACCACTGCGTGAACGACATCGCCGTGCAGGGCGCCACGCCACTGTTTTTCCTCGATTCCTTCGCCAGCGGCAAGCTGGACCCCGACATCGTCGAGCGCGTGATCGGCGGCATCGTCGACGCCTGCAAGGCCAATGGCTGCGCTCTGCTTGGCGGCGAAACCGCCGAGCTGCCCGGCGTTTACGTCGGCTCCGAGTACGACCTCACCGGCTTCATCGTCGGCGTGGTCAGCCGCGAACGCCTCATTACCGGCGAGACCATCAAGGCCGGCGACATGATCGTCGGCCTGCCCTCCAACGGCCTCCACACCAACGGCTATACGCTGGCGCGCAAGCTGCTCTTCGACGTCGCCGGCTACAGCCACGACCAGTACGTGAATGAGCTGAAAGACAAGGTCGGCGCAGCGCTGATGCGCGCCCACCGCAGCTATCTCTCGCCCATCCGCAAGCTCATCCAGGCGGAACTCGCCGCCGGGTTTGCGCACATCACCGGCGGCGGCATTACCGACAACCTGCCCCGCGTTCTGCCCCGCGGCCTGGCCGCGCAGATCGACCTCACCAGCTGGGAGCAACCGCCCATCTTCGGTCACCTGCAGTCGTTGGGCAAGGTGGAGCGCGAAGAGATGTTCCGCACCTTCAACATGGGCATCGGCATGATCGCGGTCATCCCCGCCGAGCGGCTGGCCAAGGCGCGCCTGCTGCTCAACCGCATGAATGAACGTTATTTCGTGATCGGCCGCATCACCAAGGGTGAGCGCAAGGTGATCTACACCTAGCGCAGGCCGACCACCGGCGTCAGGTGCAGCAGCAAACCCAGCACCAGGATCAGGCTCATGAAGTAGATGAACGATGTCGAATGCGGTTCTTCGGGAGCGTCATTGGTAAAGCACCGCCAGCCCAGGCCCGCCGCGATAATCAGCAAAATGTAGTGATTGTTCACATCGCTGTACGCCATCGGATCGCGCCCGGCCGTCAGTGCGAAGAACACGACGCACGTGATCGCAATCATGCCGCGCTGCATCCGCGAGAGCGCCAGCGTGGCCTGCGCACCATCCAGCCCGAGTATCGGAATCAAATTCAGCAGGTTCAAAAACGCGGTCACGTTCGCCAGCACCAGGAAGAGCGTTGCGTGGGTCTGCCAATAAATCGCAAAGCACACCAGCCCGGCAGCCAGCCCAAACAGCGGCCCAGCCAGTGAAATCGCTGCCAGATCTTCGCGCGACGTGCCCTGCGAATACCAGCGGACATAGGCTCTCATGCCGGGAATAAACATCGGGAGGTCCGCCTTCAATCCGCGACGTTTCACAGCAACATAATGGCCCATCTCGTGGATAAAAATGGTCACGGTAAATCCCAGCGCGAACTTCCAGCCGAAGATCAGCCAGTACAGCCCAAAGAAGCTGAAAATCCCCAGAAAAAACTTCAGCTTGAAGATCAAAAAGATGAACGACTTCGCCTTCAGCAGAAACAGCCCTACCGGCGCGAACGGCCCCAGCCGCTTGGTCCACTTGGCCTTGGTGTCTTCATCCGCGCGCAGCCGCTGATCGATCGCCGTCACGTGCTGCTGAATGCTCGCGGCCTGCCGCGTATCCTGCGGCAGCCACTTCAGGGCCGACCGCCAGCGGTCGCGCGCCTCCACCCACTTCTGCTCGGCCTCCAGCTGCTGCGCTTCGGCCGCGAGCACGCCCAGGTGCTGCCCGTACGTCAGCGTGTGGCAGTCCGGACACGCGAGCGTCCCATCCGGCAGCCAGTGGCTGCAGTTCGGACAGCTGTTGATCGTGGCCGGTGCTGCGGGTTCGGGAGGTAAAACTGTCGCTTCCATCGCTCTCACTATCTTAGTAGACGACGGCCCTCGACGAACGATTCACCCCTCCGCGTCCGATGACCGACCACCCTCATCTAACCTTGCATTATGTCGACAGCGATCCCCGCCGCAACCCATCTCTTCGCGCCGCTCACCCAGCGCAGCATCACCTTCCCGAACCGCATCGCCGTCTCCCCCATGTGCCAGTACAGCTCGGTGGACGGCTTCGCCAACGACTGGCACCTCGTCCACCTGGGCAGCCGCGCAGTGGGCGGCGCGGGCATCGTTTTCACCGAGGCCAACGCCATCAGCCCGGAAGGGCGCATTACGCCCGGCGATCTCGGCATATGGAAGGACGAGCACATCGCCCCGCTTAAGCGCATCACGCAGTTCGTCCGCGAAAACGGCGCCGTGCCCGCCACCCAGCTGGCCCACGCCGGCCGCAAGGCCAGCATGGCCGTGCCGTGGGAGCCGGTGCACGTCGTCGCCCCCGCCGACGGCGGCTGGGACAACGTCGTGGGGCCCTCCGCGGCGGCCTACGGCAGCAACTTCGCCACGCCCCACCAGATGGACCGCGCCGCCATGGACAAGGCCGTCGCCGACATGACCGCCGCCGTCCATCGCGCCGAAGCCGCCGGTTTCCTGCTCATCGAAATCCACGCCGCGCACGGCTATCTCCTTCATGAGTTCCTCTCACCCCTCTCCAACCTCCGCACCGACGAGTACGGCGGCTCGCTCGCCAACCGCGCCCGCTTTCCGCTGGAAATGGTGCGCGCCGCCCGCGCGGCCTGGCCGCAAAATTTGCCGCTCTGGGTCCGCGTCTCCGCCACCGACTGGGTTGAAGGCGGCCTCACGGTCGACGAGAGCGTGCAGTTTGCCGCCATGCTCAAGACCGAAGGCGTCGACCTCGTCGACACCTCCTCCGGCGGCAACGACTCCCGCCAGCAGATCCCCATCGGCCCCGGCTACCAGGTCGCCTTCGCCGAACGCCTCCGCCGCGAAGCCGGCATCGCCACCGGCGCGGTCGGCATGATCCTCGGCGCCGCGCAGGCTGACCAGATCATCCGCACCGGCCAGGCAGACGTCGTCCTGCTCGCCCGCGAAATGCTGCGCAGCCCCTACTGGCCGCTCGCCGCCGCCGCCGAGCTCAAGCAGACGGAAATCTGGCCAAAGCAATATGAGCGCGCCGCGGTGGGCAAGCCGGAGCGCCGCAAGGCGCTTGCATGAACGGCAATGCGGAGAGTCGTCTCCCAAATAGGAACACTGCTTGAAATTCTTTTGTCCGGCCAGCGCCGAGACAGTGGATCGCGGGGAAAAATGAAAGTCGCCACTTCATAGAACGGGACGCTCTTCAAGGGCATACCGAGGGAACCAAGTTTCGCCCTGAAAAGCGAAACGCCTCGGGGTAGCAGCCCCGAGGCGATTCTATGAGGAGGTAACGCCCATGCGACTGGTCGGAATCGAATGGGGGAAGTTCAAAGTTGAGTTGCCGGGAGAGATCATCATCTTCCTGCTACTCGGCGCTGCTTCTCTATTTCGTCATCTGAACGTATAGCGCGTTCATAAGACCCTCGTATGGTTCTCCGCCGTACGGGGGTTTACTGTTCCGGCAAGAATTTGCCGATCCACTTTAAGAATTCTTACAACACGCATCGTGCGTGTCAATCCATTTGATGTCTCTAATGTGTCCTTCGTTTCAAAACGAACTCTATGCCACCGGTAACGCTCCGCCCCGGCATCGGCACATTGTTGATCTCCTGATACTGCGTGTCACTCGCGTTCGCCAGGCGAAAATAAGGTCGCAGCCAGCCGCTGTCGCGCGTCACGGCCACATCCCACACCGCGTACGGATCTTTCCCAAAGCGCTGGGTCACGCCCAGGCGGCTGCGCGCCGTCACGCCGTGTGTGAGCGTTTGCGCGAACGCCACGCTCGCATTGTTGGTCGGATAATTCGACACGTAATCGGACTGCAACCCATGCAGCGCATCTTGTGCCCCGAACAGCAGCGTCCAACCCACCTGCACGCTTTGCCTGGAGGATGGCCGCCACGTTACGCTGCTCTCCACGCCCGCAAAGTGCAGCCCGGTCAGGTTCGAGGCCTGGAACGGCGCGCTCGACGAGGCGCGCACGTAATCGATGGCGTCCTTCTGCCGCGAATGAAACACCGTCAGCGCCACCGCCGCCTTTCCGCCCGGATACCAGTCCAGCCCGCCCTCAAAATTCCACGCCGACTCCGGCTTCAACCCGGAGTCCGCAATATGGGTGGGATCGGTGTAGTACAGATCGGTATAGGTCGGCAGCCGAAAGCCATAACCCACCGACCCCCTTACCTTCACCGCATCATGCGGCCACCAACTGCCTGCCGCCTGCGGCGAAAACACCGCTCGGCCGCCGGAGAAAATCTCCTCCCGCGCTCCCAGCGAGGCAGTGCCCTTCCCCGGCGCACGCAGCTCCACATCCACATAACCCGCGCCGCGATTGCGCCCGTGGTGCCCCAGGTTGTTGCTCTGAATCTGGTCCGTGTCCGCTTCCAGACCCGCGTACACCGTCGCATACTTCCCCAGCGCATCCTGCCGCCGCAGCGCGCCCTCCCAGTTCTCATCGATGTGCTGATTCTTGTACACCGCGGGCCTATCGCGAAACAGCACAAAAATATCGGAGTGCCGCCGGTACGCCACCGCCACACTCATCTTCCTGCCCAGCCCCTGCGACAGCGCCGCCAGCCACCCCTTGGTCCACTCAAACGAGTTGTACGGCCCATAGAACTGGTCCGCACCGAACGGCCGGCTGCTTCCCGCCAGCAAAACATCGGTCTCGCCCAGCGCCGTGGTCACCCGCGTTTCGCTGCTGGCGGACTCGGTCAAATAATCCCGGTCGGCGATAAACCCATCCGAGTGCTCCCGCGCGCCCGCCAGCACTTCGCTCAGCTTGCTGCCCGCGTACGACGCCACAAATCCCTGCTCATTACCGCCGAAGCTCCCGCCACCCGCACGCACCTTCAGCGAACTCGCCGCCGGCCGCACCGTCACAAAATCCACCACGCCGCCAATCGCGTCCGACCCATACAGCGTCGACCCCGCGCCATGGAGCACACTCGCCGAACCCAGCGCCTCCAGCGGAATCGGCACATCAAGGTTGAAGTGCGAGGTCTCCACATCGTTGATGCGCAGGCCATTCAACAACACGAGCGTCTGCTCGAATGAGGTGCCGCGCAACGAAATATCCGCCTGCGTTCCCGCGCCTCCCCGCTGCTCGATATCCACCGAAGCGTCCGTGCGCAGATAGTCTTCCACATCCTGGAACGCCAGCGGCTGCTCCTGCATGTCGAGCGTCACCGTGGCCCGCGCCGAAGCGTCGGCCGCCACCGGCTCCGGCGTTCCCAGCACCACGATGCTCGTCTGCAACTTCGGCAGCGTAGGCGCGGCGGGTGCAGCCGTCCCACTTTGTTGAGCATGAAGAGACGAACCCACCAGGACGAACGCAAAAGCCAGACGTACAGAAGCCAAGACCATCTCCAGAACACTGTGGTGACTCGCCGTCATCGCTACCACAGGATGCCCGGCTGAGGCCCGCAACGAGCATACCCGGGTTGCCTCTGGAAACTCCCGCAGGGTATCCCCGAAAGCACTTCTAAAGCTCCGTCCGCGCGACCTATACTACTGATTCCGCGACCTGCGGAGTACGCCAGAACGACGCCGGATGGCCCGGCGGAGACAACATGGGATCGCATCAGCCAATCCGCAAGACCGTCACACCCGAGATACCGGACAAACTCTACTTCCGTATCGGCGACGTGGCGCGGCTATGCGAGGTTCCGGCCTACGTTCTGCGCTTCTGGGAAACCGAATTTCCGCAGCTGAAGCCCAACAAGGGCGGCACCGGACAGCGTCTCTACCGCAAGCGCGATGTCGAAATGGCGCTTCGCATCAAGAGCCTTCTCTACGACCAGGGCTACACCATCCCCGGCGCGCGCCAGGTCTTCAAGACCGAAAGCAAACCCGCCGAACCCAAAGCATCGGACCCAGAATCTCCGGGTGCCCCATTCGTGACGGCCTCATCGTCACGGGTGGGAACCACTGAAGCCAGGGCCCCGCAGCTCATCGTTCCCGACTCAACCGCACTCGAACCGCAGACACCTACCCTCGCCGGCCTGCGCCGCGACACCCAGTTCCGCGAGCTGCGCGCCGAGATGGCTGCCCTCCTCGCCACACTCGGCAAGCCTGCCGAAGCCATTGCGCGTCCGGCCAAAGTTCAGGCCATGCGGCCGCGCCTGCAGGTTGAGCCCGCACGCTCGCGCCAGCTTTCCCTCACCAGCGATCTCTCCCTCTTCGGCCCCGAAGACGAGCTTTTGTAGCCCGGCAACGTATCCTAGTTCCAGTGCCCGAGCCCACCTCCCCAGCGCAGAAACCCCGCCACACCGCCGGCTCCGCCGCCATGCTGCTCATGGTCTCGGCGCTGCTTTCGGGCATCCTCGGCCTGGTGCGCATCAAGTACGTCAACTACATTTTCGGCGCCGGCGTAGCGCAGGACGCCTACCGTGCTGCCTTCAAACTACCCGACCTCGTCTCCTACTTCCTCGTCGGCAGCGCAGCCTCCGTCTCGCTCATCACGATGCTCAACCGCTTCCGTACCGCTGGCGATGATGAAGGTGCCGATCGCGCCTTGTCCGTCGTGCTCACAACAATGTTTGTCGTGCTGGCAAGCGTCATGCTGGTCGCGGCCATCCTCGCGCCGCAGTTCGTCCGCATAGCTTACGGCGACACCTTCCTGCACGACGCCCGCGGTCCCCTCTGCATTGCCATGACGCGCCTGCTGCTGCCAGCGCAGCTTTTCTTTTTCATCGGCAGCATGATGAGCGCACGCCTGCAGGTCCGCAAGATCTTCCTCTATCAGGCTTGCACGCCAGTCATCTACAACGGCTGCATCGTGCTCGGCGCTGTCTTCCTGCACAAGCAGCTAGGCGTCTACTCCCTCGTAGTCGGCGTCATCGCCGGCGTCATCATCGGCTCCGCGCTACTCAACACCCTCGGAGCCCTCCGCACCGGCCTGCGCTTCCGCCCCATCATCGGCTTCCGCGATCCCGCCTTCCTCGAGTGGCTCCGCTCCGCGCTGCCGCTCATGCTCGGCGTCTCGCTGGTCATGTTCGACGGCATCTTCTTCAACCGCTTTGCCGCCACCGACGTCGGCGGCCTCACCCTCATCAACAACGCCAAAGACCTTTTCAACGCCCCATTCAACATCATTGGCCCAGCGGCCGGAACAGCCTCGCTACCGTTCTTCGCCGCGCTCTTTCAACAAGGCCGCGCGTTCGACTTCTCCTCGTCAGTAGGCCGTTCGGTCTCCCGCCTCTTCGCTGTCGGCATGCTGGTCTCCGCGTGGATGATCGCCGTAGCCCCGTGGCTGATGGACCTGCTCCGCGGCGGCAAATTCAACCGCTCCAACGCCGCGCAAACCACCCGCCTCTTCGAAATTTTTGCGATCACCCTCGCGCTCTGGGCCGTCCAGGGCATCTACGCCCGCGCCTTCTACGCCGCCAGCGACACCAAGACCCCCGCCATCGCCGGCACCACCATCGTCGTCCTCTCAGCCCCACTTTACTGGCTGATGTTCCGCGCTTCCGGCATGACGGGCTTGGCCATCGCCTCCGACGTCGGCATCCTCGCCCAGACCGCCACGCTCGCCTTCCTGCTGCACAGAAAGCGCCTCGTGAGCCTCGCCCACCTGGAGTTCCCCGAGCTAGGCCGCGCCGCTGTGGCTTCCCTGGCTGCCTTCGCCGCCGCCGCAGCGACAGTCCACTTCATGCCGCCGGTCACCACCCACCCCGGCGACCTCATGGTCATCGCTGCCGGCAGCACGACCTGGGGCATCGCAGCCTTCGGCATACTGCTCGCACTCGGCTCTAAACTCCCCGCCCAAATCCTCCGCCGCAAAGCGCCCGCCGCAAAGCTAGCCTAGCCGTTCTTGGCATCCTCATACTCTTCATGCCAGGCCGTCTGAATCGCCTCCAGAATCCCCTCCGTCGACTTCAGCGGATCTCCCACAAACCCCGGCAGCGACGTCACATACCGATGCAAATCCGTAAACCGCACCGTGTACGGGTCCAGGTCCGGAAACATCTCCTGCAGTTGAATCCCAATCTCCAACGTGTCCAGCCAATTAATTTCGCGCGGCATTTTTTCTCCTTGTCGTATTTCGTCGCAACCTTACCGCAAGAGGTAATCTGCCGGCGTCATAATCACTATATTTTGAAAGGGGTTCAGCGCCAGCAGGTCGTAATCGCCCGTGACGATCACATCGGCATTCCCATCCACCGCTAGGTCCAGAAACTTATTATCTTTGGGATCGCGGCAGAAATTGGAGCGCATCGACACAGAAATGACCTCGACCGCCTGACGCAAATCTTCTAGATACTCGATCCGCAAGCCCAAGGCGTGATAGCGGTCGAACTTGTCGCGCAACAAAACATCTTCTAGCTCTTGCCACGTATCGACGGAACGCAGTACATCGGCAGTGAGGAGCGCCTTCGAAATTGCGTTTGCCGGCACCGATGATCGATTCAGGATGGCGCTCACAAACGTGTTCGTGTCGATAACAACCCTATCTCGCAAGCTGGTGCAATTCTTTCTCCAGCGCTTCAAGTGCATCGGGCGCGGCAAACGACTGCATGTGTTCACGAAATGCCCACAGAGCATCAACCGCTCGCTGCGCCTTGGCTTCAGGAGTTGTTTCGTAGGTGGACATCGGTACAATCGCGGCTACGTTCTTCCCGTCCCGTTGAACAAACACGGTCTCGACACCAATTTTTCCTTCGGGATCAGCCGCAGGATTAATGAGTTCCCGTTGCGGAATCGCTAGCGCCATGTCCTCACCATACGCCAGCGAGAAAACCGTTTCAATCCCGAAGCGGTAAAATAAACCCAGTTCATGTCCATCGAAACCCAGCCCGCTCCGGCAACAAAACCCGCCCCCGGCACAGCTCCCGCCGCCCGTCGCATGACCGCTCGCCGCCGCCTCATCGCCGCTGCCCGCAAGCTCCGCGAAATCGGCTCCATCGCCAGCGCCGTCGCCTCCACATCGCACCCCTACATGGCGCACATCGTGCCCATGCGCCGCTGCAACCTCGCCTGCACCTACTGCAACGAGTTCGATGACGTCTCCAACCCTGTAGACATCAACGAAATGAAACGGAGAATAGACCACCTCGGCCGCCTCGGCACCTCGGTCATCACCATCTCCGGCGGCGAGCCGCTGCTCCACCCCGACCTCGACGACGTCATCCGCCAGATCCGCAAAACCGGCGCCATCGCCGGCATGATCACCAACGGCTACTTTCTTATGCCCGACCGTATCGAGCGCCTCAACAAAGCCGGCCTCGATCACATGCAGATCTCCATCGACAACGTCATGCCCGACGACGTCAGCAAAAAATCCCTCAAGGTCCTCGACGCGAAACTTCGTATGCTGGCCGAACACGCCGACTTCCACGTCAACATCAACTCCGTCGTTGGCGGCGGCACCGCGCATCCTGAAGACGCGCTCACCATCTCCAAGCGCGCCCTCGCCCTCGGCTTCAGCTCCACCATCGGCATCATTCACGATGGCTCCGGACAGCTCAAGCCGCTTGGCGACCGCGAGCGCAGCGTCTGGGACGAAGTTCGCCGCCTCACGCGCCGCAGCTACTCGCGCTTCAACGGCTTCCAGGAAGCCATTGCCAACGGACAGCCCAACGACTGGCGTTGCCGTGCCGGCTCCCGCTACCTCTACATCGACGAGAACGGCATCGTCAGCTACTGCTCACAGCAGCGCGGTTACCCCGGCATCCCCATCGCCGACTACACCACCGAGCTTGTAAAGAAAGAGTTCCTCACGGAAAAGTCCTGCGCCCCCAACTGCACCATCAGCTGCGTGCACCAGGTCAGCTACATCGACCACTGGCGGGCTCCGCAGCACTCCACCGTTACCCCCGGCGGTGCGGGTCACGGCGAAAGCGAGCTCGTCCAGATCCAGTAGCCAGTCAAACTTCAGACGGACAACGGCTCAACAGCAAGGTCCACAATATTGGCGATAAGGCCATTCAGCCCAGTCATCGATTCCAGGAAGATCGTGCCCGGAATCGGTGGAATCAAGTGGCGCTTGATCGCATAACCACCGACGAAGAGGATGGGGCGCGGCTCCGCGAGCATGGCTATGCGTTGGGCGATCCGGTACACGTATGACTGCTGCCGATCCAGCGACACCGAGATCATAATCGCCGCGGGCCGGCTCTCAGCAACCCTGACCACCAGGTCCTCCGGTGACGGAGGCTGATCAAACTCGATCGTTTCGACACCCTTTGATTTCAGCCAGAGAGCCAGCATCCGGACGCCCAGCGTGTGATGGTTCCCCCGCGCCGCCATCAGAAAGACGGGCGCATGGCGCATCCCCAGTGCCGGGCCACCGGCGGCCTTCACTTCAAGCTTGATGAGTTCGAAGACACACTCGCAGAAGCGCGTAAAACGGTGCTCATCGGCCACAGTAATAATGCCGCTTTCCCATTCCGATCCGATGAGATAGAGGAGCGGTGTGATCAGGCCGATAAGGATGTCGACCGGCCGCAACCCTGCGGCCAGCGCAGTCCGGACGATCTGGGGCGCGGCCTCCATATCTCCGCGCTGCCCGGCGATGCGCAGCTGCTCCTGTATCTCGCGCAACCGCTTCGAGTTGTCCATTTCCTCGTCCAGGCGACCGTAGCCCTTCGCCTTGCACGAAGGGCACATCCCGTGGGTTGTGTTCAGGTCGTCAAAGGGGGCGACCTCACCCTGAAACTCTTGGCAGTACGCGCACCATCGCAGCATGGAGGCATCCTCGCAAAGGCTGATATCAGTGACGGAGGAGGCCGGGGAGGGAAGGAATCCGTCGACAAGAAACCCAGCAATAGTTTCGCACGGTTACGTCGGCCCAAAAGACCGAATTCCGGGAGCATCGCCCTCACTCAGACGGGAGCGTTTTGAGCGCTGCACTCTGGCAGGGGGCACCTCGCTTGCCAGACGCACGAAATGCTATCCTCCCGTCGAGGACCCACCCCATGGAAACAACTCGCCCGAAAGTCCCCGCCGAAGCCATCGAGCTGTACAACTCCTTCATCCACGGTGGCATGAGCCGCCGCTCGTTCATGAATCGACTCAACCGCATGGCCGTCGGCGGCGTGGCTGCCGCGGCGATGGTCGACGCGCTGATGCCCAACTACGCCGCCGCGCAGCAGGTCTCGAAGACCGACGACCGCATCAAGACCTCCTACGAGACCGTGCCCTCGCCCAGCGGCAACGGCACCATTAAGGGCTACCTCGTCCGCCCGGTCAGCGCGGACACCCGCGAAGCCAAGTCCGTGAAGCTTCCCGGCATCATCGTCGTGCATGAAAACCGCGGCCTCAACCCGCACATCGAAGACATCGCCCGCCGGCTCGCCCTGGCCAACTTCATGGCCTTCGCGCCCGACGGCCTCAACTCCGTCGGTGGCTTCCCCGGCGATGACTACAACGGCGGCCTCCTCTTCAACAAGGTCGACAAGCCCAAGATGATGGCCGACTTCCAGGCCTCAGCCGAGTGGCTGAAGGCGCGTCCCGACTGCACCGGCAAGATCGGCATCACCGGCTTCTGCTACGGTGGTGGCGTCTCCAACAACATGGCCGCCCGCATGGGCGACGGCCTAGCGGCCGCCGTGCCGTACTACGGAGCCGTTCCACCCGCAGCCGAAATCCCCAAAATCAAGGCGGCCGTCCTGGTCCACCACGGCGAGCTCGACAAGAACACCGCCGCCAGCTGGCCCGCCTACAACACCGCCCTCACCGCCGCCGGCGTCCCCCACGAAGGCCACATCTGGCCCAACTGCGTCCACGGCTTCAACTGCGACGCAACCCCCGAACGCTACAACAAAGAGGCCTCTGATCAAGCCTGGGCACTTACCATAGGCTGGTTCAACAAATACGTCCGCGGATAATCCGTCTACGCCTGTTGCAGCTGATCGTATGATTCGCAATGGTTCATATGATCAGCGTGCTTGGCTACCGCGTTCCGCATCGCCGACCACCTCCATGGCCGGATAAGGCGCCGAGAAGACCTCCGGTGCGTTGTGGAATTTGGCGAAGAGCGCGAACACATACCGCATCCGCTCCTCAATGTTCGCCCAGTTCCGTGCAGCTGTCGGCCCCGTAACGCCCGGAATGTCCTCACCAACGGTCAGCACTCGGTCGCCAATCTCAAACGTCATCAGGCGCTGCGTTGCACAGCGACGCACGACCAGTGGCATCGCACCGCGAATAAACGGCTCAAGCCGAATATGCTCGTGATAAACAATCTCGCAGTTACCGCCAATCATCGCCGCTCGCTTGGAAGCCAAATCATCCGCGTCAAACGCTACAAGATATGACCGAAACGCCGTCAACAACCGGTCCTGCCCGCGCTGCTCCGTTGGCCCAGCGCGCAACCCCGCAAAGAACGCCTCTCGGCCCGCTTCCGTGCTGCCATTTTCGATCAACTCCAAAAACCGCGCCGACTGCACGCCGATGTCGCGAATCACCTCTCGGTTGCCATCGAGCACGAGCGTCGCCGCACTAGCTCGGCTCCCGATCGCAATCCACCGTCCCAGGCAGCCACCGCTAAACGCTCCGATTGCCGCGCCAAGACCCACCCCATAGCCCGCCTGCCATCCCAGCCAACGCCCGGCGAACATCCCCACACCACCGCCGATAAATGTCCCGGCAATGATTGCCGTCTTCGTCGCATTAGCAACCGCACTTCCTAAGTCTTCCTGCCGGATGGTCACACCAGCTTTCCGCGAGCCCCAAACAGCCCACGTGTGAAAACTTGGACCGCCATCACGGCCCAGGGAGGCAGCAAGCGCCTCTGAGAGCGAGTAGTGCAGCAGCGTTATCTTTCGGTTGCAACGTGCAGGATCCGGCTCGCTGCATGCTTCCTCTATAGCGGTGATCCAACGCTCTGCAGTTGTCATCGCAAACAGTATCGGAGGTCCCCAACTCAGACACAAGTTGTTTCTCCAATCCACAACCCATCCACACCTGCGACTCAACCTAATCACTGTCGTCCACCATCCACGCATGATGTCCTGTAACTCCCATGCGCCTCCTACTGCTTCTCGCCCTCACCTTTAGCACCACGCACTCCCAAACCCCCAACTGGCAGCCCTCCGCGGGCCATACCCAGGTGCCCATCTGGCCCCACACCCCACCCGACGCCATCCCCGTCACCGGCCCCGAGTGGACCGAATTAGCCACCGGCAAAGACGCCGTAGCCGGCCGCCCCTGGCTTTCCATCAACCGCGTCTCCACCCCGACGATGACCGGCTACGCTCCCAGACAAAACACCACCGGCGCCGCCATCATCGTTTTCCCCGGCGGCGGCTACCAGGTCCTCGCCATCGACCTCGAAGGCACCGAAGTGTGCGACTGGCTCACCACGCACGGCATCACCTGCGTGCTGCTCAAGTACCGCGTACCCGGCGTAGCGAGCTTCCCAAAATCCGGCGCGTACCCAAAGAGTCCTGTTGCGCTGGAAGACGCCCAGCGCACCCTCAGCCTAGTCCGCCAGCACGCCGCCGAGTGGCACATCGATCCCCACAAAATCGGCGTCCTCGGCTTCTCCGCCGGGGGTCATATGGTCGCCGCCGCCAGCGTCCACTTTGCCCGCCGCATCTACCAGCCCGTCGACGCCGCCGACGGCATCAGTTGCCGCCCCGACTTCGCCATCGCCCTTTACCCCGGCCATCTCTCCCTGGCCGACAACAGCATCGCCCTCAACCCCGACATCGCCAGCCACATCACAAAGCAGACGCCGCCCACCTTCCTGCTTCAGAACGAGAATGACCACGTCGACCGCGTGGAGGATTCATTAAGCTACTTCATGGCGCTCAAAAAAGCCGGCGTCCCCGCTGAGCTGCACGTTTACGCAGAGGGCGGCCATGCCTTCGGCCTCCGCCCCACCAGCCAGCCTGCGTCACGCTGGCCGCAACTCGTCGAGACGTGGCTGCAGACCATCGGCATCACCGGCCCCGACTCGCGCTAAGACGGCTCTCGCTAGAAGGCCATCTGCCCCACGAGCTTTTCGCGCCGCACATACTTCCATATGTCCCGCACCACGCCGATCAGTGCCGCCACAAACGCAATCCGCATGGCCAACCCGACCGCCTGGTTCACGCTCGCGATGGTTTGCAGGTTCGCTGCCGGACCACATGGCACAAAGTACGCCGTGGAGAACGCCAGCCACCCGATCGCCACCACACCCAGCGCGTCGCAGGCAAACTTCAGCGGCTGCAGGTGCCGCTGCACTGCGGGGAAAAAGGCCAGCTGCAGACGGATCAACTGCAGGCTCAGCAGCGTGATCAGCATCGCGTAAAACCCATGCCACACCGGCGCCAGAGCGACGTTCATCGCGCCAAAAACGTACACGCCCGGCCCCATCAGCCAGAACGGATGCCACGGCACCCACAGCACATACGCAAACCACAGGCAGTGCATCACCAGCTCCAGCACCTTCTTCGCAAACGACTTCGGCGTCTCGTCCACGGCATCACGCTTCACCGGCGGCAACTCCATCGGCTCCCACGTGTTCAGCGTGTCCTTCAGGCCGCCTTTGCTGATGACGTACTCCACCAGCACGAACGTCAGCGTCACCACGGCGGCAAACATCAACAGCACCGGCACCAGCTTCAGCGCCGCCATCACGATCCGGCCCGCCAGGTTGCCGCTGTTCTGGTCGAAGCCGATGGCCGCCGTCTGCGCCAGGGCGTACACCACCACCACCAGCGGCAGCGCCCGGCGCAGCGTGAACACGTAAAACGGAAAGATCGACGGCCCAATCAGCGACCGCTGCGGCAGATACCGCAGCGCCACCGCCTCCGGCTTGCCATGCCCGCGAAGTATGGCCGCCACATCGCCCACCTCCAGCGGCCGCCCCAGCTCTTCGGCGCGCGCATCCATCTGCTCCAGCAGATTCGCCCGCAGCTCCGCCAGCGTGTCACCTCGCGTTTCCGCCGGAAGATACTGCCCAATCGCCTGCAAGTACCGTTCGAGTAAGTCCGTCATCGCCCAACCTCCGTCCCGCGTTTCACAATCCGTCCAACCGCATCGTTGATCCCGTTCCACTCCGCCAGCAGGTCGCGCAGAATCGTCTCGCCATCGGCGCTAAGCCGGTAAAACCGCTTGTTCCGCTTCTCTTCCTCACGCCACTCGCTGGTCAGCAGCCCCTGCGTCTCCAGCCGCCGCAGCAGCGGATACAGCGTGCTTTCCTCAATCGCCAGCCCCTGCTCCGCCAGCGCCTTACGCAGCGTGTAGCCGTAGTGCTCCTCGCGCAACTGCGCCAGCACCGCGACGATCAAACACCCGCGCCGCAGCTCCAGCTTCAGCGCGTCAAACGTTTCCGAAATGGATGGTGACGACATACTGTATGAAGAACACTGTATACCACACAGTGTGTGATGTCAAGTACTAATGACATACCATCTCTCGACCAGCTGTTAGCATTGCCGCCATGTCGCTGAGAACGCTGTTCGCCCTCTCTCTGCTCGCTTTGCCCTTATGCGCGCAGGCACCTTTCCCGATGCCTCCGTCAGAGAAAATCCCCACTGATGACGCCATCAGCCGCGTGCTTAAAACAAACGTCCTCACTGGAAGCGGTGCACCCTTCCATGCCGTCCTCGACATCACCGAAGCGCAGCACGACCCCGCATACGAGGGTCGCATCGAGCTCTTCTGGCAGAGTGCCGCGAGCTACCGCCTTGTGCTCACCAGCCGCGATTTCGATCAGACGCTCATCGTCTCCGGTGACCAGGTATCGGAAACCGACCGTGGTAACTTTTACCCCAACTGGTTGCATACCTTCGTCACCGCGCTCACCGACCCGATGCCCCGGCGCAACGACTACCTTGGACGCAACGGCAGCGTGGGTATCGGGACGAATGTGAATAGCTGCGTGCGTCATGAAGAACGTCCCGGGGGCATCACCGATCAGGTAACGTGGTCCGAAATCTGCTTCTCCGGCAGCGAACCCCATCTCAACTTCGTGATCGACTTCACCTACAACATGGAGTTTCACGATTTTCAACGCTTCGCCCGCCAGCAGATCGCCCGCACCTACGTCACCGGCGAAGGCGACCACGCGCGACTCACCGGCCGACTTACCACGCTCAATTACTGGCAGCCCGACGCGTCTTTGCTTGCGATCACGTCCCCCACACCGCCCCAGGACCGTCTGCTCACCACGCTCGTCTCCACGGCGAAAGAGGAGTCCATGCTGGAAAGCGCCCCGAAAGATGTTGTCTGGCCGCCCATGCGCGAAGGCAAGACCGAAGGCTACATGATTGTGCAGGCCATCACTGACCGCAGCGGCCAGGTCCGTGAAACCTCAAAGCACAACTCCGACAACCCGGGCCTCGAGAGCTTCGGCCGCGAAGTCGCGCTCAAGTACAAGTTCAAACCGTTGATCGTGGATGGCGCTCCTCAGCAGATGGCCATGCCCCTGGTCCTGCACTTCACTACAACGCTGACCAACCCGTTACCAGAACTCGACGACAAGACGAGCCGCAAACTTATCTCCGCCTGTTCACTGCCGCATGAAGTCGCCGACCCTGCTTCAGCGGGTCAACAGATCACCATTCAGATCCAGCTCACTGCCGACGGCCACATCATGACCCTCGGCGCCTCAGACAAAAAAATTCCCGTCCCCGTGCTCTACGAGAAATTCCGCAGCTGCCACTTCGACCAGTACAAAGAGCATGGCGTCCCCACTGCCTACCACGCCAATCTGACCGTTACCGCCCGCTGAACGCAAAACAGCCAGACCCGAAGGTCTGGCTGTCTCTGACTTCAGGTTGAACCGCCTAGCTGGCCTTCTTCTTGGCCGCCACCGGCGTTGCCTTCACCGGAGCCTTCGCGGCCGGCTTCACTGCTGCCTTCGCGGCGGGGGCAGACGCGGTCGACGCAATAGCCTGATCTATCACGCTGTACAGCTGCGACACATCGTCCACCTCGGTCCAGTGGTTGGCCGTCACGACCACGATTGTGGGCGTATGTTGCAGGCCAAGCTTTTCACCCAGCGCCTTGTCGGCGTCGACTTCCTTGCTCAGCTTGGGGTCGAGCACGAACGGCATCTGCTTGCCGGCCTTCTGGAAAAACTTCGCCGTAAACTTCTGCAGGTCGTCCTTGCTGCCAATCTGGTACTGCGACGCAAACACCTCGCGGCGGTACTCTTCGGCGACAGCCGGCGGCGCGTTGTCCTGCAGATAGCGCGCGTACAGCGAGGCGTCATGGCTCCACATGTGGCCGGGGATCTGGTAGTCATAGCGCACCAGCGGAATCTTGTAGTGGTCCACCGCCGCGTGCACAATCGGGAACGCATGCGAGCAGGCCGGGCACTCCAGGTCTTCCCATTCGACGATGGCGACCTTCGCTCCGGCCGGCGGCTTCAGCATGGACGTATCGCGGAACTTGTCGCCCGGTGGCGGCACAGCGGACTGGGCATGCAGGGCGGTGGCCCCGGCGAACGAAACCAACAAAGCGGCAGTAAGTAAGCGATACATAATCTTAGGACGCACGACCACACCTTTTTGAGAGCAGAGTGCTCTCATTAGTTTCTAAAAACCTGCGCTTCCCATTCAATCATCAACCCGCCGCCGATGCTATTCTGCGAGCGAAGGAAAATCGAAATGCTCGTCATCTTTCCCTACCTCGCGCTCGGTCTGCTGGTCGCGATCCTGCTCGCCGTGCTGCTGCGCCGGTCATCCTCGGCGCCCGAGACCGACCCCCGCCTCGCTCAACTGCTCGCCGCCGACCTGCCCGCCAGACTCGCCGCGGCGGACGCTCGCAACGACGCCCTCGACCGCCATCTCCGCGCCGAGCTCGCCCAGCTCCGCGCCGACAACAACATCACCTCCGCCTCGCTGCGCAGCGAAATCATCGGCAACATCAACGCCCTGGGCGAAACCCTCAACGCCGGCCTCGACCGCTTCCGCGGCGACAACAAGGGCCAGGCCGAACAGCTCCGCACCGCCGTTGAAACCCAGCTCTCGACCCTCATCCAGCGCTTCACCGCCTTCAACACCGAGGCCCTGCAGCGCCACGTCGAAGGCCGCGATGCCCTCCACCGATCCCTCGCCACGCTGAGCGAGGCCCAGGCCGGTCAACAGGAAAAGCTGCGCCTCACCGTCGAGCAGAAACTCAACGAGCTCAACCAGTCGAACGCAGCCAAGCTCGATCAAATGCGCGAGACGGTCGACGAAAAACTCCACGCCACCCTGCAGGACCGCCTCACCAAGAGCTTTGGTGAGGTCACCGACCAGCTCACCAAGGTCCACGCCGGCCTGGGCGAAATGAACACCCTCACCACCGGCGTCAACGACCTCAACCGCATATTCTCCAACGTGAAGTCGCGCGGCGGCTTCGCCGAAGTCCAGCTCGGCAAGCTGCTCGAGCAGGTCCTCGCCCCGGGCCAGTACGTCGAAAACGCCAACGTCCGTCCTAATACCCAGGAGGTCGTCGAATTCGCCGTCAAGTTCCCCGGCACCTCCGGCGACGTGCTGCTCCCCATCGACGCCAAGTTCCCGCGCGAAGACTGGGAGCGCCTCGAAACCGCCTACGAAAAGGGTTCCACCGAAGAGATCGAAGCTGCCCGCAAGGCCTTCGACAATGCCATCCGCACCGAAGGCAAGCGCATCTGCTCAAAGTACATTCACGAGCCGGTCACCACGCCCTACGCCATCATGTTCCTGCCCACCGAAGGCCTCTACGCGGAGGTGCTGCGCCGCGACGGCCTGCAGGACCACCTGCACCAGCACTGCCGCGTCATGGTCGCCGGCCCCTCCAACCTGTACGCGCTGCTCACCAGCTTCCAGCTCGGCTTCCGCATGTTGAACCTGCAGAAAAAAGGTGGCGAAGTCTGGAACGTTCTGGCCTCCGCGCAAAAGGAGTTCCGCACCTTCGAAGACCTGATGGGCTCCATGGAAAAGCAGGTGGGCACCGTGCAGAACACCATTCAGAAGCTCGGCGTCCGCACTCGCGCCATCAACAAGACGCTGCGCGACGTCAGTGCCGAAAGCCCGCAGGCCGCACTCGCCGCGGAGAACCTCGCCGGCTTCGACGGTCTCCTTCCCATGCTGGCCGCCAGCGACGATGATTAAACGCAACAGGCGCCCGAACCCAGGCGCCTTTTAATCTCTAATCTCTCTTCTCTAATCTCTTCCGCGAGCCCTACCGCAGCCGATTGAGCAACGAACTCATCATCGAAGACGAACTTTCCGATTTGCTCTTCTGCCCGTCCATCCGCAAGTACACCTTGCGCCGGCACAGCGAGCACTCCCAGGGAAAGATGTGGGCCAGGGGCAGAATCTTGCGTTCCAGGAATCCGGAACGATTGAGTCGTCGAAATTCGACGGCTTGGCACCGTCCACACAATTTTTTCATAGCTTTCAGCTCTCCGTCATTATCCCGGAGGCCCAGATGAGCGGTAAACTCTAACAATAGTAAGACATGTCGTCGCTTTTCAGGGCAACTTTTTTACGCTGATGAACATCCCGTTCATCGCTTAGTAGTTTTGCTGTGCTCGCCTGCCTTCAGCCGCAGTCAGCCTGCTGTTCCATCCCCGCCCTGCCCGAGCATCGTGCGAACTTCGCCCACGCTGCATCCCCCTCTTCCTTTACACCATCCAACCGCGTAAGTATGCTTGACCCTTGGGGCTGTCTAAACCACACACGCGTCAGGCATACTGTCCGTCGGGATTTCTCACCTCATCCATTTCGCAGTAAACGTTTCCGCAACAAGATCAACGAACGCACAGGAGAAGCACAATGGCAGCAGTAGACGAGAAGGTAAAGCAGATTATTGTTGAGCAGCTTCAGGTGGATGAAGCCGAAGTCACGCCAGGCGCGAGCTTCCAGGAAGACCTTGGCGCCGACTCGCTCGACGTAGTTGAGCTCGTCATGCAGTTTGAAGAAGCGTTCGATATCCAGATCCCCGACGAGGATGCCGAGAAGATCAAGACGGTCAAAGACGCCATCGACTACATCGAGAAGAACCAGAAGGGTAAGTAAACCTCAATGACGGAACAGCGTCGCGTTGTTGTCACCGGCCTCGGCCTCATCTGCGGGGTGGGCAATACTGCCCCTGATGTATGGCAGGGCCTGATGGCCGGCAAAAGTGGAATGGCCGAGATCAAGGCGTACGACCTTGAGGGACACTCCGTCCGCTTTGCCGCGGAGGTCAAGAACTTTGACCCCCACGTTTTTGTCGATAAAAAAGAGGCCCGCAAAATGGGCCGCTTCATCCACTTCGCCATGGCTGCGGCCCACGAGGCCATGCAGCACTCCGGCCTCAAGGTCACGCCTGAAAACGGCGAGATGGTCGGCGTCCACATCGGCTCCGGTATCGGCGGTTTTGACATTATCGAGCGCGAACACACCGCCATGCTTAACGGCGGCCCACGCAAGATTTCGCCGTTCTTCATTCCCGCCAGCATCATCAACCTGGCCGCCGGCCACGTCAGCATCAAGTACGGCGCCAAGGGACCGAACGAAGCCACCGCCACGGCCTGCACCTCGTCGGCCCACGCCATCGGCGACGCTTTCCGTACGATCCAGCGCGGCGATGCCGACGCCATGATCGCCGGCGGCGCGGAAGCGGCCATCACCCCGCTCTCGGTCGGCGGTTTCGCCGCCATGAAGGCCCTCTCCACCCGCAACGACGACCCCACCCACGCCTGCCGCCCCTTTGACAAGGACCGCGACGGCTTCGTGGTCGGCGAAGGCGCGGGCATCCTCATCCTTGAGGAGCTGGAGTTCGCCAGGGCCCGCGGTGCCAACATCCTGGCCGAAGTCATCGGCTACGGCATGAGCGGCGACGCCTTCCACATGACCGGCATGGCGCCCGAAGGCGAAGGCTGCCGGCGCGCCATGGCGCAGGCCCTCAAGTCCGCGAGCCTCTCGCCGGACAAGATCGACTACGTCAACGCCCACGCCACCTCGACCCCGCTCGGCGACGCACTCGAATCCAAAGCCATTGAAAACATCTTCGGCGAGCGCGCCACCAACCACACCCTGCTGGTCAGCTCTACCAAGTCCATGACCGGGCACCTGCTGGGCGGCGCCGGTGGTTTGGAAGCCGGCATCACCGTGATGGCGATGCTCAACCAGATCGCTCCGCCGACCATGAACATCGTCGAGCTGGACCCCGCCTGCCGCCTGAACTACGTGCCCAACAAACCGCAAGCCGCAAAGATCGACTATGCCCTGTCGAACTCCTTCGGCTTCGGTGGAACTAACGGCTCGCTGGTCTTCAAGCGCTGGACCGAATAACTCCGAACCTTCATCGGCACACCAGCCGACAAATATTTGGCAGCGACGGGGGAAAAATTCTCCCGTCGTTGCGTCTGAAGCATTAGGATTGCGCTTCGATCCGCCTTACAAAACGAAAGACCGAGCGTTTCTGCCGGCACATCAAGCAAACACGTACTTCGTTCGAGCAAGCAAAGAATCGGGTGCCCCATGTCCCTCGCATTTGGGGACATGGGCTTCCACCGCAGCCAAAGCAACCGCCACACCAGGGAGAGCCCTTGCGCCGCCATACTTTCGCCGCCGCACTCTGCATCTTCGCCGCGTCTCTCACCGCCCGCGCCGACAGCAAGAACCCCGCCGACTACCCGCTGCGCATCCACATCTTCGACCGCAGTGAGACCAGCTTCTACCACAACCGCTCCATCGACGAAGCCAAGGGCGACGGCCGCGCCAACCTCTTCGCCGGCGGCGAGGTGCACGCCGTCGACTTCTCTTTCGACTGCTCGGAAAAGATCAAGGCCTCTCTCGGCTTTGAAACCTATCCCGCCAAGTGGAAGAAGCCCGGCCGCGAACTCGTCGTGTTGATGCCCGTCTTCGGCAAGACCGGCGCCTATTTCACCTGCGATCTCAAGACCGACGTCAAGGATTTCGCCTACAACATGCACAACGGCCTTCACCCCGAGCCTGCCGCCGAGTGGAAAGCCTGGATGCTCAAGTACGACTACGACCCCGAGCACGGCAAGAACACGCCGCGCCGCCTCGACCCGGCCACTGAGCCGAAGCAGCCCAAACAGTAGTTCATCGCTCGCTTAAACGAGCGATGCCCGGCCATCGGCCGGGCATGCTGCGATTGACGCTTCGCCTAGGAAAACGCTGCTGAAAATCCCGTTACAATGATCAGAATCAGCACGAACCATCCCAGCACCACCGTCGCCGACTGCGCAATCGTCTTGCGCGAAATGATAGCCATACCCAGCACGATCAAAGCCAGCGACCACAGTCCAAAGATATCGAAGAACGTTCCCGCGGTCTTCAGCCACTTTGCCGAATCCGTGAGGTAGTACCCAAGGTTGGTGCCGACCGGATTCTGCATGTCAAAGTTGTCCACGCCCACACCGGCAAACAAGGTCATCGCACTGATCACCCAGATCAGGTAGCGCGGCAATCCAGCAAACGTAATCACAGCAAACACCTGACCAAATTTCGTCTGCGCCCCCAGCCCAAAGTTGAAACTGGCCCACAGAATCAGCGCCTCAATTGCCATAAAAATCAGCACAAAGACGAACGAGGCATAGGTCGTGCCTTTTGTGATCTTCGCAGCCATCGAAATCTGCCGCGCCCGCTGGTCCGCCGGCAATTGCTGCAGCTGCTCTTCGGCACCGGCGCGCTTTTCCATCTGCACCTGGGTCGCGGCGGGATAGCCCACAGTCTTATCGATCGAGTAAGCCCACCCCATCGTCAGCACCACCATCAACACCAGCGGCAGCCAGCAATTCGCGCTGCGCAAAATATCCGTAAAAGTTTTCGACGGCGCAACAAACGTGTCCACCGTCCGCGCCACCTGCGAAAGCTGCGCGCCCTCGCCCACTACCAGATCGTCCGGCATAGTCATTTCTCCCTGTCATAAATTGCGATAGGGAAGTGTAGCGCGAACACCTGATATGGGAAATAAAATTGCTGCGGGCTACTTCGTCGACCGCCCCAGCCCGGTCAGCACCGTCGTCACAAACGCCAGCCCCCGCCGTCCATCCTCTGACGTCACCCGCTTCAATAGTTGCCACAAGCTCGGAGGCCGCTGCTCCTTGCGCCTGTTCGCCACATCCAGCGCGCGCGCCAGGTGATCGAGCGTGCCGGGGTCGAGCGCAGCAAGAATCTTTCCCATCGCCAGCAGGTTCCGTAGCGCCGCAATCCCTTCGGGCGTATTCCCCGCCGCCGCCAGTTTGCTCACAATCGCATCGCGCCCACCGATCAACCCCTGCGCAAGATCCAGCACACCCTGATCGTGCGCGGTCTGCAGCAGCTCCCACGCCACCAGCAACGCCTCCGCGTGCTCCCGCGGAGCCGCAGCCAGCCGCCGCTCCAGCTCCTGGTGCGGATCGCCAACAACGTGTTTGAACTCCAGCGGATTCGCCATAAACTCTACACACCTTCGCAATTACTTTGACTCGCTGACTCGCTGACTTGCTGACTCGCTGACTTGCTGACTCGCTGACTCGCTGCCCTAACTCGTCGTCCGGATCTGCACCAGCTTATCCTGCGCCTTGGTCCCCGGCATCCAGTAGTCCTCACGTGCGCGCTTCTTCTCCACTTCGACACCCTCAGTCGGCGTCCGCTCGCCAAACCGGAAGTTCCTGCGCGGCAGCGGCGTCTCGCCATCCACATCAATCACCGTCATCTTCACCGACACTTCCTTGAACGCCGGAGTATGTGTCGCCCGGTCCACATGCGAGCTCGTCAGCTTGTTCACCGGGTCCTCAATCGAGTTCATCGGCATGTACAGCTGCTTGCCCTGCACCCGATCGCTCACCAGCACCCGCACGCGCACCCGTCCGTAAGGGCTCTCCAACTGCACCAGGCTGCCGTTCTTCACGCCGCGCTCCCGCGCCAGCTCAGGCGACACCTCCAGGAACGTACTCGGCGTCATCGCCTTGATCCCCGGCACCCGATACGTCATATTCCCCTGCTCAAAATGCTCCAGCACGCGCCCGTTATTCAGGTGCAGATCGTACGTCGCATTCACCTCTTCGCTCGGCGCCACGTACTCCAGCGGCCAGAACGTAGCTCTCCCACCCGGCAGCGGAAACGCCTTCTCCCCCGCATACAGCAGCGGCGAATCCGTCCCATCCTTGGCCACCGGCCATTGCAGACTCTTGTATCCCTCCAGCCGCTCATACGTGACGCCCGCCAGCGTCGGTGTCAGCCGTGCCACTTCCTCCATCACGTCGGAAGGATGGGCATACTTCCATCCGCCAGCTCCGCCCATCTTCTGCGCGATCAGCTGAATAATTTCCCAGTCCGCCTTCGCATCAGCCAGCGGCTCCATCGCCTTGTACAGCCGCTGAATCCGCCGTTCCGTGCTCACGTACGTTCCTTCCTTTTCGAGCGACGGCGAAGCCGGCAGCACCACGTCCGCGTAGCGGCAGGTCTCGGAAAAGAAAATATCCTGCACGACTAAAAACCCCAGCTTGCGCAGCGCCGAGTCCACATCATTCATGTTCGCGTCCGAGTCGATCGTGTCCTCGCCCTTGATGTACATCGCGTGCAGCTTGCCTTCGTGGATCGCGGAAATCATCTGCCGGTTATCCAGCCCCGTCGTCACCGGCAGCGTCACGCCCCAGTCCGCCTCAAACTTGCTGCGCACATCCGCGCTGTCCACCTTCTGATAGCCCGAAAACACATCCGGCATCGACCCAAAATCGCTCGCACCCTGCACGTTGTTGTGCCCGCGCAGCGGATAAGCGCCCGTCCCCGGCCGCTTGAAGTTCCCCGTAGCCAGCAGCAAATTACAGATCGCCGTTGACGTGTCCGACCCCCCGCAATGCTGCGTCACACCCATCGCCCAAAGCACGCACACCGTTTTCGCGTTCGCAATCTCATCCGCCACAGCCATCAGCGTCGCCACCGGAATCCCCGTCACGCGTTCCGCATACTCCAGCGTGTACGGCTCCAGCGACGCGCGATACTCCTCCCACTTATTCACCCACTTATCGATGAAAGCCTGGTCGTGCCGCCCCGTATCGATCAGGTGTTTCGTCACCGCCTGCAGCCACACTTCGTCAGTGGAAGGATTGGGCCGAATAAAAATGTCCGCCCGTTCCGCCATCTCATGCTTCCTCAGGTCAGCCACAATCAGTCGCTGTCCGCGGTGTTTATGCGACCGCTTCACCCGCGTCGCCAGCACCGGATGGCTCTCCGCGGTGTTCGATCCGATCGTGATCACCAGCTCCGCAATTTCAATATCCGAAATCGACCCCGTATCGCCGCCGTACCCCACCGTACGCGAAAGCCCCTTGCTCGCCGGCGTCTGGCAATACCGGCTGCAGTTGTCGATGTTGTTTGTCCCCACCACCGCGCGCGCCAGCTTCTGCATCAGGTAGCTTTCTTCATTCGTGCACTTCGACGACGCGATGAACCCCAGCGCATCCGGCCCATGCTCCGCCTTGATCGCCGCAAACTTGCCCGCCACCAGCTCTATCGCCTCGTCCCATTCCATCTCGACGAACGTTTCTCCCACACGCTTCAGCGGCTTCACCAGCCGGTCAGGCGAGTTGATAAAGTCCCACGCAAACTTGCCCTTCACGCACGTCGAAATCCCATTCGCCGGCCCATGCGCCGGCTCCACCTTCAGCACTTTGCGATCGCGCGTCCACACATCGAAGCTGCACCCCACGCCGCAGTAAGTGCACACCGTCTTGGTCCGCTTCACGCGCTGGTGGCGCATCTCGGCCTCTACATCGGAAAGCGCCAGGATCGGCCCATACCCTACGCTGGGCTCGATTCCCTTCACCATCGCAATCATGTTGTCGAGCGCGTTCTCCGGCAGCGACGTCAAATACCCCGCCTCCCCCAGCATGGCCTTCTCCATCAGCGCATTGCACGGACAAACCGTCACACAGTGCCCGCAGCTCACGCAGCTCGACCCATCGATCTGCTCCCCGCCGTCCCACAGCACGCGCGGATGCGCACGCTCCCAGTCGATGGTCAGCGTCTCGTTCACCTGCACATTCTGGCAGGCCTCCACGCACCGCCCGCACAGAATGCACTGGCTCGGGTCATAACGATAAAACGGGTTAGAGTGGTCCTGCGGATAAGGCTTCGGCGTAAACGGCCGCGACTGATGCTCCACCTTCAGCTCAGCCACCGTGTTGTGTACGGTGCAGTTCTGGTTGTTCTTGTCGCACACCGTGCAGTACAGATCATGGTCATGCAGCAGCCGGTCAAACGCTTCACGCTGCGCAATATCGGCGCGAGCCGTCCGCGTATGCACATGCATCCCGGCCGCCACGCGAGCCTCGCAAGACCGCACCAGCTGCCCATCCACATCCACCATGCACGTATCGCAACTGCCGATAGCGCCCATCGGCTTCAGATAGCAGACCTGCGGCACACTGCGCTCGCCCGCCGCCGCGGCAGCGCGGTTCAACGCCTCAATGAGCGGCTCACCCCTCTCCACCGCCACACCCACGCCATCAATCTGGATCTCACAATCAATCTCTGTTACGTGCGGCGTATTGAGCAGCGGCTTCGCTTGTTGCATATCGATTCAGATGCCTCGCTCACCCGCCGCGTTGGTGCTGCATCCCAGCATCGCAGAGATAGCCGACACCGCGAGGGGCACAGCCGACATAAAAAACCGCCAGCGCTTACTAACAACTAACAACCAACAACTAAAAACTCCCCGCCTCGCCCAGCACCTGCGCCGCCACACGCAACCCGCTCCTCACCGCCGCATGAACCGTCCCCCAGTGCCCGGTCACGTCGGTATGTTCACCGGCAAAGAACACCGTCCCCTCCGCCGGCTCACACATCAGCCGAGGAGCATCCATGGCTCCCGCGGGCACATAGCTGTACGCCCCCAGCGAACAGGAGTCGCCACTCCAATCATGCGCATGCGCCGACACCAGCTCGCGCCACACCACACCCTCCGCCATGCCAAAAACCCGGCCCAGCGTCTGGCAAGCGCTCGCTGCCAGCTGCTCCGCTGTCTGCCCCGCCAGCGCGGCGGCACGCGGCCCGCCAACCCAGCCGGTCAGCACCGCACGGCCCGGCTCCGGATGTGGCGTCCACCACACCGGCGGCAGCGATCCAAACGTAAACATGAAGCTCAACTGCCGCAGCTTCTCCCGCGCCACCGCCACCGGCGCATCCTCCCACCACGGTCTGCGGAAGACCATCGAAAACCGCACCACGCCGCCCATCGCCAACCGCCGCGCGGCCTCCAGCGCCGGCGGTTCCGGCACGATCTTCGCTCCGCCCCTGTTGACCCGGTGCAGCACGCCCAGCGGCAGCGTCAGCACGCACTTCTCCGCGGTGTACACCCCCCGCGACCGCGTCGTCACGCGCACGCGTCCCGGCCCCCACTCCAGTTCGCGCATCGTCTCGCCCAGCCGGATCTCCGCGCCCAACTCGCGCACCTTCGCCGCCAGGTAATCCGCCAGCTGGCCGTAGCCACCGCGCACATGCCACACGCGCTCGCCTTCGATCGCGTCCTCAGCCGCCTGCTGCGCGGCCAGGCCATGCACCCCGATCCGCTGCGCATCCGCCGCGTTGAAGCCCTCAACATAGCCCACCACGGCCGCACGCTCCTCCGCTGGAAGCGCCTTGCCCTTCACATACTCGGCGAAACCCACATCGGGTCCCTTGTAGTCGCGCAGCTCTTCCAGCACGCTGAACATCGCGCCATCCTGAGGATCGTCTTCCACCACCTGACCATCGAAACCTGCGCGCAGCACGGTGCCATCGCGCTCCGTCGTCTGCAGGCCGGCCTCATCCAGCAGCGCCCACAACTCCGGTGGCCGTCCATGCACAAACTCCGCACCCAGCTCCACGCTGGCGCCATCGGCCTTGCGTGAAAACACGCGTCCACCCACGCGGTCGCGCCCTTCGAGCACGACGACGCTTGCGCCGCGCTCAGCCAGCGCACGCGCCGCCACCAGGCCCGCCATCCCTGCCCCCACCACGATCACACGGGGCCCACCTGCTCCACCCAGCCCATCCCTCATCGCAAACTCTTGGATGCACAAGTCCCACTCAACGTTATGAAGCGCATCTTTTCGTTATCGGGGGCCTATTCTAGGACAAAGCTGGCCCAAAGTCGCCAAGAATTAATGCAAGGGCCTCCTCCGTTGTCCCGATTCGGCCCTCCAGCTGGGCATCTTCCGCCGCCACCAGCATCGCTTTGAACCGCGGACCCGGCTTATACCCCGCCGCAATCAACTCCCGTCCCGTCAGCAGCAGCAGCGGTCGAATCTCCTCCTCCGACAGCTCTTCCCTCTCCCGCTTCGCAAATTCGTAAAGCTCCGTCCGCCCATTCGAGCTCATCACATCGGCATAATGCAGCGCCAAATGCTCGTCAAACTGCGGCAGCCGCAGAAACCGCTTCAGCGTCGACTGCTTCATCTTCATCACGTCACCGAACTGCATATGGTGCTCGATCAGCGCCAGTATCTGCACACACTCGTCATTCGAAAACCGCAGCCGGTTCAAAATCTTCCGCGCGATCGCAACGCCCACTTCCACATGCCCGTTGAACCGAATCCGGTCTCCCGGCTTCTCCGGATCGGGCGGCGTAAACGTAGCCGGCTTACCAATATCGTGCAGCAACATCCCCCACGCCAGCGTCGCACTCGACCCCGCCCGCAGGTGCTCCAGCAACATCAGCGTGTGCACCCAAACGTCTCCCTCCGGATGAAACTGCGGCGGCTGCTCCACGCCCTTCAGCCGCACCACCTCCGGCAACACCTCGCGCAGCAGCCCACTCTCGTCCAGCAACTCAAACCCCCGCCGCGCCGCGCCCTCGATCAAAATCCGCGTCAACTCATCCCTTACCCGCTCCGCCGACACCGCTCCAATCGCGCTCGCCTCCGCCTGCATCGCCGCCATCGTCCGATGCTCAATTTCGAACCCCAGCCGCGCCGCGAACCTTACCGCCCGCAGCATCCGCAGCTTGTCCTCCGCAAACCGCAGCGCCGGCTCGCCAATCGCGCGCACGATGCCCGCCTTCAGATCGCTCTGCCCACCCACGAAATCCAGCACGCAGGCCTCGATCGCATCGCCCGCCTCAAACGCCATCGCATCCAGCAGCAGCCCATTGATGGTGAAGTCCCGCCGCAACGCGTCCTCGCGCGGATCGTCGGAAAACCGCACCGCATCCGGACGCCGCCCATCCGAGTAAGCCCCATCATGCCGAAACGTCGCCACCTCCGTAGCCACGCGCTCGCCACCCACCTCCGCCAGCACCAGCACCACCCCAAAGTGCGCCCCCACCGACTCCGTCCGCGCAAACGTCTTCTGTACCTCATCCGGAGTAGCGGACGTAGCCACATCAAAATCCTTAGGCGCCATGCCCAGCAGCAAGTCCCTTACGCACCCACCGGCAAAGTAAGCCGCAAAGCCGCGCTGTCGCAGCCTCCGCGCAATGTGCAGCGCCTCAACATAATGCGGATTGTTCAATCTCGGCATGTCGTTTAGATGATGTGAACAACGATGGCGATGAAATAGAAGCTGACACCCACAATCCCACCAATCATGAAGAACGGGCCTACTATCTTGAAATAGCCCGAAGCCATGCGTGGCATCCACCAAAAAATGCGCTCAGCCTTTGAAGGATTCAGCTTCATCCATCTGCCCAGCGCAAACATTCCGCAGGAAAAGAGAAGGCCGATTGAATAAGAGAGAACGAGCATGAGCTCCTTGTCATCGTCTGAAGCCCGAATGGGATCATCGCTAGTATAGAGAGGTGAACGCAACACCCAATAGCGGCCTGATTCTCGGCATAGAAAGCTCCTGCGACGAGACCTCCGCGTCGATCGTCCGCAACGGCCGCGAAGTGCTCTCCAACGTCGTCGCCTCGCAGCTCATCCACGGCAACTACGGAGGCGTCGTCCCCGAACTCGCCTCCCGCGAGCACCTCCGCAACATCCTGCCGGTAGTCCACGAAGCCCTCTCACGAGCAGCCGTCACGTACGCCGACCTCGACGCCATCGCCGTCACCGAAGGCCCCGGCCTCGCCGGCGCGCTGCTGGTCGGCATTACGTTCGCCAAAGCCCTCGCGCTGGGCACCGGCCTCCCCCTCATCGCCGTCAACCATCTCGAAGGCCACATCCACGCCGTCCTCATGGAAAGCACCACGCCTTCTGAACCCTGGGCCCTGGACCCTGAACCCTCCCTCGCCCTGGTCGTCTCCGGCGGCCACACCCACCTCTACCTAGCCACCCCCACCCCGCAAGGCACCTACACCTACCGCAACGTAGGCAAGACTCTCGACGACGCCGCCGGCGAAGCCTACGACAAGGTCGCCAAGCTCCTCGGCCTCCCCTATCCGGGCGGCCCCTGGATGGACGCCCTCGCGACCCACGGCACCCCCGACCCCGCCCTCTTCCCCTTCACCCAGATCAAACAAAAAGCCACCGGCAACACCGCCCCCAAGCTCTCCCGCGAAGCCACGCACACCGACGATCCAACGAGGTTCGACCTCTCCTTCTCCGGCCTCAAAACCGCGGTCCGCCGCTACGTCGAACTCCATCACCTACAACCCTCCATAACCGCCCGCGAAGCCGCCCTCCGCGCGGAGGGCCTCGCCACCGGCAAGCCTTCCAACCCACAAACCCTCACCGCCGCGCTGACCCACTTCGACGCCCAAACCCTCAACCTCATCGCCAGCTTCCAGAACGCGGTCGTCAAAAACCTCGCTCGCCAGACCTTCGCCGCCGCCGCCCACTTCGGCGCCCGCGCCATCTCGGTCTCCGGCGGCGTCAGCGCCAACTCCCAGCTCCGCGCCACCTTCACCTCCATGGCCGCGCAAGCCGGCCTCCCCATCGCCTTCCCCCAGGTAGCCCTCTCCACAGACAACGCCGCCATGATCGCCGCCGCCGCCTGGCCCAAATGGCAATCCCAAACCTTCGCCCCCAACACCCTCGAACCCACACCCCAGCTCCGCCTCGGCTAGCGCGTTTCGCTAAGCCCGCTTACTATCGAACCGATACAGCGCCGAGGTTGCGTGATGAGTTTTTTGCGGTGCATTCTTTTCCTACCGTTCGCGGCGGCGTTAGTTCACGGTCAGTCCACTTCCGCGAATATATCGTTAGCGCCGCGGGATAATCCCACTGTCCCGGTTGCTGGTCTATACCACCAGGTGGTAATGCGTCATCCGTATGGCCTCCCCGGAGAAGCGGATGAGAAGGCTATCGCCCCTTATATTAGTAACGCTTTATTTCGGAAAATCGGCGATGCCCGCGCCTGCTCCGAAGATTGGGACAAGCACAGTCCAAACCCTGAATTGAACACCAAAATGGCCTCAGAATCCCGCCTTTTCTCCGGTGGCGATCGGGTTTCCGATGCCCAAAGCTTTCACATCGGATCAACCCGGTCACTAAAAGACAATTCGCAGCGTGTGGTCGTGAGTTTCAGCGGAAACGACACTTTCGGCCAATCTTGGACGTGGCGCGTCGCAGCCATTGTCATCCAAGAAGGCGGCAGCTACGTCGTTGACGACGTCGTGTATATCAATGATTCAAGCTATGAGTATGCGGAAGACAAACCAGCCAACAGAAAACTATCAGGATACTTAGCCGCCGGGTGCGACGGTCCACACTGGGCCGGATACCGCTTGCCGGAAGAACCCTCTGGTCTGGTCGAAAGTCTCTATCAGCAAGTCCTAATACGCACCCCCGGAGGCGTCCCACGAGGCGAAGATTGGAAAATTTTCGCTCCGTACATGAGTAAGGCGCTATTGAAAAAGATTGAAGACTTCAACGCCTGCGTGGCTGATTGGCAACGCACAAGATGGGATCCTAAAAATCCAGAGAAAGCACCGTTCGGCATCTTCGAGAGCGGAATGTTCTCAGGCGGCGACGAGCGAACCGGGCCACGCGCTTTTCGCCTAGAAAGAACGCAGCAACAAAAGGACGGCTCGGTTCGGGTTTACATCAAGCTCAGTTGGTGGGACGCGCCGGCGCATAAGAGAGCGGATGACTTTCGTGAATTTACTTCTGCTGATCATCCCGTCATTTGGCGTGTTGCAGCCGTCGTGGGACAGGAAGGCGGCCGCTCCGTCATAACTGACGTCATTTATCTGAAGGACAAGGCAGATCCCCGAGATACTGAAGGACGGCTATCGAAATCACTCTCCTACGAGTGCAAGGGCCCGCGCTGGGTCGGCTACGACCAATTCAGTAGTGTGAAATAACCCCAACCCGCCGCGTCAGCTAAAATCGTCTTAGCCACTTACGACCGAAAGCAGCCGCGTGCCCCTCGAACTCTTCAACACCCTCTCCGGAAAGATCGAACCCCTCTTCGCCTCAGACGGCACCGCGCTCCGCATGTACTGCTGCGGCCCCACGGTCTACGACTACGGCCACATCGGCAACTTCCGCACCTTCCTGCACGTCGACGTGCTGCGCCGCGCCATCCGCATGTTCGGCATCACGCCGCGTCACGTCATGAACATCACCGACGTCGACGACAAGATCATCCGCAACGCCGCCGCCGCCCAGCTACCCATCAACACCTACACCGCCCGCTACGAAAAAGCCTTCTTTGAAGACATGCAGGCCCTCGGCTGCGAAACCCCCGAGGCCATCGCCCGCGCCACGGAAAACATCGACGGCATGGTCTCGCTCATCGAGCGCCTCGCGCAACAAGACATCGCCTACAAGGTCGAAGACGGCAGCTGGTACTTCCGCATCGCGCGCTTCCCCGACTACGGCAAGCTCTCCGGCAAAGACCTCGAAGGCATCCAGGACGGCGCCCGCATCGATTCCGACGAGTACGAAAAAGACTCCGCCCGCGACTTCGCCCTCTGGAAAGCCACCAAACCCGGAGAAACCAGCTGGGACACGCCCCTCGGCACCGGCCGCCCCGGCTGGCACATCGAGTGCTCCGCCATGGCCATGAAGTACCTCGGCGACAGCTTCGACCTCCACGCCGGCGGCGAAGACCTCATGTTCCCGCACCACGAGAACGAGATCGCGCAGAGCGAAGCCGCGACCCATGTGCCCTTCGCGCGCCACTGGTTCCACGTCCGCTTCCTGCTGGTCGAAGGCAAGAAGATGTCCAAGTCCGAGGGCAACTTCTACACCCTCCGCGACCTACTTCTAAAAGGCCACCGCGCCTCCGCCATCCGCTTCCTGCTGCTCAGCGTCCCCTACCGTCACCAGCTCAACTTCACGTTCGACGGCCTCACCGAATCCACCAACGCCATCGAACGCCTCCGCACCTTCCATCAACGCATCCTCACCGGCAAATGGCCAACATTAGCGGTTGCGAATAACAATGATCCGGTCCTTTCCAACCTCATCGCCCAGGGCGACACCAACTTCACCGCCTCCCTCGCCAACGACCTCAACACCGCCGAAGCCCGCGCCGCCATCTTCGACGTCATCCGCGCCGTCAACACCGCCGCCGACCGCAATACCCTCACCCAGCCCGACGCCGATGCCACCCTCGCGCTCCTCGCCAAATTCGATACCATCTTCGCCGTCCTCAACGACACGGACGCCGAGCTCACCAAGGCCGCGCTCGCGTGGGCCGAAGCCGAAGGCCGCATGGCCGACGTCTCCACCGAAGTCCTCGAAAAGTTCGGCGCCAACTCCCTCACCGACGCCGCCATCGACGCCCTCGTAGCCGACCGCACCAAGGCCAAAGCCCAGCGCAACTTCGCCCGCGCCGACGCCATCCGCAACGAGCTCCTCGAAAAAGGCATCCTCATCGAGGACTCCAAAGAAGGCGTCCGCTGGAAGCGCAAGTAGGCCCTTGCTTTTCTGTTGTCATTCCCGAAGGGAATCTGCGTCTGCACCTGCCGTTGCCGTTCTTCTCCCCACCCCCGCAATCGTTATCGAGAACGAACCATCGCGCACTTGGCGATGCGCGGTGGAGAGATCCCCGCATTGGCACTTGCCGTTGCCGTCGCTTGTTCTCCTTCGCGAAACTTGGCGCTTAAACTCCGCGAACATTGCGTCAAGGCAGTTGCCCTTGCCGTTGTCTGTTTTTCGCCGTCATCCTCAAGCGCAGCGAAGGACCCCGAATTTCGCCCCCCAACCACCCCACCTACCTTAGAAAATTCGGCCCGATAAAACCCCGCAGCCTCTCGCCCGTAGCCCAGGGCGCTTTCCCCGCGAAACGCTTCACCCACGCTGGGCCCTCGCCAATCCTCACCCGGTCCGGCGTAAACTCCGGACTCAGCGCATTCGCCATCAGCGCATAGCTCGCTCCGGGCCGCAACACCAGCGCCTTCCAGCAGCCCGGTGGAACCGCAATCACCGGCTGCTCACCGCGCGCGATATCCATCCCCAGCGTCTTCATCTCCGCGCGTCCATCCGGGTAAAAAATGTAGTAATCCACCGGCCCGCCTTCGATCAGCACATGCGTATCGGCTGGCTCCAGCCAGTGCAGGTAATTTACCGGGCGGTCCCGCGCCAGCATGTAGTAATTCTGACTCTGCACCGCCAGCTTGCGCCCCTTCACATCCACGCGCTCCGGCGTCACACCGATGATCCCGATGTACCCGGACTCTTTCGGCAACACCTTCAGCTTCAACTCCCGGATCAACTGGCGGGCCCGCGCATCATGCTTCAGCGTCACCATCTGCTGCCCGAGACCTGCAGTTGCCACCATCACGACCATTGCGCCGACAATCCAGCTTCGCGGTTGCTTCATAGTGGGAGCCTATCAAAGGTAGCCGTGGCGCACCTTTTTATGTCGTGGCAAGGTGATAACATCCGCAGATGCTCCTTGCTGCCTCTCTCCTCCTGCTAACAGCGCAGAGCGCTTCTCCGGCCCCTGCTTCGCCTCCCTCCAACGTCGTTCGAAGTGAGCCGCTCAAGCTCGCCTACACCATTCCTTCAGATCTGAAGCTGCAGCCCACCCTCGGCGAAGAGTCGCTGAAGGCAGAACGCGAGAAGACAACGGGTATCCAGCGCGCCGTCGCCGATTGCATTTCGCTCCCCATCACGGCGATGGACGACTCCGCAAACTTCCGTTTGCTCGCTATCATGCGCATGGACGAAATCTGCATGGGAACGCCCATCCCCTCCGACCAGCTCGGCGCACTCGCCACCTCTTCACTCGCCGAGTCATTGCGCCGCATCGGCGGCGACCCCAAATTACAAGCACCGGTGTCCTACTCGCTCGCCGACCGCGCGGCCTCCGTCGTGTCGGGTACCGCTGTATCAGAGAAACTTAGCATCACCTTCCATGCCACGATGGCATGCGTCAAGCTCGATAAGAACGTGGCCTGCTGGGAGTTCCTCGCCCTGACCCCGGCTGCGGTCGACGCCATGGCTGTTTTGCCGGTTGTCCTGGACGGCCAACCGTCGCTCCCGGTCGTTCCCGTGGACACGTTAGCGAAGACAAAGACCAGGTAGCGGCGATTAAGATCAGCCACATGCGGCCTGTGCCTCTCTTCGAAGGCGAACCAGAGGTAGCCCTCTTCCGCCCCAACCCTATAACCCCCTGAACAACAAAGCCCGCGCACCAGCCGCGGGCTTTGCTTTATTCACTATTCACTATTCACTATTCACTGCTCTTAGAAGTTGAACGTCACCGACCCCGTCACCGTCCGCGGACTCACAAAGTGCGTCCCCGAAAACGTCGACAAAAAGTTATACAACGCATACTTGTTGGTCACGTTCACCGCCGTAATGCTCAGGTTCGTCTTCACCTTCTCGCTCGGGCGAAAACGATGCAGCACATCGTCCCATCCCGCCGCCAGGTCGAACAACGTCCTCGGCGCCACGCGCGGCGGATTCTTGTCATCGTTTTCCGTCCCCGGCGTCGGCAGCCGCAACAGCGGTGACGACAACTGGTTGCCCGCACAACTCGCCAGAGGATTCGCCAGCGTCGCCTTCACGCCACCGCACTGCAGCGCCGCCTGCTGCTGTTGGTCGGCAGTCAGGTACGTCAGGTCCACCGGATCGTTCCCGTTAGTCGACGTCGCATACGGTGCCGCCCCGGCCACCGCGCCACTCTCATACCGCCACGTCACGCCAAACCACGGCGCCGTCTTCTTCGGCTGATACTGCACGTTGGTCGACTGCTGAAACGCCTGGTCATGATCGATGCGAAACGCCTCCGAGTCCGTCGTAATCGAGTTGTCGTTGAACAGTATCCCGCCCACCTCCGGCGAGAAGAACCGCGAACGCGTATGCCCCAGCACCGAGTAAGCCGACACCCCATTCCACAGCGGCATATTGATCTTCACGCCGAATCCATCGATCTTCGACTTTTGCCATTGGATCGGAAACGCCAGCGGCGAATTCAAGAGCGTATCGAAATCGAAATCCCGGTCCGTGAACTTCCAGAAGTACTCCGCGTTCACAATCACGTGCCGCGTAATCCCCTGCTCAAACCCCGCGTTGTACTGCGTCCGCGTCGCCGGCTTCAGCGGCGTCGGCACGCCGCCCGCCTCCAGGCCCCCGATGCCCGTCGCTCCGGAAAGCACCAGGTTCTCGTTATAAGGCGTCAGCATCAACTTCCCGTAGCCCACGCGCAGCACCGTGTTCGACCGCTTCACGTTGTACGTCGCACCCAGCCGCGGCTCCAGCAGCGATCGATGGCTGATGCCCACGTAGTTGTCAATGCGTCCACCCACCAGCAACGTCAGGTTCTTGAGCGCAATCGTGTCCTGCGCATAAATCGCTTCCTGCTTGATGTCCGCATGCCCCGTAAACCGGAACTGCTTCCCACCGCGCGTCAAGTCGATTGCTCCCAGACCCGCACTGTAGTTGCCGTTGGCGGTATCGCCCCCCGGGCAAGCTGCCGGATTATTCGCCGCAACCGTCTCATCCGGCAACCCGTTAGCCAGCAGACACGGCGCATTGAAGCCGCCGTCCGTCACGCCCAGCGCAAAGTTTTCATTCAGAAACGTGTGATAAACCATCGCCCCAAACTTCAGCGTGTTCACGCCCTTCTGCAGCGAGTAATCCGCCTTCAGCCCCGCGTTCACCAGCGTCCGGTTCTGTGCAACAGTCACGGGCAGATCGTCGAAGATATTCTTGCTCGGATAATAGTCAAAGCTCCCCCGTCGCACATAAGGATTCACCGCCAGCACACCCGACGTATTGAACACATGCGTCCACGACGGCGACACGTTGAAGCTCTCAATCTTCGCCTTCTGGTCCTGACCCGATGCCTGCTGATCGAACTGGTTGGGCTCCTGGAACCACGACCGAGATGCCGTCAGATTCAGCTGGTAAGCGTCGTTGCTGTTCGGCTTGAAGTCCAGGCGATCGAACACGTCTTCGCTGTTGCCCTTGTCGTGCATCACCACGTACTCCGGCGTGTCGAGATACCGCCCACTCTGGCTGCCGTCCACCGTAACAAAGTTTCCAAACTTCGCACTGCCGAAACCCAGCGAAGCGCTCCCAGAAGTCGTCCCGAACGTGCCGTAATCGAAGCTCACGCTCCCCATCGGCTTTTGTGCCAGCCCCGACCGCGTCGTGGCTTCCACAATCAGCGAAGCTTTGTCGCCATACTCCGGCGGCGCAATGCCGTCGATCACGTTCACCGACTGGATTGCATTGGTCGAGAGCTGGCTACCAAACGTCCGCGACTGCTGATCGCTCACCGGCTGCCCGTCGATCGAGTATGTTGTATCCGCATGCTCACCCATCGGGTGATAAAGCCCATTCGAGTCCGACACAATCCCCGGCGTACTCAGGGTCACAATCGACCCCAGCCCCGAAGCCGCGCTCTCCACCGGCAGCCGTTCCATGATCACCCGGTCAATCGTCGTCGCCGAGCTCGTCTCGGTGCTCACCATGTCGGCCGCTTCCGCGTCGACATTCACCACCGTGTTCGCCGAGGCCACATTCAGCTTCAGCGTCACCGGAACCTCACCGGCCGACCGTATGTCCGCATCTCCCGTTACTGCGGCAAACCCTGTCGCCTCAGCCGACAAATGGTAGTGGTTGAACGGCAGATTCACAAAGTGGAAGGCTCCGGCCGAATCGCTGGTCGCCGTGCGGCTCAACCCGCTCAGCGGATTGGAAATCGTCACCGTGGCCCCCGGAACAGCCGCACCCGTCAGGTCCGTTACCGATCCCGCAATGCTGCCCGAGGCCGCTTGCGCCAGCAGATGCCCACCGCACCACGCAGCCGCAAAGAGTAAAAGAAAAAAAGGAAACCGCAGTTCCCGCAAACGCGTCGTTCTCATCGATAATCTCCTGTCGGTGGAGGGCGCATCGTTCGCGGCATCCGTTGCCGCGAGTGCGCTCTGGCCGTTTCAGGCAAAGCCATCAAAATTCCGTATTCCGAAAAATGCGCTCAGCCTGCTGAGGGCGTCAATACCATCGCAGGCGGAGGCCGGCTGAACATCGCAAAACTTCGCAGCCGCTGCGGAGCATCCACCACCCGAGCCGTAAACGCCTGCGCAACCTGCTCTACCGGCTCCGGCACCACAGTCGTGTTAGCCGGCAGCGCCGAGTGCATCGCCACACACAGCGGGCACTTCTCTTCGCCCTGCCCTTGCGAGGCCAGCGCCGGCCCTTTGACCGTCGCCGCACTCTGCGGCAGCCACTCGCCGTGAATGTGCGCGGCCTCAACCGTGCTGACGCCACCCACCACCAGCGCAAACACCAGTGCCAGCGCACGTATCCATCGTGGATACGGCACAGTCAAACCTCGGCGCTGGAGTCGGTTCTTCAAGTCAGTCAGGATTGTCCGCAGGGTCGAGCACCCGCCGAACACGAGGGCTCCCTCCTAGTATGACGCACCCAACCCCCGGAAGGTCTCATCGCGAGTCGCTGCCACCTGACAAACCCGTCATCCCACACCCGGGCGCCCCATCCGTGACGGCCCCATCGTCACCGGTAGGGTCGCACGATCTTCACCCCTGCAGCGCCTTCGTCAACGCCGGCACAATCTCAAACAGATCCCCCACCACCCCCACATCCGCAATCTCAAAAATCGGCGCATCAGGGTCCTTGTTGATCGCCATGATCGTCTTCGCGCCCTTCATCCCGACCAGGTGCTGAATCGCCCCCGAGATCCCCACCGCCAGGTACAGCTTCGGCGCCACCGTCTGCCCCGAGCTACCCACCTGCCGCTCCATCGGCAACCAGCCGTTGTCGCAGATCGGCCGCGAAGCCGCCAGCTCCGCCCCCAGCGCAGCCGCCAGTTCTTCCACGATCCCCAGATTCTCCTGCTCCCCAATCCCGCGCCCCACGCTCACAATCACCTGCGCCGCACTCAAATCCACCGTCTGCGCCGCCTCCCTGAACGGCTCACCCGGCGTGGTCCTGATCGCCGCCGCCTCAATCGCCGGCGCAAACGTCTTCACCTCAGCTGCTCCACTCTCCACCACCTCAGCCTTGAACGTTCCCGCCTGCACCGAAATCAAACACACCCCATCGCCCTTGTGCCGATAAGCCGCATTCAACTTCCCCTGCATCCACTGCCGCACAAATACCGGCCCCGACCCGATCGCCGTCACATCCGAAATCAACACCTGCCCCAGTCGGGTAGCCAGCGCCGGCGCAAAATCCCGCACCTGGTA
>CAIQPK010000091.1 GCA_903873705.1 uncultured Acidobacteriota bacterium
AGATGTCCTTCTCCAGTAAGTGAGGTGCGCGGCCCGATGCTTCAGAAGCCGCATCAATGGCACTTGCCTGATTCTTTGTGCTCAATTGGAAGTAGCTCTCAGGCATCGACGGCACTCCGGCTCAGGGCGCTCGCCATCCAACTCGGAAACCTGGAGACTTGCTGCGCGACCTTCTGGATCTCGGTCCGGGGAACCTTCGCCTCGATCTCCTTCAGAACCGCATGAACTCTCTCCGGCCCGGCCCATGCCAGCGCACGGACGATCTCTCCGGCGCGTTCCTTGGCAAAGGCGAGTTGCCAGGATGGGACATGCACCAGTTGGATCGCCAGCTTCCCGAGATGGAGCTTGCGACTCCGGCCCGATGTCCAATAGATCATCTGGGTGGGAACCTGGGTGGTGAGTCCAAGCGCGTTCGCCGACGTAGCACCCGAAGGCACAATGGCTTCACCGCGTTGCGCGGACAACTCTTCGATCAAACGGTGGGCTGAGGGCGC
This sequence comes from uncultured Acidobacteriota bacterium, assembly GCA_903873705.1. Taxonomy (GTDB): domain Bacteria; phylum Acidobacteriota; class Terriglobia; order Terriglobales; family Acidobacteriaceae; genus Granulicella. The sequence goes on from CAIQPK010000091.1 coordinate 495, forward strand.
ATGAGTCCCAAAACGGCTTGTCACAGGAGAGAGGTACATGCCCCGGCCAGCTCGGAGGAGTTTCCCTCGCCGTGCAAGCCGCGAGAGCGACTGATCCACAGCGGGGCGCGTGCCGAGATGCAGCAGCATCTTGGCGCTAACAGGCGCTCCCTCGGGGAGTGCGCTCGTCCTCTGGAGAATGGCTTCTGTGAGGCGTTCCATAACGTCACCAACTGTTAGAATTGTACTCCAGTTTCTGACACTATTCACGTTGAGTCCGCTGCCAGAAGCGAGCGATGAAATCGCCTGACATTCGGGCCCTTGAGCGTGGGTGGCAGGCCCAAAGGTCGCTGAATCGAAAGTGTCCCCATGACCAATGAAACCGGGCTTATTCTCGCGGCTTGGAATAGCGACGCGCTCCCAATAGCTCCCGATAAAACCAGCGGTTTTGCGGAAGTCCGCGCTGGGCAAGGGTGGGTGGGGCCACCGTTGGGAATTCCGCCCAAAGGTCGTTGGGAGGTCTACTCCTTTTCTTCTCCTGCATTTGCACCTTGTAAGGTGAAAATGGAGCCAGGCGAGGCCGAAACGGACACCTCAAACGCGCTCCCAACTGACTCCCGATGCCCTGTCCAATACGTACTTTTCGGTACTTTTAAGTCGCCATTCGTGCCGTAAAGTCAACAACATACGCGTTCCGGGGGTCGCTCATAACCCAAAGGTCGTAGGTTCAAATCCTACCCCCGCAACCATTTAGATTCAACAGATCCGACTAGATCCAACGAGAAGCCAGACGCTCTTTACGAAGCCTCTGGCTTCAGTTGTTTTGAGTCAAAACATGACTCCTTTCCGAACCTTCCGTATCGTTGCTTAGGCCCCACTCATCACTGGTTCCAGCAGGCGCTCGATCACGTCGGCAGCAGAATAGCTGCTCGCGCCTGCGGAAAGGAACTGCGGAATGAGGCCGATGTCGTTACCGGCCGTGATCATGGCAGGCTCAACGTGGTGTCCGGAGCGGACCTGCGGATGACCGATATTGGCGAGCAGGCAGTTGCAAAGACATTTTCTCCCCGCCGCATCAGCTGCATTGCCTCCCTTGGACAAGTAGACACTGAGCGGTTCTGCCGAGCACCGGTTGCCAATCGATCCATCGGCAGCCCGGTAGAACTCGCGGAGGAAGCCGAGGTCGCAGATGCGCGGCCGGTCGACATAGACATCCAGATCCGAAGCTGTGCCTTCGAGCTGCGCTACCTTGAAAGGAAATCCCGTGGGAGATGCGACCGGGTCCGTAAAAATGTGCGAATCCCCATGCATCGCCTTATCGATTAGCGCCTGCTTAAAGGTGCTGCTGAGTCCCGACTCATCGGCAAACTCAAACGCCGTGCCCACTTGAATGCCGCTCGCTCCCAGTTCCAGCGCTTCCTGCAGCTTGCCAGGCCGGCCGTAACCGCCAGCCAGCCAGAACGGCACACCCAGGTCACGTATCTTTGCGAAGTCGACAGCGTCGCGTTCGCCGTAGATCGGCTCACCTGCTTCGCTGAAGTTCGATCGGCTCCGCGGCGGGGCATTGTGGCCGCCGGCTTCAGGCGCTTCTATGACGAGGCCATCAACAGTCCCGTTGGCCTTGCGCAGCATCGTCGTCGCCAGGGTGTTGGACGAGACGATGGCAAGGAAGCGAGGGCGCAGCAGCGACGCCGGTTCGCCCTTGATAAAATCCCGGGGATTGAAGCGGATCGTCGTGTCATCCGTATCGAGAGCGCCGGTCACATGGAGTGCATACTCCGCGGCGCAGTGATTCACGAACAAATCGAGCACACCTGGAATCTTCAACGGAATGCCCGCGCCCATGATGATGTAACTCACTCCGGCCAGCATCGCACCGAAGATGGAAGGAAGATGAGCGGTCTGAATCTTCTCGAGGTAGTTAATCCCGACTGGGTTGTCGTGGCCTCCCCGGGCCAGGAACACTTCGATGAAATTGCTGATCATGCATAGCAGCGTCGCCTCGGTCGGACTGTCCTTCATCAACTTCGGCGCTGTGCGATAGGGTGCCGTCGCTGCCTTGCCACCGGGTATAAAGTACTTGGCCCATAGAGGCTCTGAGAGAAACGGCATTGGAAATGCGTCAAAGCCTCGCCGCATATGGCCACCCGGATCGCCATCCTGCAAACGCCGAACGAGTATCTGATCCAGCGCTGTTCCCGAGACGACGCCGAGTTGACCAAGACGCGATACAGATTGCGCAAGCTGCCAGTTCGAGATGCCTGCGCCCATGCCACCCTGGATGATTAGCGGATAAGTGTCCATGACCTCACTATGTCACGCAAAGAAATAATGCCACGTATTAATTTTGTAATTCGCCAATCGGCCTTAGAAATGAATATCGACTTACATTTCGCCCGCTGAAGAGACGCATTGCATCAATGTGACGCACGTCACCGCGACGAGTTCAGCCGACGTCTAGAGTGGGTTCAGCTTCACATCAGCGACCGCGGAAAGCGCGCGTGTTGTTCTGCGTTCTAAAGAAATACAAGCGGCAAGAAAGCTAAGACGCCCGGATGAGAAAGACAGTAATTGTCGGAGGTGGCATCACAGGCTTGGCGACTGCTCTGTATCTCCATGAGCACGCAGCCAACGCCGTCTCCTACACACTCCTCGAAAGCTCAACGCGGTGGGGCGGCAAGATGCTGACAACCCATCAGGATGGCTTTCTTGCCGAGGGGGGGCCGGATTCTTTTCTAGCCCAGAAGCCCGAAATGCTTGAACTCTGCCGCCGCCTCGGTCTCGAAGACGAACTAATTGGATCGAACACGACCAAGGGTCCGTCAACATTTGTGTTGAGCAAGAACAAGCTCCATGCGATGCCGGAAGGCATGATGCTGATGGCGCCCACCATGATCATGCCCTTCCTGCGCACGCGACTGATCTCGTGGTGGGGAAAGTTGCGCATGGGCCTTGAGATATTTGTCCCCAAGCCAAAGGAAGTTACTGACGAAAGCCTCGGCAGCTTCGTCCGCCGGCGCCTTGGCAAAGAGGCGTTGGACAAGATTGCCGCGCCACTAATGGCCGGCATTCACTCCGCCGATCCCGAACGCCTCAGCCTCCGCAGCACCTTCCCCATCTTCAGCGAAATGGAGAAGACTCACGGCAGCCTGCTGCGTGCCATGACGAAAAAGAAGAAGAAGCAGCCTGCGGGCAAATCGCCGATGTTTCTTTCCTTCAAGGATGGCATCGAGACCCTGAGCCAGGCCATAGTCAAGCGGCTGGATCCGAATGCACTCCGATTGAACTGCGGCGTGCATTCCGTAACAGGTGGCTCATCGCAGTTCTGCGTGGAACTGAACGACGGCTCCAGGCTCTACGCCGACGACGTCATCTTTGCCACGCCCGCCTATGTCACCGCGCGCCTCTTGCGAGACCTGGATCCCAGCCTGGCTGCCAGCCTCAACGAAATTCCCTATGCATCAACCGCAACCGTCTCCCTCGGATACAAACGCAGCGAAATCGGCGCGCAACTGAACGGCTTCGGGTTCGTCGTTCCCTCTCAGGAAGGGCGCAAGATCAATGCGTGTTCATGGTCGTCGCAGAAGTTTTCATTCCGCGCGCCGGAGGACGGCGTCCTGCTCCGGGCCTTCCTGGGCGGCGCGTGTGCGCCCGGTTTAGCCGAGCACGATGAACAAACACTACTCGCGCTTGCCCGATATGAGTTGCAGGAAATCATGGGCATCACCGCGACGCCAATTCTGACCAAGGTCTCGCGTTGGATCAAGGGAAACCCGCAATACGAAGTGGGCCATGCTGAACGCGTAGCAGAAATCGCGCACATCCTGACGTTTCATCCAGGCCTTCACCTGGCTGGAAGCGCCTACTCCGGCTCCGGCATGCCCGACTGCATTCAGAGTGGCGTCCGCGCGGCCTCGGCTGTAATCAGCCGGAAGACTTCCGAAGAAATTCACCGTAACGTCGAGACCGCAGCGTTGGCCGGTCAGGCCTGAGAGAGGAAGCTATGTCAGCAACGGATATACGCACACTTATTCCAGAAGCGCCGCACCGCGCGCATCCCCACGCCCAGGCCCATCCCCACAGCATGATGGGCAGCTTCGCCCGCAATCCGATGCTGGTGTATTGGGAGATGACGCAGGCCTGCGGTCTGGCGTGCCGGCACTGCCGCGCAGAGGCCATGTCCACACCTCATCCCAACGAATTGACGGCTGAAGAAGGCAGCGCCCTGCTGCAGCAGATCGCCTCTTTCGACGCGCCGCCGCACATGGTGATGACCGGCGGCGACCCCCTGCGGAGAGCCGACCTCTTCGACCGGATCGATGAGGCACGCTCGCTCGGCATCGCCGTATCGGTGACGCCCAGTGCGACCGCGGACTTGACGTCAGACGTGCTCGTCAAGCTGCGCGACCATGGGATCGACAGCCTGGGCCTCAGCCTTGACGGCCCAACCGCCGAGCAGCATGAGGCCGTGCGCGGCGTAAAGGGATGCTTCGACTGGACCATCGGCGCCGCGAAGGAAGCGGGTCGCCTCGGCATTCCAATCCAGGTGAACACGCTCATCTCGCAGGAAACCGTCAATGGGTTGCCGGCCGTGTATGAGTTGGTGAAAGAGCTCGGCGTCATGCGCTGGAGCCTCTTCTTTCTTATCGAGACCGGACGCGGCAAGCTGCTCCAACCGGTGTCGAACGAGGTCGCAGAAGAGGTGATGAACTGGGCCTACGACCTCAGCCAGATCTCGCCCTTCGCCGTGGCGACAACCGAAGCGCCGTCGTACCGCCGCGTCGCGCTCAACCGCATGCGCGAATCCGGCAAGACAGCAGCCGCCATCGGCGAGACGCCCGTCTATCGCGGCTTCGGCATTCGCGACGGCCACGGCATCGTATTCATATCCAACCAGGGCGACATCTACCCTGCCGGCTTCCTTCCCCTCTCGGTCGGCAACGTACGCACCCATAGCCTGGTCGAGGCGTATCGCGAGAACCCGCTATTCCGCGCCCTGCATGATTCCACGCAGTTTCACGGCAAATGTGGTGTATGCGAGTTCGGCGGTCTGTGCGGTGGTTCACGCGCTCGCGCTTTCGCTGCGACCGGCGACCCCCTCGGCAGTGACCCCCTGTGCTCCTACGAGCCCAAGGCTTACCAGGAGCACCTTGTCGGAGCGGCATAGCCCCTCACCATAGCCATCACTGCGCCTTCGTAATCGAAAAGGGCGCTTCTGGCCGATGCAGGGACCACGATGCGTGGTCCTTCGTACTCATCGCAAAACGCAGCTCGCCTCCGCTGATCAATTCTTCGTGCCATAAAAAGCTGCGGTTCAAGGGCTTACCATTCAGCGTCACCGACTGGATGAAACCATTTTCCTCGCTCAGGTTCTCCGCAACAATCGATAGCGTCTTGCCATTCGGTAGATGCACCGTCGCACGGTCGACGAACGGCCTGCCGATCACGTACTGGTTTGACCCCGGTGCCACCGGGTAAAACCCCAGCGACGTAAACACCAGCCACGCCGACATCTGTCCAAGGTCGTCATTGCCCACCAGCCCATCCGGTGCAGGGCGGTACTGAGACGCAACAATCTTGCTCAGTCTCTCCTGCGTACGCCACGGTTCACCGGCGTAGTCGTACAGATACGCCAGATGATGACTCGGCTCGTTGCCATGGATGTACTGCCCGATCATGCCGCTGATGTCCTCCACATCCGCATACTGCTTTGGATCAACTCTGGCATCAAACATTGCGTCCAGCTTTTCAACCAGCCGCCGGTTCCCTCCCAGCAGTTCGATCAATCCCTGCACATCCTGCGGCTGATACCACGAGTACTGCCACGCATTGCCCTCGGTGAATCCGCTCTCCGCGCCGGCACGCGCCGGATCGAACGGCACCCGGTACTCGCCGCTCGCCAGGCGCGGCTCAACGAATCCATCCTTTACGTTGAAGTTATTGCGCCAAAATCCCGCCCGCTTGTCGAACACCCCCGCCACATCCGTCTTCTTCATGGCGCCGGCCATGCGTGCAATTGTCCAGTCGTCGAACGCGTACTCCACGGTCTTCGATGCCGCTTCGCCATCGTGGTCCACTGGCACGTAGCCATACTTCATGTAGAGATCAAGGTTTCCGTAGGCGCCATCATTCGCGCTCGCCACCATCGCTTTCAGCGCCTGGTCGGGATCAAATCCACGAATACCCTTCATGTACGCGTCAGCAATCTCCGGCACAGCGTGATAGCCGATCATGCACCAAGTCTCAATCCCCTCGAACTGCCATACCGGCAGAATCCCGAACGGGCTCTCCTGCTGCGACGCTATCAGCGAATTGACGAGGTCGCTCGTCCTCTTCTCCGGCTCAATCAGCGTCATCAACGGCTGCTCCGCCCGATACGTGTCCCACAACGACAAACTGGAAACGTAATTGAACCCGGCGGCATGATGCACCTGATTGTCCGGCCCGCGGTAGCCGCCATCCACATCCATGCTCAAACTCGGCGCCATCAGCGAGTGGTACAGCGCCGTGTACAAATTCTTCTGCATCGCAGCAGGCGCTTGAAAATCAATCGTGCCTAACTGCCGTTCCCACGCCGCCTTAGCCGCGCTACGCACGCCATCGAAGTCAAAGCCCCCAACCTCCGCATTCATATTGGCGATAGCTGCCTCTTCGCTCACCGGAGACAGCGCCACCTTCACCACCAGCGGCTGCGCCGTCGAACCAAAGTCGAACACTCCGACGAGCCCGCGCCCTTCGATCGACTGCGTATTTTCCGCCGTCGCTCCCGGCGTCTTGAACCCGCGGTACTCCACCGGCAGCGGCTCGAAGTCACGCAGACTGTGTCCCTGCATCGGCCGTGAAAACCGCATCGCGAAATAAAGCTGCCGTCCCGGCGCCCATCCGCGCGTCTCACGCATGCCCGTTACCGTTCCGTCGGCCCGCACGCGTACGCGCGACCACAGCACCTTCCCCGGATAGTTGTAAATACTCGAGCGCAAATCCAACAGCACATGCGCCGGCTTGCCCACCGGATACGTGTAGCGATGTACGCCTACCCGCGCCGTCGCCGTCAGTTCCACACGCACATCGTAGTCCAGCAGCGTCACGGCGTAGTACCCCGGCTCCGCCTTCTCCTGCTCATGCGTAAAGCGCGAGCGATAGCCCGAACCGGGCCTCTCACTCTCTCCCGGCTCCAGGCGGACATCGCCAGAAATAGGCTGCAGCAGCACATCTCCCAGGTCCGAGTGCCCTGAACCGGAAAAGTGCGTGTGCGAAAATCCCAGGATCGTCGTGTCTTCGTAACGATAGCCGGCAGCCCACTTGTAGCTCTGCTTGAAGTGGCGAATCTGCGTGTCGGGCGAAAGCTGCACCATTCCAAATGGCACCGTCGCCCCCGGAAACGTATGACCATCCGGCCCGGTCCCAATGAAAGGATCAACCAACGTAGCCTTGGCCGTAACGGAACCACCCTGGGCCTCAGCCTGCAACGCGGAGAGACAAACCAGCCACGGCAGAATCGCAAACATCAGCGGTAAACGGCGTTTCCTCAAGTGGTGACCTCGGACTATTGCGTTGCCAAGTAGTTTAGTCTTCCCGCAGCATTCCTCATTGTTACGCCCGCTAACTTGGCAGCCCCGCAACGATCTTGCCATTCATCCGTCCTATTACCAGCCCCCACCCGTTGTGTTCCAATCGGAGACGGCTCTATCGGATCAGTCCTTCTCTTTGAAGACTGCGGTGTTTTAGTCTCAAGTCACGCCTCAACTAACCCGGGCCATGTCCTCAATCGGAGCCCTGCCTTTCGTGGTCGATTCCTTGTCCTTCTTACGTCGCATCTTCAGAGCCTTTCGATACCGTGACTTCCGCATCATGTGGCTCGGAGCGTGCGTCTCCACCATAGGGACATTCGTCCAGCAGTTCGCGCAGAGCTGGCTTGTCTACGACCTCACGAAGGACCCCTTCTACCTCGGCTTGGACCTCTTCCTCGGCCAATTGCCCATCATGCTGTTCTCCCTTGTCGGCGGCGTCTTTGCCGACCGCATGGACCGCAAGAAGATGCTGCTCGCCTCGCAGTACATCCAAATGATCTGCGCCTTTGTGCTGGCCTATCTCTTCGGCACCCACAGCCTTCACGGACACGTCTGGCCCATCCTGCTGCTCTCATTTCTGGTCGGCGTCGGCCAATCCTTCGGCGGCCCTGCCTACTCCGCCCTGCTGCCCACGCTCGTCGACCCCGAAGACCTTGCCAACGCCATCTCCATGAACTCCATCCAGTTCAACCTGGCGCGCATCATCGGCCCCACCATCGGTGGCCTCGCCTACACTGTCCTCGGCGCCACCTGGTGCTTTGCGCTAAACGGCGTCTCGTACATCGCGGTCATCATCTCTCTGCTGGTCATCAAGGTGCGCTTTAATGCACCGAAAACCCAGATGTCCGTGCTGAAGAGTATGAAGGAAGGCCTGAGATTTATCCGCGACCGCGAAGGCCTCATGCCGCTCGTGGTGCTCGCCTTCTGTACCACCCTCTTCGGCTTCTCCCTGACCGGCTTTCTCCCCGTCATCGTCCGCACCATCTTCCACAAGGGCCCCGGCACCTATGAGCTCCTGCTCGTCTTCTCCGGCGCCGGGTCCATCTGTGGCGCGCTGATCGTCGCCGCGATGGAAAAGCTCAAAGGCCAGGCCCGCATGGCCGTCCTTTCCCTCTTCGCCCTCGGCCTCACCATCGCCGGCTTTGCCACATCTCGCTGGCTGCCCGTTTCCTGTCTGCTGATTTTCATCGCCGGTACGGCCGTCATGGCCTCGGCATCGCTGATGTTGTCGGTCGTTCAACTCATCGTTGTCGACTCCATGCGCGGCCGCGTCATGAGCGTTTACAACCTCGCCTTCCGCGCCGGCATCCCCCTCGGCGCCCTCATCCTTGGCAAGCTGATCCCCATCCTCGGCACCACCGTCGCCATCGCCGGATTCGGCCTGTGCCTCGTCGTCGTGGCCGCCTACTTCCTCATCGTGATGAGAAAATTGCCGACCTTCCATCGCAGCGCGTCATCCGCGGTTCAGCAGTAGCTTCACATCTTCACGGACCGCAGCCGCAGCGCATTCGAAATCACAGACACCGAACTCAAGCTCATCGCCGCCGCTGCGATCATCGGATTCAGCAGCAATCCGAACGCCGGAAACAGCACACCCGCCGCCAGAGGCACGCCCACAGCGTTGTAGGCAAACGCAAAAAACAGATTCTGCCGAATGTTACGCATCGTCGCCTCGCTAAGCCGCCGCGCCCGCAACACGCCGCGCAGGTCGCCATGCAGCAGCGTAATCCCGGCCGACTCCATCGCCACATCCGTCCCCGTGCCCATCGCCACCCCCACATCCGCCTGCGCCAGCGCGGGAGCGTCGTTGACGCCATCACCCGCCATCGCCACAATCGCGCCCTTCGCCTGCAACGCCTTCACCACATCGGCCTTCCCCTGCGGCAGCACCCCCGCCTCAAACGCAATGCCCAGCTTCTCCGCCACCGCCTTCGCCGTCGTCGCATTGTCCCCCGTCGCCATCACGATCGTCAGCCTCGCCGCCTTCAACTCCTTCACCGCCTCCGCCGCCGATGCCTTGATCGGGTCCACCACGGAAACCATTCCCGCAGCCACACCGTCGACTCCGACCAGCATCACCGTCTGCCCTTCACGCTGTAGCACTTCCGCGGAAGTCACGAGCCCATCGGCATTCACCCCCGCATCGCGCAACATCGCCGCATTGCCCAGCACCACCCGCTTACCTGCAACGGTCCCCGACACGCCCTTTCCTGTCGTCGACGCGAACCCCTCGACCGCGAACAGTACCAGCTGCTTCGCTTCAGCACCCGTCACGATCGCCGCCGCCAGCGGATGTTCACTCGCCCGCTCCAGGCTCGCCGCCAGCAGCAGCAGCTCATCCTTCTCAAACCCTGCCATAGCCGCGACCTCACTCAGCACCGGCTTCCCCTCAGTCAGCGTTCCCGTCTTGTCGATCACCAGAGTGTCGACCCGCCCAAACCGATCCAGCGCCTCCGCATTGCGGATCAGAATCCCAGCACCCGCCCCGCGACCCGTGCCCACCATGATGGCCATCGGCGTGGCCAGCCCCAGCGCACACGGGCAGGCCACAATCAGCACCGCCACCGCATTCACCAGCGCATGAGCAACCCGCGGCTCCGGTCCCACGGTCAACCAAACCACAAACGTCACCACGGAAGCCAGGATTACCGCCGGCACAAAGTATCCCGCCACGCGGTCCGCCAGCCGCTGGATCGGCGCACGCGTCCGCTGCGCATTGCTCACCATCTTCACAATCTGCGCCAGCAGCGTCTCCGTGCCCACCCGCTCCGCCCGCATCACGAGCCCGCCCGTGCCATTCACTGTTCCGCCGACAACCTTCGCACCGACAACCTTCTCCACAGGAATCGGCTCGCCGCTCACCATCGACTCATCCACCGAGCTCACGCCTTCCAGCACCAGACCGTCCACCGGCACCTTCTCTCCCGGCCGCACGCGCAACTTGTCTCCGACACGCACATCAGCCAGTGGCACATCGGCCTCTCCGCCCTGCGCACCCATCCGCCGCGCCGTCCGCGGAGCCAGACCCAGCAACGCGCGCAACGCGCTGCCAGTCCGGCTCCTCGCGCGCAGCTCCATCACCTGACCCAGCAGCACCAGCGCCACAATCACCGCTGCCGGCTCAAAATACACCGGCATCGCCCCCATCGCATCGCGCATCGAGGCCGGAAACACCCCCGGCGCCACCGTAGCCGCCACGCTATACAGATAAGCCGCGCCCGTCCCAATCCCAATCAGCGTGAACATATTCAGACTGCGGTTCACCACCGATTGCCACGCCCGCAAAAAAAACGGCCACCCACACCACAACACCACTGGCGTTGCCAGCACCAGCTCCACCCAGTTCCATCCCACCTCTGGCATCACCCGATGCTGCGGCATCCCGGGCAGCATCTCCACGCCCATCAGCACCAGCAGCGGAGCCGACAGCGCAACGCTGATCCAGAACCGCCGCTGCATATCCACCAGTTCCGGATTCACTTCCTCCAGCACCACATCGCGCGGCTCCAGCGCCATGCCGCAGATCGGGCAGTTCCCCGGCTCCGCCCGCACAATCTCCGGATGCATCGGACACGTGTACTCCGTCCGCATCGCCGGCGCAACCACTGTCGCCGGCTCCAGCGCCATCCCACACGACGGACAAGCAGCCGGCCCCATGCTGCTCACCTCCGGGCACATCGGACAGATGTACTCCGTCGCCATCTCGTCCTTCGTCGGCGCGACTTTCACCGGCGCTGCACCAATCAGCGTCACCAGCTTCGGCGCCAGGTACTTAGCCGGGTCAGCAGCAAACTTCGTCGCACATCCCTGGCAGCAGAAGTGGTAGACCTTCCCGCCGTGCTCAAACGTCGGCTTCCCCTTCGCAGGATCGACATCCATCCCGCACACCGGGTCCTTCTCCATCTTCCGCGCCAGAAATTTCGCTGGATCCCCCGCAAACTTCGTCGCACAACTCTGGCAGCAGAAGTGAAACGTCTTCCCTCCGTGCTCAACCGTAGGCTTGCCTTTCGTCGTATCGACGGTCATACCGCAAACCGGGTCTATCGCGCCTTCCACCTTCGGTGTCTCACAGCAACTCATCGTCACCTCGCCTCACGTGGCCATGCCCATTGGATTGACCCGAACCCGCAATCGACTCTTACCGCTCATCACCCGAAGCCAGCCGAAATCGCACAAACCCCACAAAACCGACCGGCGCGGACCCATACGCCGCCCGCAGCACCGAAGGCACACCATACGCCATCACCTGCCCGCCAACAGCCGAGCGCACACGTGGAATCAAAGGAATGTCACGATCATACCCAAACGTGTAAGCCTGCACATGCGCCAGTGGTGCCTCCGCAAACCCCGCCGGGAACTTCCCATCGCCGTACAGCAACTCATTCGACCGCCCCGCATTCTCCAGGCGCAGCCAGGCATAGTTGCTGGTCTTGAACCGCACCAGCGACTCCAGCAGGTAGCTGTTCTCCTTCCCGCCATCCTGCACTGATCGCGTCCGTCCCCACACCGCCGTGCTCGACCAGTTCCCATCTTTCAGCGGCCGGTTGTACATCACCGAAGCCGTCATCCGTGCCTGGTCTTCATCCGCGAACAACCCTTCCGGACTCACAATCCGCGCATAAGAGAACTGCCCACTCCAGTTCTTTCCAGGCTCAACCGTCAACCGCGTCGACCACGAATCCATCTTCCCCGCATCGATGTTCCACCTAAACTCATCCGGCTCCCGCCCATGAAACCCGCTCGCCTCCACCCGCACCACACCATGCGTTACTCCCACCGTGACAACATCATCCGCGATATGCGTCGAGTCCTCCTGGTGATGCCCCAGCGTCGCCACGGGATCCTCCGCTGCCGACGCGCGATGCGGATAAGCCGTCGGCCCCATCGCAGGGTCGCCCACCGCCGCTGCATAGAACGACAGCAGCGTTTTCTCCCCGATCTGCCAGTCGTACAGCGCCGCCAACTCCATCACAAAGTCATGCGGATGCTGCCCATCCTCGATCGCCCTGCCAAACGCCGTCTCTCCCTGTTGAAACAACAGCGGATAGGCGCGCGCCGACACCGTCGCCGGCTCGAGGCTGAACATCGCCCTCACCGTCAACTGCCCCGGCCCCACCCGCCGCTCCGCCATCGGCATCACCCAATTGGTGGAAAACAACTTGTCCTTGCCGCGAAGCCCGCTCTGCTGAATCTCTGAAACGAACGCCGTTCCATGCACCATCAACATCCACTCGCCGCGCATGCTCATCAACATTGGCTCCGGCACACTCACCGGCTCCGCACTCGTCCCCGCTGAGGCATGGTGCAGAATCGCCTGTACAAAACTCCGCGGACGCATGTTCTCCATCAACGCCGTCATGCCCGGGTCGTTCTTCACCGCACCCGGCGCCGTGTCCGGACACATCTTCATCCCTGGCATCGTCTCCACGCACGGCTCCGCTGCCGGCTTCTGCGCCCGCACCGCCGACGCCAACACCACCGCCATCCACAAGACCCAAAGCTTTCCCATTGCAGCATCCTCTCCCAGCCTCGCCTGCGCCAGGGTTCGTCGCTGAAGTACATATGTCCCGCCATGCGCCGGGGAGACAGCCCAACCACAGCCACAAAGGGAGGAATCTAGACGCGCATCTGCCTTGGCCGCGACGGGATCGGAACGCGTCGCCGCAACGCATCCGCGCTATCTCCCCGCGCCGCCAGCTGCGCCATTGGCCGCACACAGTACACGTCCACCCCGGCACCCACCGTCGCGGGAGCGCCACTGTTCGCCGCAATCCGCTCCGCAGGCGCCAGGAACGGGGCATGACACACCGCCGCAACCCGGGCATCCGCCTGCGCGCGCGACGTCATCGCCATGCCGCAGTGCATCCCGGCCATGTGCATGCCTTCACCAGCCGCTCCATGGCACGCACCCTGACTCGCCGCACATGCCGCATCGCACACAGCAGCCTGCGCCGACGCGTTCACCAACAGCAGCGCGAACAGCAACACAGCCCCGGTCTTCAGCCGCGAGAACATAAAGCCATTCTACGCGTAGCGCTCAAACACCCTGTCAATAGCGGCCGCACACAGCATCCATGCGCCCCCGCGAGCCTTTTCCACATCCGTTTGCGCACTCATGCTACATTCCATTTCACAACTCGCAGGGAGCGAGTTACGCAATGGCGTCCGCGCAAGCACGCAGGCTCCTCATCATCAGCGCCGCCATCGCGACGCTGCTCTCCCTTTCGATCTTCGCGATTCTCTACCGCGTCCACAGCACCCTCTCAGACACCTCCCGGGCCGTCGCTGACGCGCACCGCCTCGCCTACACCCTCGCCCCCCTCTCTCCTCCGCCCAATCCCGGCTTCGAGCCCATCACCTCGCCCGCATCGTTCCGCTCCGCCGCCGCGCTCGAGGGCCACCTCTTCCTCGCCGGCCCCGCAGCCCTGAACATGTACTCCGCCAGCGGCACGCTCGAACGCAGCTTCCGCACCGGCATCGATCTCCCCTCCGCCCCACTCGGCCCCATAGCCGTCGCCCGCCTGCGCACTCATGCGCGCCCCCAACTCCTCATCGCCACCGCCGGCGCCGGCGTCCTCATCTACGACCCCACCGCACAGACCTTCACCCAGCTTCTTCCAGCTAACGCCGCCCTCCGCGACGTGACCGCCCTCGCCACCCTCTCCTCCGGCGAACTCCTCCTCGGCACCCACCGCAGCGGCCTGCTCACATTCGACGGCAAAACTCTCGCCCTCTTCCGTACCGAGTACGCCAACATCGCCATCACCGCCCTGCTTGCCGCAGGTGACGACGTCTGGGCCGGAACCCAGGACCACGGCCTCTTCCACACCCATGCCGGCATCACCGACCACTTCGACACCCAACTCCCCGACCAACACATCGAAACCCTCGCCGCCAGCGGCAACCGCGTTTTCGCCGCCACCCCGCTCGGCATCGCCCTCTTCGAAGACGGCCGCCCGGCCCGTACCCTCGCCCCCGGCACCTTCGCCCATGCTCTCTTCGCCGACACCAACTCCCTCACCCTTTCCACTCTCGCCGGCGAAACCCAGGCCCTCGCGCTCACCTCTACCCGCCTCCACGCATCCTTGACCGAAACCTCCGACCCCGCCGAACAGTTCCTCACCCTCGACACCTCCGGCGATCTCTACGCCGTCCGCCGCAACGGCCTCTTCCGCCGCACCGCCAGCCGCTGGACGGCCGTCCTCCAGCCCACACCCGCCGCACTCACTGACAACAACATCGCCGCCCTCGCCTTCGCACCCGACGGCCGCCTCTGGGTCGGCATGTTCGATCACGGCCTCGACATCCTCGACACCTCCGCCACCGCCCCCACCCAGCACCTCGAAGACGACCACCTCTTCTGCATCAACCGCATCGCGCTCGACCCCCAGCACCACACCATGGCCGTCGCCACCGCCAACGGCCTCGTCCTCTTCGACTCCGTCGGCAAACCCCGCCAGGTCCTCACCCGCCGCGACGGCCTCATCGCCGACCACGTCACCGACGTCGTCTACACCCAACTCCCCACCGGCGACACCCGCATGACCCTCGCCACTCCTGCCGGCCTCACCTTCGTCGACGCCACCGGCGTGCAAAGCCTCTACGCCTTCCAGGGCCTCGTCAACAACCACGTCTACGCTCTCGCCGCCTCCGCCGACGGCAACGAGATCCTCGCCGGAACTCTCGGCGGCGTCTCTCTCCTCGCGCACGACGCCGTCCAGCGCAACCTCACCATCGCCAACTCCGGCCTCCGCCACAACTGGATCACCGCCGCACTGGCCGACGGCACGGGCTACATGATCGGCACCTATGGCGCCGGCGTCATGCGCCTCGACCGCACCGGCCACTTCACGCCGATGGAAGGCGCCACGCGCGACATGGTCATCAACCCCAACGCCCTCCTCGCCACCCCGACGCACATCCTCGCCGGCTCCCTTGGCCAAGGTCTCTGGAGCTACTCGCGCACCATGCAACGCTGGACGCAGATCACCGCCGGCCTCCCCTCCCTCAACGTCACCGCCTTCGCCACCCGCGACGGCAACCTTTACATCGGCACAGAAAACGGCCTCGTCCGCATCCCGGAATCGAAACTCCCCCAATGACCCCGCACGCTCATTCTTTGCACCCGTCATCTCGCCCGAAGCGCGCATCGCGCAGTGGAGAGATCCCCGCATTCCCGCTCGCAGCCGCACCCCATCCGGGTGCCCCACATCTCGGTTCTGGTATGTGGGCATCGCGCCCCGCGCAACCGTCTTCACGTCTCGGCTTCTGGGTACCCCAAGGCTTTAGCCTTGGGTCTCATAGGATCACCACCAAACCGGGCTTTAGCCCCTGGGGTATGCTCTCGCTCGCGGTCGCACTTACCCTCACCACCGCCGCCCACGCCGCCACCGCCGTCCTCATCCCCCGCGACAAGCAAGCCCCCGACCCCGCCATCCTTTCCCTCGAAGAAATGTCCGTCGACATCACCATCGACAACAACGACGCCCGCATCTTCATCACCCAGATCTTCCTCAACCACACCGCCAACATCGAAGAAGGCACCTACAACTTCGCTCTCCCTTCCGGCTCCACCGTCTCCGACTTTGCCGTCTGGGACGCGGCCGTCCGCATCCCCGCCGTCATCCTTGAACGCAAGCGCGCGGAAGAAGTCTACGCACAAGCCCGCCTTCAGGCCATCGACCCCGGCCTCCTCCAAATGGGTGAGCGCGACGACGCCGACCCCGCCCACACCGCCATTTTCTCCGCCAAAATCACCCCCATCCCTGCCTACGGCACCAAGCGCCTCGAGCTCGAATACCACCAGCGCATCGACACCACCGCCTTCAAACAGGCCTTCATCCTCCCGCTCAAACCCGACGCCGCCGGCGAGCAGAAGGTCCACAAATTCCACGTCCACCTCACGCTCCACACCGCCCACCCCATCACCAATCTCAAGCTCGGTCCCGCCTACGCCCTCAACATCGCGCAGCAGGACGCCCACGGCCTCACCGCGACCTTCGACGCTACTGACACGCTCCTGGCAGACGACCTCACCGCCACCTGGAACCTCGATCCCGCCGCAGCCGACACCCTCGAAATCGTCACCCATCGCGACCCCGCCGCCCCCCAGACCAATCCCGGCGAAACTGCCCCCACCCCCACCATCGGCCCCGAACCCGGCTTCTTCCAGGCCTCCGCGCTCATCGGCGAGGGCACCGCCAAGCCCGCCACCAACGACGCAGCCCCACCCCGCATCATCCTCGTTCTCTTCGACAACTCCCTCTCCATGCAGTGGGAAAAACTCGAACGCAGCTACGGCGCCGCTGAAGGTCTCCTCCACAAGCTCCGCCCCACCGACCGCTTCAACATCATCCTCTTCAACCAGGACACCGCCGCTTTCCAACCCACCCCCGTCCCCGCCGACACCGCCCACATCCAGGCCGCGCTCGACTTCATCCGAGCCAGCAAGCTCCGCGGTGGCACCGACCTCGGCAAAGCCCTTGCCGCCGCACTCGCCCAATCCACCGAAGCCAACACGTCGCTCGTACTCCTCACCGACGGCGGCTCCGATCGCGGCGTCACCATCCTCCCCGGCAAGATCGCCGCCAACTACTCCCGCGCGTGGCACGCCCTGCCCCATCCGCCGCACACCAACATCTTCGCCGTCGGCGATGACGCCAACATCGGCCTCCTCCGTCTCCTCGCCAAAAACGATGGCATCCTCGAGCAGGTCCGCTCCACCGAGCCCCTCGACTTCCACCTCGAAGCCTTCCTCGCCAAGCTCACCCACGACCCCGTCACCGCCCTCACGCTAGACGTCACGCCCACCAGCGCCGCCCAGTTCGTCTACCCACTCGACGACACCATCTACACCGGCTCCATCGCCTCATGGATCGGGCAATATACGAAACCAACCACCCTCGACCTCACCCTCCGCGGCAACCGCAACAACGCCCCCATCACCATCAGAGCCAAGGCCACCCTGCCCGCCACCAACCTCGACCACCCCCAACTCCCCCGCCTCTGGGCGCAGGCCCGCGTCGACGCCCTGCTCGACCAGATCAACCGCGAAGGCGAAAGTCGCGCCGCCATCGACGAGATCATTCGCCTCGCCCGCCGCTACAAGCTCGTCACGCCCTACACCTCTTTCCTGGCCGTCCCACGCTCGCTCCTCCGCCCGCGCGTCATCCGCCCCGGCGACCCTGTCCTCCGCGTCCGCACCGACCCCGCCATCGCCTCCGTCATAGCCATCTTTCCCTTCGGCCTCACCAAGCCTCTACGCCACCTCGCCAGCGAAGACACGCCCGAGACCGGCGACGCTGGCGGTCACCTCTGGGAGACCCGCTTCCTCGCACCCGACGACATGAAGGATGGCACCTACGCCGTTCGCCTCATCCTCCGCGACACCGCGGGCCACACCTACCGCGAAGAAAAAACCTTCGTCATCGCCAGCACCCCACCCACCGTGAAAATCCTCCTCCCCGCCAACCAACTCCATCGCGGCCAATCCATTCAGCTCCGCGCCACCGCCTCCGCCAGCACCCGCACCCTCACCGCCCGCCTGCAGGGCCTCGCCCCCATCAGCCTCCGCTGGAACACCGCCTCTGCCGCTAACCAGGGAACCCTCACCATTCCTCCCGACATGCCCATCGGCACCTACACGCTCTCCGTCACCGCCGAAGACATCGCCCACAACCTCGGCAGCCAGGAGGTCCAAATCAATGTCCTCCCCTAACTCCATGCCCTCGCCCAACCCCACACCAAAATCGCCATCTCGACCGGAGTCGCGCAGCGACGCAGCGGAAAGACCCGCAATAGGAGCCGCACAAACTCGGGTGCCCCATCCACGCCGCGCTTCTGCGGCTTGGGTGGGCATCGCGCCAAAGCGCGACCGCTCCCGCCCATCCCCCCGCCGCCACAAACTCCTCCTTCTCGCCACCACCCTCATCCTCGCCCCCATCACCGCCGCCGCCCTCCTCCCCCCCTGGCTCCAGCACATCCGTTCCGGCGACACCTTCGAGCCCGCCCTCTACCGCCTCATGGACCTCCCCGGCGTCCGCGTCCTCTTCCCCCGCCCACCCAAAGAATCCATAGCCGAACTCAACAAGCTCCCCGCGACCACCGCCCTCTACAGCCTCCGCGCCCAGCAGGAAGAGCAGGCCCTCGACTTCCCCGCCGCCGAAGCCGACTGGAAGGCTTACGCCGCCGCATCGCCCGCAAACAAGATCGAACTCGCCAACTTCTACCACCGCCGACTCGCCATCAAACCCGAGCTCACCACCCTCACCGAGATCGCCGCTACCCCCTCGCCCACCTCCGAAGCCTTCACCCCACCCGCGCAGCAGCAGTCCTGGCAAGCCTTCGAGCGCGCTCTGACCCTCTGCAACCAGCAATCCCTCGACCAGCCCACCATCCTCGCCCTGTACAAATCATGGCTCGCCCGATACCCGCAGCAGCCCACCGTCTACGCCCGCGCCTTCACCTGGGCACTAGACCAGCAGCGCTTCCCCGACGCCGAAGCCATCCTCGCTCAGTACCGCACCGCCTTCCCCGCCGACACCATCTTCCCCATCAAGGCCACCGCCCTCCTCGCCCTCAAGCGCGGCGGCTCCAACGCCGATCCCGCCGCCCAGACCCGCGCCCTCGCCGTCTACGACGCCGCCTTCCAACCCCTCTGGCCCGCGCCGCTCACCGACAGCTACTTCTCCCTCCTTACCGAAACCCACAACCTCCGCCACTTCCTGGCCGACGCCAACGCCCGCCTCCAGCGCAACCCCGACGACCTCAACGCGCTCGGCCGCATCGTCGCCTACCAGCAGCACCAGTCCCAACCCACCGCCGCGCTCGCCGCCCTTGACGCCTACCGTCGCAGCAAGGACGCCCGCAAGGCTCAGTGGTCAGCAACCGAGCTCGACACCCTCGCCCAGCTCTCCCTCGCCGCCGGCGACGCCCCCACTTCCGCCCGTTACGACTTCGCCCTCTACAGCGCCGCCGGCAACCTGCCCAGCGGCCAGCCCGCGAAAGCCACCGGCCTCGCCAACATGATCTCCCTGCTGCTGTCGAACTCCGCGCAGCCACTCGCGCTCGGTGCCGGCAACCTCAGCATGTATCGCGACATCGCCACCCTCGACCAAGGGCCCGGCTACTGGAACGGCATCCTCTCCCTCTGGCTCAACAGTCAATCGCCGCAATCCGAGTTCGCCGCCGAAGAGCAGAAAGCCCAGCCCTATTTCCAGACCGCCAAGGCTGCCGAGCTCCTCGCCCTCCTCGACCGCGACGCCCCCACCGCTCCCCAGCGCCCCGCCCTCCACGCGCAACTCCTGCAGGTCTACGCCGGCTACGGCGACAACCTCTCCGTCATCCACGAAGCCACCACCTTCCTCGCGCAGTTCCCCAACGCCGCCCCCGCCCTCCGCCTCACCATCTCGCTTGCTCTCGCCGACTCCTACGCGCGCCAAAACGACTCCGCCAGCGAGTTCGCTCTCTACGACCGCACCCTCGCCGAGCTCGCCTCCCGCAGTCAGAACATGCCCCTCACCGCCGCGGCAGCCGGCTCCAAAACCGAACAGCCCGCGATCGAAGTCGACCACGACGTCGAGATGGGCTACAAGAAGCGCCCACCGACTGCCTCCCCCGCCTTCGAGCTCAACACCGGCGCACCCACCGCGACACCGCACCCGGAAGCCGACGCCTACGCCCAGGTCCTCGACCGCTACCTCGGCCGTCTTACCGCCGCCAAAAATCTTCCCGCCGCACTCGCCGTCCTGCGCAAAGAGCTCGACCGCAATCCCAACGATCCTCAGCTCTACGAAAAACTGGCCGGCTTCCTCGCCCAAAATAACTTCGCCGCCCAGCAGGAAGAGGTTTACAAGCGCGCCATCGACAAGTTCCAGGACGCCACCTGGACCGACAAGCTCGCGCGCTTCTACATCCGCTCCCGCCGCACCGAAGACTACGCCGCCCTCACCCGCAAGGTAGCCGACACCTTCTCCGGCACCGGTCTCGAAAGCTACTTCCGCAACAACCCCGGCGGAACACCGCAGCTCGCCATCCAGCTCAACCTCTACGCCCACCAACGTTTCCCGCACGACCTCGCCTTCACCCGCAACCTCCTCAACGCCTACCGCGCCCGCCCCACCGCCGACACTGCCGCATGGGAAAAACTCATCCGCGAAACCTGGTGGCAATCGCCCGATCTCACCACGCAGTTCTTCGCGTATCTCAGCTCCGCAGGCAAGCTGGAGACCGAACTGGCGCAGCTCCAACCCTCCGCCACCAACCCGGCCGCGCAGCAGGAAGCCGGCGAAGCCGAGCTCTGGCGTTCGCACTTCGAACAAAGCGCCCCACTCTACGCCTCACTCTCCGCAATCTTCCCCGCCGACGCCGCCATCGGCACCACCGCATCCGACCTCCAGCGCTCCCTCGCCTGGTACGACCAACCCCTCGACCACACCCACACCAACGCCTCCGTCGCCATCGAACAGCGCCTCTTCGCCGCAAACCCCGGCGACCTCGACCGCCTCGCCCGCATCGGCGACATTCTCGCCGACCACGCCACCGACGACCCCCGCACCCTCGCCGCCTCCGCCGCCTACTGGCGCCGTATGCCTGCCACCGCTCCCGGCGAACCCACCACCTACCTGCAGGCCGCCACCGTCTTCTGGGACTACTTCCAGTTCAACGACGCCACCGCGCAAATCACCGCTGCCCGCGGCCACTTTCGCGATCCCGCCCTTTACGCCTACGAAGCCGGCGCCATCGCCGAAGGTCAGCGCGACTACCCCCGCGCCATCCGCGAATACACCGCCGGCGCACTCGCTTCAGGAGCCTCCGAGGACGACGCCCACGCTCGCCTCCTCCAGCTCGCCCGCCGCCCCGCCACCCGCGACCTCGTCGACGCCGCCACCAAAGCCGCCGTCGCAACCAACGACGCCGAAGCTCTCACCCTTCGCATCCGCGTCCTCGCCGTTCAGCACCGCACCGCCGAAGCCGCACCACTCCTCACCGCCGCACTCGCCTCCGCAAAAACCGCCGCGGCGGCCGCAACCATTGCCGACCTCGCCCTCAGCAACGCACTTCCATCAATCTACGAACAATCCCTCGCTCGCGAAGCCGATCTCACCACCGACCCCGTCGACAAGCTCCAGCTCCGCTACCAGCTCGCTCGCGCCTACGAAGACCGCAAAGACCTTCCCGCTGCCTCGCGCCTCATCGACGACATCTACAAGCAAAACCCGCTTCTCCTCGGCGTCGTCCGCTCCACCGTCGACTTCGACTGGCGCAACAACCGCCAGCCGCAGGCCGTCACCACGCTCGTCGCCGCCGCCCGCGCCGCCAGCCCCGAGCTCGCCCACCAGCTCACCGCCGAAGCAGCCGACAAAGCCAACACCTCCGGCGATACCGCCCAGGCCCGCACCCTCGCCGAATCCCTCCTCGCCATCGACCCCTACAACCCGCAGTACCTCTCGCTCGCCGCCGACAGCTACGCCCGTGCCAACGACAACCCCGGCCTCCGCCAGTTCTTCCTCACCCGCATCGACGCCCTCAGAACCGCCACGATGTCTGCGGACGACCGCAAATCCCGCACCGCCCTTCTCCGCAAAGGCCTCATCCCCGCCCTCACCCGCGCCAACGATTTCGAAGGTGCCGTAACCCAATACATCGCCCTGATCTCCGCCTACCCCGAAGACGCCGCCCTCACCAGCGAGGCCGCCCTCTATGCCCTCCGATACCAGCGCAACCAGCAGCTCGTCGACTTCTACTCCACCACCACCAAGGCCTCTCCCCGCGACTCCCGCTTCTTCATTGATCTCGCCGCCACCCAGAACGTCTTCGGCAACGTCCCCGCCGCCATCGATGCCTACGCAAGCGCCATCGCCATCCGCAAGGATCGTGTCGACCTCCACACCGCCAAGGCCTCGCTCGAAGAAACCCTGCAGCGCTTCGACGCCGCAGCAGCCGACTATCAGCGCCTCTACCAGCTCACCTACAAAGACCCGCAGTGGATGCTCGCCACCGCCCGCGTCCGCGCCCGGCAGGGCCGCGCCGCCGACGCCGCCACCGCCCTCAAAACCGCGTATCTCACCGGCCCCAAACAATCACCGCACGACTTCTTCCTCATCGCCGCGCAGCTCGAACAGTGGAACCTCCTCGACACCGCCGCCACCTTCGCCGAACAGGGCCGCACCGCCGCCGCCGACCGCTTCCTCGCACCCGACGGCGTCCTCATCACCACCACAGACGTCTCCACCTACGCCCGTATCCACACCCGTCTGCGCCACACCCCCGCACTCTTCGACACCCTCAAGCAATCCCTTGCCGCCGCACAAATCTCGCCCTCCTCGCCCACCCTCATCGCCCAGCAAGCGCAGACGCAGGGCATAGCCTCCGTTACCGACGCCGACTGGCGCAAGCAACAGGCCGCCGCCCGCCTGCAGCTCGCCACCTCCACCTACGCCAACGCACTCGCCACCATCGGCTCGGCCGTCGACACTTTCTACGCCCCCGACGAGCGCTCCGCCTACGCCACGCTGCTCGCGCAGCAGCGCACCGGCGCCACCCCCCAACAGCTCGTCGACACCTTCATCCCCGCCGTCCACGCCGCGGGCCTGCTCGACCAGGAAGCCACCTGGCGCAAAGAGTTGCTGCTCACCCCCGGCAACAACGCCCTTCAGCAGCTCCAGCCCTACATCGAGCTCCAGCGCTCCCGCCTCCTCTTCACCGACCTCGGCCAGACCCTCGAAGCCTTCCTCAAGCTCCACCCCCGCAACAGCAGCAACGCCCTCACCGCCGCCGCACAGGCGTATCGCGACGCCGGCGACACCGCCGCCGAAACCCGCCTGCTCCGCCAGCAGAACCTCCGCACGGACGACGCCGCTCCGCTCCGCAGCCGCTACCTCGAGCTCCTCCTCGCCCACGACACCACCGCCCTCATCGCCCTCTCCGGCAGCACCAACGCCACCCTGGCCGACGCCGCCACCAACCTCGCACTCGCAAGATCCAACCCCACCGTCGCACTCGCCGCCATACGTCAACGCGGCCGCACGCTTCCCGCCACCTGGCAACCCGCCACCACCGCCATGGCCGCGCTCTACCTCAACGCCGCTCTGCCCGAAGGCGACCTCGCCCTCCGCACCATCCTGCAGCCAGATCAAACTATCGCCCAGCGCCTCACCACCAAACCCAGCCCTGTCGCGCTCATGGGTGAGTTGTGGTTCTACTACGCCGGTCGCAACGCCCAACTGCGCCTGCTGGCACCCAGCACCCAGGCCTCCGCTGAAGACCTGATCGCCGCCGATCTCGAATACGCTCCCACCGCCGCCAGCTACACGGCGCTCGCGCAAACCTACGCCGAAGCCGGCAACACCACCGCCGCCCTAGCCGAGCTCGACCACGTCCTCGAGCGCGATCCCAACTCCCCCGACGCCCACGACGCCCGCGCCCTCATCCTCTGGAACGCCAACCGCCACGACGGTGCCCTCGCTGCCTGGCGCGCCGGCCTCGCCTCGCTCCGTGTCATCGAAGACCGCAGCGCCGCCCCCGAAACCTTCTGGACCGGCTTCGCACGCATCACCCGCCACCTCCACGAGCACAACCTCACCACCGAAGCCCGCCCCCAGATCGATGACGTCCTTCGCATCTACCTCGCGCGCAACGGAGACTACCGCTCCGAAGAACTCCTCCACGCCGCCTTCGCTGCCGCGCCCACCCCCGCCGAAGGCGCCGCCTGGATCATCTCCCTCGCCTCCGCCGCCGTCGACCCCACCGCCGTACTCAACACCGTCGACCACGCCGACTGGCTCCCGCCCAGCGCCCGCGAAACCGTCCTCCTCCACGAAATCGATCTCGCCCGCGCAGCCCCACCTTCCACCGACACCTACGATCCCAACGCCGCCCGCATCAACAGCGCTCAGAGCTCTCTCATCTCGCTCTATACGGCTCGCCACGAAGACGCCCGCGCCCTCGCCCTCTTCCGCACGCTCCCCGAAAAGGATCGCAGCGTCAACGGCATGCTTCTCCGCGAAATCATCCTCACCGCCCACGCCAATCAGCTTGACGCTTTCCTCAACACCCTCCGCTCCAAGCCGGACGCCGAGTACACCGCCAGCGACCTCCGCGCCGCCGCAACCGAGCTCGCCCGCACCAACTGGCCCCAGGCCCACGCGCTCCTCGAGTTCATCTTCGACCGCTACCTTGCCCAGCACGCCCTCACCACCACCGACTACCTCGCCCTGGCCGACGCCCGCCTCCACACCAACGACACCGCCGGCGCCGTCACCCTCCTCAACGCCCTCACCCAAACCCCCGGCGACACCTACGGCCTCCTCGACTCCTCCGCCGCGCTGCTCGAAAAAAACCAGCACCCCGCCGAAGCCATCCCCTTCCTCATCACCCTCGCAAAGAGCGTCCCCTGGGATCTCACCTTCGCCACCCGCCTCGCGGAAGCGCAGCATCAAGCCAGAGAATCCACCACCGCCGCAACAGCCAGCCTCACCGCCATCGCCCGCAACCCGCTAGCACCCTACACCCTGCGCACCCGCGCCGCCCGCACCCTCGGCACACCCTCCGACCTCGGCAGCCCCGAGCTCACTCTCTTGACGCAAGCCGCCATCGCCCCCGCTGCCGCGCAACAACCCAACTTCGCCACCGCGCGCATCACCGCAGCGAGCCAGTCCCGCGACGCCAAGACGCAAGCGACGCTCCTTCACGAAGCGCTCGCCATCGCCCCCGGCAACCAGCAAGCACTCCTCAGCCTCTTCCGCGCCCAACTCGCCCTCAACAACGACGACGCATCGAAAGCCATTCTCGACGCCCTCGTCACCACCAACGCCGACTACGAGGATCACGCCTCTGACTTCATCCTCAGCGACCTGCGCACCGGCTTTGCAATGAACGGCTACACCGCGCCCTTACCTGAAATCGCCGCAACTCTGCCCGTCGCCGAACGCGCCACACTCGCGCAGTCCATCGCCAACCTCTACAACCGTACCGGCGACACCAAACACGCCGTCGACTACCTCAAGCTCTTCCTCCGCCTCACACCGCAGTCCCCCGAAGCCCCCGCGGTCACCACGCAAATCGCCGCCATCGAAGCCGCCCAGCGCCTCGAACAAGCCAACGCCCTCCGCCGCCCCGTCATCCACAAAACACTC
Source organism: uncultured Acidobacteriota bacterium (assembly GCA_903873705.1). Taxonomy (GTDB): domain Bacteria; phylum Acidobacteriota; class Terriglobia; order Terriglobales; family Acidobacteriaceae; genus Granulicella. The sequence continues at coordinate 26,179 of CAIQPK010000091.1, forward strand.
GACCAGCCCCTCATCGTCCGCTCCCGCCTCACCACCGCACCCGCGCAGGACGAGCTCCCACCGACCACACGAGAGGAGCAGGAGTAAATCATGACCCCGCTCACCAAACGCCTCACCTTAGCCGCCGTCGCCACCATCACCATCGCCGCCGGCATCTGGGCCGCCGCCATGCAGGCCGCGCCCTCACGTCCGTCCACGCTCGCCGCCGACCTCCCGCCCGGCGCACTCCTCACCATCGAAACCCCCAACTTCGCCGCGCTACTCCGCTCCTGGAACTCATCCCCAGAGCAGGCCGACTGGTTGCACAGCGCCAACTACAGCAACTTTGCCAACTCCCGCCTCCTCTCCCGCCTCTCCGACGCGCAGGCCGAGTTCGCCGGCGTCGCCGCCACTAAGGGCGGCCTCGAATCCCCCTTCCTCAACCAGGTCGCCGGAACCGAGAGCATCTTCGCCTGGTACGACATCGCCAACCTCGAGTTCCTCTACATCACCCGCCTCCCCACCGGCCGCACCGCCAACATTGAGCTTCTCCAGCAGCACGCCACCTTCTCCCGCCGCGAGTCCGGCGGCACCACCTTCTACGTCAAAACCAGCTCCGGCACCGCCACATCCGACGACATCACCACCCCCTCCACGCCGCGCACCATCGCCTTCGCCACGCGCGGCGACTTCCTCCTCCTCGCCACCCGCGAAGACCTCATGGCCAACGCCCTCGCCCTCATGCAGCAAGCCAGCGCCACCGCACCATCGGAGGCCACTGAAGCCTGGTACGCCGCCGCCGAAGCCGCCGGCCCCGCCCGCCACGGCGACCTCCCCCTGCTCCTCGACCTCCA
>CAIQPK010000092.1 GCA_903873705.1 uncultured Acidobacteriota bacterium
CTGATGCCCCCGCTGACCTTGGTGTGCGGAAGATGCTCCTTGATCCAGGTCACAGCTTTCAGGAAATCGACCGCATAATTGTTGTGCTCTTCGATGCCCGTTGCCACGGTGAGGATGTTGGGGTCGAAGATGATGTCTTCGGGGGGGAAGCCGACCTCGTCGACCAGGAGCTTGTAGGCGCGTTCGCAGATGCGGATTTTCTCGGCGAAGGTGGCGGCCTGGCCTTGCTCGTCGAAGGCCATGACGACGGCGGCGGCGCCGTACTTGAGGACTTTGGCGGCGTTCTGGCGGAAGGCCTCTTCGCCCTCCTTGAGGGAGATGGAGTTGACGATGCCTTTGCCCTGAAGGCACTTGAGGCCGGCTTCGATGACTTCCCACTTGGAGGAGTCGACCATGAAGGGGACTTTGGCAACTTCGGGTTCGCTGGCGAGGAGTTGGAGGAAGCGGCTCATGGCGGCGACGCCGTCGATCATGCCTTCGTCCATGCAGATGTCGATGATGTTGGCGCCGTTTTCTACCTGCTGGCGGGCGATGGCGACGGCTTCTTCGTACTTGCCTTCCTTGATAAGGCGCGCGAATTTAGGCGAGCCGGCGACGTTGGTGCGCTCGCCGATCATGATGTAGACGCCGGGCTGCTGGGTGAAAGGCTGCGAGCCGGAGAGGCGGAGGGGTTTGGTTTCTATGCTCACGCGGCACGCTCGATGCTGCGCGCCAAGGCGCGGGGCTGCTTGCCTTCCAGAGCCTGGGCGATGGCGGCGATGTGTTCCGGCGTGTTGCCGCAGCAGCCGCCGGCGATGTTGATGAGGCCGGCGTTGGCGAAGCTGGAGAGGAAGCGCGCCATGTCCGCTGGGACGAGGTCGAAGCCGGTTTCGGAGAGCGGGTTGGGCAGGCCGGCGTTGGGGTACGCGGAGATGGCGACGTCGGCTTTTTGCGAGAGCTCTTCTAGGAAGGGGTACATGAGGTCGGGGCCGAGCGAGCAGTTGAGGCCGACGAAGAGCGGGTTGACGTGGGCGACGGCGTTCCAGAAGGCTTCGGTGGTTTGCGCGGAGATCAGGGTTTCGCCGCCGCGGCCGACGGCGGCGGAGATGCCGATGGGGAGCGTGACGCCGTCTGCGTCGAAGACCTCGCGGATGGCGACGAGCGCGGCCTTGGCGTTGAGGGAGTCGAAGATGGTTTCGACGAGGAGGATGTCGGAGCCGCCGGCGATGAGGGCGCGGATTTGTTCGGCGTAGGCGGTCTTGACCTGGTCGAAGGTGACGACGCGGAAGCCGGCGTCGTCGGCGTCGGGTGAGTTGGAGAGCGAGACGGTGAGCGGGCCGATGGCGCCGGCGACGAAGCGCTGGCGGCCGGTGTCGGATGCGATGTTGTCGGCCCATTGGCGACACTGGCGGGCGGAGGTTTCGTTGATCTCCCAGGCGAGGGCGCTGAGGGTTTTGTCGTCGATGATTTTCTGGTAGAACTCGGGATCTTTGCGGCCGCCGTACTCGCGGGGGTCGTCGACGAAGAACTCGCTCTGCGTGATGCTGGTGGCGCCGAAGGTGTTGGTCTCGATGATGTCGGCGCCGGCTTCGAGGAAGCGGCGGTGGATGTCGCAGATCATGTCCGGCTGGGTGAGGGAGAAGAGGTCGCCGTCGTTGAGGAGGTCCTTGGTGGAGCTGGCGAAGCGGTTGCCGCGGATGTCGGCTTCGGTTTTGCCGTAGGTGCGGATGGTGGTGCCCATGGCGCCGTCGATGATGGCGATGCGTTCGTGGAGAATTTTTTCGAGCGGGTGGAGTGGCGTGTTGGGCATCGTTCTTACTCCGCGCGGTGGGGTCACGCGCCTATCGCAGTGCGGCGAGCCTTGAAGGCTCGCCGGGTATCTCTGGGTGCTGCTCGTTTGCTAGGAGAGCACGTCGGCGAGGTCGTTCTGACTGCGGGGATCAAGTGGCATGGCCGGCATGATCCCCACCAGCATGTCTTCCTTGCGCATGACGAGGTTGGTGGCGTTGAGCGAGGCGAGTTCGAAGCCGTGGCCGTGGGTGATGGCGTCGGTGGGGCAGGCTTCGACGCAGTAGCCGCAGAAGATGCAGCGGTTGTAATCGATGTTGTAGACCTTGGCGTAGCGCTCGGCGGAGGAGATGCGCACGGTTTCAGTGTTCTCGGCGGCTTCGATGTAGATGCAGTTCGATGGGCAGGCTGCGGCGCAGAGGAAGCAGGCGACACACTTTTCGAGGCCGTTCTCGTCGCGCTGGAGCTGGTGCTTGCCGCGGAAGCGCTCCTGGAACTGGGCGCCGCGCATGGGGCCCTTGCCGTCGGGGTAGTTTTCGACCTCGGTGGGCTGGAAGGCCTCGCGGAGGGTGATGGTCATGCCCTTGGCGATGGCGGCCGCATTGCGGATGATCGACATAGATACCAGTATACGACGGTGGTGGAGGCCCGGAGAGCCAGGGCTGAAGCCCTGAAAAGGCGTTGCGCGTGGTTCCGCGGGCTAAAGCACGCTGCTACTCCTTGGCGCGTAGCGTCTGGTGGTTCTTTGGGTAGGTGAAACGGCTACTGACGGATGACGGCATTTTCATGAAACGATACGGTGTGATCCGTATATGCTGGAAGGCATGAAGCGCCTTCTTGTTGCTGCCGCCGCCCTCTCTTTCGTTGTTACGCTTTCTGCCGCTGCCCAGATGGGCGAGATGGCGGGCATGGACCATGGGAAGGCTGCGCCGAAGAAGATGGGTGAGCCTTCGACGTCGTTGACGGTGAAAACCGAGGCGGGTAAGACGCTGGTGTTGTCGCTGGAGGATTTGAAGGCGCTGCCGCAGCAGACGCTGACTGCGCACAACGGGCACAGCGGCAAGGATGAAAGCTACAGCGGGCCGCTGCTGTCGGACGTGCTGGCGAAGGCGGGCATCGTGCTGACGAGCGAGACCGAGCATCCGATGCTGCATGAGTACATGGTGGCGACGGGGACCGATAAGTACTATGCGGTCTACTCGCTGGCTGAGGTGGAGCCTGGATTGCACAAGGCGCAGGTGATTGTGGCGATTCGGCGGGATGGGGAGATGCTGCGAGAGTCGGGGCAGTTTGAGTTGATTAATAGCGGGGATTTGAAGCCGAACCGGTGGGTGCACAATGTGGCATCGGTGGTGGTGCGGACGGTGCAGTAGAGGCTGGGCAGGCTTTACCCCAGGGGCTAAAGCCCATTTGTGGAGCGGGCGTTGATGCCAAGGCTGAAGCCTTGGCGTACCTGGAAGCAACGGCAACGACAACGGCAGCGGCTAGAACAACGGCAGCGGCAACGACAACGGCAGCGGCAACAACAACGGCAACGGCGAGTTTCGTGGCTGAAGGTGCGGGCGAATTTGCGGGTGTGGGCGGTTTGGTAGGTCCTTCGGCTTCGCTCAGGATGACAGAGTTTTTCTGGGTTGAGGTAGGACAAGGGCGAGAGCAACGGCAACCACAAGCAGATTTCCTGCGGGAATGACAAACGGCAAAAAGGTCAGTGACCGAAGCGGTAGCTGAGGCGGAGAACCTGGCTGTCAATGCCGGGGTTGTAGAAGCCGCGGTAGCCGTTGGAGAGATGGTGAAGGCGGTAGTCGAGCGCGATGGCGTGGTGAGGGTCGCGGAACCACTCGAAGCCGGCGCCGCCTTCGAAGGTGAAGTTGGCGCGCGAGGAGTTGTTGACGGGGACGTCTACCGTGGAGATCATCATGCCCCCGTTGGCTACGAGGAAGGGCTCGAGGCGATGTTGGCGGGCAAAGGTGAAGCGGAGACCCAGGGGGCTTACTCCGGCGGCGTAGGTCCAGCGGGAGCTGCATTGCTGGGCGATCGTCTGGGTGTAGCTGACGCCATTCTGGGTGACGCCGTTGTAGACGGTCGTGCCGCTGGCGCAGTTGGCGGTGGTGGGGCCGTTGAAGTGCCCGCTGAAGGGGAGGCCGATGATGATGGTGGGCGTGCCGTGGACGACGATCGTGCTGTCGCCGTCGACGAAGGGGTCGCGGATGTAGGCGAAAGGGCGGAGCTCGGGTTCCCAGCTGAAGTCAAAGTGTTTTGCGCGGTGGATGCGGCGGGAGTAGCCGATGCCGAGCTCGGCTAGTTTGCGGTTCTGCTCCTGGCCGATGATGATGTGGCTGGAATCGTTGGCGTAGCTGGCGAAGAGAGTGATGGTGTTGGTGCTGCCGTAGAGATCTAGCGGGTCGATGATGGGCATCGCACCTTGTGCGTGGAGGGTGGTCGCGGCGAAGAGTGCTGTGGCGAGGAGTGTGGCTTCGAGAAGCTTCATCCGATGCCGAGGTCCTTGCAGATCTTTGAGACGCGGGCTTTGATTTCGGGGGTCATGGAGAGCATGGCGGGCCAGGGGCGGTGGAAGCCTTCGGCGGGCCATTTGCGGGTGGCGTCGATGCCCATCTTGCTGCCGAAGTTGGGGAGGCGGCTGGCGTGGTCGAGGGTGTCGACAGGGCCGAGGGTGAACTGGATGTCGCGCTCGGGGTCGATGTTGTTGCCGGCGCGGAGCATGACTTCGGCGACGTCCTGCACGTCGCAGTCCTCATCGACGACGACGATGCACTTGGTGAACATGGCCTGACCGAGGCCCCAGATGGCGTGCATCACTTTGCGGGCGTGGCCGGCGTAACTTTTGCGGATGCTGACCAGCATGAGGTTGTGGGCGACGCCTTCGGCGGGGAGATTGATGTCGACGATTTCAGGGATGGTGAGCTTCATGAGCGGAAGGAAGACGCGCTCGACGGCCTTGATCATCCAGGTGTCTTCCATCGGCGGTTTACCGACGACGGTGGCGGCGTAGATGGGGTCTTTGCGGTGGGTGATGCAGGTGATGTGGAAGACGGGGTACTCGTCCTGCATGGTGTAGAAGCCGGTGTGGTCGCCGAAGGGGCCCTCGGTGCGGAGCTCGCCTAGCTCGACGTAGCCTTCGAGGATGATTTCGGCGGTGGCGGGGACGTCGAGATCGACGGTTTCGCAACGGACGAGCTCGACGGCTTTGCCGCGGAGGAAGCCGGCGATGAGGTACTCCTCTACTTCTGGCGGAGCGGGGACGATGGCTGAGAAGGTGGTCGCGGGGTCGGTGCCGATGGCGACGGCTACTTCCATGCGCTGGCCGCGAATTTTGGTGAGGACGGTTTGCGGGACGCTTTCAGTCGAGAGCGCGGCGGTGGTGCCGCCGGCGGTGAGGGCCATGATGTCGACGGCGCCGGTGAGGTCGTCGGTTGCGCTACGCATGCGGTCGCGGAAGTGTTCGGCGGCGACTTTCTGGCGCTGCCAGTGCATGCCGGTGGACTGGCCGTCGTAGACCTGCATGCGGTACATGCCGAGGTTGCGCTTGTTGGATTTGGGGTCGCGGGTGGTGACGCAGGGGAGGGTGATGAAACGGCCGCCATCCTGTGGCCAGGTTTGGAGGATGGGAAATTTGAGAACGTCGACCGCGGGGCCGTGGTGGATGACTTCCTTGCAGGGGGCGGATTTGGCGGCGGCGCCTTCCAGGCGTTTGGGGAAGAAGCTGCCGACCTCGGCTAACATGGGGAGCATCTTGAGCTTGTCCATGAAGCTGGTGGGGGCCTGCGGACGGAGGAGGACTTCGATGCGGGTGGCTACTTCGTCGAGGGCGTTGACTTCGAGCGCGAGCTGCATGCGGCGGGCGCTGCCGAACTGGTTCATGAGGACGCGCGCGCCGGGGTGGCCGATGATGTTTTCAAAGAGCAGCGCGGGGCCGCCGGCGCGGGCAGTTCCCTTGCCTGACTTGCAGGCGCGGTCGGCGATTTCGGCCATCTCGAGGATGGGGGAAACGGGTGCGGTGATGCGTTTTAGTTCGCCGGCTTTGTCGAGCGTTTTGATCCAGTCGCGTAGACTTTCGTAACCCAATTACTGCCTCCGATTTAAATCTTCCAGAAAATCCTTTTGTGCCACAAGAACCAGTTGGGCATGAAACAGACAATGACGACGGCGATGGCGAAGGCCAGCGATGTCCAATTGTTGGACGTGCCGTGGGAGAAGCCGTGGATGTAGGCGAGGCTCCAAAGGTTGCGTGACTTGCCGTCAGCGCCGGTGAGGTGGATGAGGGCGCAGGTTTTTACGACGACGACCGAGGTGGTGTAGGCCGCGATGGCGTTGGCACCGAAGACAAACCAGGGCCAGGTGGAGACTTCGAGCCAGCGTGGCCAGGGCTTGGGGCGGCGGTCTACTAACGCGCTGCAGGCGGCCAGCGCGACGGCGGAGATGCCGGCGCAGAAGAGGACGTAGCTGCTGGTCCACAGGTTTTTGTTGAGCGGGAACCAGATGCTCCAGATGACGCCGGTGATGATGGCGGCCATGCCGGAGAGCGAGAGGATGGTGCGCATGCGGCGAGGCGATGGTTCGCTGCGCATCCAGAGGCCAGCTACTGCGCCGCAGAGAGTGGTGGCGACGGAGGTGAGGGTGCTGAGTAGGCCTTCGGGGTCGGAGGTTTTGAGGTAGAGGGTGCCGGTGTGGAGCCAGCGGAGGGTGAAGGCACTGACCTGGCGGTCGAGCCAGGCGGTGAGGTTGAGTTGGCGGTCGAGGAGTGGGAAGTCGCGGACGGGCATGCCGGCGCCGGGGACAGGTACCCAGCGGAGGAGTATCCAGTAGCCGATGAGCAGCGCAGCGATGACGATGAGCAGCGTGCGGATGCGGCGGGTGGTGAGCAGGACTAATCCGGCGAGCAGGTAGCAGAGAGCGATGCGGGTGAGGACGCCGTAGATGCGCATCGTCGACCAGTGGAAGAGCGGCACGAGGGAGAGGGCTGTCTTGAGCAGGAAGAGCTTGGTGGCGCGCCAGAAGATGTGGCCGGTGAGGGTCTTTTTGCAGTTGCCCTGACGCTCGCGGGCTTCGAGGGAGAAGACGGTGGCGGCGCCGACGAGGAAGAGGAACATGGGGAAGACGAGGTCGGTGAGGGTGCAGCCGTTCCACTCGGAGTGGTCGAGTTGCTTGAAGACGTGGGACCAGTCGCCGGGGTCGTTGACCAGGACCATGAAGGCGATGGTGATGCCGCGGAGGAGGTCGACGGAGAGGATGCGCTCCGGCTTGCGGAGTTCGGTGGGCGCGGGTGACGGCGCGAGCGTGGAGTGGACGGCTGTCGACATGCCTGTTCCATCATCTACCGAAATGGTGGCGTTCGCCAGTTGGCGGAACCTTCGCAGAGGCGGTGGTGTCTAAGCCCGTGACCGCATTCCTCGCCTGGATGCGGCACATCGATGATTTTCGAGGTGCCGTATGTTCGAGGACTCCCTTTTAGAATCCGCCCATCTTATTCGTCGTCAGAGCCGCTGGCCGGCGTTTGCTTCGATTGCGCTGCAGGGTGTTGTCGCTGCGGCGATTATTGTTATTCCGCTGTTGAGGCCGGCGGCGTTGACGCTGCGGGCGGACTCGATGGTGTTGACTGCGCCGGAAATGCCGAAAGCCACGCCGCCACGGACAGAGCCAGTGCATTCACGGCCTGCAGCCGAGCTGGCGCAGCCGACGGAGAATCCGTTTGAGGCTCCGCCGCGTGTTCCCACTGGTATCGACCGCGGGTATGTAGGGCCGGCACCGGAGAACAACACCGGCGAGGGCATGGTGCGCAGCGGGGATGCATTGAATGCCGTCCCGATGATGACCGAGCCGGTAACGCCGCGCGTGACGGTGGTTACGCCGGTGAAAACGGGAAGGGTGTCGCTGGGTGTGTCGGCTGGATTGTTACTGGAGCCAATACGACCGGTATATTCGGCCATTGCACGGGCGGCGGGCGTTCAAGGGACGGTGGTGATTCACGCGATCATTTCGAAAGAGGGACGAATTGAGAGTGCAAACGTGATGAGCGGACCGGTGCTGTTGCAGGGTGCTGCGCTGGAGGCAGTGAAAGCAGCGCATTACCGGCCGTACCTGCTGAATGGCGAGCCCACGGAGGTAGAGACGACGTTCAGCATCAACTTCCACATGAGTAGCTAACGGTTTGATCTCGCGACTCGCGGTGGTGGTAGGAGCCTGAAGTTTGCCCGAGCTGCGGGCTTCTCCACCGCGTGAGAAAGAGGCAATCGCAAGAGCGCTTCACCCCAAGAGCGCGAAGGTTTTAGTGCAACGGCGAAGGCAGATGTATCGACCGCGGTACGGTTAGTTAAAGGTGGCTTGGGGAACTAGACCAGGGCGATGGCTTCGAGCGGGTAGCCGGCGTCTTTCCAGCCTTGCAGGCCGCCGCGTAGGGGGCGGACGCGGAGGACGCCCATCTTGCGGAGTTCGAGGGCGATCTTGGCGCTGGTTTCCTCGCTAGGGCAGGTGCAGTAGAGGACGACGTCGCGGTCGCGGGGGATGATGGCGTTGCGTTCCTTGAGGTCTTCGGGGCCGATGTGGACGGCGCCGGGGAGGGCGCGGGGGTCGGGGAGGATGTCGAGGGGGTGGCGGAGGTCAACAATGTAGGGTAGCGGGAGGTCGGCGAGGCGGGCGTCTTCCATCATGGCCATCAGTTGCTCGGGTTCGAGGCGTAGGCCCCGGAGCTCACCGAGGAACTGGCGGCGCTTGACGATGCGGAAGATGAGGACGCCGATGACCATGAGGAAGACGAGGCCGAAGGCGAAGTGGGTGAGGAGGCCGAAGAACTCATTGCTGCGCTTGGCGATATCGCCGAAGAAGCGGCCGGCGAAGAGCCAGGCACCGGCCCACATGAGGGTGCCGGCAGTGTCGTACAGCAGGAAGCGCCAGTAGGGGATGCGTGCCTGGCCGGCGATGGGCGCGGCCATGGTGCTGAGCCCCGGGACGAACTTGGCGAAGAGCAGCGTGATGGGGCCGCGCGAACCGACGGTGCGTTGGGTCTTTTCGACGCAGGTGGCAGCCTCAAAAGAGAAGCGGCACAGCAGGTTCATGACCTTCGTGCCATGGCGACGGCCAAGGAAGAACCACATGGAGTCGGAGATGATGCAGGCGAGCAGGATGGCCGGGAAGGCGTAGGCGAGCGTGAGCTTGTGCGCAGCGCTCATGGTGCCGGCGGCGAGCATGAGTGGAACGCTTGGCACGGGGATACCGGCCTGCTCCATCAGGACCCAGCCGAAAAGAACCAGGTACGCGTGCTGCACCAGCAGACCCATTACCGACGACATAATTGCCTCCAAGCCATGCTATGTAGATGTTGCCCTATCTGAGGCGTCGCAGAATAGTTTTATGGAAAGAAAAACGGCCCGGCCGGAGCCGGACCGCTTCTGGTACTGGTGGAAAGCTATTTGACAGTGACGTCCGGGGTGACGGACATACCTGGGCGGAGCTTCTGGTCTTTGTCTTCCTCGGCAAGGTTGGTGAAGTCGATACGGACGGGGATGCGCTGCACCACCTTGACATAGTTGCCGGTGGCGTTTTCCGGCGGGAAGAGGCTGAGGCGCGAGCCGGTGGCGCCACCGATTTCGGTGACGCGGCCGTGGAACTTGCGGCCGCCGAGAGCGTCGACTTTGAGGTCAACGTCCTGGCCGGCGTGGAGGCCCTTGAGCTGGGTCTCTTTGAAGTTGGCGGTGACCCAGAGCTTGTCGAGGGGGACGATGGTGAGGAGGTCCTGTCCGACCGAGAGGTTAGCACCGACGGCGACGTTCTTCTTGTTGACGATGCCGGTGATGGGGGCGACGATTTTGCCGTAGCTGAGGTTGAGGCGGGCCTGGTCGACCTTCGCCTGGGCCTGCTGGATCTGGGCGCTGGCAGCGTCGGCGCGGGCCTGCTGGACGCGGATCTGGTCGGGACCGTTCTGGCGGTTCTGCTGCTCCTGGTCGCGGGCCGAAGCGACGCGCTGCTGGGCGATGCGGACGTTTTCGCGGGCGGCGCCGGCGGACTTCTGGGCTTCGAGAACGGCTGCATTGGCGGCGTCGCGCTGGGCTACGGCGGCGTCGAACTGCTGCTTGGAGATGACGTCCTTCTGTACGAGCGGGGTGTAGCGGTCGACGTCGGACTGGGCCTTGACGGCGTTGGCTTTGGCCTGCTCGATACGGGCGGTGTTGGCCTGCTCCTGCTGCTGAGCCTGCAGGACGCTGGCCTGGCTGCCGAGGACGTCGGACCCCGCGGTGCTGACGCTGGTGCGCACGTTGACGGCAGTGATGGGCACGTTGGAGCTGGCCTGCGCATACTGGGCGCGGGCGTCGGCGAGGTTGGCTTCGGCCTGGGCGAGCGACACCTGGAGATCGCGGGGGTCGATATCGGCGATAGGCTGGCCCTGCTGGACGAGCTGGTTGTCTTCGACGTAGACCTTGAGCACCTGGCCGGCTACGCGCGAGCTGACCTGGTAGAGGTCGCCGTCTACCTGCGCGTCGTCGGTGTCCTCCGTGAACGTGGAGTGCCAGTAGTAGAGGCCGCCGAGGACGACGAGGATGAGGAGGACGATGATGCCGATGACCTTGCGGCTGGACTTCTTCTCCGGGATGTCGTCATCGGGGGCCTGCTGGGGCTTGGCATCCTGCGGCTTGCCTGCCGGGGCGTCGCCCTGCGGCACGATCTTTACCGTGCCCGAAATCTGCGCTGTTTGTTCCTGTCCACCGTTGTTGTTTTGATCTTGATCCGCCACGCTACTTGCCTCCCATATCGTTCGCGGCCGGGGCGGGTGCGCCCGTGCCGGTCGTTGTCGCCGTGCCAGTGGCACTGGTGTTTGGTGTTCCGGTTACATAATCCTTGTAGTTGGTCGATGCGACGCCGAGTGCACGGGCCAGGGCGAGCTTGGCGACGTTGTGCTGGTAAAGCGCGCTGATGTACTGGTCGTCGGCCTGCTCGGCCTGGGCGAGCGCCTGCGAGACGGCGAGGCTGGTGTCGACGCCGGCGTGGAAGCGCTGCTGGGCCTCGGAGAGTGCTTCGCGCGCGAGGTCGACGTTGCTCTTGGTAGCGTCGATGAGCTTGGCGGCGGACTGGATATCGAGGATGGCGTCGCGAATGTCGGCGTTGACTTGCTGGACCTGGTCGGAGAGGCGAGCCCTGGACTGGTCGGCATTGGCACTAGCTACCAGCTCGTCGCCGTGGGTTTTGGCGATCTGCAGGATGGGTGCTGAGACCTGCCCGGTGGCGGTGTAGGTGCCGTGCGAGTGGGCGGCGGTAGTGCCGAGGTCGCCGAAGTCGCCGGAGAAACTGACGACGGGCAGTTGCTCGGCCCAGGCGGCCTTCTTCTGAGTTTCGGCGGCCTTGAGGGACTCGGCGGCGGCGGCGAGATCCTTGCGCTGCTTGAGGGCTTGCTGGAGTGCGGCTTCGGCATCGGGAGTGTCGAGGTTGGCGAAGGGTGCGATGTCGGTGAGGCGAAATTTCTGGTCGAGGGGCATGCCGATGGTGCGGGCGAGCGCCAGTTTATCTTTTTCGAACTGGTTAGTGGTGGCGATCAGCTGCTGCTGCTCGTTCTGGTAGTCGACCTGGGCGCGGAGGACATCGAGGCGAGGGCTGGTGCCGGCTTCGTGGGCGTCGTTGGCCTGTTTGAGGGAGACACCGGAGGTCTCGAGTTCGGCTTTGACGGCGTCTATGCGGGCGGCGTCGGCGATGCAGAGGAGGTAGGCGTTGCCGACGGTGAGGACGACGAGGTCGCGGGCGTCCTGCGCGGTGAGCCTGGCGGCGGCGAAGTTGTGGCGGGCGGCGATGAAGTTTTCCAGCGCCTGCACGTTGACCAGGTTCTGCGTGAGGTAAGCGCGGAAGTCGACGACCTGGAAGGGGCCGACGATGGGGTTGAGGCCGGGAAATTTGAGGCCGTAGGCGGCGAGGTTGACCTGCTCTACTTCGATGGACGCGGCGCCGGTGACGGTGGGCAGGAGGGCCTGGAGTTGCTGGAGGCGCTGGCCGTTGGCACCCTTCTCGTTGGCGGTCTGGAGGATCACGCCAAGGTTGTTGCGGAGGCCGCGCTGTATGGCGTCGTCGAGGGTGAGGTCGAGAGTGCCGGCGGTGGCCTTGTCGCGGACGAGGCTGCCGCGAAAGGAAGCGTCGCCGGCGCTAGCCTGCGGTGTGACACTGGGGCCGGGCTGCGAAAGCTGCTGCTGCGCGCGCAGGACGCCCTGGACGTCCGACGAAGACCCTTCTGCTGCACCGCTGTTGGGGGCTCCGCGGCCTCCGGGGCCCTGGCTGTATGCCAGTGGCGCCAGAAGCGCTGCTCCCACCACTAGAGCCGCGCTCACTGCTGCGCGATTTCTCATTCTGAACATATCTCCCATGCTACATTCCCCGCCGGGCGCCTACCCACTCCGAGGCAAAACGCGTTTTCAAAATCAGGCGATCAAATTTGTTCACCATTTGAGATGCACGAGGATGACCGAGATATGCAAAAGTTTGCGCGGCGTGGCCGTATATCAGCCTGATGAGTGAGTTAGCGCAGGCGGCATGTTGACGGCGCCTGCGGGGACAGGCAGTATCGTTGGCAGTTCGACATTAAGGAGACCGCCCATGGAAAACGATGAGCAATTGCAAAAACTGAAGCAAGGCATGCGAGCGACATGGATGGCGGGCGACTTTGGGGTGGTGGCCAAGACGATTGTGGCGGGAGCGGAGGCGTTTATCGCAAGGCTGCCGATCGAGGCTGGGGCGCGGGTGCTCGACGTGGCCTGTGGGACGGGGAACCTGGCGATTCCGGCGGCCAGGCGCGGGGCGATCGTGACCGGCGTGGATATCGCACCGAACCTGCTGGTACAGGCGCAGGAGCGGGCGGAGGCTGAAGGCCTGAAGATCACGTTCGATGAGGGCGATGCCGAGCATCTTCCCTACCCTGACGCCGTTTTCGACAGCGTGGTAACGATGTTTGGGGCAATGTTTGCGCCACGGCCGGAGCGGGTGGCGTCGGAACTGGCGCGGGTATTGAGGCCGGGGGGACAGCTGGCGATGGCTAACTGGAATCCTGCCGGGTTTACGGGAAAGATGTTCAAGATCGGGAGCCAGCATGTGCCGCCGCCGGAAGGGGTTCTGCCGCCGGTGCTGTGGGGGGATGAAGCGATGGTGCAGGAGCGGCTTAGCCCTTACTTCAACGATATTCAGACGGCGCTGGTGCCCATCGATTTCGATATGGCGACAACGCCGGTGGGGGCAGTGCAGTTTTTCCGAGACTACTTCGGTCCAACGAGAATGGCGTTCGCGAGGTTGGACGAGATCGGTCAAGCTGCATTTGCGAAGGATCTGGAGGCTCTGTGGGCTGGAGCGAATGTGGCTACCGAGCCGAACCGGACGCTGATCCATAATCAATACCTCAGCGTGATAGCGACGCGGAAGTAAACGCCGTACCATAGAGGGCATGAGCGCTCCGATTCGTGTGGCGGTTCTCGGGTTCGGGCTGGGGGGACGGGTTTTTCACGTTCCCTTTGTCTCGGCCATTCCAGGGCTTGAGCTGGCGGCGATTGTGCAGCGGCAAGGGGATGAGGCCGCGGCGGCGTATCCGGGGGTGAGGGTGCTGCGATCGGCCGAGGAAGCGTTCGCCGATCCTGCCATTGACCTGGTTGTTGTTGCGACGCCCAACGACACGCACTTCAACCTGGCATCACGTGCTCTGCAGGCGGGAAAGCATGTGGTGGTGGATAAGCCGATCACGTCCACCTCGCAGCAGGCGCGTGAGCTGATTGCGCTGGCGAAGGCTCAGGGTAAGGTGCTGGCTCCATTTCATAACCGTCGGTTTGATGGAGATTTTTTGACGGTTCGCAAGCTGCGCGCGGAGCTGAAGCTGGGGCGGATTGTGACGGTGGAGTCGCACTTTGACCGCTTTAGGCCCATGCAGCGGACGGGTTCGTGGAAGGAAGCGGGCGGGCCGGCCAATGGACTGCTTTTCGACCTGGGACCGCATTTGATTGACCAGGCGCTGGCGCTGTTTGGACCGCCGCAGGCGATTACGGCGACGATTCGCGGTGATCGCGACGAGACTGATATTGATGATGCGTTCAGCGTGTTGCTGGAGTACACGGGTGAAGGGACGACTTACGTGCGGTATGAGTGCCGAGCGACGATGCTGGCGGCCGATCCGGCACCGCGCTTCAGGGTGCATGGGACGCATGGGAGTTATGTGAAGTCGGGCGTCGATCCGCAGGAAGCGGCGTTGCTGGGTAGGGCGAGGCCGCCGATGCTGGGGACGGATGAGGCGTGGCTACGGGAGGCAGAGACGGCCTGGGGGACGTTGACCGTGGCGCTGGACCGGAATGAGCCGGGGAGTCTGGAGCGGATGGCGTGCGCTACCGAGCGCGGGGACTACCGGCTGTTCTATGCCAATGTGCGGGATGCCATTTTGGGAACTGCGCCCTTGGCGATTCCGGCGGAAGATGGATATCGTGTGATTCGGTTGCTGGAGCTGGCTCGGCTGAGCAGCGAGCGGAGAATGACGCTGGATGTAAGTTTTGACCAGGGCGAAGCGGTGTGACGGCAATCACCAAACCGGATGTGCGATGGCGTTAGAATAAAACTGTGAAAAAAGCTCAGAATTCGACTACGAAGTTCATCGTTGCGGCGGTCATTGTGTTTGGCGTGGTGGGCTGGCTGTCGATCTCGGCTGGCCGCGACAGCAAGAGCTACTACGTGACCATCACGGAGCTGCAGGCTATGGGCGGTAAGGCCTACTCGCGTAACCTGCGGGTGGCCGGCAATGTGAAGCCGGGAAGCATCAATCATGTGGGGACGTCGGCGACGTTTACGCTGCTGGAACAGGGCAAGATGCTGCAGGTGACGTACCAGGGGTCGGAACCGCCTCCGGATACGTTCAAGGACGATGCGCAGGCGCTGGCGATTGGGACGTATGGCCGCGATGGCGTGTTTCATGCGACGCAGCTACAGGCCAAGTGCGCCAGCAAGTATGCTCCGGCACAGACGCCGGGAGCGGCGCCTACGGGGAATACCGCGCCGATTGCGGCGGCGCTGCCTAAGTAAGGTCCTTTTGTTGAGTTGAGAAGAGCCGGGACCACGCGAGTGGCTTCCCGGCTTTTCGCATCACATATTCTGATTTCTTACTGCGTTCGCGAGCGAGGTCAGGTTCGCGGTGAACGTCTGCCGACGCCGGTCGACTACTCGATATGGGGCGAACGCAAGGATCGCCCCCGGGCAGAAATAATGCCCTTTCTCCGTTCTGGAGTCTGACGAAGGCAGAAGCTCAAAACTCAACGCCGTGGACCACACGGACGTTATGCCGAACTCCGCTAGGTCGGTGGACGTATTGCCAACCCAACCGATTCCTTCTCCGCCATCGGCGACAAGGACATGATCTTTGGAGCAGGGTTGCGATGCGAACCGTGTCCCGACCAACATCAGCGGCGGCTGGCGCAAGGCTGTTCTACAGGTGACGCTGCCGTAACCGGATTCTCGGTCGCAGATGGCTCCGCCAGGAATGGTGAACGAATCGTCGGGGAGTTTTATCCGGGTCACGCTGCCGGCCTTGAGCGTTGTCACGCCGACGGTGAAGTCGATGGTCACCGGCAGATTCTTGACCTTGTCGAAGAAAGGCCGGCTTACTTTAAGGATGAGATCTCCGTCGGTCTGCCCAGGCAGCCAGGTTTGCACGTTCGCCTGCCAGTGAGACGTCCAGCGCTGGCCGTTCTGGGCCGATATGGTGATTTTGGCGTCGTTAGCCTGAACCGCGGTGCCGAGTTGCACGCCCGAGATGCCCACAGGAAAGATGAGTTCGACCTCGCGGTCTCCGCTTTCGAAGATGCGAGACGACTCGGCCTTCTCGGGCCGGAAATCAAGCCGTAGCGACGAACCAGCGCTGCCTCTGTCGGGATAAGTCGCCTTCATCAATAGATCTTCCGGCCCTGCCAGAGCGAAGGTGGCGAGCAACAAGGCCATCGCGACGACGAAGAGACGCGATAAGGCCGTTCTGCGGCGGGCGTATTGCAGAACGATGATGCCGATGAAGGCGCATTCGACCAGCGAGGTCCATATCCATTCGCCGGCGTCGGTGGATGAGCTTGCTGTCGGCAGGAAATCAGAGAGATAAGCAGTGCCGGCCGTGAAGGCGATGATGATGAGCAGCGCCAGCGTCATCTTGCCGAAGTTTGAGGTTATGGTCGAGACGACCATGAGCGGGATTACCGCAATGAACGTGGCCAACACCAGATTGAAGAGCAGACCCCGCCAGTACATCGTCGGATGAAAGCCTCCTTCTTTCAACAGAAGCATCGTCGCGACCAGGAACGGCACATACACGTATGCCAGGATGAACAACGCTTTGGCGCCGAGCAGGCTGGGCCAGCGGTAGGGCCGGGTGATCCAGAACTGGCGGTCGCCGACCAGGCTTTCAGCGTGTATGACGCGGGAGATGACCAGCCACCAACTGACTGGGACGAGAGCGACGATGACGCCTACTGTCCATGATGGGAGACGATCGCTGAGCACGTGTGCGCCCCAATTCTCGGGATAGAGCCTGACGAATGTCACCAGGATAACGAGCGAGAGAAGGATCTCGGGGTAGAAGCGGCGGGTGTCTTTCAGGAAGATGTGCAGACTCTGTTTCATCTACGCGGCCGTCGTTTCGGCCGATCTGGCGAGGGCGAGGAAGATGGTCTTGAGCGACA
This sequence comes from uncultured Acidobacteriota bacterium, assembly GCA_903873705.1. GTDB lineage: Bacteria > Acidobacteriota > Terriglobia > Terriglobales > Acidobacteriaceae > Granulicella. Next base: position 16,443 of record CAIQPK010000092.1, read on the forward strand.
TGGGTGAGATGGCGATGCGGGTTGCATTTGGAAAACGCTCTGCGAGATCGCGTTCGGTAGCTTCGGTGAATTGCGTGTCGACGAAGCGGAGGGTGGAGGGCGTTGTCACCGGCTGAAGCCAGGTGGGAAGGAAATTGGAGAATTTCCAGGCTTCTGCGATTTCGATTTCGATCTCGCGGAAGCGGCTGGCGAGGGCGGACATTTCTTCGGAGAACAGGAGCTTGCCGTTTTCGAGGTAGCCGACGTGGGTGGCGAGGGGTTCGATTTCGGCTAGGTCATGCGAGGAGAGGAAGAGGGTGGTTTCGTGCCGGAGGGCGATGAGGCCGCGGATCACTTCGTCGCGGACGAGAGGGTCGAGTCCGGAGAAGGGTTCGTCGAGGACGATGAGCGGCGGGTGGTAGGCAAGCACGCTGATGAGGACGGCCTTCATTTTCATGCCGCGGGAAAGGTGCTTGAGCTTGCGGTCGCGGGGCAAGGCGAGCTCTCGGATGAGGCGCTCTTCGAGGGCGCGGTCCCAGTTGGGGTAGAAACCGCGAACGTAGGCGAGGAAGGCCTTGACGGTCATCGACTCCGGGAGCTCCTGGTTTTCGGAGACATAACCGATCTGCTCGAAGGCTGCGCCGGCGACGTGGTTGAGCGGCACGCCGAGCACGCTTCCCGCGCCTGAGGTGGGTTGGAGAATGTTCATCAGGAGCTTGATGAGGGTAGTTTTGCCTGCTCCGTTTTCGCCGACGAGCGCGTAGACGGCGCCCGGAGGAACGTTCAGCGTGACATTCGTGAGCACGGTGTGGCTGCGGTATCGCTTGGAGAGCGACTGAGTTTGTATCGCCATTGCCATGTGAGTCTCTGCCTGGGTTGTTGGGATGCTCCACTCTATCGCAACCGGGTGCACGAGGGGTTATGGCCTGGTGAGGGCTTTCAGGTAGAGGTAGTAGAACTCCACGCCTCGATAGAAGGCTTCGACGCGGAGACGCTCGTCGCGTCCGTGCGCGCGGTCGTCGTCGAAGTCAACGCCCATGGCGGTGACGCCGTAGCTGGGAATGCCGGCGGCCATGGTGATGATGGAGTCGCTGGCGCCGGCGGACATGGAGGGAACGACGGGAATGCCGGGCCACATGGTGGCGGTGACCTGGCGGAGCGGGGTCATGACGTCTTCGCGCAGGGGCGGCGGAGCGAAGCTTTTGCGGTCGGAGGCCTTGCCGAGTACGTCTCCGTTGTCGGCTACGTACTCGACGGTGATGCCGGGGTCAGCGAAGAGGGTGAGCAGGTGCTGGCGGATTTCTTCCTGCGAGTGGCCGGGGAGGATGCGGCAGTTGACGTTGGCCTGGGCGCTGCCAGGGAGGGCGTTGGGTGCGTGGCCGCCCTTGAGCATGGTGGCGACGCAGGTGGTGTGGAGGGTGGCGTTGCCTCCGGGATCTTTGGAGAACTCGGCAACGGCCTTCATGTCGGAAGGAGTGGCAAGGATGCCGCGGATGAGGGCGGCGCGCTCCGGCGTGGAGACTTTTTCGGTTGCGGCGAGTGAGGCGCGGGTGACTTCGTTCAGCTCGAAGGGGAAGGGCGTGGCTTCCAGTTTTTCGAGCGCGTGCATGAGCTGGTAGATCGCATTGTCGGGGCGCGGGAGCGAGCTGTGGCCGCCGCGGTTGCTGGTGGTCACCTGGTAGTCGGCGTAAACCTTCTCGGTGGCTTCGATGGAGAGCTTGACCGGCTTGCCGTCGCGGAGCTCGAGGCCACCTGCGTCAGGGTTGAGGACGAAGTCGGCCTTCGTCAGCTCTGGACGGTTGCGGATGAGCCAGTCGACGCCGTTGGACTTGCCGCCTTCTTCGTCGGCGGTGAGGGCGATGACGATGTCGCGCTTGGGGACCCAGCCCTCGCGTTTGAGGCGGATGAAGTTTTCGACGAGCTGCGCATCTTCTTCCTTGATGTCCTGGGTGCCGCGGCCGTAGAAGAAGCCGTCCTTTTCAACGAACTGATAGGGGTCGGTGGTCCAGTCTTCGCGGCGGGCTTCGACGACGTCCAGGTGGCAGATGATGAGGATGGGCTTGAGCGCGGAACTGCTGCCGCGATAGGTGGCGACGAGGTTCTGCTTCCGGTCGTTGGGGCCGGCGATGACGAGGTCAGAGGCAGCGAAGCCGGCGGCGGCGAGGCGGTCGCGCATGGCGAGGGCGGCGGCGGTGACGCTGCCGTTGGAGTCCTGCGAGTTGATTTCGATGAGCTGCTTGAAGAGGTCGCGGGCAAGAGCGCGGTCGGGCGCGGGCAGCGCGGGGGCCTGGGCTGCGGCGAGGCCGGTTGCGGAAACCACGAACAACGCAGCGCTGCGAATTGCTGAATGAGAGAACGTCATACGCGGGCGGTCCACCTTGCCTATCAGTTTGATAGGCCTAGTGTACCGTCCGCTGCGGCGTGTGCCGACTGGTCAAAGTTGAAATCGTGCAAATGATATTGGAAGGCGATGGCTCCGAAGAAGAAGGTGAGGCCACCGCCGACGAAGACCCTGATGGGTTCTTCGGCGAGCTCATTGCGCAGCGTGAACACGGTGAGCAGGCGCAGCCCGATGACGGCCAGCCGGAAGAGATCGCTGATGCCTTCGAAGATGGCGGGGTCCGGTTGCATGTTGACGAAGGCGAAAGCGGCGCTGACAAAAATGACCGCGCCGAAGAGCATAGGCAAAGCGCAGAGATAAGCGATCGCCCAGGGCAGCGCTCTTGACTTGCCTTTGACCCGGCGCACCCAGTTGGCCTGGACGACCAGCCAAACAGGGTCAAACAGGCCGACGGAAATGATTTCCAGCACAAGCACTATGCCCCAATGCAGACGAGGGGGGGGCGGAAGGACACGGGTGGCGGCCAGGCTGGCGGGATACATGGCGACCACCTTAGAGCAACCCCGGCGAGCTGGCAACAGAAATTCGCACACTATACTTAAAACAATGTCCATTGCCATAACGTCCGCTATTGAACTGCACCGCGTGTCGCGCGTGTATGGCAGCTTTGCTGCTCTGCGGAATGTTTCACTTACGGTTCCCGCGGGCGCGAGCGTGGTGGTGGTGGGCGAGAACGGTGCGGGCAAGTCGACGTTGCTGCGGCTGCTCGCGGGGTTGGTAAGTCCGAGCTATGGGACGGTGACATTGTTTGGCGGCGCGGCGCGAGAGCAGGTGGATCGGCTGGCGTACATGAGCCACGAGACGATGCTTTACGACGAACTGACAGGGGTGGAAAATCTGCGTTACTTTGCCGCTCTGCAAGGTGTGCGCGCGGAGAGGGTGGAGGAAGCGCTGCACTCAGTGGGACTGGATCCGGCAATTCCGCGGCGGGTGGGCGAGTACTCGCAGGGGATGAGGCAGCGGGCGTCGCTGGCTCGAGTACTGCTGACGCAGCCTGACCTGTTGCTGCTGGATGAACCTTTTTCGAATTTGGATGTAGCTTCGGCGCGGCACATGGTGGAGTTGCTGCAGGCTTATGTGGCCGGACGGAATGGAGATGGGTTACCGAGGACGCTGCTGCTGACGACGCACCAGCATGAGCTGGCGCGGCCGCTTGCGGAGATGACCCTGACATTGCAGGCCGGGCAGGTGGTATCGCTCGAAGGCGCGGGGGTAACGCATTGAAGACCGCCAAGGCAACGAAGACGAATGCGGCTCGTCTGCTGGATACGCTGGAGATTGCTTATGAGCTGCGCGCTTATGAGGTCGATCCGGATGACCTTACGGCGATTTCCGTGGCAAAGAAGATCGGGCTGCCGCCGGAGCAAGTGTTCAAGACGCTGCTGACGCATACTCAGGCGGGCGAACACCTTTTCGCGGTGGTGCCGGGCGATGCGGAGCTTGATCTGAAGAAGCTCGCCACGGCGGCTGGAGCGCGGAAGTGCGAGCTGGCAGCGTTGAAGGAAGTGGAACCCCTGACGGGGTACATTCGCGGCGGGGTGACGGTGCTGGCGGCGAAGAAGGCCTTCCCTGCTTTTGCCGACGAGACGATTGAGCTTTTCGATGTCATTTCTATTTCGGCGGGCATGCGCGGGCTGCAACTGGTGATGGCGCCGACGGACTACGTGCGAGCGGCTGAGACGATGCTGGCTGATTTGACGAAGTCGCCGCAGATGGGCGGTGGCGCATGAATTACTTTCGCTGCGTGATGACGCATCTGCGCAAGGATTTGCAGCTGGAGTGGCGGACCAAGGACGCGATCAACGGCATGCTGTTCTTTACGCTGCTGGTGGTGGTGGTGTTTTCGCTGGCGTTCGATCCGACGGCTTATCCGACCATAGCTCGGCAGATTTCGGGTGGGCTCTTGTGGGTGGCGCTGCTGTTTGCGGCGATGACGGCGCTGAATCAGTCTTGGGCGCGCGAGGTGCGCAACTCAGTTCTCGATGCGCAGCGCCTGGTGGCGGCGCCGGCGTCGGCGCTGTTTGTGGGCAAGGCACTGGCGAACCTGATTTTTGTTTCGGCGGTGGAAGTGGTTCTGGCACCGGTGTTTGCGATCTTTTACAACCTGCATCCGCTGGGGCAGACGTGGCTATTGCTGCTGATTTTGCCGCTGGGGACGTGGGCCCTGGTGGTCAACGGCACGTTTTTTGCAGCGCTGAGTCTGCGCACCCGGAGCCGCGAGTTGATGCTGCCGCTGGTGCTGTTCCCTATTTCCATGCCGGCGCTCCTGGGTATGATTCAAGCCACAACGAACGTGTTGACCGGGGACCTGGAGCCTACGCTGTGGATCAAGGTGTTGTTTGCCTATGACGTGGTGTTTACAACCGCTTGCGTCCTGCTTTTCGATACGATTCTGAATACCGACTAAGGTGATTTCGCTCACACGCGTGCGCTGTACCGCGCGCTAGAATGGCTGCTGTGACTACACCGATTAATTCTCCAAGGCCGGGCAGCAGCAAGGCCCAGATATTCGGCGCGCTGTGGTTTGTGGCGACGATGGTGGTGATGGCTATTGGCTTCTACGCTGCCATGACGGCTCCCAAGGAAGCGACGATGGGCAATCTCTATCGGGTGTTTTTCTACCATTTCCCTCATACGATTTTGAGCTTCCTATTTCCGTACCTGAACTGCGGGGCGTCGCTGCTGTACCTGCTGTGGCGGCGGAGCAACCCGTCACGAGCTCTGGCGGCGGACGCTTTCGCCGTGGCCTCGGCGGAGCTGACGGTGTTGTATGCCAGCGTGGGGTTGGTGACGGGCGTGCTTTGGGGCCGCGCGGCATGGGGCATCTGGTGGACTTGGGATGCGCGGCTGACGACCTACCTGCTGCTGTGGCTGCTTTACGTGAGCTACATGCTGGTGCGGAGTTTTGCGATGGGCGGCCAGACGGCGGTGCTTTCATCAGTGTTGGGAATTTTTGCGGCGGTGGATATTCCGATCTGCTTCATGTCGATCCGGTGGTGGCGGACGCAGCATCCGGCGCCGGTGTTCGGCGGCAGCGAGAATTCGGGTATCGACCCTGTGATGGTGCATGCGGTGCTGTGGAACATGGCCGCGTGGGCGATGTGGGGTGCGTTCATTCTTGGCCTACGGTATGCGCTGGAGAGGCGCAGACAGCTGAAAGAAACAGCGCAGAACGCAGAGTTTTACGGCGATTCGTCGCTGATGGAGGCCCGATGAATATTCCCTTCAGCACGCTTTCTGAACGGCACCTGGTGTATGCGTACCTGGCGGTGTGGATATTGCAGTTCGGGTATGGGAGCTGGGTGGCGAGCAAGTGGTTCGCAGAGCGTCGATCGACAAAACTGGACTCGTAAAACAAAAAAGCAACGGAGCGGCTCTCGCCAACTCCGTTGTTCCGAGGAGTCCTGCTGCTGATGATCCGGCTGCTGCGTGATGGCTGCCGGTCAATGTTGAAGACGGCGGCACTCGCCGCAAAGTTGCTTATTTGCAGGGAAATTTTCGCAAGTTGCGGATCGTACCCCCCACCGCTACACTCCGAGAGGATGTCTATTCCCCCTAACCGCTATTACACCGAGCGAGCGTTCGCCGCCCTTATCGCCTTGCTTGCGCTAGGTTTAGGCGGTTGTAACCGGTATCGATTTCCGGTTTACTCGGCCGATTATCGGGAGTATGCGTACGTGACCGACGGAGCCGCAGGAACGGTGGCGGTACTGGATCTGGTTTATTTGCGGCAGGATCGCATATTGCAGGTGGGTCAGCAGCCAAGCGGGCTGGCGGTGAATCCTGCGCGGAACGAGGTCTACGTGGTGAACACGGGAAGCGACTCGGTTTCGGTGATCGATACGACGCAGAACAAGGTGACGGCGACGATCGGGGTGCATCGGATGCCTTATGCCATTGACGTGGCGGCCGATGGCAAGCGCGGATACGTGGCGAACTCCGGGGCGAACACGGTTTCGGTACTGGATTTGGAGAAGCACCGCGAACTGGCGACGGCGGCCACGGGGGAGCAGCCCGGGCTGGCGCGAATTGCGCCCGATATGCGGTCTCTGGTGGTGACCAACCGAGGCAGCGGGAGCATTTCGATTTATTCCGTGTCGACGGACGTCAAGCGGCCGCTGGCGTTTCGCGAGGCCTACGCTGGCTGCCCGGGAGCGACCGATGCGGTGATTCTGCCCGACTCGTCGAAGGCGTTTGTGGCGTGCTCGGGGTCGCACCAGGTGATGGCGATCTGGCTGGGAGCGGCGGCCGACTCGTGGCGCGGCAAGCAGGATGCGGATTTGCAGCAGGACCATCTGCTGGCGCTGCTGAACGTGGGTCTGACGCCGGTGCATCTGGCACTGAAGCCGGATGGCGGCGAGGTGTTTGTGTCGAACTTCGGGTCGGACAGCATTTCCGAGATTTCGACCTGGACGAATGAAGTGAGCGGAAGCTACATCATCGGATCCAAGCCGTCGCGCGGCATCATCAGCAAGCGGGACAACAGTACGCTTTGGGTATCGAATTTCGGGGCGGACTCGATTACGCTTTACAGCATTGATGACGGCAAGGTGATTTCCGGGGTGCGAACGGGAGCGGCTCCGGATGCAATTGCGTTCTCGGATGACGAACACCTGCTTCTGGTAGCCGATGCGGGGACGGGCGACGTGGCGGTGGTACGGACACAGGCGCAGAACGGACCGGAGCTGGTGACCATGCTGCCGGCGGGGCAACATCCGAACGACATCGTGACCAAGGCGTTCAAGGTGAAGTGAGGTATTGGTTGTCGGTTGTTGGTGTTCGGTGGGGTCTTGGGAGTTTTAGGTGTTGCGCTTGAGGTCTGCGTTGCGGGCTTCGCGGAGAGCCTGGCGGGTGGCGGAGACGTAGGCGCCGGCGAGCAGCAGGAGGCCGGAGATGAAGGCCCACATCATCAGGCTTACAGAGACGCGGAACGGGCCGTAAACGGAGCCGAAGTCGAGTTTGGGCAGCACCCAGATGTAGACGTACTTCCCTGCTTCCCATAGCAGGCCGACCACGATGGCCGTGGGCAGCACCGCTTTGGGTGGGACTTTGCGATTGGGCAAGCCCCAGTAGATCAGGAAGAAAAGTGCGATACCCGAGCAGACTGCGCAGATTTCCAGAAAGCCGTGTGCGACGAAGTTGAAGACGAAGTTGTCGGTATGGCCGAAGAACATCCAGCCGAGAACGGTGCGCTGGGCGGCCGTGAGGGCCACCGACAGCATGGCGAGGAAACCGACGCCGACAGCCAGCCCGATCGAGACGACCTGGTTCCGCAGGTAGGAGCGGTTCTCCTTCACTCCCCAGACGCTGTTGAGCGCGACTTCCAGCGGCAGGAAGACGCCGGTGGTTGTGATCAGCAGCATGATGAGCGAAAAGATCTTGGTGCCGGCGTGGGAGTGGGCGAGGACGCGCATATTGCGGACGACGAAGTCCTGGTTGTTGGGTAGGAAGTTGCTCATCATGTCGGAGACGACGTCGACCATCTTTTCGGAGTGGAAGACTTTCTCCGAGAGCGTGAAGAGCAGAACAATAAATGGGAAGAGCGAGAGGATGACCTGGGCGGCGACGCTGAAGGCGTAGGTGTGGACCTCGGTCTTGGTCATGTAGCGGCCGAGCGCGACGACCTGTGCCCAGGTGCCGGCCTGGCGAACTGGGACGGCGTCGGCGGCAGCGAGGGAGGGGGCTACGGCCTCCTGTCCGGCTCGTGGGGCCGCTGTGATGATGGGGTTGTCAGCCATGGGTTGAGTTTACCGGCTGGTGCGCGGAGGAAACGTGGAATTTCAACGGCTCTGGAGCCGGGTGAGGGCCCAGGTGGCGGCTTCGGCGAGGGTGGGGTCGTCGGATGTGGACCACTCTTGGAGGGTGGGGAGGAAGGTGGGGTCGGCGCTGTTGCCCATGGCGATGGCGATGTTGCGGCTGAGGCGTTTGCGGCCGGTGCGTTCGAGGGGTGAGCCCCGGAACCAGCGGTTGAAGGTTGGACCGTCGAGGGAGGCCAGCCACGCGAGGGCGGGATTGATGAGGGCGGGGCGCGCGTGGGAGGCGGCGATGGGGGCGCGGCGGTTCCAGGGGCAGACGTCCTGGCAGATGTCGCAGCCGAAGACCTGTCGGCCGATTTCTTTGCGGAGGGCTGGGTCGATGGGACCCTTCTTTTCGATGGTGAGGTAGGCGATGCAGCGGGAGGCGTCCATCTGGCGGGGGGCGATGAGGGCGTCCGTGGGGCAGGCGTCGATGCAGCGGGTGCAGGTGCCGCAGCGGTCGGCGGCGGGAAGGGCGGCGGCTGCGGGGGCGAGCGGGAGGCTGGTGACGATGACGCCGAGCAGCAGCCAGGAGCCCTGCTGCTGGTTGAGGACGCAGGTGTTCTTGCCGATCCAGCCGATGCCGGCGCGCTGGGCGAAGTCGCGCTCGACGATGGGGCCGGTGTCGACGTAGCAGCGGGTTTCGCAGGCGGCGCCGAAACGGGTTTTGAGGGCGGCTTCGACGTTGCGAAGTTGGGGGAGCAGGATGTCGTGGTAGTCGGCGCCACGGTTGTCTTCCCTGCCGCTCCAGGCGTAGCGGGCGATCCAGCCGGTGGCGGGGTCGGCGGGGTCGATGGAGCGGGGAGCGTCGGCGTTGTAGTTGATGGCGCAGACGATGACGGACTGGGCCCAGGGGATGGCTCGGCGGAGGTCGCCGCGGAGGAGGTTGCCGGCGTCGTCGGTGCGCTGGAGCCAGGCCATGTCGCCGGCGTGGCCTGCGGCGACCCAGGCGGCGAAGCGCCCGGCTTGCTCGGCAGCTTCGCTGCTGGAGGGGCCTGGCACTGCGGCGATGCCGGCGAGGTCGAAGCCTGCGAGGCGGGCTTCGGCTTCGATCCAGGCGCGGTCGTCGGGCGTCAGCTCCATGGAGGTATTGTCGCAGGGGCCCATGTCCGAGAGTCCGGACATGGGGCACCCGGACATGATTATGGTGGCGCTCCTAAACGCAGATTCCCTTCGGGAATGACAGCCAGAAAGGCGAGCGCGCTCAAAGGTGCACCGCTCGAGTCAGGCGTAGCGGAAGAGGGCTTTGAAGCCGTAGTCCATGTGCTGCTGGATATGGCAGTGGAAGAGGGCGAGGCCGGGCTGGTCGGCGGTGAAGTCTACGGTGGCGCGGCCGTAGTAGGGGACGACGACGGTGTCTTTGATGATGCCGGCCATCTTTTTGCCGTTGATTTCGACCAGCTCCCAGAGGTGACGGTGGAGGTGCATGGGGTGGGCGTCGTCGGTGCGGTTGCGCATGATCATGCGGTAGCGGGCGCCCTGCTGGAGGACGAATTCGCGGTCGTGGGGGTAGGGCTTGCCGTTGACGGTGAAGAGATTGAACTTGCCCGAGCCCATGGGAATTTTTTCGAAGCTGAGGTCGAGGGTCTGCGTGGGTGCGGGTGAGGTGGAGGCGGTAGAGCCGAAGATGGCGTAGTCCCAGGCGAACTTTTTGGGGTCGATCCAGGTGGGGGTCTTGTGCTGGCCGGCATACTCCACGACGACACCGAGGCCCTGGTGGCGGACGTCTTCTTCGGTTGAGCCGAGGATCCAGACGCCGGGGTTGTTCATTTCGATTTCCACGTCGGCGCGTTCGCCTGCGCCGAGGAAGAGCGAGTCGAGCGTTTGGGGTGTGGGGACGGGGTTGCCGTCGAGGCCGATGATGCGCATCTTGTGGCCGGCGAGGGCGATGCGGCGGTTTTCGATGGCGCTGGCGTTGAGGAAGTGGATGAGGAGTCGCTGGCCCGGGCGAACGCGGATCGGTTCGCCGGAGCCGAGGGCCTTGTCGTTGATGGAGTAGGTGACGGAGCCGACTTCGAGGCCGCCGGGGTCCGTGTTGAGGTTGGCGGGCTTTTCGGGGGTGGGGGCGCTGTGGGTGTCGTCGTCGTTGTCTTCCATCATGCCGGTGTAGAAGGGCTCCCAGTCGCGGAGGGCGAGGAAGAGCTCCTGGTCGTAGTGGCCGGGGTCTTTGCCGTCTTCGATGAAGACGAAACCGAACTGGCCGGTGTAGGCGCCCTTGTGGAGGTCGTCCATGGCCATGGCGTGGGAGTGGTACCAGCGGGTGCCGGTGGGGCCGGGGGTGAAGGCGAAGCGCCGCTGGCTGTGGGGGGCGACGGCGGGGGAGCCTTCTTCTTCGGTGCCGTCCATGTCAGAGGGGATGAGGAGGCCGTGCCAGTGGACGAATTCGGGGGTGTCGGTGTCGTTGATGACGTCGATGGTGATGGGCTTGCCGGCGCGCATGCGGAGGAGCGGGCCGGGGGCGGTGCCGTTATAGCCGATGGTGGAGACGATGCGGGAGTGGTCCAGCTCGACGGTGACGGGGGCGATGCGGAGTGTGTGGTCGGCCTTGCCGGCGGGGGCGGCGGATTGGCCGGGCATGGCCATGTTCGCCATGCTGGCCTGGGCCAGGGTCATGCTGCCGAGTTTGAGGAAATCGCGGCGGTCCACTGCTTGTGCTCCCTGGCGCTCGCCTGCGGCGGGCTGCCTGCATAGTCTCATGGTGAAAATTGCTGCGGCAACCGCCGGCGGTCACTAATCCGCAAGGAGGCAGTGACCTGCAGGGGTTGACATGCGTCTATACCCGCAGATACAGGAACGCAGCAACGGGCGTAAGGTTAGCCGTTTCTGGTACTCTCGCCCCACCGAACTCTTCCGCGGAGGATCTGCCGATGAAGCTCTCGCGTATTGCCCTGGTGACGTCGGTGGCGGCCTTGTGCTGCGTGGGGTTGAAGGCGTTTCAGCGGACCGCGGACTTTGGCTTTGGGAATGATGACTCGCCTTCGAATGTTAAGTCGGAGTTCTACTGGTCACGGCTGGCGTTTGCCTCGGGGATGCGGGGTTATGGCGGGTATTACAGCCGGTATGCGTGGTCGCGGGACTACCCAAAAGCCGACCGGCAGTTCCTGATTGCGATGCACCGGCTGACGCGGATCGATGGGCGGCCCACTGAGCAGGTGGTGACACTCGATTCCGACGAAATTTTCAACTATCCGTGGATTTATGCCGTGCAGGTGCAGGAGTGGACGTTTACCGACGCGGAGGCCAAGCGGCTGCGGGAGTTTCTGCAGAAGGGCGGCTTCCTGATGGTGGACGACTTTCATGGCACCGAGGACTGGGAGAATTTTATGAACGGCATGCGCCAGGTACTGCCCAACAGCACGGTGGAAGACCTGCAGAGCGGTGACGAGCTCTTTCATACGCTTTACGACATCGACGACAAGATGCAGATACCCGGTGAGCAGTGGATACGCACCGGGCGCACCTACGAAAAGGACGGCTATCAGCCAAAGTGGCGGGCGATCCGCGATGACAAGGGACGCATCGTCGTCGCGATTTGCCACAACATGCACCTGGGCGATGCGTGGGAGTGGGCCGATGATCCGAACTATCCTGAGCCGTTCGCTTCGATGGCGTTCCGCGTGGGGCTGGACTACATTCTGTACGGCATGACGCACTGAGCTAGCTCCACGGCTGTGCGGACGCTGACCGCGGGGCCACACCTTCACCTTGACGCGATTGACCGTTATCTAAGGCTGCCAGCGGATGTTTGAGTTTTTGTTTCGGTACCCGTTTACGGTGTTCAGCAAAGGCCAGTTGATCCTGCTCGGCGCCTGGCCGGGGTGGGTGCTGGTGTTGCTGATTGCTGCCGCGGCGGGTGAGCTGGCGTGGCTGGTGCGGCTCCGGCTGAAGGACGCCGCGCCGAAGTTGCAGGGATGGCGCGGCTGGGCGCTGTGGGGGATGCAGTCGGCGATGGTGGCACTGCTGTTTTTGTTGTTGTGGCAGCCGGCGGTGCGGGTGGCGGAGTTGAGCTCGGAACAGAACATTATTGCGGTGGTGATTGACGACTCGCACAGCATGGCGGTGGCGGACAGCGACGGCAAAACGCGCGACGCGGCTGCCGTGGCGGCGTTGAATGACGGTGTGCTGGCGGCGCTGAGGAAGCGGTTTCAGACGCGGATTTACCGGCTGGGGAGTGGGCTGACGCGCATCGACGATCCAAAGACAGTGACACCGAGTGAGACGGCCACGCACATCGGAGATGGGTTGAAGCAGCTGGCAACGGAGACGGCGGACCTGCCGGTGGGTGCCGTTGTGCTGCTGAGCGACGGTGGCGAGAATGCTGTTGGAATGGGCGGGTCTCGGATTGGCGTGGACGCGCTACAGGCGTTGCGCAACCGGCGGCTGCCGGTTCATACGATCGCCTTTGGAAGCGAACAGCAAATCCGCGATGTGGAGATGGAGGATGCGAGCGTGGCGCCGAATGCGATGGCGAATGCGCGCATGACGGCGACATTGAGTTTTGTTCAGCAAGGCTATGCGGGGCAGAAGGCGACCATTACGGTGCGCGAGGGGGAGAAGGTGCTCGCGGGGCGGGAGGTGACGCTGGCGGCGAATGGGGTGATCCAAACGGAGCCGCTGTTTTTTTCTGCGGGAGCCGCCGGCGCGAAGCTGCTGAAGTTCAGCGTGGACCCGCTGGCGGGTGAAGAGAATGTTGCGAACAATGCGCTGAACCGGCCGGTGCTGGTGAGCGACGCGAAGAAGCGGATTCTGTACATCGAAGGCGAGCCGCGGTGGGAGTTTAAGTTCATCCGACGGGCCGAGGATGACGATCCGACGATTCAGCTGGTGACAATGCTGCGGACCAGCGAGAACAAAATCTATCGGCAGGGTTTGAGCGGACCGACGGAGTTGGCGGAAGGGTTTCCCGTACGGGCCGAGGACTTGTTTGGGTACGCGGGAATCATCATCGGGTCAGTGGACGCGGACTACTTTACGCCGCTACAACAGGAGTTGCTGCGGGAGTATGTGGACCGGCGCGGCGGTGGGATTTTGTTCCTGGGCGGGCGGTCTTCACTGAGCGATGGTGGATGGAATGCGTCCGCGCTGAATGACGTGCTGCCGACGTTTCTGCCGAGTGGGAGGAATAGCTTTCATCGCAACTCGGCGACGGTGGAGCTGACGGCAGCAGGTGTGGAGTCGCCGATAACGCGGCTGCTGGATGATCCGGCAAAGAATGCGGAGCGGTGGCGGCGGCTGACGTATCTTGCCGACTATGAAGACCCGGGGACGCCGAAGCCGGGGGCGACGGTGCTGGCGGAGATGCATGCGCGTGGAGCAAAACTGCCGCTCCTGATCACGCAAAATTACGGGCATGGCAGAACGGCGGTGATGGCAACCGGAGGGACGTGGCGGTGGCAGATGAGCGAGGCTGTGAATGATCCCTCGCATCATCTTTTCTGGCAGCAGTTGTTGCGCTGGCTGGCGGCCGACACGCCTGGGCCGGTGACGGGTTCGATGCCGGCGAGAATGCTGCAGGACGAGGGCCGGGTGCGGCTTTCGGCGATGGTGCATGACAAGCAGTTTCAGCCGGCGACAGACGCGCATGTGACGGCGCATATCGAAGGGCCGCAGGGTGTGACGGCGCTGGTGGATCTATCGCCCTCGCAGGATACGCCCGGGCTTTTCCAAGGGGAGTGGACGGCGGAGAAACCGGGTCCTTATCTCGCGGAGATTACGGCCGATGCTACGGGGAGTGCGCCGCAGGAGCTGGGACGTGATGTGCTGACGTTTCAACGTGAGGATGGCGTAGCGGAGAATTTTCATACGGCGCAGAATCGCGGGTTGCTCGAGCAGTTGGCGAAGGAGACCGGCGGGCGCTACTGGAAGCCGGCGGAGGTGAAAGATCTGCCGCGTGATATTTCCTACTCGGAGGCGGGAATTTCGGTGCGGAATACACATGAGCTTTGGAATATGCCGATCGTGTTTGTGGTGCTGCTGGGGCTGGCGTTGACGGAGTGGCTGCTGCGGCGGAAGTGGGGTGTCGTATGAGGCGCGCGTTGTTGTTGTTGGCTTCCCTGCTCGCGCTCCAGGCGCGGGCAGCGACGTACTACGTCACGGTGTCGGGTTTGGGTGGTGAGCCGGATTATGAGCAGCGGTTTGCGGCGGAGGCGAAGGACCTGGATAAGGTGTTCAAGGCGGGAGGGAGTGCGGCGCAGGTCTATACCCTGAGCGGGACGCAGGCTACCGCGGCGCAGTTGAAGGAGACGCTGGCGACGGTGGCGCGGAGCGCGAAGCCTGAGGATGATTTTGTGCTGATCCTTATTGGCCATGGGTCGTTCGATAACGTGGAGTACAAGTTCAACCTGGTGGGGCCTGACCTGACGGGCGCGGAGATTGCCGCGCTGTGCGACCGTGTACCGGCGCGGCGGCAGCTTGTGGTGGTGGCGACGAGTGCGAGTGGGGGCGCGCTGGCGGCGCTGGAGCGCACGGGGCGCGGTGTGATTGCGGCGACGAAGTCGGGCACGGAGAAGAATGCGGTGGTATTTGGGCGGTACTGGGTGGAGGCGTTGCAGGACTCGGCTGCGGATACAGACAAGAGTGACGCGGTGAGTGCGATGGAGGCATTCACTTACGCGACGAAGAAGACGGCGGCGTTTTATGACTCGCAGAAACGTATTGCGACCGAGCATGCGGTGTTTGACGACATTGGGCGCGGTGAGGCGGTGCGCGAGGCAGGCGGTGGTCAGGGCACGCTGATGTCGAACTTCACCGTGCTCCGGCTGGGGGCGAGTCAGCAGGCGGCGAATGATCCGGCGCGGCGGGCGCTGCTGGCGAAGAAGGAAGAGCTGGAACAGAAGATCGACATGCTGAAGTATCAGAAGGCGGCGATGGATCCGCAGGATTATCGGAAGCAGTTGACCGATGCGCTGGTGGAACTGGCGAAGACGCAACAGGAGCTGGATAAATGACGCGCGCGCTCACTGCCGCTTCCTTGCTTCTGGCTTGCGCTGCGCCGGCGCTTGCGGCGGTGCCTGCTGATTGCTGGACGATGCGCAAGCATGGGCATCGTCCAGAGGCGGAGAAGTGTTTCGATGGGCTGACGCAATCCAGCGATGCGTACTTTCGCGCGGAGGGTTTCTGGGGGCTGGAGGAGTGGCAGGCGGCGAACGAGCAGTTTCGTTTAGCGACGCAGGCCGCTGCGAGCAAGGCGCCGTACAAGGTGCGGTGGGGGCTGCTGTTGCATGAGCGGTTCAACAATGCGCAGGCTGCGGACCTGTTTCATGAAGCGCTGGCGAAGGACCCCGCGAATGCTGACGCCTACATCGGCCTGGCGACGGTGTCGGCAGATGGTTTTGATGGCAAGGCGATGGCGTACGCAGCCAAGGCTGTGGAGCTCGATCCGAAGCTGGCGAAGGCGCATGAGTTGATGGCGACGCTGGCGCTGGAGAACGATGACCGTTTTGCCGCTGCGGCGGAGGCGGATAAGGCGCTGGCACTCGAGAGCGATGCGCTGGATGCGATGGCGATTCATGCGGCACTGGAGTTGATCGCGGACAAATCGCCGGATGCATGGTTTGCGAAGATGAACGCGATCAATGCGAACTACGGCGAAGGGTATGCGGCGGTGGCGCATCATCTGGAGCTGCATTATCGGTATGACGATGCGGTCGTGTACCTGCGTAAGGCGGTGGCGGCTGATCCGCGGCTGTGGTCGGCGCACTCGGCGCTGGGGATTGAGTTGATGCGGCTGGGCAAGGAAGATGAGCCGCTGAAGGAACTTGAGCTTAGCTATAACAATGAGTATCGCGATGCGGCTACGGTGAATAGCCTGCGGCTGCTGGATAGTTATAAGAACTTCGACGTGCTGCGTGATGACACGACCGTGGTTAAGTTCAACAAGCAAGAGACCGCGCTGCTGCGGCTTTATATGCAGACGGAGCTGCATACGATCCTGGCGACGTATGAGAAGAAGTACAAGATGCACCTGGATGGACAGGTGCAGGTCGAGGTTTATCCGGACCACGAAGACTTTGCCGTGAGGACGATGGGCATGCCGGGGCTGGGTGCGCTGGGTGTGACGTTTGGGCAGGTGGTGGCGATGGATTCTCCGTCGGCGCGCAAGCCGGGGGACTTCAACTGGGGCGCGACGCTGTGGCATGAGATGAGCCACGTGTTCATCATTACGGCGACGCATGGACGCGTGCCGCGATGGTTTACCGAAGGGCTCGCGGTGCATGAGGAGGGCGAGCGGTCGGCGGAGTGGGCCAACCGCGTGACGCCGGATGTGCTGGTCGCGATCCGCGACAAGAAGCTGCTGCCGGTGGCGAAGCTGGATCGCGGGTTTGTGTATCCGGAGTATCCGTCGCAGGTGCTGGTGTCTTACTTTCAGGCGGGGAGTATCTGCGACTTTATCAAGGCGACCTGGAATGAAGACAAGCTGCTGGGGATGGTGCACTCCTATGCGGTGCTGAAGTCGACGCCCGATGCGATACAGGAAAACCTGGGTGTGACTGCCGAGGAGTTCGACAAGCAGTTTCTGTTATGGATTGACAAGAAGTACGGTGCGGAGGCGGCGCACTTCGATGAGTGGCGTAAAGGGCTGAAGGGACTGGTCGCGGCGTCGGAGGCGCAGCAGTATGACGCGGTGCTCGCAGAGGGGCCGGCGGTGGTGGCACTGAATCCGGAGTACGTGGACGATGCGAATGCGTATGAGTTGATGGCAGCGGCTGACAAGGCGAAGAACGACAGCAAAGCTGAAGCAGCAGCACTCACCCTGTATATGCACCAGGGTGGGCAGAGCCCGGCCGTGTTGAAACGGCTGGCTGAGCTGGAGAAGACAGCGGGACAAGACGTTGAAGCAGCTGCGACGCTGGCGCGCATCAACTACATCTATCCGGTGAAGGATGAGGCACTGCATCGTGAGCTGGGCGACTTATTGCTGGCGCAGAAGAATTATGACGGCGCGATTCGCGAGGACCAGGCGGTGATCGCATCGCATCCGCTGGATCAAGCGGGAGCAGCGTTTCATTTGGCCGAGGCCTACATGGCTGCGGGACAAAAGGATAAAGCTGAAGAGAGCGTGCTGCAGGCGCTCGAGGTTGCGCCGGGTTACAAGCCTGCGCAGAAGTTGTTGCTGGAACTGAACGCAAAGACTAACTGACGACATTACTAAAGGCGAGGATGGACTGATGGCATTTACTGATTTGAATAGCGATGCGGCAGAACTCCAGCAGCACATTGAACGCTTTCACGTGGTGCGCGATGCGATTGTGAAGCAGGTGCGCGAAGTGATCGTGGGACAGGACGAGGTGATCGATCAAATATTGATTGCGCTATTCGTCGGTGGACACTGCCTGTTGACCGGCTTGCCCGGCACCGCGAAGACACTAATGGTGAGGACAATTGCCGAGGCGCTGGGGCTGCAGTTTCAGCGCATCCAGTTCACGCCGGACCTGATGCCTTCGGACATTACCGGTACCGACATCGTCGAGGAAGACCTGACGACCGGCCATCGCAGGTGGACGTTTGTGCCCGGGCCGATTTTTGGGAATATCGTGCTGGCTGACGAGATCAACCGCACACCGCCGAAGACGCAGGCAGCGTTGCTGGAGGCGATGCAGGAGCGCTCGTGCACGGTGCGCGGGAATATTTATAAATTGCCGGCACCATTCTTTGTGCTGGCTACCCAGAACCCGATTGAGCTGGAGGGGACGTATCCGCTGCCGGAGGCGCAGCTGGATCGCTTCCTGTTCAATGCAACGCTGGATTACCTGAGTGCGGAGGATGAGTTGAAGGTGGTGGACCTTACCACCGCGACGCGGGCACCGAAGATTGAGACGGTGACGACAGCGGAAGAGCTGCTGAGTTTCCAGCGGCTGGTGCGGATGGTGCCGATTGCGGAGTCGCTGGCGAAGTATGTGGTGAGCCTGGTGCGGGCCACCCGACACAAGAGCGAGAACGCGCCGGATTTTGTGAAGAAGTATGTGAACTATGGCGGCAGCATTCGAGCGGCGCAGTTTATTGTGCTGGCGGCGAAGGCGCGGGCACTTTCAAGGAAGCGCTACCACGTGACTTATGAAGACATCACAGCGCTGGCGGTGCCGGTACTGCGGCATCGCATTCTGCTGAATTTTCATGCGGAGTCTGAACGGATTGATACGGATGAAATTTTGCATCGGCTGATTGCGCATGTCGCGCGGCCGAAGGAGAGCTGATGGAGCAGCGGTTCCTCGATCCGAAGGTTCTGGCCAGCATATCGTCGCTCGACCTGCTGGCGCGAACGGTGGTGGATGGCTTTGTGGCCGGCCTGCATCGCTCGCCGGACTTTGCCTTCAGTCATGAGTTCGCCGAGTACCGGGTCTATTCTCCCGGCGATGATTTGCGCCACGTGGATTGGAATCTTTATGCGCGCAGCGAGCGCATGTACCTGAAACGGTTTCGCGGTGAGACGAACAGTCAGCTGACGGTGCTGCTGGATGCTAGCAACTCGATGCAGTATGCGTCGGGTAAGACGACGAAGATGGATTACGCGCGGTACGTGGCGGCGTCGCTGTTTTATCTCGCGATACGCAAGCAGCGCGATGCTGCGGGGCTGATTGTGTTCGATGATGAGGTGCGCGATTATGTGCGGCCTTCGACGCGGCAGGGGCAACTGGCGCGGCTGTTTGCGTCGCTGGATGGCGCGGAGCCTCATGCGCGTACCGATCTGGCTAAGCCGATGCGCCACTTTCAGGAGTTGCTGCGGCGGCGCGGGATTGCGATCGTGATTTCGGACTTCTATGAAGACCCGGAAGCGGTGGTGAAGGCGATTGAGCCGCTGCGGTTTCATGGCAATGAGGTGGTGCTGTTTCAGGTGCTCGATCCGCAGGAGATTCGACCGGTGTTGAAAGAGGCAGCTGTGCTGGTTGACCTGGAGACGGACGAGCGGATCGAGGTAGTGCCGGATTACGCGAAGACGACGTATCGCGAAAAGATGGATGCGCACATAGAGGCGCTGCGCACGCGGGCGCGGGGTGCAGGCATGGACTATCAGCTGCTGGTGACGGACCAGCCGTTGGATAACGCGCTGCGTGAGTACCTGACACTGCGCAAGGGGAAGAGCTGATGGGCTTCCTGGCGCCATGGTTTCTGGGTGGGCTGGCGGCACTGGGTGTGCCGGTGTTTGTGCATCTGCTGCGCAAGCATGTGACGACGCCGCGGCCAGTGGGGTCGCTGATGTTTTTCGAGCGCGGGACGCAGAGCTCGAGCAGGCACAGGCGGCTGCGGTATTGGCTGCTGTTCGCGCTGCGGTTTGCGCTGGTGTTGTTGGTGGTGCTGGCGTTTGCTAATCCGTTTGTGCGGCGGAACGCTGCGGACACAAAGGGGCAACTGCTGGTGATCGTGCTGGACAACTCGTTCAGCATGAGGGCGGGGACGCGGTTTGCGGATGCGAAGCGGGAGGCGCTGGCCGTGCTGGCTGCCAAGCCGAAGGAGCAGAAGGCGCAGGTGATGGCTCTGGGCGGGCAGCTGGCGATTCTGCTACAGCCGACGGTTGACGATGGGCCGCTGCGGGCTGCGCTGGAGAGTATTCAGCCGGGCGATGGTCATGCGAATTTTGGCGAGGTGGGGCGCGGGATTCGGACGTTGAGTGAGACGGTGCCGGGGCCGATCGATGTGCATCTGTTCAGCGATATGCAGAGGACGGCTACGCCGGGGAATTTTGCGGACATGGTGTTGCCGGGTAATGCGACGCTCCATGTTCATGCCGTGGCGAAGGGTGCTACGCCGCCGAACTGGACGGTGGAGAGCGTGGATGCGCCGGCGGATCTGGCCGATCCGAAGGACCCGAAGCGGTCGCGGGTGAAGGCGGTGGTGGTGGGGTTTGGGACGCCGGCGGCGGAGAAGACGGTGTCGCTGATGGTGAATGGGAAGACGATTGCTACGCGCAAGGTGAACATTCCCGCGAATGGGCGCGCAACGGTGGAGTTTGCGCCGCTGGAAGTGGCTTACGGGTTCAACAAGTGCGCGGTGCGGATTGAGGGGGGCGATGCGTTCCCGGGGGACGATGCGAGTGTGTTCGCGGTGCGGCGGTCCGATCCGGAGCGGGTGCTGTTTATCCATGCTGCGGGAGAGACGCGGTCGACGTTGTACTTTGGCGCAGCGTTGACGGCAGCTTCGCAGGGATCGTTTCTGTTGCAGTCGGTTGCTGCGGAGCAGACGACAGACCTTGATCCGGCGAAGTTTGCGTTTGTGGTGTTGTCGGATACGGCGGCGCTGCCTGCGATTTTTGAGCACACGCTGGAGCAGTACGTGGCGCGCGGCGGGAGCGTGATGATTGCGCTCGGCACGCACGCCGGGGCGCGGGCGCAGATTCCGTTGTGGCCTTCGGCGGTCAAGGATGTTCGCAACTACGTGCGGACGGGCGGATCGGCGGCGGTGGGTGAGGTGGACTTTACGCATCCCGCGCTGGAGGAGACGAAGCCCGGGCGCGACAACGGTGGATGGGCGGAGACGAAGGTGTTTTATGCGGCAGTGGTCGATTCGGGGCAGGCGCGCGTGGTGGCGAAGCTGAGCGATGGGACGCCGCTGGTGCTCGACCGGCAGGTGGGCGAAGGGCATGTGCTGCTGCTGACGTCGGGGTTGGAAAATCTGACTAACGATCTGCCGCTGCATCCCGTGTTCGTGGCGTTTGTGGACCGCACGGCTCGGTATCTTTCAGGCAACGAGCGGCTGAGCGGGTCTCGGCTGGTGGATGCGTTCGTGCCACTGCGGGCGGCGAATGCTGCGGGCGAGCTTTCGAGTGTGGAAGTGATCGATCCGGTGGGCAAGCGTCCTCTCTCTCTTGCTGAAGCGCATACGGCGCAGACGCTGCAGCTGCAGCAGGCGGGGTTCTATCAGATACGGCTGGCGAATGGGCGCGATGCGGTGCTGGGGGTGAATCCGGACCGGCGGGAGTCTGACCTGGAGCCGATGGCGGCGGACGTACAACAGCTCTGGGCCGGCAGCGGTGCGAGCGGGCCGGTGGCGGAAACGAGCGCAACTGCAAATGTGACGAAATATCAACCCGTAAGCCTGTGGTGGTACGTTATGCTTCTTGCATTGGTCGTCGCGCTGGCGGAGACCGCCCTCGCCAGCGGCTACATGGGAACGCAGCGGGAGGACGCATGAGCAGGCGGAACGAGCTCAACGCCTATATCGCGCAGTTGCAGCAGAGGATGCGCCTGGGTGCGTCGCTGCGGGGCGTTGCGATCTTTACCGGCACCGCCCTTGCGATCACCGTGGCGCTGGTGCTGTTGCTCAATTCCTATGCGTTTCCGGAACACGGCGTGACGAACGCACGTGTGGCGTTGATCGTTGCACTGGCTGTGGCCGCTGGGTTGGGGCTGGTGTGGCCGCTGATGGGGTTATCGCGGTCGCGGGCGGTGCGTGCGGCGGAAGAGGCGCATCCGGAGCTGGAAGAACGGCTAACGACGTTTCATGAGCGTGAAGGCTCCGATCCATTTATTGAGCTGCTGGCCGCGGACACGCTGAAGCATACGGAGACAGCGCCGGCTTCGTCGCTGGCTCCTGATAACCGCCTGTTCGCGCTGGGTGGAGCGGGGCTGGCTTGTCTTGCGGTGTTGGTGTGGATGATTGCTGCCGGGCCGGGGTTTGTGGGGTATGGCGCTTCTCTGCTTTGGACGGGGCCGAAGAAGGATGTTGCTCCGCTGTATGCGCTGGCGGTGAAGCCGGGCAACGTGGCGGTCCGGCGGAACAGCGATCAGCTGATTACGGCGGACGTGAAGAACATGCGCCCGGACAAGGTGCAGCTGTTTGCGCGCTTCCAGAGCGCCCAGGGATGGGAGCCGGTGCCGATGCAGGTGCAGCCGGATGCGGGCGGCGGGGCGAGCTATCAGTTTATTTTTGCGGGATTGCCGGAGAACGTGGAGTACTACGTGGCGGCGGGACCGCTGATGTCGCCGCATTACAAGGTGCGGGTGGTGGACCTGCCTTCGGTGAAGGCGATCAAGGTGACGTACACGTATCCGAAGTGGACCGGGATGAAGCCGGTGGTGGAGGAGCACTCGGGCGATCTGCGGGCGATTGAAGGGACTGAAGCCGCGGTTGAGATCGAGATGGACCGGCCGCTGAAGGATGGGCAGTTGTCGCTCGATGGAGGCAAGACTATCCAGCTCTCTGGAGGCGCGGGGAACGTGTACAAGGGCCAGATCCAGATGGACAAGGATGGCGCTTACCATGTGGCCGCGACCGATGAGGGGCAGGCGGTGCGGCTGTCGGAGGACTACTTTATTGCGACCGATAAGGCACAGCCACCACAGATAGCGGTGCAGCGGCCGGGAGCGGATTATCGGGCAAGTCCGATTGAAGAAGTGACGGTCGGCGTGAAAGCTTCGGATGCGTTTGGGTTGAACGATGTGCATCTGCACTACTCGGTTAACGGCGGGCCGGACCACGATGTGAACATGCTCAAGGCCGCAGGCGCGAAGGATGCGGATGGGTCGTTCACGCTGCACCTGGAAGACTTCAAGATGGTGCCGGGCGACTTGGTGAGCCTGTATGCGACCGCGAAAGATGGCCACGCGGAGGCGCGAACGGATATTACGTTTATCCAGGCTGATCCGTTTGAGCGGGAGTTTTCGCAGTCGCAGCAAGGTGGCGGCGGAGGCGGTGGTGGTGGTGGCGGCGGGGCTAACGATCAGACGGAGATTTCTAAACGTGAAAAAGAACTGATTGCGGCGACGTGGAAGCAGCAGAACGCCAAGAACGCAACGCCGAAGGATGCGGCCGCTGCGGCGGCGTTCCTATCAAACGCGCAGAGCAAGCTGCGGGCGCAGGTAATGGCGCTGTCGGCGCGCATGCAGAGCCGCGACCTCTCGCAGGCGAATGAGGAGTTCACGGGTTTTGAGAAGGACATTGCGACTGCGGCTGCGGCGATGGCGCCTTCCGCCGAAAAGCTGAAGGGCATGGCGTGGAAGGACGCGCTTCCGCTGGAGCAAAAGGCA
Source organism: uncultured Acidobacteriota bacterium (assembly GCA_903873705.1). Lineage (GTDB taxonomy): Bacteria > Acidobacteriota > Terriglobia > Terriglobales > Acidobacteriaceae > Granulicella. The sequence continues at coordinate 39,578 of CAIQPK010000092.1, forward strand.
CTGCAGTCGCTGCTGCGCGCGGAGGCGACATTCCGGCAGATACAGGTGGCGTTTGGTCAGCAGCAGGGTGGTGGCGGAGGTGGCGGAGGTGCGGGCCGCGACCTGGCGAGCCTGTTCGACCTGGAACTTGACACGGCGAAGAACCAGTACGAGACGGCGCAGACGGCTTCTCCACAGGAGCAGCATGAGAAGGACGTGAACGACGCGCTGGAGAAGCTGGATGCGCTGGCGAAGCGGCAGGAAGAGCTGGCCAGCCAGCACAATCCGCAGCAGAGCTTCCAGGAGCGCTGGCAGCAGGAGATGCTGCGGCGTGAGGCAGAACAGTTGCAGCGGCAGATGGAGCAGTTGGCGCAGAACCAGCAGGGGCAACAGCAGAACGGGCAGCAGGGTCAGCAAGGGCAAATGGGACAGAGCGGCCAGCAGGGGCAACAAGGACAGCAGGGGCAGAGCGGGCAGCAGGGTCAACAGAGCGCTTCGTCTGGTCAGGGTGGCGGGCAGTCTGGATCGCCATCGGGGTCGCAGCAGGCCGGGGGTCAAGGCAGTTCGCAGGGGCAGAGCGGCCGGCAGCAGGCGGGACGGCAAGCGGGATCTCAGCAGCAAGCGAGTGGCACCGATCAGCGCATTCAGGAGGCGGCGAACCGTGTACGCCAAGCCGGCGAGGCGATGAAGCGGAGCGGCGGGCCTCAGCCCAATGCCGATGCGGCTCGGCAGGCCGCGGTGCGGCTGCGTGACGCGGCAAACATGTTCGGCGGGGCGCAGCAGCAGATGGCTTCGGGCAAGCTGGGGACGCTCTCGCAGAAGGCAGATCAGCTGGCGCAGCAGGAACGTGCGCAGGCGGACCGGATTGATAAGCTTTCGGCCGCGCAGCGTGATCCCGGCGCCCTGACGCAGGAGAGCATTCAGCAGCGGTTGCAGGAGCGTGGCAAGCTGGCGGCAGAACGGCAGCAGCTTTCCAACGATCTATCGACACTACAACGCAACCTGCGCGATGCAGCGCGGGAGATGGCTTCCAGCCAGGCAGGAGCGGCTCAGAAGCTGCGTGACGCGCTGACGGAGATGGACCAGAACGATCTCGACAATCACGTACAGCGTACGGCGGACTGGCTGCGGCGCGGTGTGAATCCGAACTCGAACGGTACCGAGAAGCAGGTGGCCGACGGGCTGCAAAAGCTCGATCAGCAGCTGCGACAAGTGCAGCAAGCGATGGGCCAGGGTCCCGCCAAGCCGGGCAGCGAGCGCGGGGTGGGCCAGGGGCAAGGTCGTGGGGACCAGACGGCGGCGTTGGGTCAGGTTGAGCGGCTGCGTGGCCAGTTGGAGGCGATGACCGGCACACCGAGTGGCAGCGGCCGGCAACCGGGGCAGGATGGCCAGCAGCAGGGTCGCAATGGTCAGGCTGGACAGGGCGGACAGCAGCGTGGCGGTTATGGCGCTGGCGGACTGAATAGCGGAGGCGATGTCGGTGGGCAGCTGGGCGGTGTGCGGTCCGGTGGCGGTGTCGACGGCACATTGCGGGGGAATGTGAACACCGGCAACAATACCTATGCGGGCGGCGGACAGCGACCGGTGCCCTTGACGGCTGCGGGGAACCCTGCGGATACGGAACGGACGTACGCGCAGAGCATGCGGGCGCTGAACCAGCTGAAGCAGATGGTGCAGGGGGACGCGGCGGCGTCGAAGGAAGTGCAGGACCTGGCGCGGCAGATGCAGGGACTCGATCCTAGCCGTTTTCCGGGGAATCCGGCGATGGTGGAGCAGATGCATCGCGAGGTGCTGAGCGCGGTGGACCGGGTTGAGATTCAGTTACACCGGAGCGAGTCGCAGACCGAGGCGCGGACGGGCAAGCCGTCGGCTATTCCTGACGGGTACCAGGATTCGGTTGCGGAGTATTACAAGCGGCTGAGTGCCAAGCAGTAGCTGCTAAACGAGAGGTCCACGCCCGATGATTTGGGCGTGGCACCGAGTCAATCTTTGAATGTTTAGCGCTTGCCTTTGGTGGGCTCTTTCTCTGGAGCCGCTTCGGGTGCGGGAGGAATTACCGTGTCGTCGCTGGGCTTGATGCCTAGCTTCTTGCGGAGTTCTGAGTCCACCCGCGCAAAGGTGTCCTTGTTTTCCTTGAGGTAGGTGCGGACGTTCTCTCGGCCCTGGCCGATGCGCTCGCCCTGGTAGCTGTACCAGGCGCCGGCCTTGTCGACGATGTTGTGCAGGACGGCGAGGTCGAGCACGTCGCCTTCGCGGGAGATGCCTTCGCCGTAGAGGATATCGAACTCGGCGTCGCGGAAGGGGGCTGCGACCTTGTTCTTGACGATCTTGACCTTGGTGCGGGAGCCGACGACGACGTCGCCTTCCTTGACGGCGCCGATCCGACGGATGTCGATGCGGACCGAGGAGTAGAACTTGAGGGCCTTGCCGCCGGTGGTGGTTTCAGGGTTGCCGAACATGACGCCGATCTTCTCGCGGATCTGGTTGATGAAGATCAGGCAGGTGCGCGACTTGGAGACGGTTCCGGTGAGCTTGCGGAGGGCCTGGGACATGAGGCGCGCTTGCAGGCCCATGTGGGAGTCACCCATTTCGCCGTCGAGCTCGGCCTTGGGTACGAGGGCGGCTACTGAGTCGACGACAAGGACGTCGATGGAGTTGGAGCGGACAAGGGCTTCGACGATTTCGAGGGCCTGCTCGCCGTAATCGGGCTGCGAGATGAGCAGGTTGTCGGTATCGACGCCGAGCTTGCGGGCGTATTGCGGGTCGAGGGCGTGTTCGGCGTCGACGAAGGCTGCGAGGCCGCCCTGCTTCTGGGCTTCTGCGATCACCTGGAGGGTGATGGTGGTTTTTCCGGAGGATTCAGGGCCAAAGATCTCGACGACGCGGCCGCGGGGGAAGCCGCCTACACCGAGGGCGGCGTCGAAGGAGATGGATCCGGTCGAGATGACCGAGATGGGTCCGATGGACTCCTTTGCGCCAAGCCGCATGACCGACCCTTTGCCAAACTGCTTTTCCAGCTGCGCGAGTGCGGCTTCTATGGCTTTGCTGCGGTCGTCTGCCACGATATCGGTCTCCTGATCGGTTGTGAAATAAGGTGCCTGTGAGGGCTGCCCGGTAAAAGCCGAGTCTAGCACCAAAACCGGAATTAAGGCAAAGGAAAAGCGAAGACGTGTGGAAAGCGTGCCAAATCGGGAGAAGGGCTACGGGAGTTAGCCGAACGGTGGGGGTCCCCCCCCCCAGACCTAACGCTGTAAAATATTGATTCTACTTAGTCAGGTCTGGGGCGGGATCTGGATCGGGTCTGGGTGGGGTCTGGGTGGGGCGCAAGTGCCTCGGCAAATAGAAGGGCCGCCTGCGCGGACGCAGGCGGCTTTTTTGATGTCTCTATCCAGTGTAGCGGGTTGGGGGTATATAACACGCCAAGTTTATTTCCGAGATTGGTGTTTGTTTTGTTGGGGTTGCGGGTTTTTTGCGTGTCGGGGTATTGACAGGATTCGAGCGGTGTCTGGCTTGCAGCCAGGGGCCACCGAATCGGCGGGGTGCGCATGACGGAAGAAGGCAATTTTTGTCGTTGCGCTTCGCGTCGCTCCAGCCTGCGGCGGTGAGGAAGAGGTCTGGTGTCGGCCTTTATGGCAGGGTCTGAGATCTGCCTATCCAGCCGTGGGATCCGGGACATCTGGTGCCGGCTTTACTTCAGGGTTTTGCTGCGGCGCCTGGTGAGATTTGCTTGAGGTAGGCGGGACTGAGGGTGTTCTTCGCTTTGGCGATGGGCAGGAGGGTGGGGTAGAACTGGGTGAAGGTGGTGTCGACGGCGGCGTTGGCCTCATGGCAGGTGTAGCAGGCGGCGGGACGGGCGACGATCTTTGCCGGGGCGGGCTTGTCGGCGTTGAACTCGTAGAAGCCCCATTTTCCGGGGAGGCTCGCGTCGCGGACGTGGACTTCGAGGCCCATTATTTCGGGGGTCTGGGATTGGCCGTGGTGGTCGATGGAGACGTGGCTGTCGGCGCCGCGGACTTCGAGGACGAGAGCGGTCTTGTCGGGCCAGGTGCCGGTGGCGAGGAAGGCTTTATAGGCTGTCGGGTTGACGAAGACGTTGTCGAACATGGGGTGCGGCGGAGCCTGCGGGTTGTAGCTCATGCCGAGGCCGGAGGTGAGGTAGACCCACTGGCGGTAGTCGGCGGGGTAGTTTAGCTGGTGGTCGGGGGTGAAGGCGATTTCGGCGGCGGGTGGGGTGCCGGAGGCGAGGAGGGCTGCGGAGAGGACTACGGCCAGGGGACGGAGCATGAGGTACCTCGGGGATGATGGTGCTACGGACGAGAACGGCTGATTGTTCCACCCTTTGGCGAAAAGCTTTGACGCAAAGTTCGCTAAGTTTAAACGCTAAGTTTCGCAAAGGGTGCCGTGGTGAAATCTGGCGGCTAAACTTTGCGGACTCAGCCTAAAAACTCTAAAGGCCGTTTACGCGACGGTAGATTCCGTCGCGAAAGCTTTCTACGTTGAAGTTCAAGAGTAAGCCCAATCTGCGATCTGACAGTTTCAAGTAAGAAATGAGCTGTGACAAATGGACGGGTGCAATGGCTTCCAGCGATTTCACTTCGATCACTAGTTCATTTGAAACGAGGATGTCGATTCTGAAGCCGCAGTCGCTGAGTTTTACGTTGTCGTAGACGATCGGGACGGGAACTTCCGTTCTGACTTCTAAATCGGCTTTGCGCAGCTCGTAAATCAGGCAGTTGGTGTAGGCGCTTTCCAGTAGACCGGAACCCAGCGTGGTGTGGACTCGGAAGGCTGCGTCGATGGTTTGTTTTGCCAAGGCATTCAATCGCTCGGGGGACATTGCACTTACCTTTTGAGGAGATCCACCGGGATGTGTACGTCTTCGATACGAAACAGGCTGGCGAGTGCGGGGTGGCGGACGGCTACGGCGCGGTACATCTCCCAGGCTACCTTGCGGTAGCTGAAGTGACCGGCGGAGCCGGAGCGGAGTTCGGCGATGTAGAGGGCTTCGGCGAAGTCCATTTTGAACATGGAGCGGCAGCGGGTGCCGAGGGGGAGGAGGTACTGGGCGGTCTGGGCGGCGGCGGGTTCGCCGGAGTCGCGGAGAGAGCGGTAGGCGGCGTTGGCTGCGTTCATGGCGGCGGCGTACTCGGCTTCGAGGCCAGCTTCGGCTAGCGTCGGCTGGCCGGGGCAGGTGGGTTCGTCGTAGCCGTGGAGGTCGGTGTACTCCTGCTGGAGCTGGATGCAGCGGCGGTGGCGGTGCATGTCGCGGAAGCCGCCGATATCCATGAGGATGTCGAAGCGGAAGCCGTGGCCCGAGTTGAAGGAGCGGAGGAGCTCGTCGTGGCGGCCGCGGTGGGCGGAGCCGATGCGGATGATTTCGTCGCGGCGGGAGGCGTCGAGTGCGGCTACGGCGCCGCGGAGCTGGCGGTAGGAGTAGTGGCAGTGCCAGTAGAGGAGCGAGGTGGCGATCTCGACTTCGAGGTCCTCGTCGTCGTCGAGGAGGTCGACCAATGGCGCGGGGTAGATGGCGGCGCCGTTCATGAGCTCGGCGGCGGCCTGGGTGAGTTCGGCGCGGGTGGTGCGGAGGTACTCGTTGGGCTCGGCGTACTTGACGAGCGTGGGGGCAGAGCGGACGGGCTTGAGGAAGTCTTCGAGGATTTCGCGGGTGGCTTCCTGGGGGACGTTTCCCTCCCCTGCCATTTCTTCGAGTTGGGCGCGCTGGACGTTCCAGGCGGGCTCAGTGGCGGCGGAGCGGAGCTTGGCGGCGATCTCGCGGATTTCGGGGAAGTCGCTGGAGAGCAGGCGGGAGACCTGCGACTCGAGGGTGCGGGCGTTGACGATCTGGCCGAGGGAGGTGTTAGTGGCCATGGGGAGCAGGTAGCGGGCGACGTCGAAGGCGCGGGCCTTGAGGGTGCGCTCGTAGCTTTCGGGCTTCATGCTCTCGGGGCACGGGATGGCGGCCTTGAGCGCGGTGAGCATGTGGCTGCTGAGGGCGTCGTAGGAGGCGAAGAGGCTCTTGATGGCGACGGTGTAGGCTTCGCGCTGCGCGGTGCCGAGGTGGGGCGTGTACCAGCCGCTGCGGCGGAAATCCTGATAGCGGGTGGAGCGCTCCTGGCCGTCCCAGCGGGTCTCGTCGACGACGGCGATGGCGGCGAGGAGGCTGAGCTTTTCGATGGCGAAGGGGATGTGCGCGAGGTCGGCGATGGAGCGGTGGCCGTACTGGAAGTAAAAGGTGTTGAGGAACTGCTCGGCGCGCTGGGCGCTGATTTCGGTGAGCGACTCGCGCATGGAGAGAGCGGAGCGCGAGTATTTCGCCATGGCGTAGGCGAGAACTTCAGGTTCAGCGCCGTGAATGGCGTAGACTTCGGTGGAGTTTTCGGTGGGCTTTTCTTCGGGGCGCTCAGACATGACTCGCTAAAGCATATCGCGCCGCAATGGTTTATTTTGAGACAAGACCGTGGAGATTAATATGAGTGGACTTTTGGGCAGGATTGCCTTGGTTACTGGAGCGTCGCAGGGGATCGGGCGCGCTTGTGCGTTGCAACTGGCTAAGGATGGCGCGACGGTCGCCCTGGCGGCCCGGAATGTGGAAAAGCTGGAGGCCGTCGCGGCGGAGATTGCTGCGGCTGGCGGAACGGCGAAGGCTTTTGCGCTGGATGTGGCCAGCGAGGAGTCGATCAAGGCCTGTGCAAAAGCTGTGATTGCGGAGTTCGGGAAGGTGGAAATCCTGGTCAATAATGCCGGGATTACCAAGGATGGGCTGATGCTGCGGATGAAGCTGCAGGATTGGAATGATGTGTTGAACACGAATTTGACCGGGGCGTTTCTGCTGACGCAGGCTTGCGCATCGTCGATGATGAAGGCGCGGTGGGGACGGATTATCAACATTACTTCGGTCGTGGGAGAGATGGGACAGGCCGGCCAGGCGAATTACGCGGCGTCGAAGGCGGGGATGATCGGGCTGACGAAGTCGGTGGCGCGGGAGTTTGCCAGCCGGGGGATTACGGCGAACGCGGTGGCACCGGGATACATTGAAACGGCGATGACGGCGGTGCTGAACGACGAGCAGAAGGCGGCGATGACGGTGCACATTCCTCTGCAGCGGGTTGGGCAGGACAGCGATATCGCGGCGGCGGTGGCGTTTCTGGCGTCGGAGGGTGCGGGGTACATCACCGGGCATACGCTGGACGTGAATGGCGGGATGTACATGGGCTAGTGGCCCTGGAAGGGGTGGCCACTAGGCGCTGGGGGTAACGTAACAAAGAGGTTACGGTGCAGGGTTACGCACGAATCTGCGATGGTACTGACGAAGTTGCAAAATGCGCATTTGCCTCTTGCGTCGGGAGCGCGCTATCGTTACTTTACGGTCAATGGCACATATGCAAACAGTTCTGTCGGCCCCAGCGCCGCCAGCGTCACCGGAGCCCGCAGCGATGAACATCGGTGTGACTATTCGGGCCTTTCGTCTGCAGAAGGGCATGTCTCAAGGGGATATCGAAAAGCGCACGGGCCTGCTACGGTGCTACCTGTCTCGGGTGGAGAACGGCCACACGGTTCCGTCGATTGAAACGCTGCAGAAGATTGCGGGCGCGCTCGACCTGCCGCTGAGCCAGATGTTCGACGAGCAGCCGACGCGGGACCTTCCGGGGCTTTCGCTGAACGAGGATGAGATTCGATTCCTGACGCAGGTGCAGCGCTACTCGGCGCACCTGAGCGAGAGCGACCGCCGGCTGCTGCTGGCGATGGTGCGGAAGTTTGCGGCAACTTCAGTCAACGGCTAAGTTTTAGCGGGGTTGGGTAAGGACACTGGCGGCTGGGCGCTTCGGCGTTTCAGCCGCCTTACTTATGCCGTAAGCGATCAGCATGAGGGCGAAAGCAGTCCCGGCAAAGGTGACGCGCTGGCGCTCGCGGTAGCCGGTGCGGCCTACCAGCATGCGGGGAAACAGCGGCATTCCCATGATGAGGCCGCAAAGCAAGCCGCCGAGGTGGGCCATGTTGTCGATGTGGGTGAGCGGGATGAGTGCTTCGGCTGAACGGCCAAGGACCCTGGCGGGGACCAGGGCCATGATGATGGTGGGGGTCATGCCGATGAGCAGATTGAGCACAGCAAACTGAACGACCGAACGGCGCAGAGCGCGGAGCTCTTCCCACGGCAATGAGAGCTTGCGGTTGGAGAGCAGGACGATGAGAATGCCTGCGATGCCGAAGACGGCGCCGGATGCGCCCACGACGAGGCCGTTGTGGCCTTGATGCAGGTTGAAGATGATCGAGCACATGTTGCCGGCTATGCCGGTAAGGATATAGACCGCAAAGAGGCCGCGCTTGCCCAGGAGCGGCTCGCCCAGCAGGCCGAGGTTCCAGAGGCACCACATGTTGACCAGGAGGTGGAGCGGGTTGAGATGGATGAAGGCGGCGGTTACGAGGCGGATCCACTGACCTCCGCCGACGACGAGGTAGGTGTCGCATCCGCCAAAGTATTTAAGCGCTTCGGGAACGAAGCCGTCGGTGAGGATCTGGAGGTATTTGTGCTGCTGCCAGTCGCGCATATAGGGGCCGGAGTGGAACATGGCGGCGAACCAGAGCAGGTTGATGAACAACAACGTGTAGGTGGCGGGGGCGTCGAGCAGGGAGAGCGAGGCGTGGGCACCGGCTTCGACGGCGGCGGATTGATCTCCCGGGGCGGGGGCATCCGAGGGGTCAGGCATGTCCATCGGCTGTAGGGTAGGGCTTTCCCTGTGTTCCGGCTCGTCGCTCATATCGGCCAACCTCAGGCTGCGTGCTTGGAGAGGCGGTCACGCATCTCCGGCGAGACGCGTTGACGCACAAAGCCGGTGACGATACTCGGGATGGGAGTGGCGATGGCCACCAGGACCCAGAGGACCATCGAGACTAACATGCCAAGAATCGCCGCCGCCTGCAGGCTGATGGTGATGCCGGATGGGATGTGGGCGATGCTGGGGTGAATTCGCAGCAGGTGCAGGTTGACGATGTGGGTAAGCTGCTCCAGCCGGTTGATGACCAGCGCGGCGAGCAGGAATGCGGTGAACGAGAGGGTGGTGGCACAGAGCAGGAGAACGTCGACCGTGCGGTGGACGCGCTGGCGGCGGATGCAGTGTGCGCAGCTGGCGAGGTGTTCCTCGTAGTCGCCGCGCATGGCTGGGGAGATGCCGGAGATGTCGTAGCGCCAGCCAGAAAGGATCGCGCCAACCACGGGATCCGTGCAGGCGTCGGGACGGCTGCGATGAGTACGGGATGTTACGGCTCTGATGGGCATCTCTAGTTATCCATTCTACCGCGCTTGCGCTTCAAAAAGAAGGGCTTGTCCGGGACGGGAAGACATTCCGCGGCTCGCTCAGTATGAAGAAAAGATGTTCCTGGACGCGGGAAGATGCGGAATTGTCGGCCTAGAGGCAGATGGGTTCGAGCGGCTCATGCTGTGCGGCGAGCACGATGCGATTGCCGAGCAGCGTCATGCGGTTGCCGATGGCCTGCTCGGCGGCGAGCTTTGCCAATTCGGGAAGGTTGTTGGATTCGGAGAGATGGCCGAGGACGATGGTGTGGGCGCCGCCGTCGTAGTCGCGGAGGAGGAACTCGGCTGCGGCGTGGTTGGAGAGGTGGCCGACGCGGGAGAGGACGCGCTGCTTGACCGACCAGGGGTAGGGGCCGTCCTTGAGCATTTCGAGGTCGTGGTTGGACTCGAGGAGGAGGACGTCGACGCCTTTGAGAGCCTGCTTGACGTTGGGGGGAACGTAGCCGAGGTCGGTGGCGACGGCCATGCGGATGGTCTCGGAGCGGGCGTGGAAGACGAAGCCGCAGGGGTCGGCGGCGTCGTGGGGGATAGTGAAGGGGTTGATGTCGATGTCGCCGATGCAGAAGGTCTGGCCGGCCTGGAAGTACTCGACTGCGGGGAGGAAGGTGGGGTTGGCTTTGACAGCGGCGCGGGTTTCCTCCGGCTCGCAGGATTCTTCGGCGGCGTCGGGGTCGACGTGTAGCGCGAAGTCGGGGTCGGCTTCGCCGGAAATTTCGACGGAGGCATCCTGGGTGAGAACCGCGGAGACTTCAGCGGCGACGGCCATGGCGGCGGCCTGGGCGCGGGCTTCCTTTTCGGCCTGCACGTGGTCGAGCCACTTGGCGTAGGTCATGGTGGTGCGGGGGGTGAGCATGCGGACCCAGGCGCGGTGGGTGGGTTCGGTGAAGAAGACGGGAATGTTGAGGCGGCGGGCCAGAACGGCGAGGCCGGCGACGTGGTCCTGGTGCTCGTGGGTGATGAGGATGGCGGTGAGGGCGGCGGGGTCTTCGCCGACAGCGGCCATGCGCTTGAGGAGTTCGCGGCAAGAGAGGCCGGCGTCGACCAGGATGCGGGTGCGCGCGGACGCGATGACCGTGCTGTTGCCCTTGGAGCCCGAAGCTAGAACCGTCATTCGCACAGGGTTAAGCATACGACGCAGGGCTGTGCAAAGGGCCAGGTGGGGGCAGCGAGCTAGAGGGGCTTGCGGAGGGGAGCGAGGAAGTTGACGATGGAGCGCATGACGACCTCGTCGCGCTGGTTGTAGACCGTGGTGCGGGAGCGGACGACGCCGTAGGTGGGGCGCGAGGCGGAGTGGCGGACGTTGAGGATCTCGGCCTGGGTGCGAAGGACGTCGTTGGGGCGGACGGGCTGGAGCCAGCGCATCTCTTCAACCCCGGCGCCGATCATGCCGCCGGCGATGCGGATGGACTGCACGCGGAGGCGCATGACGATGGCGGCGGTGAGCCAGCCGGAGGCGGCTAGACCTTTGAAGAAGGAGCTCTCGCCGGCGGCCTCGTCGAGGTGGAAGGGCTGCGGGTCGTAGCGCTCGGCGAACTCCTTGATCTCGTCTGCGGTGACGCGATAGCTATAGAGCGAGGGGAAGGTCATCCCGGGGGCGAGGTCTTCGAAGTAGAGTTCGTTGGGCATGTGTCTCCTATGATGCTGGCCGGGTGGCTACGGTTTCGGCGGATAGGTGTAAAAGCCGCGGCCGGATTTGCGGCCGAGCCAGCCGGCGTCGACCATACGGATGAGCAGTGGGCAGGGGCGGTACTTGGGGTCGCCGAGGCCGTCTTCGAGGACGCGGAGGATGTCGAGGCAGACGTCGAGGCCGATGAAGTCGGCGAGGGTGAGCGGACCCATGGGGTGGGCCATGCCGAGGCGGAAGACCTCGTCTACGGCCTCGGGGGTGGCAACGCCTTCCATGACGGCGAAGATGGCCTCGTTGATCATGGGGAGAAGGACGCGGTTGGAGACGAAGCCGGCGGCGTCGTTGACGGCGACGGGGGTCTTCCCTGCTTCGAGCGCCAGGGCGCGGGCGGTGTCGAAGGTGGCGTCGGAGGTCTGGAGGCCACGGATGAGCTCGACCAGCGCCATCACCGGGACGGGGTTGAAGAAATGCATGCCGATGACGCGGTCGGGGCGGCTGGTGCCAGCGGCGAGCTTGGTGATCGAGATGGACGACGTGTTGGAGGCGAGGATGGCTTCGGGGGCGAGAAGGGTGTCGAGCTGGCGAAAGATGTCCTGCTTGACGGCGAACTTTTCAGTGGCTGCTTCAATGACGAGGGTGCAGGAGGCGAGGTCGGCGAGCGCGAGCGTGGGCTTGATGCGCGCGTGCGCGGCGGCGGCTTCGCTGGGGTCGATCTTCCCTTTTGCGGCTTCGCGGTCGAGGTTGATGCGGATGGTGGCGAGGCCGCGGTCGAGGGCAGCCTGGGCGACTTCGTAATGCGTGACTTCAAAGCCCGAACGCGCGAAGACGTGAGCGATGCCGTTGCCCATGGTTCCGGCGCCGATGACGCCGATGCGATGCTCAAGTGGATTCATAGCCGCTGCTACTCCGATGCAACAGAGTAGCAGCCTGACCCCTGGCTGCGGCAACGGCTTTCGCTCGATAGCCGCACAGTGAACGGTGCGCTTGCGTCGCGCTGGCCCATCCGCCACACTGAACAGACGTGAACCAGATCATCCATAGTGAAAACCTGACGGCGCTGCGAGCGCTTCCCGACGCCAGCGTGCCGCTGATCTATATCGATCCACCGTTCAACACCGGAACCACGCAGCAGCGGGTACGCATGCGGACTGTGCAGGACGGTGCAGGCGATCGCACCGGCTTTGGTGGCAAACGCTATCGCACAGTGCGACAGGAGGATGCACCGGCGTATGCGGATAGCTTTACCGACTACCTTGGATTTCTGCGACCGCGGTTGATGGAGGCTTATCGGATTTTGAGCAAGACGGGTTCCCTGTTTGTGCACATCGATCCACGCGAGGTGCACTACGTTAAGGTGATGCTCGACGAGATTTTTGCGACCGATGGCGGGGCTGGACGGGCTTGCTTTCAGAACGAGATCATCTGGGCGTATGACTACGGGGCGCGGTCGACCAAAAGGTGGCCGGCCAAGCACGACAACATTCTCTGGTACACGAAGGACCCGGAGCACTACACCTTCAACCTGGATGCGACGGATCGCATACCGTATATGGCGCCGTCGCTGGTGGGGCCGGAGAAGGCGGAGCGCGGCAAGACGCCGACCGATGTGTGGTGGCATACGATTGTGTCGCCTACGGGCAAGGAGAAGACGGGATATCCGACGCAGAAACCGGTGGGGATACTGGAGCGGATTGTGCGGGTGCACTCGAATGCGGGGGAGACCGTTTTGGACTTTTTTGCGGGGAGTGGGACGACCGGTGAAGCGGCTGCGCGGAATGGGCGGGAGTTTGTGCTGGTGGACGAAAGTGGAGAGGCTTGCGCAGTGATGCGGGCGCGGCTGGCGGGCTACCTCGGGTAAGCTTTTCCCGCTATGGTGACAACGTACTCGGGCTCAACTTCCGGGCGCCATGGCGTGTACCATTACCGCATGCGAAATCGAGCTTTACTCCAAATAGTTGCCGCCGCAGCGTGCTTTACCGCCCTGGCGCTGAAGGGCCAGGCACCCGTCGCAAAGGCCCATGTAACGTGCAGTATTCGCAAGACGCCGATGAGTGCGGGTGATATTGCTGCTGCGAATGGTGAGACGGAAAAGGCCATCGACGCCTATCGCGGCGAGAGTAAAGCGGCCGGGCCGGAGGGAGACCGGGCTCATGCTGCGCTGGTGCGCGCACTGCTTTACGACGGCAAGATCGCTGAAGCGGACAGTACTGCAAAAGCGTGGGTCGCAAGTACGCCGCAGAGCGGATGGGCGCTGGATGCGATTGCGCAGGTTCAATTTCGCAAGACAGACATGAAGGAGTCACTGGCGTCGCTGCAGGCAGCGCTGGCCGCCGACCCGTGCAACCCTGCGGCGCGTTATGACACGGAACGTTTTTACGACATTACCGCCATGTACGCTTCAGCCAAGCGCGCCATTGATATCGCTCACCAACTCGATCCTGTGGATGATGCGATTCGGGCGGACTGGATATCATGGCAGCCACGGGCGCAACGGGTAACAGAGGTCGGCCGATACCTGGAAGATGCCAAGTACCTGAATGAGAAGCGGCACAAGCTGTTTGAGGATTACCAGGCGAGACTTGCCGCTCCTGCGACGGCACCTTGCCGCCTGACTACGCCGGTGACCGCCACGGTGAACATTCCCTTCAAACCTGTGAGCTATGGGCCGGGAAACCCCGTGACCTGGGGGCTGGATGTGGGTCTTGAAGGGAAAGCAAAAAGGCTGGAGATCGACACGGGTGCTTCCGGGTTGATTTTGAGCAAGGGTGCCGCGGCCGCATTGCATTTGACGTTGAGAGAAGGCGGCCAGGTGTCCGGGTTCGGCGACGAGGGCGCCAGGAAGACGTGGCTGGCGACCGTCAAGAGCGTGCGCATCGGCGGAATTGAATTTGAGAACTGCGACGTTCAGGTCGTAGAAAAGATGCGGTCGGTCACATCCGATGGCCTGATTGGCGGCAACGTATTTTCACGCTTCCTGCTGACGCTGGACTTCCCGGGTCGCGAACTCAGACTCGATCCTTTGCCGGCCCGTCCGAATGTGGTCGACGATGCCGCTAACAGCAGCCTGGCCACCAGCGAAGACGACAATGCTACCCCGCATGACCGCTACGTCGCTCCCGAGATGAAGGGGTGGACATCGTTCTATCGGACGGGGCACTTCCTGCTGTTGCCCGTCCGCCTGAACGATCATCCGAGCCGCCTGTTCATCGTTGACACCGGAGCGTTCCAGAACCTGATCACTCCCGACGCGGCCCGCGAGGTGAGCAAAGTGGAAACGGGATATGGGTCCAATATGAGCGGACTTTCTGGCCAAGTGGCGCGGGAGATTCGTACGGGTCCCGTTACCCTGGAGTTTGCCGGGCTGCGGCAGGTGACCAACGGTATGAGGGGCGTGGACGGCAACAACTTCAGCAAAGGAGCAGGGGTTGAGATTTCCGGTTACCTGGGAGCGCCGACGCTGCACCAACTGACGCTCAAAATCGACTACCGGGATAACCTGACCTTCTTCGACTACGATCCGAAACGCATACGCCCGTGTGGTGGATTGATCAATAACGTCGATTGCGAAAACTTCGATCCGACGCACGACGTTAAATAAGAATGGACCCGGCTGAGGCCAGGCCCATTGCTGCGTGATGGTGCGCGCTTAGTGCTTGCCCTGGGCGCTGGCGATCTTCTCTTCAGCGACGCGGGTGACGGAGTTGGCTTCGTCGTACTTGACCTGGTCGTCGCCGGCCTGCTGCCATAGCTCTTCGCCGTGCTTGAGGTCGGCCTGGGCTGCGTTGAGGTCGATCTCTTCGGGGTGCAGCGCGGTCTCAGCGAGGATGGTAACGCGCTCGGGGAGGACTTCTACGAAGCCCCAGGCTACGAAGAAGACCTGGTCGCCGGAATTGCCGCCGTGGAGGCGGACTTCGCCGGCGCCGAGTTCGGCGAGCAGGGGGGCGGCGCCGTAGAGCGCTTCGAGGTAGCCCGACATGGCGGGCAGCTCGACGGCAGCGGCGGTGACGTCCAGCAGCAGGCGGTCTGGGGTTACCAGACGCACCTGCAGCAGTCCCGAGTTGTTGGTTGCATCAGCCATGGTTATGCGCTTGCCTTCATCTTTTCAGCGGCGGCCATGACGTCTTCGATGCCGCCCTTGAGGTAGAACGCCTGCTCGGGGATCGCATCGTGCTTGCCTTCGATGATCTCCTTGAAGCTGCGGACCGTGTCCTCGACCTTGACGTACGCGCCGGGGATGCCGGTGAAGATTTCCGCGACGTGAAAGGGCTGGGAGAGGAAGCGCTGGACTTTACGCGCCCGGGCTACGGTGAGCTTGTCTTCTTCAGAAAGCTCGTCGATGCCGAGGATGGCGATGATGTCCTGCAGGTCCTTGTAGCGCTGAAGGATACGCTTCACGCCCTGCGCGACGTTGTAGTGCTCGTCGCCGACGATGCGCGCGGAAAGGATGCGCGACGTGGAGGTGAGCGGGTCGACGGCGGGGTAGATGCCCAGCTCGGACAGCGGGCGCGAGAGGAGCATGGTCGCGTCAAGGTGAGCGAAGGTGGTGGCGGGAGCAGGGTCGGTGATGTCGTCGGCGGGCACGTAGACGGCCTGCACGGAGGTAACCGAGCCCTTCTTGGTGGAGGTGATGCGCTCCTGCAGTTCGCCCATTTCGGTGGCGAGGTTGGGCTGGTAGCCCACGGCGGACGGCATACGGCCGAGCAGCGTGGAGACCTCAGAACCGGCCTGGGTGAAGCGGAAGATGTTGTCGATGAAGAGCAGCGTGTCGGCACCTTCTTCGTCGCGGAAGTACTCGGCGACGGTGAGGCCGGTGAGCGCCACGCGCAGACGCGCCCCTGGAGGCTCGGTCATCTGGCCGTAGATAAGTGCGGCCTTGGACTTCGAGAAGTCCTTGAGATCGATAACGCCGGACTCCTGGAACTCGTGCCAGAGGTCGTTGCCTTCGCGGGTGCGCTCGCCTACTCCGGCGAAGACCGAGAAGCCGCCGTGCTTGGTGGCGACGTTGTTGATGAGCTCCTGGATCACGACGGTCTTGCCGACGCCGGCACCGCCGAACAGGCCGATCTTGCCGCCCTTCAAGAAGGGGAGGATGAGGTCGACGACCTTGATGCCGGTCTCGAACATTTCTTCCGAGGTGGACTGCTCGTCGAACGCCGGAGCGGCGCGGTGGATGGGCATGTGGACGGTCGCGTTGACCGGGCCAAGCTCGTCTACCGGCTCGCCGAGTACGTTGAGCACGCGGCCGAGGGTGGCGCGACCGACGGGAACGGTGATCATGGCGCCAGTGTCGATGGCCTTCATGCCGCGGACCATGCCTTCGGTGGCGACCATCGCGATGCAGCGCACGCGGCCTTCGCCGAGATGCTGCTGCACTTCGACGACGACGTCGACGGGGTTCGGCGTAACGAAGCCGTCGCCTACGATGCGGAGCGCCTGGAAGATGGCGGGCTTCTTCGCTTCTTCGAACTGGACATCAACGGCCGGGCCGCTGATGCTGATGACTTTGCCGATGTTTTGTGTGTCTGCCATAAGTCTCTTTCGCTTGCCTACAGAGCTGCTGCTCCGCTGACGATTTCGATAATTTCCTTGGTGATCGCGGCCTGACGCACGCGGTTCATGGTGAGGGAGAGCGAGTCGATCAGATCTCCCGCATTCTTGGTGGCGGCGTCGGTGGCGGTCATGCGCGCGGCGTGCTCGGCCGCGCCGGATTCCAGCAGCGCGTGGAAGATCTGCGTGGTGACGTAACGCGGCATGAGGTGGCGGAAGAGGCGCTCGGGGGCTTCGTCGAAGATGTAATCGACTTCGGACGTGCCGAACTTCTTGGCTTCCTTTTCGATTTCCGACTGCTCGGGCTCGTTGATGGAGACGCCGGCGCTGAGAGCGGCCTTGCCGGCGGCTTCCTTCTGCTCTTCGGTCATCTCTTCGAGCGCGGTGACTTCGTGGGAACCGAGCTTGCGGATGGGAAGCAGTTTTTCGACGACGACGCGCTGCTGGATGACCGACTTGAATTCGTTATAGACGATGTAGACGGAGTCGATTTCGGCGCGCTCGTAGCGGTCGATGATGGAGTGCGCCATGGCGGTGACGTCATCGAAGTTGGTCCGGAGCAGGAGCGTGGGGTGCTCGAAGGAGACTTCGATGGGATCAGCGCGGTGGCGAATATCTTCGATGTGTTTGGAGAGCTCGTTGTCGTAAATCTCTTCCTTGTGTTCGTAGGTCGCGGCCGGGTAGCGCTTCTTGTAAGCGCCGATGGCCTTCTTGCCTACGGGTTCGAGGTCGAGGTTCTGGCCGAGCGAGCGGCGCTCGTCGATGAACTTCTGGGCAGCCTTGGTGATGTTGGAGTTGAAGCCGCCTGCGAAGCCCTTGTCACCGGCAACGACGATGATGAGGACGTTCTTCTCTTCGCGTTCGACGAGCAGCGGGTGCATGATGTCGCCTACGTCGTTGATGAGGTCGGTGCGGCGGACCAGCGATTCGAGCACGCTGGTGAGCATCTGCGCATAGGGACGCGCCTGCATGGCACGTTCCTGCGCACGGCGCAGCTTGGCCGCCGAGACCATCTTCATGGCCTTGGTGATCTGCCGCGTGTTTTTCACACTGCGGATGCGGCGGCGTAGATCGAGTACGTTTGCCATGGATGCTTAGGCCTTCACCGTCTCTTTGGCAGCGTCCTTCTTCTTGGCGAGGAAGTCCTGCTTGTACTGGTTGATGGCGTCGGTGAGGCGCTTCTTGATGTCGTCGTCGAGGGCCTTCTTGGCCTCGATATCGGTCATGAGTTGAGCCTGCGAGTTGGCGAGGTAGCCGTAGTAACCGTCTTCGAACTCGCGAATGTCCTTGACTTCGACGTCGTCGAGCAAGCCCTGCGTTCCGGCGTAGATGATGGCCACCTGCTGTACCCAGGTGAGCGGCTGGAACTGAGGCTGCTTGAGGAGCTCGGTGAGGCGGGCGCCACGGTTGAGCTGGTTCTGCGTGACTTTGTCGAGATCAGAACCGAACTGCGAGAACGCAGCGAGTTCGCGATACTGCGCGAGGTCGAGCTTGAGGGTCGAGCCGACCTGCTTGGTCGCCTTGATGGCGGCGGCGAAGCCTACGCGGGATACCGAGAGGCCGACGTTCACAGCCGGGCGGACGCCGGAGTTGAAGAGGTCGGTTTCGAAGAAGATCTGGCCGTCGGTGATGGAGATGACGTTGGTCGGGATGTACGCGGAGACGTCGCCGGCCTGGGTCTCGATGATGGGAAGCGCGGTAAGCGAGCCGCCACCGTTTTCCTTCGACATCTTGGACGAGCGCTCGAGGAGGCGGGAGTGGAGATAGAAGACGTCACCGGGGTAGGCTTCGCGGCCCGGCGGACGGCGGAGGAGCAACGAGATCTCGCGGTACGAGGCGGCGTGCTTGGAGAGATCGTCGTAGATGATCAGCGCGTGCATGCCGTTGTCGCGGAAGTACTCGCCCATGGCAGTGGCGGCGAAGGGAGCGAGGTACTGCATGGGAGCGGGCTCGGATGCCGTGGCCGCGACGACGATGGTGTAAGCCATGGCGCCGTAGCTCTCGAGGGTTTGAACGACCTGGGCAACGGAAGAACGCTTCTGTCCGATGGCGCAGTAGATGCAGATGAGGTTGTTCTTGGCCGAGTTGATGATGGTGTCGAGGGCGACGGCGGTCTTGCCGGTCTGGCGGTCGCCGATGAGCAGTTCGCGCTGGCCGCGGCCGATGGGGATCATGGTGTCGATGGCCTTGATGCCGGTGGCCATGGGTTCGGTGACGGACATGCGGGCGATGACGCCGGGAGCGAGGCGCTCGACGGGCAGCGAATGCGGGGTGTTGATGGGGCCCTTGTCGTCAATGGGTGCGCCGAGGGCGTTGACGACGCGGCCGATGAGGGCTTCGCCGACGGGGACCGACATGATTTTGCCGGTGCGCTTGACCTGGTCGCCTTCCTTGAGCTCGGAGTATTCGCCGAGAACGACGGCGCCGACCTGGTCTTCGTCGAGGTTCATGGCGAGACCCATGATGCCGTGGGGGAACTCGATGAGTTCGCCGGCCATGACCTTGTCGAGGCCGTGGACGCGGGCGATACCGTCGCCGAGCGAGATGACCGTGCCGACCTCGTCGACCTGTACGCGCTGCTCGTAGTTCTCAATCTGCTGGCGAAGCAGTTCGGTGATTTCGTTTGCCTGAATCGATGCCATGCTGTTCCTTTTCTCTCTACTGCGTTGCGGCCTAGGCGTGCGCCGCGATCAATCTTTGTTTCAGTTGCTGAAGCTGTGCGCGGACCGAGCCATCGTAAACGGTGGAGCCGATCTTGACGACAACGCCGCCAAGCAGCGAGGCGTCCTGCGTGTAGGTAGCGCGGACCTGTGTGCCGGCGAGCGCGGCAACCTGGCGCTCAAGGAGCTGACGGTTGGCGGTATCGAGCGGGTGGGCGCTGGTGATTTCTGCCTCAGTGAAGTTGGCGGCCTCGTCGGCAATAGCGTGGTAGGCAGCGAGGATGCCGCCGAGATCCTGGAGGCGGCCGTGGTGCGTGATGACGGCGACGAAGTTGCGTACGGCGGGAATCATGCCGATGCGGCTGGCAATGCCGTCGATGACCTTGAGCTTCTGTTCCTCAGGAAGCGAGGGATCTTCGAGCACGGTGCGCAGTTCGGTGCTGCCTTCGAGGGTGGCAGCGAAGTCATCGAGCTGCTTCTGCGCGGCACTGGAGTCAAGGTGCTGAGATTGCACGACGGAGGCGAAAGCACGGGCGTAACGGGAGTCAACTGCGGACATTAGTTCTGCCCTCCCTTATCGCCACCGAGACGGTGCGCGAAGCTTTCGACCAGGAGGCGATCGGTTTCAGCTGTTACGACGAGCTTGCGCGCGGCTTGTTCAATGGCCAGCTCGGCCGCATATTTCTGGATGGAGCGTTGCGCCGTGGTGGTGGCGGCGGCGATTTCCTGCTCGGCTGCGGTGAGGATCTTGGCCTTCTCTTCCTCGATATTGGCCATGATGCGCTGCTGGTCGCGGGCGGAGTCGGCTTCAGACTGTGCGCGCATGCCGGCGATCTGCTCGTCGAGCTTGGCGAGCCGTGCTTCGACGCCAGTGAGGCGCGCGGTTGCTTCTTCGGTGGCGGTGCGGGCGTCGACCAGGCTTTTCTGAATCTGCGTGTTGCGATTGCGGAAGGTTTTGGGCAGGGTTTTCAGCAGGAAGTAGCCGACGGCAATCGCGAGCACCAGGAAGTTGAAGAGGGTGAAGGCGGTCGCGGCCTGGTAGCGATTCATACCCAGCATGGCGCCGAACTTGATGACCGAAGGCGAATGAAGGTAGGCATCCTTCTCGTCCTGCTCTTCCGCATTCTTGGCCGGGACTTCGGCTTCAGGCGTGGTCTGCTGGCCGGACTGCGTTACGGTCTGCTTTGCAGGCTCCTGCGCGTTCAGGCGAATCGGAGCGAGCAGAAGCAGGAAGAGCGCTGCCGTGGAGAGGCGTTGAAACAGGGCGCGGCTCACTGGCGGACCTCCGAGATGTTGGTGCCCTTGGGGAGCACGGCGCGGAGAATCTGGTCGCTGAGCATCTCGGTCGCGCTTTCGATCTGCTGGCGGGCGACGGCTGCGGAGTCTTCGATCTGCTTGCGGGCGACGCTGACCTTCTGCTGGGATGCGGTGCGGGCTGCGTTCAGCGCCGCATCGCGCTCTGCGTTCCACTGCTGGAGCAGATGCTCACGCGCCGCGAGGACGTCGGCGCGGGCGGCACGAAGCTTGTCTTCGTACACCTGCGTTTCGGCTTCCGCTGCGGAGATGGCGCTGCGGGCCTGCTCAACGGCGCCGGAAGTACGTGCGGTGCGCTCAGCCAGCACCTTTGCGAGGGGCCGGCGAACCAGCAGGTTATAGCAGATGACCAGCAGGATGAAGAAGATCATCGTCGGCACAGAGCCGAGCACAAGACCGCCAAGTTGTTGCACAATTTCCATGAATTTATCTGGGTGAAGCGGGGGGTAAAGGCGAGGCCAAAACCCGTTGCCTGCAGGCGCGCGAAACGGTGAGGAATAGAACGTAGATGCAGGCTTTGATACCAGTAAGTTGTAACAAACGCTGCTGTGGAGTGTCAAAGAGCGCTTGGCGATAAGCGCCTATGGTGATCGATAATCGATTTATCCCATTATTTCTTCGTGAGACGACGAATATGCCTCAAGAGGTGTCCGAAGAGGAGTAAAATCAGAACACCACCCGAGACCCGGTTCCGGGTCGTGCAGGCTGCGTGACAGGGGACACCACCTCCGCTCCCCGATCAGGCGGCCTGTACTATTTAACCCACTCGAAAGCGCTATGCCGCTGTTTCCTCGTGGGCGATAAAACGCCGGTAACGATGCAGCAATGAAGCGGGCCCCGTGGCCGTCATGTAGAGCAGGTTGCCGGCGAAGCGCTGGCGCTCGATGGTGGCACCGCGCTCAAGGGCAGCGATGACGCGGCCTTCGGATTGCGGAATGCGGAAGCTGGCGGTGGCGAGGGGATCGGCGACGAGCGCGGCGTCGATGGCGGCGAGCAGGTGGCCTAGTCCCTGCCCCGTGAGGCCTGAAACGCCGATAGCGTCGGTCGGCAGGACGGTGCCGGGCGGCAGCAGGTCTACCTTGTTGAGCACCTGCAGAACGGGCTTGCCGATGACTTCCAGTTCAGCGAGGACGGCTTCCACCTGGAGGCGTTGTTCTTCGAGCATGGGACTGGAGGCGTCGCGGATATGGAGGAGGAGCTCGGAGCGTTCGACCTCTTCCAGCGTGGCTCGGAAGCTGGATACGAGCGCGTGGGGCAGGTCGCGGACAAAGCCGACGGTGTCGGAGAGCAGGATTTTGCGGCGCGATGGGAGCTGCAGCTGGCGGAGTTTGGGATCGAGGGTGGCGAACATGCGTTCGGACTCGAGCACGCCAGCGCCGGTGAGGGCGTTGAAGAGCGTGGACTTGCCGGCGTTGGTGTAGCCAACGAGCGCGACGGTGGGAACGGGTACGGCTTCGCGGCGTTGACGCTGCTGGCCACGGATGCGGCGCACGGCTTCTATCTGGCGCTTGAGGTGGTCGACGCGGACGTTGATCTTGCGGCGATCGGTTTCAAGCTTGGTTTCACCAGGGCCTCTGGTGCCGATGCCGCCGCCGAGTTGGGACATGCTCTTGCCTTTGCCGGCGAGGCGTGGGAGCTGGTATTGAAGCTGTGCGAGCTCTACCTGGAGCATACCTTCGCGGGTGCGGGCGTGGCGGGCGAAGATGTCCAGGATGAGTTGGGAGCGGTCGATGACCGTGCAGGGCAGCCGGGCTTCAATATTGCGGGCCTGCGAGGGTGTGAGGTCGTGGTCGAAGAGAACGAGGCTGGCGCCGGTGGAGGCGACGACGGCCACGATTTCGTCGAGCTTACCGCCGCCGACGAGCGTGGCGGGATCGGGGCGCGGACGGCGCTGGATGAGGACAGCGGCTTCGACGGCGCCGGCCGAGCGGGCGAGTTCCTGGAACTCCTCCAGCGCGGCCTGAAAGTCATGTTCGGTGGATTCTTTAGTGCTGGCTTGTGGTTCGGGGGCTGATTCTTCTAAAGCGTCGTCCGAGAGGGTGGCTGCGGCTCTCGCTTGTTGGGCCACTGTGGAGATGCGTTTTCGGCCGGAGGTAAATTCGACCGCAACGAGAACGGCAAGATCGCGCGTGGCCTGCTGGCGTGAGCGCAGGAGAGCTTCCTCCCGCGCCCTGCCGGGAGAGTGTCTATCGACGACTATTGGCGTTTCTTTAGACAAGTAGAGGATTGGCCGAGTTAGTGCGCGAGCGCTTCCGCAGGCGCGCTGGTGGTGCGCTGTTCACGGACATCTGCTACCGAGCGAGACTCAAAATGCGCTCCGGCACGGCCACTGACGACCGTTGAGATGGCGTGCTTGAAGATCAGCTGTTCCTGGTTATTGTTCTCCAACAGGACGGAGTACTTATCGAAGGACCTGATCTTGCCGGTGAGTTTGACGCCACTGACGAGATAGATGGTGATGGGGCTCTTGTCCTTGCGGACGGTGTTCAGGAAGGTGTCCTGAATGTTCTGTGCCGGCTTGGCATCCATTGGGCCGATCTCCTTTGCGAAGCAGTTCCGGTGTGGCGATGTCGTCACGTCCCGGGTAAAAGTACAGCAGCTCTCAGAGCGGCGAACCGATGAGAGAGACAACCATACGGGGATGAAGCGTAATGTTCAAGCTGGTTTGACGTAGTGGGGCACAAATTTGTTGCCGTGGGGCGCCAATCGGGCTGGCGGGGTAGGATGTTGAGTGTGAGCAGGGAGCCGAAAGACGCCGTTGTACAGCCCGTTCCGATGCTGGATTTCTCCCGGCAGTTCGGTGAAATCCGCGAAGAAGTATTGGCAGCCATCACGCAAGTCTGTGATTCGCAACGGTTCATTCTCGGGCCGGCGGTTGAGCAATTTGAAAGGTCGGCGGGGGCGGCGTGTGGAACCGCCCATGCCGTGGGCTGTGCCAGTGGTACGGATGCTCTGTGGCTGGCCATGGCGGCGCTGGATATCGGTCCGGGTGACAAGGTGGTCACCACTCCGTTTACTTTTTTTGCTTCTGTAAGCGCGATCCTGCGGTGCGGGGCGACGCCGGTACTTGCGGACATCGACGCCGAGACCTTCAACATCGATCCTGAGGCGGTGAAAAAGGCCTGCCACGGGCACGATGTTGGGGCGGTGATGCCGGTGCACCTTTACGGCCAGTGCGCGGATATGGATGCGCTGAGCAAGCTAGCCGATGAACAGAACCTGGCCATCGTAGAAGATGCGGCGCAGGCTTTTGGTGCGACGTGGAACGGGGTTCGTGCTGGGGCGCTCGGGGTGACTGGAGCGTTCAGTTTTTATCCGACGAAGAACCTGGCGGCGTTCGGCGATGCGGGACTGGTGACCACGCGAAGCGCTGAGCTGGACGAGCGGATGCGGTCGCTGCGGGCGCATGGGATGAAGAAGCGCTACTTCCACGAAGAGGTGGGCTGGAACTCGCGGCTGGACTCGCTGCAGGCGGCGGTGCTGGCGATCAAACTGCGGTATGTGGACGCGGGCAACCAGCGGCGGCGCGAGCTAGCGGCGCGATACGATGCGCTGTTTGCGGCTGCGGGGCTGGTGGGGGCGTCGACGGCTGAGGGTGTGGTGGTTCCCTACACCGATCCGCGGGCCGGACACATTTTTCATCAGTACGTTGTGCGGGTGCCGAAACGCGACCAGCTAAGGGCGTTCCTGAGCGACCGCCAGATTGGGTCAGAGATTTACTATCCGCTGCCACTGCATCTGCAGGAGTCGCTGGCGATGCTGGGGTATCACAAGGGGTCGTTCCCGGTGAGCGAGAAGGCGGCCGAGGAGGTGCTGGCCCTGCCAATGTATCCGGAGTTGCGCGAGGACGAGCAGGAGACGGTGGTGGCGGCGGTTAGTGAGTTCTTCGGCTGAGGAGCGCCGTGTCGGCCTGGGCAGCGGTAAACGCTTTGACGCAATGTTGGCGACGTTTAAGCGCTAAGTTTCGCGAAGGAACATAGAACGGTCGGGCTTACTTTTTCCGTTTCTTTTTGGCGTCTTTCTTGTCCTGCTCGGGTGTGGGGTGAGCCACGGCCGGCGGCGGCACACCGGGCTGGGCGATGCGCTGGGTGATGTTGCCGATGAGGCGATACGTTTTTTCGATGAGCTTGCCGGGGGTTACAACGCCGGTGATGGGATCGGGCACGGGAGTGGGGGCGTCAGCGGCGAGTACGCGATAAGTGAAGCTGGGGAGTGGATTTTGCGCGTCCACGGATTTGCCGTAGGGGTCCTTCGAGGTGCCAATCTTTACCGGAAGGTAGCCCTCAATGTTCTTCTCGCGCATGGCGGTTTCGTAGCGGTGCTTTTTGAGATTCCAGGTGAAAACTCGGACCTGGTCGAAGTCATACGGCAAGCCAGCTTTGTAAGGGCCCAGAACGGTGACGTAGATGGGGATGTCGGGGTCGGGCTGGCCGTCGCGAAGCTGGCCGGATTCGGGGTCGTTGACGTGGGTGAGGATGTAGGCGCCGACGATGCGCTGGCCTTCGGCGTAGCGGGCGAGGGTGTCGGGGGCGTCGACGTCGATCATGCGGGAGTAGATCCAGCCCGTGTCAGCGTTGGCGTTGCGAACCAGCCACCAGTCTTCCATGACCGGCGGCGGAATCTCTTCGACCCCGGCAGCATTTTTGACCGGGACAGGCTTGGCGGCGCCGGGTGTGGCGACCTTGGGGAGCGTGGCGCGGGCGAGGAGTTGCAGCTTGTCGCCCTCGGCGAGACGGAAGAAGCGGTCGGTGTCGCGGCCGGGGGAATCATGCATGTAAACCTCGTCGCGCACGGTGGCGTTGCCGACGACGGGGTCTTTGGCGTGCTTTTTGGCGAGCTCGGCGAAGTCGTCCGCGACCTGCTGCGAGGCGACGGCCTTTTCGTCGATCCAACCGATTTCACCGCGCGGCGAGCGCACTTTGACGAAGCGGCGAGCGTGGTCGAGGACGGTGAGCTTATCGCCATTGCTGACGTTGCCGGTGCGATTGGAGACGGCGGCGACGCGGTCGCGGAGGTAGGTCGCCTTGGCGGTGACGTAGACGTACTTATCGGGCGGCGGCTTGCGCAGGCCGGAGCAGCCACTGAGCAGCAGCGCGCCCGCGAGCAGTGTGGCGGCAACTCCGCCCGTCAGCCGGGACGCACTTCGCCTGGTAAAAAAACCTTGCATAGAGAGGACGATGCCCTTTGCGTACCCGCAGGTTGCTCTCAACAAATTAAAGAGCAGCTTTCAGAGTACCCGTACAACATGCACTGGCGATCAATGCGTAACAGCCAGCAGGGTGACGCCGGAGGTTCCTGAGGCTGCTGTTTGCGCCGACGTGAGCGCGCCGGTGGTGGCGGAGGTCTGCAGCAGCTGAATGCCGGTTGCACCATAGCCACCCGCGAGCAGGTAGCTGCCCGTGTTGTCGGCGGCCAAGGTGTTGACGTTGGAGGGTCCGGACTGGACGCTGGTCAGCGGCGTGAGCGCGCCGCTGGTACCAATCTTGAAAGCGGAGATGGTGCTGTCGCCGTAGTTGCCCACGTAAACGTACGTTCCGGCCTTGTTGACGACCACGGGGCGCGGTCCGCTGCCGGTGGTGTAGGGCGACGCGGCGAGCAGCGAAGGAACACCCGTGGAGGCGTTCACCGAGTACACGAGCAGGCCGTTGGTCTGGGAGATGTAGGCGAAGTTGTTGCTGTCGATGGCTACGCCGTTGTCACCGTTCGTGGGGAGAACGGGGGTGTTGATCGTCCCAGCGGAAATTAAGCCGGTGCTGGTGTTGAACGGGAAAAAGACGTTTCCCGCGGTGCCCAGGGCACAGACGACGAAATCGGCAGAGGGTGCAACCTGGATGGCCGCCGGAGTGACTGCGGCGGTGATGCCCAGGGCCAGGAAGTTCGACTGCGAAACGAGCGTGAGTGCGCCGTTGGTGCCGATGGAGAACTCGTCCATGGCGGTAGTGTTGAGGACGAAGAGATATTTGCCGTCCGGAGAGACGGCCATGGCGCCCGCGCTGTCGACGCTGACGGCTGAGCCGCTGTTCTGGGAGGAGAGCACACCAGCGGAGCTGATGGCATAGGCGTAGATGCCGCCCGTCTGCGATGCGGCAAACATGAGGGTATTGGCAGGGTTGACCACCAGCGCGGACGGAATAAACGACAAGTTGAAGGGCGAACCGGAGACGGCGACCAACGTGCCTGCGGAAAGGTTGTAGGCATTCAGATAAGTGGAGCCCGTGCTGCTGTTGGTGACATAGAGAAAATCGTCGGTACCGGTGCCACCGCTGCCGCTGGCAGGGCAGCTGGCCTTCTGGCAGACGAAGAAATTCTGGCAACCGGTGAGCGCGGTTAGCGTCGCGACCAGGGCGATCGCCGACAGAAGTTGGAGCGCTCTCCGCTGAATGTTTCTCATGCCTTCCTCCGGGCTGTGGTTGCCCACTTGTTGTTGCTGCTCTGATTGTCGCAGCAGTGGGCTGCGTGCCGCGGGAAACTGTATTCCCATAGGACGCAGAAACGGGCGAATGGTCGCCAGCATTTTCGGCTGGAGCGCGGCGATTTGTGAGTGTCGCCGATAAGCACGTATCATCTAAGCGACATGCCTAGCTTGACCGATAGTGCTTTTATTTTTGTACTCGCGCTGCTGCTCTTCGGACCGAAGAAGCTGCCCGTGCTGGCGCGCGAACTCGGCAAGTGGATCGGCGAATTCCGGCGCGCTTCCAATGAGTTCAAGATGCAGATGGAAGAAGAGTTGCGCATAGCCGAACGCGCGGAAAAAGACGAGAAGGCAGCGGCGATCCAGGCAGCGGCACCGCCGCCCCCACCGCTGGACGTTCCGGCAGAGCCCGTGGCGGCGGAAACGCTGGCAGCAGAGCCTGCAGCAGCAGGCGAGGCGCTTGAAGGCGTCAGCTTGGCGGTAGACGAAGTGCCCGCGCCGGTTGAAGCTGCGGCTGCGGCGGAGCCGGTGGAAGCAGAGCGTGCCCCACAATTTCCGGGCTATGAAACGATCGACCCCCAGCCATCACCCCCGATGCCCATTGCCACGTCGGGAGAGATCAGGATGATGCCGCCGCCTACCGGGCTGCCACTGGGCCGGTCTTATTCGACCGAGCTGGGGCCGCTGGTGGATGCCATCCCCATCGATCCGGCGCGTCAAACAGTAGAGGCCGGTAGCGAGACGGCAGAGAGTACGGTCGCACATGGCAACTGATCTGCTGGACCGCGCACGCAACGCCGTTCACGACCGCGCCGAATTGCCGGGCATGAGCCTGATGGACCACCTGGAAGAACTGCGGCGCAGGTTGCTGTGGTCAGTGGTTTACCTTGCCGTGGGCATGATCATTGCCTACGCGTTCCATACGCACATCATCGCGGCGTTGCAAAAGCCGCTGACGGACGTCGGTCAGAAGATGACCATGACGCATCCGACCGACTCAATCAACATCCTGATCAAGACGTCGGCCATCGCGGGCGCCATCCTGGCGGCTCCGTTCATTCTTTATCAGATCTGGCTGTTTATCTCTCCCGGCATGTACGCGCATGAGAAGCGTTATGTGTGGCCGTTCATGGGGACGACGGTGTTCCTGTTTGCGATGGGTGTGGTCTTTGGCTACTTCTACGTGCTTCCCGGGGCAATGAAGGTATTGCTGCTGGACTTTGGCAAAGACTACAACCACATGATCACGATCGACGAGTACACCGGGTTCTTCATGGCGGTGATTCTCGGACTGGGCATTACATTTGAGCTGCCCATTTTGATCTTCTTCCTGGCGTTGTTCGGGATCGTGGACGGCAAGTTTTTGCTCAAGCACTTTCGGTACGCCATTCTGGCGATTTTTATCATTGCGGCCGTTATCTGCCCCACACCTGATCCGATTGGCATGACGCTGTTCGCATTGCCGATGCTGGGGCTGTACTTTGTCGGGGTAGCGGTGGCATTCCTGGTGCATCCGGACCGGCGCAAGAAGAAGGAAAAAACTGCATGAGTTTGCTGCGGGCCTTAGCTACGCTGATGCTTGCGACGATTGCCCTTGGGGCATCCGCGCAACCTAAGAGGAGTGCCGCCGGACTGGTGAGCGGAGAGCATGTTTTTGCGCTGACGCAGCAGTACCTGGCCACCGCACCGAAGCGGTACGTGGGGTCGCCCGGGCACTTAGCGGCGGAGAACTTTCTGAAGGCGCATTTTCAGCCGGAGATCGCTGCGGGGCGCTTCGAGTCTGACGAGTTTCATCCGAACACGCCTATCGGGCAGGTGACGATGCGCAACTACATCGTTCGCTATCCGGGCAAGAAAGATGGCGTGATCGTGCTGGCCTCGCATTACGAGACCAACTACTGGCTGAAGGATGTCAACTTCGTCGGGGCTAACGACGGTGCCTGCACAACGGCGTTGCTGATTGCGCTGGGCGAGTACTTCCGCGCGCATCCTCCGGAGGGGTACTCGATCTGGCTGGTGTTCGATGACGGTGAAGAGGCGATCAAGGAGTGGAGTGCTTCCGACTCGCTGTATGGGACCCGGCATCTCGCGGCGAAGTGGAGCGGCGACGGCACGCTGAAGAAGATCAAGGCATTCGTGCTGGCGGACATGATCGGCGACAAGGACCTGAACGTGAACCGCGAGGACAACTCCTCGCCCGCACTCGAGGCGATGCTGGAACAGGCGGCGAAGGACACCGGGCACTCGAGTTCTATCTTCAAGTATCAGCAGGCGGTGGAGGACGATCACCTTCCCTTCCGCATGCGCGGTGTGCCGGTGCTGGACATCATCGACATGGACTACGGACCGGTGAGCAACAATGCGCCCGAAGGCTACCACCATACGGCGCAGGACACCCTGGACAAGGTGAGCCCGCGCAGCCTGCAGATTTCCGCCGACCTGTTCATGCAGATGATCCGGCTGATCGATCAGCATTGATGGTGACGCCACTCAGCCACTGGATCTGGTTTCATGTCGCCATCGTGGTGTTGATGGCGATCGAGTACGGCATTCACCTGGCCGTGCCCGACACGCATCGCAAAGCGGTGATCGCGACGATCCTGTGGGTAGGCGCTGCGCTGGCGCTGGGAGCTGTGCTCCTGCCGTTCTATCACTCGACGAGCGCGATTCAATACCTGTCGGGTTATGCGATTGAAGAAGCGCTCTCGATCGATAACCTGTTTGTATTCCTGTTGCTGTTTCGCATTTTTCGCATTGCCGATGCGCGGCAGCCGAAGGTGTTGTTCTGGGGCGTGCTGGGAGCAATCGTGTTGCGTGGCGCTTTTATCGCCGCGGGCATTGGACTTCTGGAACGCTTTCACTGGGTGAGCTACCTGTTTGCGGTGGTGCTGCTGGTAGGCGCGATACGGCTGCTTATTCCGGAAAAAGACCCTGCAGGAGACGAGCCGCCCGCATGGCTGAAGTGGCTGACAAAGCTCTCCCCGATAAGCCCGAGCCAGGATCATTTCTTCGTCGTCGAAAACGGACAGCGGATGATGACGGTGCTGTTCCTGGCGCTGCTGGCGGTGGAACTGACTGACGTGGTGTTTGCGCTGGACTCGATTCCGGCAGTGCTGAGCATTACGCGCGTGCCCTTCCTGGCTTATACGTCGAACATCCTCGCCGTGATGGGTCTGCGGTCGCTGTACGTGCTGCTGGCGGCGATGCTGTCGACGCTGCGCTTTCTGCATTACGGGCTGGCGACCGTGCTGGCGTTCGCAGCCATAAAGATGCTGGCTGCGGACTGGATCGAGATTGGGCCGCTGGTATCGCTGGCGGTGATAGCCGTGGTGCTGGGCGTGACGATTGCGATCTCGCTGGTCTTCCGCAAGCCCGATACGCAGCGGGCTTCAGCCTGACGCTGCTATCCTTAAACACGATGTCTTCTGAGCCACAGATCGTTCCTGTTGGTACCGGCACTGCCGATTACAGCGTCCACATCGGTGTGGGCCTGTTGGGCAACGTTGGCGCGCGTGTGGAAGCACTGACGACCAAACCCGGTGGCCAGGCGCCGCGGATGTTCGTAGTGACTTCACCGGAGATATGGTCGCTTTGGAGCGAACCCTTTCTTGCGGGATTTTCCGTGCCGCCCACCGTGCTCGACATTCCGGCGGGCGAGCAGTACAAACGCTTCTCGATCATCGAACGCCTGGCCGAAGAGATGGCGCAGGCCGGCGCGGATCGAGACTCCGTACTGATTGCCTTCGGCGGCGGCGTGATCGGCGACATGACGGGATTCCTCGCGGCCATTTATATGCGTGGTATCCGCTACGTCGGTGTGCCGACGACGTCGCTGGCGCAGATCGACAGCTCGGTGGGCGGAAAGACGGGCGTAAATCTCGCCGCGGGAAAGAACCTGATCGGCAGCTTTCATCATCCGGTGGCTGTCTATGCCGACATCGCTGTGCTGGCTACGTTACCGGCTGCGGAGTTACGCGCCGGTATGCAGGAGGCCGTGAAAGCGGGGATCATTCGCGATGCGAGCCTGTTTGATTTTCTCGAAGCGGAACACGACACGGTGCTGCGCGGCGATACAGCGGCACTCACCCGCGTGATCGCCGACTCGGTGCGCATGAAGGCCGCGGTGGTGGGCGAAGACGAGAAGGAACTTGGCGTGCGTATGTTGTTAAATCTCGGGCACACGCTCGGGCATGCCATTGAAGCGGCGACGGGTTATGTTCAGTTGCTCCATGGTGAAGCGATTGCGTGGGGGATGCTGGCGGCTGTCCGCATCGCGGGTGCACGCGACCTCGTGACGGCGGAGCAAGTGGAGCGTATGGACCGCGTGATTCGTGCCTACGGACCACTGCGCGCGTTCACGGCAGACGCGGCAACGCTGGTGGCGTTGACGGCGAAGGATAAAAAAAACCGCAGTGGGTCGCGCTCGTTTGTGTTGCCGACCGGGATCGGGCAGGCGGTGGTAGTGCGCGACGTTTCGGAAACGGAGCTGCTCGCCGTGGCCGAGCAGATTGTTCTCGAAGCACAGTCCGTGGAAGTACCAGCGTGAGCGCGATGAACGTGGATTCGGAAATTTCCCCGGGCGCGCGCACGGCCGACGAAGCCGATGAAGCCACGGCTGCAGCAAATGTTCAGACGCTGTTCAACTCCATTGCGCCAAGTTACGACAAGCTGAACCACCTGTTGTCGTTTGGGCTCGATCGCAGGTGGTGGCGAGCAACTGCGCGCAGCTTCCGTGATGTGCTGGGGCGACCGGAGGCACGGGTGCTGGACATTTGTTGCGGTACCGGCGACCTGACCTCCGCGCTGCTGGCAGAGCGTCCCACCCAGGCTGAGCCGGTGACGGGACTGGACTTTTCAGCGGAGATGCTGAGCCGGGCGCGAACAAAGTACGGGGCTGACAACGCCGTTTGGCTTGAAGGCGATGCGATGCAGCTGCCCTTCGCCGATAACAGCCTTGACCTGGTCACCGCCGCGTTCGGCTTTCGCAACCTGCCTAACTATGCCAACGCGCTGCAAGAAATTCATCGCGTGCTGCGACCGGGCGGCCAAATTGGCATCCTGGAGTGCAATCACCCGGAGGGTGTGCGGGGGGTGGGCTACAACATTTATCTGCATCACGTTCTTCCCCTCGTGGGCGGAATCGTTTCCGGACAGCGAGCGGCTTACGCCTATCTACCCGCTTCGATTGCGCGCTTCCCTCGCCCAGCCCAGATGAAGGCCATGCTTACGGTGGCGGGATTCGCCAAGCCGGAGTGGGATGGTTACTTCCTGCATGCTGCGGGACTCTACCGGGCGACGAAGGCGTAGTCTCCGTGAGCATCAACCCACAGCCCTCACGTGTATGCTCACACCCATGAGCCCCAGCGGCACGATGGCCAACGGCATGAGCGCCGAAGAGCAACACCGGAGCGATGCCAAGCGCGCGGCGGCCTTGACTTCGGTGGTTGCGGCGCTGGCGGTGACACTGCTGAAGGTGCTTACCGGTGCGCTCACCGGATCGCTGGGGATGCTGAGCGAGGCGGCGCACTCCGCGATTGACCTGGTGGCAGCGGCGATCACGCTGTTCACGGTCCGCATTTCCGACCGGCCAGCCGACGAGGAACACAACTACGGCCACGGCAAGCTGGAAAATTTGTCCGCTGCGGCCGAGATTCTACTGATGGTCGGCTCGTGTCTGTGGATTGGTTATGAAGCGATCCACCGCATTGCGACGCACAGTCACCTGGACCTGGCGTGGTCGATCTGGCCTTTCATCGTTCTGCTGCTTTCCATCGCGGTGGACTTCATGCGCAGCCGTTCGCTGCACCGCGCAGCGCGTGAGTATCGCAGCGAGGCACTGGAGGCCGACGCGCTGCACTTTGGCACGGACATCTGGTCGTCGGTGGCGGTACTGCTCGGGTTATCGGCTTCGCTTGCAGGACGTCATTTTAATATTCCGCTGCTGGAATATGCCGACCCTGTGGCGGCACTGGTGGTGTCGTGCGTGATCATCAAGGTGACCTGGACGCTGGCCCATCAGACGGTCAATTCCCTGCTGGATGCCACGCCGCCTGAAGTGCGCGAAAAAATCCGTACGGACCTGGTTCATGACCTCGAAAGTACTGACGGCATCATGGGCGTACAGCGCGTGCGGGTACGGCGGTCGGGGTCGAATTATTTTGTCGACCTGACGCTGGGCATTCCGCGCAATGTGACGTTCCAGCGGTCGGAGCAGATCACGTTTGCGGCCACAGCAGCGGTGCAGGAGCGGTTGCCAGGCGCGGATGTCGTCATCCATACCGTACCAGTGGCGTCGCTGCGGGAGAGCATCTTCGATCGCATTCGCGCTGTTGCGGCGCGCTCTAATCTTTCGATCCACGACGTGAGTGTGCAGCAGTACGACGGCGCCCTGCATGTGGAGCAGCATCTCGAAGTCGACGAGCGCATGGCTCTGCGCGATGCGCACGATATTGTGACGGTGCTGGAAGCAGAGATGCGGCAGGAGATCCCGGAGATCGCCTCGGTGCTAACGCATATTGAGAGCGAGCCGGCAACGATCGCTCACACGGCCGAGGCGGATCGCGATACGAGCGCGCTGGAGGCCGACCTGCGCACCGTGGCACGCACGTTTCCCGAGGTGGTCGACATCCACGACGTGGTGATGACGCGGTCGCATACGGACCACGATCACAGCATCCACATACGCTGCCACTGCACGCTGCCGGACGACCTGCCAATGGAGCGGGTGCATGCCATCATCACGGAGCTTGAGAGCGATTTCCGGGCGATCCATCCGCAGGTTAGCCGGGTATTGATTCATCCCGAGCCGGCCACTGACAACCGCCGCTGACGGCGTGCATCCAACCTGTATGCTGGGAAATAACTGATGCGATACTTTCGGCTCATCCTGGGTGCGCTGGCGATGATTTTCGTGGCGATGCTGGCCGCGATCGTGACCATGCGCGTGGCGCTGCACGGCGGCGAGGTGACGGTGCCGAACTTCGCAGGCATGTCGATCACCGAGGCATCGAACGCGGCACTGAGTAAACGGCTGGATCTGAAGATCGACAACAAGTTTTACTCGACGGTGGTGCCGGCAGGCCGCATTCTTTCGCAGGCTCCGGCGGCGGGCTCTACGGTCCGCAAGAAGTGGCAGGTGCGGGTGACGGTGAGCCTGGGGCCTCAGCAGGTGTCGATCCCCGACGTGGTGGGCCAACCGCAGCGCGAGGCTGCGATGAACATTCGCCGGATGAGCCTGGACCTGGGTGCTATTGCGCACATCGGCGCGCCGGGCGACCCGGACATCGTGCTGGCGCAGACGCCTCCGCCTAATGCCGGTGTTGACCGGCCGCAGGTGAGCCTGTTGTTGTCGCAGTCGAGCGACGCCAGCAGCGATACGTTTGTGATGCCATCGTTTGTGGGGATGAGCTACTCGAACGCCAGCCGTGCGGCCGCGGCGATTGGTCTGCGGCTGACGTACGTGGCGGATACGCCTCCGCCGGCAACGGCTCCCGCCGCGAGCACGCCTGCGCCTGCAGCGGCGGCGGCTCCCGGTGCGCCACCCGCAGCAGGAACCCCGACGACGATACCGGCGGCGGTGGTCCGTGTTGCGTCCCCTTCAGGCCCGGTGCTCTCGCAGAAGCCGGAGGCGGGCTTCCGCTTCAGCAAAGGCGATACGGTGCGCATCAGCTTTGTACACGGATCTGCAGGTCAAAACCAGTAACTACGCCTGCTTTTGAAAGACCGCTGCGAAGAAGCCGTCACCGTTGAAACTATTGCCGGGAAGCGTTCGCAGGATGTCGCCGTTGACGATCGCGTTGAGATCCACGTCCGGATTGAAACGGCCCTGATCGCGAAGGCTTTCCAACAACGGCATGACGGGGACCGGTGCGATGGCGGCGTTGCGAAGCGATGCGAGAACGCCTGCCACCACCTGCTCGTTCTCTTCGGGCTCCAGTGAGCAGGTGGAGTAGACCAGGCGTCCGCCCGGAGTGAGACGGCCGAAAGCGGATGCCAGAATTTCTCGCTGACGTTGCGTCTGTCGGCGAATGTCCTCAACGTCAAGGCGATGACGAATTTCAGGATTTCGCGCCAGGGTACCTGTGCCGCTACAGGGGACGTCACAGAGGATCAGGTCGAATTGCCCGAGTTCGGCGGGGGGCGATGCGGCGTCCGCTTCGAGCGTCTTCACCGTTCTGCTCACACCCGCTGATTGCAGGCGTTCAGCAAGCGAGGCCAGGCGCCTGGGGCTGGCGTCGGTGGCAAGAAGCTGCGTGCCTGGGAAGCGAGTGGCGAGGATGAGGGTCTTACCGCCGGGAGCGGCGCAGCAATCCCATACACGCTGTGCACCGGGTGCGGCGGCAGCGGCAAGCTCGGCAACGAGGCGTGAACCGTCGTCCATCACGGGCATGGCTGCATCGTCGCGTTCAGGCGCGAACAGCGTGCCGCAGGCTGGCTCGTGCTGCCCGGCATCGCAGATGGCAACGGCGGCGGGCCGACCGTAAGCCGCGACCCAGCGCTCCACCAGCCATGCAGGATGGCCGAGGCGCTCGGCAAAAGCGGTGGTGGACTCATGCAGACGCTGGCCGGGTTTGGGAGCGGTAGACAGCTTGCGCAACACCGCGTTCACCATGCCAACAGCGAAGGGTGCACCCGCGCGGGCGAGCTCCACGCTTTCGCTGAGCGCGGCGTGCGGGGGAATGCGGTCGAGGTGCAGAAGCTGAAAGGCTCCCATGCGCAGGGCGATTTCCACGGGCGCGGTGAGCTTGATGTCGGGCCGCTGGAGGAAGGGGCGGATGCGCGCATCCAACGCGATCTGCCAGCGGAGAACGCCCAAGACGAGCGTGGTGGCGAGATTCTTGTCGGCGCTAGAGAGTCCTTTGAGATGCCGGCCGTGCAGCAGGTCGTCGCTATGGCCGCGGCCCTGCGCGATGAGGCCGAGGATTTCAAAGGCAGCGGCGCGGGCGGCGCTGATGCGGATGGTGGGGCGCTGTGGCGGGGGTTTAGGGCCGGGGTCAACCGGGCGTTTGTGATCAGCCAACGCGCTCACCATGCTTTATCTGGAAATCGCGAAAGAAAGCAGCGCCAGGCATGCGGGGCTTTCCTTCGAGTTGGACTTCCTCCAGCAGCAGTGCGGTGTTCTGGGCGACCGCAAGGAAGAGTTGATCGTGGTGCATAATCAGCGCGCCGGGGTTTAGGGGTTCGGGTAAGTCCAATTCCGCCGCCTTGATGCGCAGGAGAAGGAAGCGCTTGCCGCGAAACTCGGCGTAGCAACCGGGCCACGGAGTGAATCCACGCCAGCGATCGTAGGTATGCCCCGCGGTACGGTCGAGGTCGAGGCGGCCGTCCTCGCGGGTGAGGATTGGGGCTAGTGTAGCGTGCTCGTGGTCCTGAGGACGGGAGCGCAGGGTGCCGGCGTCGAGGCCAGCGAGGGTTTCCAGCATCAGTTTTGCGCCAATCTCCGCCAATGTGGGGTACATGTCGGCGGCGGTGGCGTCCGGCGGCACGGGAACGGCGTGCTGAAGCAGAATGTCGCCGGTATCCAGGCCGGCGTCGAGCTTCATCGTGGTCACGCCGGTCTCCTGTTCGCCGTTGGCGATGCCCCACTGGATGGGCGCGGCGCCGCGATACTTGGGCAGCAGCGAGCCATGCAGATTGATGTTGCCGAAGCGCGGCAGGTCGAGCATCCAATGCGGAATGATGCGTCCGTAGGCCACGACGAGGATGGCGTCGGGCTGGATGGCTTCGAGCGTGGCGCGGAGTTCGGCGTTGTTCTTGATGCGTTCCGGTTGATCGATGGCGAGGCCGCGCTCAAGAGCGAAGCGCTTGACGGCGGAAGCCTGGAGCTCTAGCTTGCGGCCTGCGGGCCTGTCGGGCTGGGTAAGGACGAGCGCAACGTCGTGGCCGGCATCCAGCACGGCACGGAGCGTCGGCACCGCGAACTCAGGGGTTCCGCAGAAGACCAGTTTCACCGGGGACACCGCATTACCACTCGCCGTTCTTTTGCAGCTTCTTGATCTTGCGATGGACCAGGTCGCGCTTCAGGCGGCTCAGGTGGTCGATGAAGAGGATGCCGTGCAGGTGATCGATTTCATGCTGCAGGGCGCGCGCGAGGAGTTCTTCGCCCTCGACTTCGAAGGTCTCGCCCTTCACGTTCTGGGCCTGCACCCTTACCCATGCGGCACGCGTTACCTTCTCGCGAATCTCAGGGAGGCTGAGGCACCCTTCTTCTTCCACCTGCTTGCCGTCGCGGTCGACGATGATGGGGTTGATAAGCGCGATCTTGTCTTCCGGGCGCTCCTTGAAGCTGACGTCGATCACCGTGATGCGCTTGGAAATATTGATCTGCGGTGCGGCCAGGCCAATGCCCTGCGCTGCATACATGCTGTCGAACATCTCCTCGACCAGCTGCGCCAGGTCGTCATTGAAGTCGGTGACGGTGTCCGCTTTCCGGGCAAGCACCGGGTCGGGAAATTTCACCACTTCGTGAATGCGCTGTGGCTTGCTCATCGCTCAGAACGCTCGAATCTGTTGGCAGTAGCCGTTGTAGTTGCGCTGCAACTCGCCCAGCGAGTCGCCGCCGAATTTTTCCAGGACGAGTTTAGCGACGCAGAGCGCCACCATCGCTTCAGCCGCTACACCAGCAGCGGGAACGACGCAGACATCGGAGCGCTCATAGGATGCCTTGGTGACTTCGCGGGTTGCGAAGGATACCGATGCCAGCGGACGGCGGAGCGTGGAGATGGGTTTGAGGTAGCCGCGAATGACGAGGTCTTCGCCGTTCGAAATGCCGCCTTCGATGCCACCGGCATTGTTGTGGTCGCGGGAGAACTTCGTGAATGGCGAGCCGTCCTGGGCGGGTTCGGCTTCGTAGGCGATGGCGTCGTGGACCGTGGAGCCCAGCGACTGCGCGGCTGTTACGCCGCGGCCGAGTTCGACGGCCTTCACCGCTTGTAGACTCATGACCGCTTGTGCGAGCAGGCCGTCGAGGCGCTCGTCCCAGTTGACGTGCGTGCCGACGCCGGGAGGAAGGCCGTGGACGAGGACTTCGAAGACACCGCCGATGGTGTCGCCGGTGCGGAGGGCGATGTCGACTTCGGCCTTCATGCGCGCTTCGGACTCGGGGTCGACGCAGGCGAGCAGGACGTCTTCGCGGTCAGCGATGGCTGCGACTTCGGCGAAGGTGGCTTCGCGCGAGAGTTCGGCGCCGCCGACGCGGATGACATGGCTGGCGACTTCGATGCCGAGCGACTTCAGCAACATCTTTGCGACAGCGCCGCAGGCTACACGGGCTGCGGATTCGCGGGCGCTCGCGCGTTCCAGCACGTAGCGGGCGTCGGGAAAATCGTATTTCAGGGCGCCGGCCAGGTCGGCGTGGCCGGGGCGGGGGCTGGCTACGGCCTTGTGCTTTTCGGGGTCACCCGTTTCGACCGGGAGAATCTCTTCCCAGTTCTTCCAGTCGCGGTTGGCGAGGGTCATGGCAATCGGCGAGCCGATGGTTTTGCCGTGGCGCACGCCGGAGAGGATGTGGGCCGTGTCGCGCTCGATGCGCATGCGGCCGCCGCGGCCGAAGCCCTGCTGGCGGCGCCAGAGTTCGCGGTCCAGGAAGGCCTGATCGACCGGGACACCTGCCGGTAGACCGCTGAGGAGGGCGACGAGCGATTCGCCGTGACTTTCGCCGGCTGTAGAAAAACGAAGCATGAACTATTGATTATAACGAGCGGGTGCCAGATACTCGCAGGACAGCGGCGAACACCGCGCAGGGACTACTCGGGATCGTTGAGGAAGGCCTTGGAATCGAAGAGCGGGCGGTCCATGGATCGCACCCACTCGGTGACCTCTGCGGGACCCTTGCCGGATGCCTTCGCGCCGACGAATTCATTGCGCATGGCCTGAAACTTGGCTTCAAGGTCGTCGAGCGCGCTGAGGAGCATGGCTTCAGGCGTCATGGGGAGTTTGGGAGAGCCGAACTCGAGCTTGCCGTGGTGGGCGAGGATCATGTGTTCGACGAGGAGGCGGAGGCGATCGGGAAAGAGCTGGGGCGGGTTGCCTGCTACGATGGCGCTGGCAACGGCCTGCGCGTTCAGCGTGGCGACCTTCTCATGCAACATGCCCTGCGCAATGCTGATATGGCCGATCAGCTGCCCCTCGAGCGTGTAGTTGAAGCTGGACTTCCAGGAGAGCTCGCGAACCTTGCCGATATCGTGCAGGATGGCCCCGGTGACGAGCAGGTCGGGATCGACCTCCGGGTAGAACGGCGCGGTGGCGCGGCAGACGCGGACGAGCGTGAGGACGTGCTCGAGCAGGCCGCCGATCCAGGCATGGTGCAGGCGTTTGGCGGCGGGTGCGGTGCGAAAGGCTGCGCCGATGTTTTCGTCGTCGAGAAACGCGTGGACCAGTGCGCGGAGGTGCGGATTTTTGAAGGCGGCGACGTAGCCGGTGAGTTCGGCGTACATCTCGGCGATATCGAACTGCGTGGCTGGAACGAAGTCACTTGCTTCGATCTCGCTGTCAGCGGCGTTGCGCATCTTGGTGAGGGTGATCTGGAACTTGCCCTGGTACTTCGAGATCTGGCCCTGCACCTTGACGTAGCAGCCCTCGCTGCAGTGCTGCTGGGCGTCGGCGATGTCTTCCCACATGCGGCCTTCCATCTGGCCGGTCTTGTCGGTCAGCGTGAGGGCGAGGTACTGGCCGCCCTGCTTGCGGTCGCGGACCTGCACGGAGGAAAGGCAGAAATAGGTGGTGACCACCTGGTTGTCGAAGCGGGCCGCGTCGGCGATAAAGAAGTCTTTCATGGCGACTTCAGGATACGCGTTCCGGCTGCGCGCAAAAGCGAACGCGAAGGCCGGGTGGCCTTCGCGTACGGCTTATACGAGACTGACTACTTTTGAGGCGGCGTAGCAGGCGGGGTTGCTGTGCCGTCTGCGGGGGCGGTGGCCGGGGGAATGGCGGTGCCGCCCAGCGTCGGATTGACCGTGGGAGCGACGGGCTGGGAAACATCAACGGGCTGTGTCGGCTTCTGCTGCAGACGTTCCTTGGGGGCGCCCTTTTCGCGCTTGGGCTTTGGCTTCTTCTTTGCCGTGTCGCCATTCAGGCCGAGCGGTGCTGCCTGGGTCTGTTCGGCGGCTTTCTCGTCTGCGCTGGCAGCCACGGGGCGTGCCTGAATGTGCTGGCTGGCTTTGAGCGCCTTATCCTTGGCGCGGGCCAGTTCCACATCGGCCTGGCGGGCGGTGTAGCGGGTCTTCTTGCGGGGACCTTCCTGGGGCGCGAGCGGATCGGCACTGTTGCTGGCGACATCGACGCCAGTTCCTGTGCTGATCGAGGTCTGCTCGCCTGGAGCGGCCATGGCAACGCCGGGGGCCTGTCCGCCCAACTTCTGGTCGGCGCCGGTCTGCACGGTCTCAACCGGTGCGGTTGGGAGAGCGTTGCGCGGAGCCTGACCAAATCGGATCTTTTCTTTGCGGACCTTCTTGACCTTCTTCGGACGTTCAGCGACATTGACCTTACCGCCCGACTTGGCGGCGGCCTTGGCGGCGGCCTTGGCGGCGGCACGCTCTGCGGCCTTCTCGCGCGCTTCCGCGAGCTTGGCTTGCGCGGCAGCATCGTGTTCGGCTTCAGCACGCCGTTTGGCTTCGGTCTTCTTCTTCACCTTGGGCGCGGTATAGGTGGTGAAAGCGATGTCCTGCGCGGCGGTCTTGTGTGGCGAACCGGTATCGACGAAGCCGGGCTTGATGTCGACATAGGCTTCTTCGCGCGCCTTGGTGAGGTAAGCGCGCAACGCCGGCTGCAAGTTGTCGAGGTAGATGGCCTCCTGAACCTGGGGCTCAACCGCGCTGAGCGGGGGAACCCCGGCGGGGGTGTGGGTGTCGACCTTCAGGATCACGAAACCCTGGCGGGTGCGAATCGGAGCGGTCATACCGCCGGCGGGAAGGGCGAAGGTCGCGTCTTCCAACACCTGGCCGAGAGCGCCACGTTTGAAGTCGCCGAGATCGCCTCCGCGGCTCGCGCTGCTGTCGCCGGAGTATTGCCGGGCGGCATCGGCGAAGGCCGTTCCGGCCTTGAGCTTAGCGGCAACCTCTTCGGCCCTGGCCTGCGCCTGGGCTACGGCAGCGTCGGGAGCGTTGTCGGCGGTGGGGATCAAAATTTCGCTCAAGTGAATGGATTCGGGCTGTTCGAAGTCCTTCTTGTGAGCGTCGTAGTAGGTCTGCTCCTGGGCGCGGGTCATCTGAACGCGGCGGCCCACGTCGTCACGGACCACCTGCTGGGTGATGATGCTGTTGCGGATGTTGGCCTTGAAGTCCTCAAAGCTGACACCCTGCTGAGCAGCGGCCTTTTCCAGGGCCTCCATCGAATCCATGTGGTTCTGCTTGCGAATATCGTCGAGGCGGCGCATGGTTTCGGCGTCGCCGTTGATGCCCATTTCCTTGCCCTTGGAGAGCAGGAGCTGCTGGTCGATCAGGTCGCGGAGCAAGTCACGCTGACGCTGCTCGAGGGCATCGGCAGCCATGCCGGCCTGCTGGGCTTCCTGGAGCAACTGGATTTCGCTGCGCTCGAGGTCAGACCGGGTGATGATCTGGTCGTTAATGCGCACGATGACGTCTTCGACGACCTCGCCGTTGGGCGTGATGGCCGGGGGCGTGGGGAGCTCCGGCAGGCGAAGCTGGGGAGCATTGGGCGTCATATTGCCGGCAGCCGGCGTTGGGAAACGCGACTGGGCCTGGGCAACGGTGCCGGAAGCAGCGGTCGCGGCCAGGAGCGCCGCGGCGTAGAGGTGATGTGTGTACTTCAGGGTCATCCGTTCCTTCATCCGCCGCTGCCTGCGCAGGGGGGCGGTTTCCGCGTGTACTTTTCCGCTCTTGCACATTTATAGACGGCACAAAATGGCGGAGGTGATTCGCTCTCACCATTCTACCTGTGGAAGTGCTGTGAGTGACAGCCTTACCGGTCA
This sequence comes from uncultured Acidobacteriota bacterium, assembly GCA_903873705.1. Lineage (GTDB taxonomy): Bacteria > Acidobacteriota > Terriglobia > Terriglobales > Acidobacteriaceae > Granulicella. The sequence goes on from CAIQPK010000092.1 coordinate 81,353, forward strand.
GGACTTACGGCTGGCACGACCCTTTACCGGGGTTGGAAGGGTGGCTGGGCCATTCGTCACAATGTTGGCGGAATGGGCCGAAATGGGGACAGCGGGGGCTAACCTCAAGCTGCTATACTCCGTCCAACCGGGGTGAATTCCACTCCGAAGCGCAGTTTTGCGCGCTTTTCCAAAGGTCGGCAAACTTCTATGGTCAACCGCACTCGACGCGCCCTCTTCTCCGCCACCTTGTTTTTGACGACCTGCGCGATCGCGGGATCGTTCTATGGCGGCAAGGTTTCGGCGCAGTCCTCTTCGCAGGAATCCTCGACGCGGGACTCGCTCCGCTCATTTGACGATATCTTCGGGATCGTCGAGCAGAATTACGCTGACAAGCTGGACACCGACAAGACGGACAAGGCCATCTACGACGGCGCCATCCCGGGCATGCTGCATGTGCTTGACCCGCACTCGAATTTTTATGACGCCAAGGCCTTCGCCCAGATGCGGGAAGACCAGCACGGCAAGTACTACGGCGTGGGAATGCAGATTCAGCCGCAGGGCACCAAGATCGTGGTGCTTGCACCGTTTGAGGGTACGCCTTCCTATAAGGCCGGCATTCGGCCGGGCGACGTGATCCTGGCCGTCGATGGCAAGTCCACCGAGAACCTTGACTCCACCGCCGTCGCTTCGATGCTGAAGGGTCCCCGCGGCACGCATGTGGCCATCACCATGGGCCGTGAAGGCTCGGAAAAGCCGCTGCAGTTTGACCTGGTGCGCGATGAAATTCCCCGCTACTCGGTGGACATGGCCTTCCTGATCAAGCCGGGCATCGGGTACATCCACGTTACGCAGTTTATGGAGACCACTTCGCATGAAGTGGGCGAGGCGCTGGAGAAGTTTGGCGATATCCAGGGGCTGCTGATCGACCTGCGCGGCAACCCGGGGGGCCTGCTGAATGAGGCCGTCAACATGTCAGATAAATTCCTGCAGCGCGGGCAGATCGTCGTCTCGCAGCACGGCCGCGCCTTCCCCGACCAGGTGTATCGCGCTCCGCGCGGGTCGGATGCGAAGTACCCAATCGTTGTGCTGGTGAATCGCAATACGGCTTCGGCAGCGGAGATCGTTTCCGGTGCCCTGCAGGACCATGACCGCGCGCTGATCGTTGGCGAAACGACCTTCGGCAAGGGACTGGTGCAGACGGTGTTCCCGATTGCCGACAGCACGATGGGACTCGCCCTGACGACGTTCCACTACTACACGCCTTCCGGCCGGCTGATCCAGCGCAACTACAACAACGTTTCTCTGTACGACTACTATTACGTGCGCGACAGCGCGACGGCACCCAAGGACAACAGCAACCGCGAGGTGAAGCTGACGGACTCCGGTCGCACGGTCTATGGCGGCGGCGGCATTACGCCAGATGAGAAGATCGACAACCTGAAGGCCAACCACCTGCAGGATGTGCTTCTGCAGCACTACGCGTTCTTCAACTTCTCCAAGCACTATCTTGCGACGCACACGGTCGAGAAGGACCTGCAGGTTGATGAGTCTCTGCTGCAACAGTTCCGGGAGTTCCTGAAGACGGAGAAGGTTGACTATACGGACGGGGATTTTTCGTCGAACATCGACTGGATCAAGGCCAGCATCAAGAGCGAACTCTTCACGTCGCAGTTCGGTCAAAACGAAGGCCTGAAGGTGCGTGCGCAATGGGATCCTCAGATCAACAAGGCCCTCACCTTTATGCCCGAAGCCCAGGCGCTTGAAAATCACACGCTTCCTTCACAGCAGAAGACACAGACCGCTGCGCGGTAATGCACGGTGCTTTGAAAAGCCGCCTGCGGGCGGCTTTTTTGTTGCGCCGGGCAACTCGGCGGGGTATGCCAAAGATAAGTCGATATTTAGATGGGCTGACTCTCCGCCAGGCATCCAACTGGCTGATGTTGAACGGAGAGATCATGAAAGCAAAATGGATTGTCGCTGCTATTACGACAGCATCGTTCGCTGTACCCGCTTTTAGCCAGATCGGCATTTACATCGGCCGCACTCCGCCGCGCCCGCGTTACGAGGTGCGTCCGGTTGCTCCGGGCGAAGGTTACGTGTGGACCGATGGCTACTGGAATAACCAGGGCGGCCGGTACGTATGGGTCGGCGGGCGCTGGCAGCAACCGCCTTTTGCGGGTGCGTACTATACCCTTCCGCACTATGACCGCTATCAGCAGGGTTGGCGTATGCACGAAGGCCATTGGGACCACGAAGATCACGGCGATCACCATGATGACCACGACGGTCATCGGTAGATCCTCTCCGACGATCTAACCAGAACTAAGAAAAGAGCCGCGCCTAAACAGCGCGGCTCTTCACTTTTTATCAGGATAGGCTAACGCAAATCTCTTCGCTCCATACGCTCGGCTTTGCCCCACATGGCGACGCCAAATGACCAACCGGCAATTGGCCATACGATCAAACCGATAACGACCGAAGCAAAGTCCACGGGCGAGTGGTGGAAGAGAGGCTTTGCGAATGTCATGATCGTGAACATCGCTCCCCCGAAGAAGAGAACTGAACGCAAGACGTATCTCGTCCTACCCACATTGAGGACTTGCCGATAAAAGCGCCGCTCAGCATTTGTCAAAGGTAGGGTACGAAACCACATGTTCGAAGCCTCTGCTCGAAACGGAGCGCCGGAAGTTCTGGAGCGGGAGACCGGGATCGAACCGGCGACATTCAGCTTGGGAAGCTGACGTTCTGCCACTGAACTACTCCCGCTTCGCAAGCTGGATTATAAACTTTTCTCCCGGGCGATACATCCGCCGCAATCATAATAGGACGATGCGTTTCGAGGCAGAAGATCGGGTGTTCGTTCTGACCGGCGCTGGCGTATCCGCGGCGAGCGGGTTGGCGACGTTTCGTGGATCGGGCGGATTGTGGAACGGGCATCGTGTGGAGGATGTGGCGACACCGGAGGCGTGGGAAGCGGATCCGGGGCTGGTGTGGCGGTTCTACTCGATGCGCCGAAGAGATGCGCTTGCGGCCCAGCCGAATGCCGCTCATGTGGCGCTGGCGGAGTTGGAGAAGCAGATGGGCGACCGCTTCTACCTTTGCACTCAGAATGTCGACGATCTGCACGAGCGGGCCGGATCAGAGCGCGTCCACCACATGCACGGCACGCTGTTTGAATCGCGCTGCGTGTGGTGCGAAAAGCCGTTTGCGGATCGAGCATTTTACGAGGACGGTGCTGCGCTGCCGGTTTGTGCGGAGTGTGGACGGGCTGTGCGTCCGCACATCGTATGGTTTGGAGAAGTGCCGCTGGACTTGAACAGCATCTTCCGTGAGCTTGAAAGGGCGACGGTGCTGCTGGTAGCGGGCACTTCGGGTTCGGTCTATCCGGCAGCAGGATTTGTGGATGTGGCGCATCGGCGCGGCATTGAGACGATCTACGTGGGGCCTGAAGAGCCGCTGAATGCGCGCGCGTTCAGCGAGATACTGCTGGGACCTGCGACAGAAGTGCTGCCTACGCTGCTTTAGCTTTCTTCGCGACAGCCTTGCGGCGGAAGCAGGTTTCTCTGTGGTCGTTGACGATGCCCGCGGCCTGCATGAAGGCGTAGACGATCACCGGGCCGACGAACTTGAAGCCGCGCTGCTTGAGTTCCCTGGACATTTTTGCGGAGAGTTCGGTTTCAGCCGGGACTGGGCCGGAGTTCTGGATGGGTTTGTTGCCGGCGATGTTCCAGACAAAGTCCGCGAAGTCTTCACCGTCCTTCTTCATCTGCATGTAGATTCGCGCGCCGTTGATGGTGGCCTCGATTTTTGCGCGGGAGCGGATGATGCGAGGGTCCTGAAGCAGACGCAGAATGTCGGCCTCAGTCATGCGTGCGACCTTGGCGGGATCAAAGCCCTTGAACGCTGCCTGGAATGCTTCGCGCTTGCGCAGGACGACCAGCCAGGAGAGTCCGGCCTGGAAACCTTCGAGCATCAGGAGTTCCCAGAGCTCGCGGCTGTCATGCTCCGGGACGCCCCACTCTTCGTCGTGATACGCCTGCATCAGCGGATCGCTGCCTGCCCACTTGCAGCGCTCTACCGCTTTCGCTGCACTCATATCAAGCTGGTCCAGTCGAGCACAACCTTGCCGGTCTGGCCGGAGATCATGGCGTCGAAGCCCTGCTGGAACTCGCTGAAGGGGAACCGGTGCGTGATGACGGGCTCAATGTTGACGCCGGATTCGAGCATGACCGACATCTGGTACCAAGTCTCGTACATCTCGCGGCCGTAGATGCCTTTGATGGTGATCATGTTGAAGATCACCTGCCGCCAATCCATCAACGCTTCCTTGGCGGGGATGCCGAGGATGGCGATCTTGCCGCCGTGGCTCATGTTGGCGATCATGTCGCGCAGGGCGATGGGGTTGCCGGACATTTCGAGGCCGACGTCGAAGCCTTCGAGCATGCCGAGCTGCTTCTGGACGTCTGCGATGGGGGTTTGGGTAGGATCGACCGCGAGGGTCGCGCCCATCTTACGGGCGAGATCGAGGCGATAGGGGTTCATGTCGGTGACGACGATATGCCTTGCGCCAGCGTGGCGGACGACGGGAATCGCCATGATGCCGATGGGGCCGGCGCCGGTGATGAGCACGTCTTCCCCGAGCACCGGAAAGGAGAGCGCGGTGTGGACGGCGTTGCCAAAGGGATCGAAGATCGCGGCGACTTCCTGGTTGATCTTCGGGTCGTGACGCCAGATGTTGGTCATGGGGAGGGAGATGTATTCCGCAAACGCTCCCGGGCGATTGACGCCGACGCCGAGCGTGTGGGCGCAGAGGTGGCGGCGGCCGGCGAGGCAGTTGCGGCAACGTACGCAGACAACGTGGCCTTCGCCGCTAACGATATCGCCGACGTAAAAGTCGCTGACGTTGGAGCCGACGGCGACGATCTCGCCGACGAACTCGAGACCGATGGCCATGGGTACGGGGATGGTCTTCTGGGCCCACTCGTCCCACTGGAAGATGTGGACGTCGGTGCCGCAGATGCCGGTGTAACGAACGCGGATGAGCACGTCGTTGATACCGATGGTGGGCTCAGGAATGTCCTCGAGCCAGAGGCCTTTCTCTGCACGGCTCTTTACGAGTGCCTTCATGTTTTGCTCCTCGATCTGCGGCCAAGGCGTTAGCCGGCCTTGAACATCTGTTTGATTCCGCGCAGGGCCTGGCGGGTTCGCTCTTCGTTCTCAATCAGCGAGAAGCGCACGTGGCCGTCGCCCTGGTCGCCGAAACCGACGCCGGGGCTGACTGCCACCTTCGCGTCGAGCAACAGCTTTTTGGAAAACTCGATCGAGCCCATGTGGCGGAAATGCTCCGGAATACGTGCCCACGCGAACATCGTCGCCTTCGGGAGGTCGACTGGCCAGCCGAGCTTGTTGAGGCCGGGGACCAGCACATCGCGACGCGTCTTGTAGATGGCGGTGATGTCAGCGACGCAGTCCTGCGGTCCTTCGAGCGCGGCGATGGCCGCCACCTGGATGGGCGTGAAGGTGCCGTAGTCGAAGTAGCTCTTAATGCGCCCCAGCGCGTTGACCAGCCTGGGGCAGCCCACCATAAAGCCCACGCGCCAGCCGGGCATGTTGTAGCTCTTGGAGAGCGTGAAAAACTCGACGGCGATATCTTTGGCGCCGGGAACCTGGAGGATGCTCGGAGCCTTGTAGCCGTCAAAGGTCAGGTCGGCATAGGCAAGGTCGTGCACAATGTAGATGCCGAGCTCTTTGCAGAGCGGAACAAGGCGCTCAAAGAATGAGAGGTCGACGCACGCCGCCGTTGGGTTCGCCGGGAAGTTCAAGATGAGCATCTTGGGCCGCGGTTGCATGCGCGGCAGCTCGTAAGAGAGCCTCTGCCAGAGCGACTCCTCGTCTGTGCCATCCATCGCGATGCTTTGAATCTTCGATCCGGCAATGACCGGTCCGAAGATGTGGATGGGGTAGCTTGGATTGGGCACCGCCACGGTGTCTTCATCGTCGAGCATGGCAAGACAGAGATGAGCGATTCCCTCTTTGGATCCGATGGTCACGATCGCTTCGGTCTCCTGGTTCAGGTCGACGTCGTAGCGCCGCTTGTACCAGTCGCAGATGGCCTTGCGGAGCCGCGGTATGCCCTTGGAGAGCGAGTAGCGGTGGGTGCGGGTCTTCTGGGCCGCCTCGATGAGCTTGTCGACGATGAACTTGGGCGTCGCTCCGTCGGGATTGCCCATGCCGAAGTCGATGATGTCTTCACCGCGTTTGCGTGCCGCTGCCTTCAGTTCGCCGGTGATGTTGAACACGTAAGCCGGCAGACGCGTAAGCCTTCTGAACTCTTCCATGGTGCTCGTTATTTCCCCTGCCTTGATGGTAGCAAGGATGGTGCTGTCGAAAAGACCGAACCCTCCGAATGCCCCATTTGCCGGGATGCGTGCGCCATCTTCCGGTCGTGGCGCGGAATGCGGATCGCTACGGCAGAGGGGTCACGGCGGAACTGCAATGCCCTGCGGCGTCGCAGGAGCGCAGGCCAAAGATGACGTTGTCTTTCGAAACGGGCACGGTGATGGTGTGTTCCATTCCAGCAACCTGCTCCTTGTACAGCGACGCCTTCGCGCCGTACTGCCAATCGCTGACGCTGGTCTCCCTCCATACGAGTTTGAACCACGTACTTGCGGGAGCTCCCGCAGGGGCCTCAAACCTGATGATGGAGTCGTTATCGAGATTGCGGGTGAGCATGCGGACGTGGATGGGCATTCCGGGCGCCGACGCCATCGTCGCCAGCACGGCGATGTTCAAGCGTGCGATTTTTGCGATGTACGCAAAGTCGTCAAATTTGATCAGATCGCCATACTCGACACCGTTTTCAACGCGGACTTTTTGATGTTGATGATTGAAGTCCTCGCGCCACTCCGTGAGCCGAGCAGCGGCAAAGCCTTCCTCGTTGAAAGAGCGGTGGTCGCCGCCCCGCAGGTAGCGGTCGAGACGCAATTCGAGTACCGGCTTCAGGGCCTGCGACGGGATTGCCGAGGGAAAGTAAGTCCTGGCAACAGCGGTGATTTCACGCGCAATCTCGCGGGATGGAGAATCCGATTCCACGCCAAGCGAAAGAATTCGCCGCACCTCAGAAGGCGTAGCGCTGGCGGGCACGTTTTCTGAAAAGACACGCACCAACGATTTGCTCTGGTGCGTTTCGCCGGGGGTCGTATTGCCGCCGACGATGTCATTATTCAACACACCCTCCAGGTCCCAGTTTTCAGCCTTGGCCAGTTCCGCGAGATGCTTGCTCCCATTGAGTGCCTGTTCTTCACCCGGAACGGCGACGAATACCAGCGTTGCTGGAAATCTTTGCCGGCTGAGCACGCGTGCACATTCCAGACTGACGGCTGTCCCGCTGGAGTCGTCATTAGCTCCTGGGGCGAAGCTATGGTCGTCCATCACATCGGTTATGCGGGTGTCATAGTGCCCCGTGACAAGGTAGCGACGCTGGCTCTGGGCGGGGTCGGTGCCTTTGAGCACCGCGTAAACCGTGGTGAGCCTGGTGGGTTTTGCGATGCGCGGTGCGCTATTACCAAAACCCGGTTTGCCGGCGGGTTCAATGTACGTGTCTTCCTTGACCTCCAGGCATCCGCCACACTGAGCCGAATAGGCTTCGAATTGAGCCTTGATCCATGCCGCAGCGGCAGTGATGCCGGTGCCCTCGGGCAGGTCCGTCTCCATGCTGGAGAGCGTATTGCGATTGTTGAAAGCCACCAGTTTTTCGATGTTGCGATGAATGACATCCACCGACACCCGGCGAAGCGCGGCAGTGATCTGGGGGTCAGCCGACTCGGCCTTGAGCGGCGCGCCCGTGGCTTTGAAGTCGAGCTGCTGCGCACAAAGTATCGATGGCGATAATGCCAGAACGCACAGAAACGAAATAGCCTGCAGCATTTTCAAGTCTCCCGCCCGAATTTATTATTTCGATGTAGCCATCTTAGCCGGTTGCTTACCGGCCGGTTTCGCGAGACTTTTGGCGATTTCGATCACGTCAATCGGCTGCGCCCGCGACCTCGCTCGATTTGCACTTCCGCTCTCTTTCAGGTTGAATCAGCTCATTGCGTAGATTGCTCTCCATCCTGTTGCTGGCTGCGTTCAGCTTGCCCTTCGCCTCTCCCCTGCTGGCCATGGGGACAGACGCGGACAGCGGCTTGCCCGCGTGCTGCCGCCGGGACGGGAAGCACCATTGCATGATGCTGGGTGGCGCACAGGGCGGCGCGGCTTCAACGGGACAAAAAGTAATGGCTCCGCTGGAAAAATGTCCCTACGCGCCGGGCTCGGTTGCGACCACGCATACTCCGGTGCTGGCCCCGTCCACATCGGCGGCCATTTTTGCCGAGCTGGTCAGCCATCCGGCCGGGCACGCGCAAACTGTTTCGAAACGTCGCATCTCACGTGACCGGTCGCGCCAGAAGCGCGGGCCACCTGCGTTCTTCCTTCTCTAAAGCCCCTTCGCAACCCGCTGCCACACCTGAGGGAATTCCTCTCGGCGTGATATTCGGCTGGGTTCGGTCTTCACATGCCGTGTTGGTGCCGCAAACCGGCGCTGACTTTAAACGGCCGGCTGAATGCAGGAAATTCCCTTGAAGATCAGGTTTAGAAGCAACAGTGTATTGCCATGTTTTCTGTGGCTGAGTTTGATGGTGCCTTACGCGCGAGCCCAAGAAACGCTTACTACGGCGTCTGTAACCGGGCGCGTGCTGGCTCCGGACGGATCAGCTGTTCCGCGAGCTGCCGTGATGGCCACCGAGACGGCCACCAACCAGGGCCACTCGACGCAGAGTGATGAGGAGGGCCGTTTTCGCCTGCCCTTCCTGCCCGTTGGGCATTATCGCATCAGTACGCAGCCCTCCGGTTTCGCGGAAACGACCACGCAGGTAGAGCTCAGCGTGGGCGCGGCATTTGACGTAACGTTGCACGTCTCGCTGCACACCACGACCACGATTCACGTCACCGATGAAGCGCCCGTATTGGAAACCAATCGCAGCCAGGTGGGGTCTACGGTACTGCAGAGCGAAGCGACCAGCCTTCCCTATCAAGGACGCAACTACCTCGATCTTGCGCTGCTGCTTCCGGGTGTTTCGCCAACCAACACGGCGAGCACGCAGACGCTGGCGGAAACCTCCGAAGTGGTGGGACAGGGTTACTCGACTAATAGCCAGCGTAACTTCTCCAATAGCTTTGTGGTGGATGGCGTTTCGAACAACGACGACGCTGCGGGTGTCGCCGGCAATGCGTTCGGCTTTGAGGTGGTACGCGAATTTCAGGTGGTCACTTCAGGAGGCCAGGCTGAGTTCGGACGAGCGCTGGGCGGCTACTTCAACATCATCACGAAGAGCGGAAACAATACGGTGCATGGGACGCTGTATGGCTTCCTTCGCAATCAGCGGCTGAACGCGGCTAATGCACTCTCCGGCAGTACGCTGCCCCTTACCCAGGGGCAATATGGCGCAAGCCTCTCCGGGCCTATTCGCCAGAACCGCAGTTTTTTATTTGGCAACTACGAAGAAAGTCGCTTCAATACCAACGGCGTGATCACGGTTACGTCCTCCGTTGCGGCGCAGATCAACACCCGGCTGGCTGCGGTGGGGTATCAGGGGCCTGTGCTCCCAATCAGCAGCGGGGCAACAACGCCCTTCCCCACCACGTTGCACACCGATACCCTCTTCGTGCGCGCCGATCATCGCTTCAGCAGTCAGGACCAGTTCAACCTGCGCTACAGCCTGTACAAACTGAGCAGCCGCAACGCCCGCGGGACCGGCAGCCTGAATGAGGTGAGCAACGGCACGTCGGTCTTCGACACCAATCACACGGTTGCCGTCAGCAACATTGCGGGGTTGTCGCCGAATATTTTCAATGAGACTCGCGCCCAGTTCAGCTATGACGACTTGAGTGCTCCGCCAAACGATCAGGCCGGACCGGCGGTAACGATTTCGGGCGTGGCCGTATTTGGCCGATCGACTTCATCGCCGACGGCACGCCTCAATTACCTGGCGGAAGTGGTCGACAATATCGTCATTCACCGGGGAGCACACACCTTCAAGACGGGTGTCGACGTGCTTTACAACGATGACACCATTACCTATCCCCAGTCACTGCGCGGGTCATACAGCTTTGCGTCGCTCGCTGCTTTTATGGCTGGAACGTACAATTCGCAAGGCTTCACCCAGAATTTCGGCACGCCCACGGTGGAGCAGAATAATCCGAACCTGGGGCTCTATTTGCAGGACGAGTGGAAGCTGTCTCACTCTTTCACGCTCAACGCGGGCGTTCGCTACGACCTTGCATGGCTGCAAACCATTCATACGGACGGCAACAATGTTTCTCCGCGTGTGGGATTCGCATGGTCTCCGTCTGCTCGCGGAAAGACTGTCTTAAGGGGCAGCTTCGGTTTGTTTTATGACCGCATTCCCTTGCGCCCGCTGGCCAATGCGCTGCTCTCTGCCAACAACACGACCGATCCCGCGCAGGCTCACTTTCTTAGTTACACCTTTTCTCCTTCAGACGCTGGTGCCCCGGTATTTCCGGCGGTCGCGCTGGCTCCGCCTGTGGGCGCAAAACCAAATTACGCCTTGATGGATCGCAACATCGAGAACCCTTACTCCGAACAGGCCAGCCTGGAGGTGGAGCAGCAACTGACCCCGACAGCCACGCTGGCCATCAGCTATCAGCACCTGCGCGGTTTGCACCTGATCGGCTCTATCAACACCAACATCCATGCCGACGGCACGCGGCCTGACCCCACCCGGGGCAACATCAAGCCCTATAGCTCGATCTTCGATTCGTACTATGACGGACTGGGGGTGTCGCTGCTGCAGCGTCCGGTATCGTGGGGCTCCGTTCGCGTTTCGTACACGTGGTCCAAGGCGATCGATGATGTGGGGGAGTTCTTTTTTAGTTCGCCTATCAATAACTTCTCTCCGCGCGTCGACCGCAGCCGATCGGACGACGACCAGCGGCACCGCGTTGCGTTCAATGCCAGCCTGAACACGCCGCTATCGGATGCTCACACGCCCGCAGGCCGTCTTATGCATGGCTGGAAGCTGGGAGGCATACTGCAGTACTACTCGCGCTTGCCTTACAACATCACGACGGGAGCGAACACCAAGCAAGGCACCGCACAGCGTCCTTGCGCTCCGGGCTTCAGCGTTTCGGACAACGGAGGGCTGAATCCTTGTAGCGAGGCGCTGCCAGGGGCTGTGATCGGACGGAATGCCGGGATTGGGTTTGCATTTTTCAGCCTTAACGCTCGGCTGAGCCGGAGTTTCACGATCACGGACAAGGTGAAGCTTGAGGGTATTGCCGAGGCGTTCAACGCACTCAACCATCGCAACGATATGGTGCCGAACGCCACTTCCACTTCAGGCACTTTCGGCAGGGCCACGGCTGTGGCGGACCCGCGGAGCGTTCAACTTGCCGCTCGCATTGTGTTTTAGCGGTTGGTACTTCATGCTTCTGAGAGGCTGTGGAAATCCTGTGATTGGCCAGCCTTCAGGCAAGTTTATGAGATTGAAACCATGCGCTTTGCCGTCCGGCGGGACGCCTGAAACTCTCAATCGCGACGCTCCGTCGAAAATAAACTCCTTTCCCTCCGCAACTTAGCAGCGCTACCGTTGTTTACTGTCAACGTCGGCCAGATTGCGATACCGTCTCGCCCAAGTTCCAGCTGCGCTTGCACGTGGAGGCTCCTATGAACCGTTTTGGACGTTATCTCGTGCTACTTGGAGGGCTTCTGGCTGTGGCCGGGTGCTCCGGTGGCGGCAGCGTGGTGTCAACACCGCAGATTTCTGTCAGCATCGTCGGTCCCGGTTCCACGCGACTGCTCGCCACCGGTCAATTTACGGCGACCGTAGCCAATTCCGCGAATCAGGCTGTTACGTGGCAGGTGAATAGCGTTACGGGCGGCAATGCAGCCAGCGGCACGATATCGGCCAGCGGCCTGTATACCGCGCCCGCGGCCCTGCCGTCCTCCGGAAGCGTGACCGTCTCGGCGATTGCGCAGGCATCGCCTTCAACCATCGGCCAGGTTACTGAGGCCATCTGGAATCCGACACCGACCGTCACCAATGTGACCGCCACGCAGGTTGGCGTCAGCTTGAATTACCAGCTCGTGGTCACCGGCACAGGCTTTGTGCCGACATCAGCCATCCAGGTGGGCGGGACCTCCATCACCACCACGTTTGTTTCGGCGACGGAACTGCAAGGTACAACCACGGTGACCGGCGGAGCGACCTCGGTCGCGGTCGCTGTTGCCAATCCGAATCCTGGCGCCAGCGCATCAAGTGCCTTTAGCGCCCGCATCACCTACGCCACCGTGACCGCTACTACCGCCGCACGACTGCTCGACCAGGCTACGTTCGGACCTACCGTCGCCGATATCCAGCACGTGCAACAGGTCGGCGTTACCACGTTTCTAGCGGAGCAGTATGCGGCACCGGCGACCACGCTTGCGGCGATTCCGACCAGCCCCCTTCCCGCCGTCTGCCTCGCCAATAACAACCCTGCGCCCTGCGCTGAATCGGAGTGGTGGACGGCAGCGATTACGGGCTCTGACCAGCTGCGGCAACGTGTAGCGTTCGCGCTCGCGCAGATGTTTGTGGTGTCCACCCTGTCCGTTCCGGGGCAGTCGATTCCCCAGTATCACAATGCGCTGGTCAACGATGCCTTCAGCAACTTCAGCACCATCCTTAAGGACGTGACGATCTCGCCTGCCATGGGCGACTACCTGAACATGCTCAATAGCGCTAAGCCCCCGACGGGCCAGATAGCCAACGAAAATTTTGCGCGCGAAAACATGCAGCTGTTCACCATCGGGCTCTACTTGATGAACCAGGATGGAAGCCTGCAGACCGACGGATCCGGCAACCCGATCCTGGCCTACACGCAGGCGCAGGTACAGGCCTTCGCCCGCGCCTACACCGGGTGGACGTTCAGTCTTCCCGGCGGCCTTCCACCGACAAAATTTGCGGGCACCAACAACTACAACGATCCGATGGCACCGTTCGACGCGCAACACGATACGACCGCCAAGACCTTGTTGAATGGCACCACCTTGCCGGCGGGCCAGACGACCGTGCAGGACCTGAACGGTGCGCTTGCCAACCTGTTCAATCATCCCAACACCGGCCCGTTTGTGTGCAAACAGCTGATCCAGCACCTGGTGACCAGCACACCGAGTCCGGCTTATGTTGCCCGCATTGCGGCTGTCTTCGCTAACAACGGATCGGGCGTGCGCGGCGATATGCAGGCTGTGATTACGGCCATACTGACGGACACCGAGGCGCGTGCCGGCGATACCAACGCGAGCTTTGACGGCGGACATCTGCGCGAGCCGGTCCTGTTCATTACTGCAATGATTCGCGGCCTCAACTTCACCAACACCGACGCCAACGGGTCCTACTACGGTCTCTCGGGGCAATCGGCCAAGCTCAATGAGCAGCCCTATCGCGCGAACTCCGTTTTCAACTTCTTTCCCCCTGAGTACGTGATTCCGGCAACCACTCTGAACGCTCCGGAGTTCGGCATCGAGAACACGGCTACGGCGGTGCTGCGGCTGACGATGGCCGACGCGATCGTGAACAATAAGATCAGCGGCTTCAGAGTAGACCTTTCGAACACCAGCACGCTGGGCGTGATGGCGGCGACCCCCGGCACGTTGGTCGACTACCTGGGTACGCTGCTAATGCACTCGCAGATGCCGGCGAGCATGCGTACGGGGATCGTAAACGCTATTACTCCGCTCACCAGCAATGCGCAGCGTGCGCGGGTTGCGACCTACCTCATCATTACGTCTTCGCAGTACAAGATCATCCACTAAACACACCAGAGGGCCACACTATGCGCGCCAATCGCCGCAGTTTTATCAAGTACGCCTCGCTCGCTGCCGCCGGTAATCTTGCCGGACTGCGGCCCTTCGGAACGCTCAATGCTCTGGCCAGTACTACGCCGGATTACAAGGCGCTGGTCTGCATCTTCCTGTTTGGGGGAAACGATGCGAACAACATGATCGTGCCGTTCGATACCTCCGGCTACAACAGCTATGCGAGCCTGCGCGGCCCGCTGGCGCTGGCGCAGAATACGCTGCTGCCGTTGACGCCGCTGCCCAACTTCGCTCTGCACCCCAGCCTGACGGATATTCAGACGCTCTTCAACAGCGGCAACGCGGCGCTGGTCGCGAATGTTGGCACCCTGGTGGCGCCGATGACGCGCGCGCAGTACCTGGCCGGGCAGACGGTGCCCTCAAACCTCTTCTCGCATCCGGATCAACAGCTGGAGTGGCAGAATGCTGCGGCCAGCGGGGCCACGCCGACGGGTTGGGCCGGCCGTATGGCCGATCTGCTGACGCCTTCCTACAATCCCTCCGCGACGATTCCGATGATCACCTCCGTCGACGGCGACACGCTGTTTTGCAATGGTGCTTCGAGCACGCCGGTCTCGGTTTCGCCGGGAAATCTGGGCGGGGCCACCTGCTCTGAAGGTTCGGAGTGCACCGCGCGACAGACTGCGGCGCAGGCACTGCTGACGTTCAACTCCGGTGTGTCGCTGGTTACGGCGGACGATCACATCACATCGAACGCTTACAGCTATGCCCAGATACTGACGGCGGCAACGCAATCCGTACCGCCGCTTGCAACCGTCTTTCCGGCCGGTGGCCTTGGGGCACAACTCCAGCAGATTGCGCAGATCATCCAAGTGCGCGCCGCGCTCGGCGTGCAACGGCAGATCTTCTTCGCGGGCATCGGCAACTTCGATACGCACGCCGGCCAACTCGTGGCGCAGAGCGCGCTGCTGGCCAGCATCAGCCCGGCGATCGCGGCGTTCTACCAGGCGACGCAGGAGATGGGCATCCAGGACAGTGTGACCAGCTTTACCATGTCAGATTTTTCGCGTACTTTTCAGCCCAACTCCAACACAGGATCGGATCACGCCTGGGGATCGCACCACATCGTGGTCGGCGGCGCGGTCAAGGGCGGGCAGATGTACGGGAAGTTTCCAACGCTCGCGCTAGCCGGACCGGACGACTCCGGCTCCAACGGACGCTGGGTACCTTCAACCGCAAGTTCGCAGTATGCGGCCACGCTGGCCCAATGGTTCGGCGTGCCAGTAGCTCAGCTGTCTACGGTGCTGCCCAACATTGGCAACTTCACAGTGAACAATCTCGGCTTCGTGTAACGCGACACCGCAGCCTTAGTGAAAGTCGTGCGACCGCATTTCGATGGCGGCGGCATGGAGTAGCTCCAACTCTTTCCGTTTTGATGTGGACGACGCCGTCCTGGTTCTGCAACTTGCCGTAGACCTTCAGGAACTTTCCCCGCGTCACCAGCACGCGTTGGCGTTCCTATAGCTGCGGATGAATGATGACGTTGGCGATGCCGGTCTCGTCTTTCATCGAAAGAACAATGAAGCCCGACGCCGTGCCTGGACGCCGAGCGATGACCGCGGCTGCTACGCACACGCTATCAATTTGCCGGCAATCGGAGCGGGGCGAATGATCGCCACCTGCACTACCAGGTCATAACCGTTCGTTGGCGCATTGCGCGGAATTGAGGCCGTTTGCGCGCGGCCCTCCACCTGGAACAGGCGAACGTTATGGGCACGCCGCAGCGTGCACCCCGTTCGCCGGTGCCATCGGGGTCTGAATAGATCAAAATTGTCATGCGATACCATTCCGTATACAACCTCGAATACCTATGCCCAAAGACCCACCGCCGATTCGTCCGCAACTCACTGTTCCGGCGCTGCGGCGCGCTCTGAGCCGGTGGGACCTGGTGGCAATCGGGATCAACCAGGTGATCGGTGGCGCGGTGTTTCTGGTGCCTGCACAAATCTACCTTCACCTGGGCGCCTGGAGCCCGTTCGCCATCCTCGCGGTCGGTCTTTGTTCCCTTTTTGTGGCGCTGTGCTTTGCCGAATCCGGCAGCCGTTTTGAAGCTACCGGCGGCGCCTACCTCTACACCCGTGAGGCCTTTGGGCGTTTCGCCGGGCTGGAGGTGGCATGGATGCAGTGGTTCACACGTGTCACCAGCCTGGCCTCCGTGGCCAACGGCATCGTGCTCGTGCTTGGCATTTACCTGCCCGTGGCCGGAACGGAGTGGTCACGCATGCTGATCGTCACCACCGTGACGGTGGTGCTGACGCTGGTCAACATTTGGGGCATCAAGCAGAGCGCCGGACTGGTCAACTTCCTGACTATTGCCAAGCTGCTGCCGCTGGTAGCGTTGATCGTTCTCGGCGTGCTGCACATCAAATCCTTCGCCTTCCCGGCGTTCACCACCTTCCACCGGCTCTCCGGTTCCGATGTGGCGATCACGCTCCTGTTGCTGGTGTTCACGTTTGGCGGCTTTGACGTGATCGGCGTTCCAGCCGGCGAAGCGAAGTCGCCCCGGCGCGATATTCCATTCGCCTTTGTCGCCACGGTCGGCGGGGTCACGCTGATCCTGCTTTTGATTCAGCTGATCCTGATGGGCACAGATCCTGCACTGGCCACCGCGCTTACACCGGTGGCCGACGTGATGCAAAGCTACACTGGCGGCGCCGGAGCGCTGCTGGTCGGCATCGCTGCTACGCTCTCCATGATGGGCAACAACATGGGTCAGATCCTCTCCGGCTCGCGGGTGCTTTATGCGCTCTCCGCGAGAGGCGAGCTGCCTCCTTCTCTCGGCCGAGTGCATGCAACGTTCCGCACTCCGGTCAACGCGATCGTGCTCACCTCCGCCGTTTCGCTGGCGCTGGCGTTGTCCGGCTCATTCGTTCGCCTGGCAGCGGTCAGCGCTGTCGCGCGCCTGGCCGCCTATGCAGGAACCGCAGCGGCCACCCTGAAGCTGCGCCGCATGGATCGCCCCGGGAGCGCGAACGTTGTGCCTGCTGCAACCTTCACGATACCTGGCAAAGCGACCGTGCCCATCCTCGCGCTGGTTACCTCGCTGCTGATCCTTGCCGGAGCCACCCGGGAGCAGCTCTTCTCCGGCGCTCTCGCACTGGTGATCGGTGCGCTGCTCTTCTTCGTCTCGAACAGGTTCTGGATTATTCGGCCTGCCACCGGCACGGCCCCACTCAGCGAGCTACCTCAACTGACCGGAGAACACCATGACAACTAGATGCCGCGTTGTGCCATTGTTACTGCCGTTTCTGCTTTCGTCCTTCGCGCCCATGCTGACGCATGCGCAAACTGCTGCCGCTTCCGGCGAAAAGCGTCTGCGCGCACGAGAGCTGGGCATCGTGGTGGGCAGCTATCCCACCGGAAGATGGAACGCGATCACTGACGTTCCCGGCGTGCTGGTTGGCGAGACCACCATGATCAGCGGGTCAGGTCCTTTGAAGGTGGGGACTGGACCTATCCGCACCGGCGTGACGGCCGTGCTGCCGCGCGCCGATATCTGGTCGCAGGGCGTTTTCGCTGCTACGTACAGCTTCAACGGCGACGGCGAGATGACCGGCACGCACTGGATTCAGGACCTCGAAACACTGAACTATCCCATCATGCTCACGAGCACAGGCAGCGTCGGCAGCGTGGACGACGCCGTAACGCAATACACCGCCGAGCATCATCCCGAGCACAAGTGGGACTTCCTCCCGGTCGTCGCCGAAACGTTTGACGGCTCGCTCAACGACCTGCAGGGACGGCACGTTCGCTATGCCGAGGTCTCGCACGCCATTGACACCGCCGCTCCCGGCCCCGTGGCCGAAGGCAATGTTGGCGGCGGAACAGGCATGGTCTGCTTCCGCTTCAAATGCGGCACGGGGACCTCATCGCGTGTGCTGCCGGCAAAAGACGGCGGCTACACCATCGGCGTGCTGGTGCAGGCCAACTTCGGCACACGCGAGCAGCTGACGATTGCGGGCGTTCCCGTCGGTGCGGAAATGACCGAGCCCACTACCGCCGCGCTCCAGCTTCCCGACACCGGCAAGGAAGGCTCCATCATCATCGTGCTGGCCACCAACGCACCACTTTCTTCGCGACAGCTCGAGCGTGTGGCCCGGCGGGCTGCATTGGGAATGGCCCGGACCGGCTCGACGTCCGGCAACTCCAGCGGCGACCTCTTCATCGCATTTTCTACCGCGAACACCGTTCCCCTGCGCGGTTCCGATAACGAGATGACCGTCAAGCTGCTCTCCACCGATCATGTGGAACCGCTCTTCCGGGCGGCCGTCGAAGCCACCGAGGAGGCCATCCTGAATGCCCTAACCATGGGCAGCACGATGGAAGGCGTGAGCGGGCACGTGGCTTACGGCATCCCTTATGACCGGCTCGCGACTATCATGGCGAAGTACGGCAGGCCGATGAGCTATCCCATTCACTGACGCTTTTCCCAGTGCCACGCCAAAAAGCATCACGCTGGCGGCACACTTGTGGGACTGCTTATAACAGTGCGCTTGATCGACCTTACCGCGTCGTCATTCTTTCTTCATTTCCGCTTCCCAAAATGGGAATTTGGGAGTGCCCATTTTTGAAAGATTTTCACTGCCGGTGTAGGCCAAATTCATTCTTCGCCCCGGGTAACCGTATACGTAGCTCACTTGACGGGAAATTGAGCAGATTAGGTATAGACTCGGCCTACATCAGAGTTCCAAAACGGGCCCCTGCGAAGATCTAGCGGCCGAATCTGAGTTCCAATTTGAACCACTCCGCGGTCGCTCCCTACGCGTTCTTCGAGATTCATCTACGTAGCCAGGTGCGCCACATGCAGTCCGCTGTAACGATAACGGGTACGTACGACTACCGGCTGGTAGCTGTGTCCGTTCTGATTGCGATCGTCGCCGCGTATGCCGCGCTCGATCTATCAAGCAGAATTGCCACGGCAGCGGGGAGTGCTCGTTTTGTATGGATCGCCTGTGGCGGCGTGGCGATGGGTACCGGAATCTGGGCGATGCACTACGTGGGCATGGCCGCCCTCAAACTGAGCGTTGCTGTCCTGTACGACTGGCCGACGGTGCTGCTGTCAGCGCTCGTCGCCGTGGCTTCTGCCACATTTGCCCTTTTCCTGGTGAGCCGGCCACGGCTCGATCAGCCTGCGGTCATCGGCGGCAGCATCGTCATGGGCGGCGGCATCGCTGCGATGCACTTTATCGGCATGGCCGCCATGCGCATGCCGGCCGTGGCGACACACTCCGCCTGGCTGGTTGCTGCCTCAATTCTGCTTGCTATTGGCGCCTCTTATGCCGCGCTTCGTACCCAGTTTGCACTGCGCAATCATGTCGCTTCGTGGAGCAGGCGCAAGTTCGTCAGCGCCATCCTGCTTGGGGCGGCGATCCCACTGATGCATTACGTGGGCATGGAAGGAATGACCTTCACGCGTGATGACGGGATGCGCCAAAACCTGGGGCATGCCCTCTTTCTATCCCCACTGGGCCTTGTGCGCATCATCTTTTTGACCGCGATGGCCCTGGCCGCCGTGATCGTTATGTCGATCTTCGATCGGCGCCGCGCTCGCAACATCCAGGAGCTAGCTGAGAGCCGGGCCCAACTTCAGTCCATCTTCGACCACATGGCCGATGGCATTGCCGTTCTTGACCTCGAGGGAAACGTGATTCAGGCCAACCAGGTGGCCAAGACCATGCTGGGCATTACCTTTGCACAGGATTCGCTCGACGCACTCCGCGACAACGTTCAGATATCTTTGCCAAACGGGGTACCGTTGCCCCGCGATCAATGGCCTCTGGCCCTAGCCATCCGAGGCATCTTTGTCAGCCGCCAGGAACTCATGGTCTCCCGCCAGGATACGGGCCAGGGTTTTGTAGCCGAGATCAACACAACGCCGATACGCAACCTGGCCGGCCAGGTAATCCAGATCATCGTCAGTCATCGCGATATCACCGAGCGGATTCTGAATACGGAGACGCGCTCGAGACTCGCCGCCATTGTCGACTCGTCAGAAGACGCCATCATCGGCAAGGACATCAATGGGATCATTCGCAGCTGGAACGCAGCGGCAGAGAAGATCTTTGGATATAGCGCGGAAGAAATGGTGGGCCAATCGATACTGAGGCTGCTTCCCGCCGACCGCCAGGGCGAGGAGAGCGATTTCCTCTCAAACCTCAGGCGGGGCCAAATCATCGACCACGTGGAGACGGTCCGCAAAACCAAGTCGGGCAAGCTGATTCATATCTCGCTAACGATCTCGCCGATCCGCGATGGCCAAGGCCAGATCATTGGCGCATCAAAAATCGCACGGGATATCACGGATCGCAAGCAGTTGGAGCGACAACTTCAGCAGGGCCAGAAGATGGAGGCTATCGGTCAACTCACCGGCGGCATCGCCCATGACTTCAACAATCTTCTGGGGGTCATCATCGGCAATCTGGGTTTGCTGGAACGACTGATCACTGACCGGCCCGATGCGACGAAACGTCTCGCGACGGCACACAAAGCGGCCTTACGCGGAGCGGACCTGACCAAACGGCTGCTGGCTTTTTCCAGCAATGAAGAGCTGAAACCTGCTCACACTTTCCTGGCCGAGGCCATACACAACACGACAGAATTCGCAGCGCGCACTCTTGGGCCGGAAATCAAAATTGTGACGCGGATTGCCGAGAATATGCCCCCCGTGTTCGTCGATCCTGCGGCGCTGGAAAGTGCACTGCTGAACCTGATGGTCAACTCACGCGATGCCATGCCGAAGGGCGGCACGCTTACCGTACTGGCTGAGTTAGCCGATATCGAGGCCGGCTTTGCTCCTGTCAAAACGGGGGAGATGAAAGCAGGCCGATACGCCTGCGTTTCCATTACGGATACCGGGACCGGAATGCCGCGTGAAATTCTGGAACGCGCACTGGAGCCCTTTTACACGACGAAGCCACGAGGGAAAGGCACCGGGCTCGGCCTTGCCATGGTGTATGGATTCGTCAAACAGTCCGGAGGCGTGGTGCGACTTTACAGCGAAGTCGGTTATGGCACCACGGTGACTTTCTATCTCCAGCTTGCGGACTCCATTACGGCGCCTCCGAAGTTTGTTTTGCCCGCCGACATCGCCGCAACATCCGGTGGGAAGGTGCTGATCGTTGACGACGAGGCCGACCTCCTGGAAGTTGCCGCTACGTATCTATCCGACATGGGCTATGTCGTCTTTCAGGCCACCAACGGTGCACTGGCGCTGGAGATCGTCAAGCGCGAGGGCGATATCGACCTCGTGGTTACCGATGTCATCATGCCCGGCGGCATGAATGGTGTTGAGCTTGTGCAAGCCATTCGGACCTTCGATCCGCACATCAAAGTTATTTACTCCTCCGGCTTCCCTGCCGACGCCCTCAGCGAACGCAGTGGCACCGTTGTCGACGGCCTGCTGCTTCGCAAACCCTATCAACGTGCCGAGTTCGACGCTATCGTACGCAGCACGCTGCACCCTTCAAAGACACCTGCAGCGCAGGCATCACCTCAAACTCATCATTAGAAAGCAAGGACCGCCGTGGCCCACAAAATTCTTGTCATTGATGACGACAGCGACATTGGCGAGTACATCTGCCTTACGGCTCAGGGCCTTGGGCTCGAATGTCGAGCGACGACCCGGGTCGACGAGTTCATCGACGTTCTGCGGCCCGACGTGACGCTCATCATGCTCGATCTCCTGATGCCAGAAACCGATGGCGTCGAATTGCTGCGGCACCTCAGCCATAGCCACTGTCACACTGGCATCGTGCTGATGAGCGGTGTCGGCAGACGCGTGATCGAGACTGCGGAAGAGCTGGCAAAAGCGCTTGGCCTGCACGTTGTCGGCACCTTGCAAAAACCCTTTCCCATAACTGCGCTCGAAGCGGTCCTGACCCGTGACGACGGCATCCTTGCGCCGGCCCAGAGGACGAAGGATCAGCTTTATTTTCCGAACGTCGATCTGCGTCTTGCCGTTCAGCGAAGCGAGTTCGTGCTGTACTACCAGCCGCAGATTGAGATTGCGACGGGCAAGGTCGTCGGCCTGGAAGGCCTGGTACGCTGGCAACATCCTGACGGCCGGCTCATCTTTCCCGATGAGTTCATAGGCCGGCTCGAAGCCATGGGCTGGATTGACGACCTGGCATGGCTGACGACACGACTTGGCCTGGCGGAGATCGCACGCTTCGCTGACGAGTCGGGCGACATCCCTACCCTGTCAATCAACATCTCCGTCAATTCCCTGCTGGACCTTCGCTTTCCGGATAAACTCACCGCGATGGCCGAAAAGTTCGGCATCCCCCTGGAAAAAGTCACGATGGAAATTACGGAGAGCGGCCTTTTGAAAGAACTGGCTAAAACGCTCGACGTTCTCGCCCGCCTGCGCATGAAGGGCGTGCTGATTTCGATTGATGACTTCGGCACAGGCTATTCGATGATGCAACAGCTCCGCCGCATTCCCGCAACCGAAATCAAGATCGACAAATCTTTCGTTCACAACATGCACTCCAGCGATGGCGATCGCATTATTGTTCAAAAGACGATCGAGATCGGACACGAACTGGGCATGAAAGTGGTCGTCGAAGGCGTGGAAACACTTGCACAACTGGAGTTCATGCGCGGCCATCACTGCGATATCGCGCAGGGGTATTACTTTTCCCGGCCGCTGGCAGCCGACGCCATGCGCACGTGGCTAAAGGAGTACCGCGCGAAAACAGGCGGGGCCATGGAGGCTTGAGTTGCGCATGATTATCTTCGCAAAGTTCGCCGGGAGTAACTTACTTCAAGTCCTTCAGAGCAGGAATGGTGTTGACCGCTGGCGGCGGGGGAAGCGACTTGATCCAGGCGTAAATGTCAGCAACTTCCTGCTCAGGTAAAACTTTTGCCGTGTAGGGAACCATCTGGCCGGATGGCTTACGAATGTAACTCACAAAATAATTCCAGGAGAAGTTCCGCTGCGTGAGGCGGGCTCCAGCCTGGCCGCCCTGGCCGACGTAGCCGTGGCACTGAAAGCAAGCGCGGTTGACAAAGAGTTTCTTGCCGTTCTCGACGTTTCCGGCTGGCGCGCCTGGCGCCTGGGCATGGAGCTGAACAGAACCTGCAAAGGCAAGCATGACAATCATGAGAACAAAACGCATCCGGCGATCTCCCTTTTTCGTTGCCTAGCGGGGTTGAGTAATGGTGTCGAGCAGCGCCACCTGGCCTTTTTCAACTTGCTCCACAGCACGAAGCAGCGCCGGCCTCAAATCGTTTGGATTCGAGATCGGCCCCTCGGCATAGGCACCCATGCTCTTAGCCAGCATGGCAAAGTCGATGTTGGGCTCCCTGATGAAGACTCCGGGAGCACCCATGGCGAAACTCTCCACGCCGCGCTGCCGCCGATTCGCCATGCGCTGAAGGTGCATCACTTCCTGGTGATAAGCACGATTGTTCAGCATGACGATCAACATGGGAATCTTGTGGTGAACCGCCGTCCACATGGCGTTGTTCACGAACATCATGTCGCCGTCTTTCTGCATGGAGACGACCAGACGCCCGTGCTTCTTGTGTGCCAGCGCGCCGCCGATGGTGCAGGGGAAATCGCCTCCGACGCCTCCGCCTGAGCCCACGTCACCCTGCCGGCGGTAGAACTTATCGAAGTTCCACAGGCGGTTGGAATTTGGCCCTACCAGTGCCCAGTCCTTGTCCTTGATGACGTCGTAGAGCTCCATGCTCAGCCGCTGCGTACTGATCGGGCTGGCATCCCATCCGTAAGTGCACTCGACCTTTGCCCGCTCATGCGCCTGCGCCCAGGCGGACGCAAACCGCTTCCCGCGCGCATCGTAGGCAGTGCGCTTGTCGGCGGTAATGAGCTTCTTGCAGGCTTCGATCAGGCTGGGCAGCGTTGCCTCTGGGTCGCCGGCAATCGCCATGTCCACTTCCTGGAAGCGATCGACGGCCTGATAGTTGCTCTTCTGGAAGAGGTCGTACGACGAGATGGTGACGATTTTGGTTCCGGGCTTCAGCCTGGGAGTCGAATATCTGACCGCCTGGTCGCGGTAATCGTTGAGGACATTGAACAGCGATATCTCGTTGAGCGCCAGGATCATGTCCGCCGTGCCGAGATTGGCCCCACCCGCAAGAGGATGGTGATTGGGCATGCTGCGTCCTCCGCCCATCACCGGCGCCTGTAGCGTCTCAGCGAGCTCGACGAGCAGCTTGCTCCCTTCTTCGCCGCTGGCCACATCGCCAGCAACGATGACCGGGTTTTCTGCCGCGACAAGCCACTTGGCGAGCTCAGCAATGGCATTTGGATCGCCGACGGGCGGGGTGTCGAGAGTCAACTTCGGGATGTGCAGCTTCGAGTGGTTAGGGTTCGGCTTTTCCGCCATGCCTCCGTCAACCACGATCATGACCGGCCCACGCGGCTCGGTCATCGCCATCTTGTAGGCGCGCACACTGGACTCGGCAAAGTGCTGGAGCGATACCGGCGTATCGTCCCACTTGGTGATGTCGCGGACCATCGCTGCCGGATCCATAACGGCGTGCTCCCACCAATCCGTGCTGGGGCGCCGCTCCACGGCGTCGAGAATACTGGAGCACAGGACAAAGGTAGGTATATGACCTACAAAAGAGCCGAGGATGCCCATCGACGCATGCATCATGCCGCACGGAGCGAAGGTCATCACGGCCATCGGCTTGCCTTCTACGGCGTAGTAGCCATTCGCAATGTTGACCGAGACTTCTTCGTGAAGACACGTGATCCACTCCGGCCCCTTGTTGCTGCCGTAGTGGAGAAACGATTCGTGGATACCTCTAAAGCTGGAGGAGGGATTCGAAGCGATGTATTCAAAGCCGAGCGACTTGATGACGTCGACCATGAAATCCGAACCGGGATCGTTGACAACAAATCCCGCGTCTTCAGGAAGCGGTGCGGTTTCCGTTGCCAGGGCCTGGCCGGTGATGAGCGGAGATAAAGGCGGCGCCTCTGGAGCTGACTCAGCTTTCGGCGTGGCGGCGGCTGCCAGTGGAGCTGAGACGATGGTGGTAGCTCCTGCGGCTGCTCCCAGGGCAGCTCCCTTAAGGAACCCGCGACGATCCAGATGTGTGGCTTTCGCCATGCGCTATTTCCTCCTCAAACTACACAACCCCATTTTGTACACGAAACAGCCATAAGGCGGCGGGAAGAGATGATCTTCTTCCTGCCGCCTCCCATGGTTGGCTTTAGAAAAGTACTTTCAGTGTCAGCTGAACCTGACGCTGAGAGTTGGGGATAGTCGCCGTTACCTGGCCGGCTGTAGCCAGCGGATTTTCGGAATACATTCCAATATCCGTGAGCGTGCCGGTGTAGGAGCGGAACCCGGTTGGCAGTGCGAGGTTGGTGTGATTGAAGAGGTTGAACAATTCTGCGCGGAACTGCAGCTGGCCCTTCTCGCCAAGGAACGGCATGGCGGTGTCCTTATTCAGCGACAGGTCAACATTGGTGTAATGCGGTCCACGCAGGACGCTCTTGTGAACGGTTCCCATCTGGCCGATCGGGTTCAGTGTAAACATCAACGGGTTGAACCATTGGACGTAGCCCACATGGCCCTTTTGAGCCAAGGTCACCGTCTTGCTGTCGTAGGGAACAAAGGTTGATGTTGTCGTATTGGTGGTGCCATCCGCGCCCGTTTGTCCGGGCGCGACGTTCGCTACGCCATAGTTGAGATACTCAGAAGCGGTGTCGGCCGTCTGCTGGTTCAAATTTTGCGACAACGTGCGCCACGTGTTGCTGGTTGGCGAGTACGGGAAGCCCGTCTGCCAAGCCGTTTTATTGCTGAGCCACCATCCGCTAAGAATCTCGCGGCCGACAAATCCTGCCATGTTCGTCTTGGGTAGGCGGTAGATGAAGCTTGCTTGCAGCGACTGTGGAACGTCGAAGCAGGCCGGTCCATAGTTGAAAATATGACGCGCCGGTTGAATGGCCAGGCTGGGAATGCCGCCCGATGCCACGCATTCGGTAGAACTATGCGTTCCCTGTCCCTCGTCCAGTACCTTGCTGTAGGTGTAGGCGAGCTGAGCCTGGAGACCCTTGGTAAGGCGCTGGTTGATTGTGACCTGGCCACCGTGATAGGCGGAAAGGCCGTGTGTGGCCGCGAGAATCCAGTCGCCCCAGAGCGGGTTCTTGGAGGTCTTCACAATGTACTGACCCGGAAACGCCGCGTCGGTCGGGTACGTGCCGGTGAGGAAGTGGGCACTGGAAGTGCCGGGGTTGATGACGGTGTTACAGACCACGGAAGCGAACTTAGACTGCCCTGGCTGCCCGAATAAGGGGTTGGGCAATTGACCTGCCGGGTTAGCGCTGACGATTCCCGCCGGTGCGATGACGAAGGGACTTGTCCAGGAAGGAACACCGCTAGCGGTGATGGAGCTCGGGGTGCACGGGTTTCCTTCTTCGTAGTCCCAGAGATTTTGTCCCTTCGTTCCAACGTAGGCCAGGGTGATGGAGGTGCTTGGCGTGACCTGCTGCTGAATCGCGAAGTTCCACTGGAGCATCCGCGACTGGGCCGTGTTGTATTCAATGGTCTTCAAGGACTGACCGTAAGGCATGGTTCCGGGGACCAGGTTGTAAGCTGCGGTGACTACCGGAAAGCTTGCCACTGTCCCTGCCGGAAGCGTCAGGCCAGCGGATAACGGTGGCGATCCCGAGCTGGTGCCGTAGAACGCTTCGCCACCGGCATTGACATCGTCGTACACGCCGAAAGCAGCCCGGACGGCGGTCTTACCATTGCCCCATACATCCCATGCGGCGCCGACCCGAGGTTGAACATTGAGAAACGAGACGTTCTTGATTGGGCGGCCATAGGTGGGTTCCGCGTCCGTGGTGCTGCGGAAACCCCAGTTAGCGCCGTGCTTATCGATCGGAATCGTATTCATCTCGTAGCGCAAACCCACATTGAGCGTCAGTCGTGAGTTGAAACGCCAGTCATCCTGCAAGTAGGTCCCAATCGTGTAGAAGCGCGGCTCTCTATGGAAATTGCTTCCTGGCAGCAGCGATGAGTAGTTGTTGTAGTTGCCAGCCATAAAGTCCGCAGTAGTGGGAAACGTGACATTGCCGCGGAGAGTATTGCCGTTATAGGTGTAGTACTCGATTCGGTTCAACAGGACGCCTAATTGCAGCGCATGACGCCCTCTTGTCCAATTGAGGTCATCACTCATGTTGTAGGAATTTTCGTTAAATCCCTGCGGCGCGTTGCCCTGCGCTCCGAGTGCAGTGGAGCTGAGGCTGCTTACGGTGATTTGTCCCGCAGGCTGACCGGCAACCATGTTGATTGAATTGAAAGTATCCGGGTATGCCGGGTCATTCTTGTTGAGCGTCCGGCTGTACGATGCCCGATAGGTGTTCAGCAAGCTCGACGAGAAAATGTGGTTCCAGGCAATCGTATCGAACTGGTCTACACCGTTGGTGACGGCTCCCACACCCTGATACGTGGTTCCAGGGTAGGAAACAGTGGCCTGCTGATTCGAGTTATCGATGGTGACGCGGGCGAAGATGGAATCCTTAGCAGAAATGGTCTGATCTACACGCACCTGATAATAGTCTTAGGTGAGTGGCTGGTTGCTATTGATGGTGTACTTGGTGCCCACATTTGCCACGGGGTACCAGGTCAGGAAGGGCTTCATCGCCGGGTTTACGGCACCGGTCGGGTTCGCGGCCGTGACCGCGCAGGGGTTTGTTACCAGCAGCGCCACTCCACCGGAACCGTTAGGATTGCAGTTCGTCGGAAGCGTGCTGATGGTGCTCGTCACGCCCGCAATCAGGCGGATTCCCTCATAGACACCATAAAAGAAGGTCTTGTCTTTCCTGATGGGCCCGCCAAAAGAGCCACCAAAATTGTTCTTGATCAATTTCGGCTTTGAAACAGCAAAGTAACCCGAGGCATCAAGGTAGTCGTTGCGGAGAGAGTCGAACGCGTCCCCGTGGAACTGATTCGTCCCGCCTTTGCTGGCGATGATGATCTGGCTTCCCATCGAAATTCCGTATTGCGCACCGAAGGCGTTCGAGATGACGCGAAACTCCTGGATGCCGTCCACGCCCAGCGTGGTGCCCACCGCAGTCGAGGTGGTACCTGTAAGGTTCATCAGGGGTGCGCCATCGAGGGTAACGAGATTGGATCGCAGCGGCGCGCCGTTGGAGCTGAAATAGACGGCGCCCTTGAGAACGGCGGGACCGTTAGCCGTCGCATTTGATATGCCGGGCTGCAGTAGCGCGAGGTCGATAAAGTTTCTTCCATTCAACGGGAGATCAGCAACCTGCTGACTGTTGACGAGACCACCCAGCGAGCTCGTCGTCGTTTCAACCTGAGGGGCAGTGGTACCGTCGACGCTTATCGTCTGCGTTGCCAATCCAACAGCCAGGGTCACGTTCGCCGTAGCATTTTGGGCTACGGTCAAGGTCAGGTTCTTCACGGTTGAGACACTGAACCCATCCTTCTCCACGACGACAGTGTATTGGCCCGGGGGCAGCACATCCACACGGTACAACCCGTCACCGGCCGACTCGCCGCTTCGACTCACGTTTGTGTCTTGATTCGTGATCGTAATTTTGGCTCCCGGGACAGCAGCGCCGGTAGCATCCCGCACAGATCCAAGAATGGCGCTCGTAGAGAGTTGTCCCAGCAGTGGGGACACGATGAACAACAGCAGGCCTAACGTAACGAAAATTTTCTTCACTTCGCCTCCGGAATACACGGGATTCCCATCATGGGAGTCCTCGCGTTGAGTGAATGCAGTTAAGTTCACTAGTGTGCAAGTACGCGGAAAAATCCGTGGCCTGATAAAGCAGTAATCGGGAGCGGCGACACTTATACCCACAGCCTTAATTCCTTGTCAAACTAAAAACACGGAATGTTTCAAAAGGGCCGAAGTCCGAGATGACAGCCGAAGTGACGTGATCCGATAAATAACTCTTTTTCAATGAGTTATCGACCGACGGAAGCATCGCCGCCGAAGGTGTAGTTAAGAATGTCTAGAGACCGGGCAGGGGCAACACCTGATTGACCGTGATTACAAAGCCTACCGGCGGTCAGGGGCCGGGACACTAATCGTTGATCGCGCTTACTTTTTCCACCCAGAAAAGAGCAACCACTCACTCATCTCTCGAACGAGCCGTTGAAACTGGGGAAACGACCGTCACGCGGAGGGTCAGGTCTGCTTTAACTTCCGGTCGACTATGGCACGTTAAGCGTTTCCGGCCAGGATGTTACTCCTGGCCGGATTGACGCCTACCGATTTACGGACTGGCAGGCCTACTAAGCTGCCTTTGTCGCGCTGTCCGCCGAGATCACCATCATCCCGTGTATCTCCGAGACTTCACCCGTGATCGTAGCGCTGAGCCCAAGAAAATCGATGATCCTAGCATTGTTGTCGGCGGCAAGGCCACCGATGATCTGGTAACACTTGCCGTCGGAGGTGACGATGGCGGCAGGCATGCCTTCCCACTTCACGGAAGCGCGCGCCTCGCCCAGACGCTGATCCAAGCCGCCTCCTCGACGTCCCTGGTTCTGCCCGTAGTAGGAAATTGAAACGACTTTTCCCGTCACGGTCTGAGTTGAAGGTGCGGGCAAAGCCGCATTCAAGGCGCCGATGAACTTTGCAAACGAAGACAACATCGTAAGAGTCCTTTCTCGAGATTACAGGGGTTTCGGTTGACCAAACGTTGCCAACGACTTGATAGCATCGCCGAAATTCTTCACGGCGCTCAGGTTCGACCAGAGCTTGTAAGCCTGGTCCCGCTGGGCGTTAGTCACCTTCTTGAACGCGCATGCCTTGTTCCATTTGGCTACGATTTCTTCCGGCGTGAAGTTGACGAAGTCAGGCAGTTGCAGGTCCCGCACACCGTTGTAAGTGTCGAACGCCTTTACTTCGCCGGAGTTCTTCGTAATGGTGAGACGACCTACGCCGAGACCCTGCCAACCTCGTACAGGCGACATGGTGGTTTTCGCCATCAGGGCGCGGGCGGCGGGATCGTTCACCTTCGTCATGTCGTTGAAGGAGTCCATGTAGACGTCGCCCTCGATCAACGCGCGCGCAATGATGTACGGCTCGCTGTGATCGGAGGTTTCGCGGTTGGTGGGATCCCACTTGGGCGCGTCGCAGATTTCTTCCCACACCGAGTAGGAGGTCTCCCAGTGGATCCAGGCCACCTCTTCCGGCTTTACCCACGCGCGAACGTCCGGCATCATGCGCAGAATGCCCTGCGAGGACGCCTCCGATGGACGGCGCTTGAACCAGTTGCGCTCGATCGCCATGCCGTCAGTGCGTTTGGGCAAGGTGAACGGGCGGCCCATGCCGTTGGCGTCCACACCACCACCGCCGTCGCCGCCGACCGTGCGGCCGGCCTGGCTTGCCCAGAAGCCGCCACGGCCTTCGAAGGGCTGCGGTGGCCCGGTCATGCCCTCCTTGGCCAAAATCGCAGCCCATACGCCGCACTTCGCGGACTCGGCACTGCGTGTGCCCTTCCACATCGACAGTGCGCCAACGCCCTTGTTCAGAGCGATGTGCGGGGTGAGGGCGATCGACAGGGCGTTGGCAAGGCGATCTTCGTCCAGCCCCATCAACTTGCCCGCAACCATGGCCGCGATGACCGACTCGCCGCCACACGGAACGGACGCAACCTCGTAACCCACCACGATGGCTTCCATCACCTGCGCGCCGGTGCAATTGAGCGCTTCGCCCAGCGCCAGCGCCGCCGGAATCAGCGTGCTGACGTGACCGCCTTCGGCGTTATCGTCGAAGTCGACTTCACGGATGAGGCAGCCGTTGGCGAACGTGGCGAGTTCTGGCGTGGTCTGGACTCCGTAGCCCAGGACGGTGCACTTCAACGTGGTCGGTGCCGCATGCTTAGCGACACGGGCCGCGATGCGGCAGTTCTCTTCTTCAAAGCCGGCAATCAGCGAAGCCATCGAGTCGATCATCGTCTCGTCAAAGCGCTTCTTAGCTGCAGGGGTCACGTCCGACTCCTTGAAACCGTGGACCCAGCTGACGATCTTCCTGGTCGTATCGTCCATCGGGCCATTACCGTGGAGACGATTCGCCGTATTTTTGTAGCCAATCCCGGTAAAGGGAGCAATGTCGCCGGCCGGTCGGGATGAACCCGGCGCGGGGCGCGATCTTTCCCCTCGACCTTCTTGCGCCCCAGCCATCGGTGCCATCGCTGCCATACCGACGGCGGTGGCGCCAAACTTCATCAATTCACGGCGGTCAAGGTGGAGTTCGGGTCCACCTTGATCCGCGCTCAAAATATTCCGGTCTTCATTGTTCACTGCGATGCCTCCTCTTACGTCCACTTTCAAAATGCTGGTTTTTAGCCAGGTTATTGCGACCATGCTTTCGCAATGCCGATAAGTATCTCGACCAGGAAATCAATCGCGAGATAAGGCTGGAGTGGGGTCAAGACCCCTGTCTATGGCAAGGACCTTCTCATTCACTTGAAGCCACGCCATTGTGCTCAAACGAATCGGCATTGGCTGTGTGTGATGCCGTGGCATCGAAACATAGAGACCAATAAATTGTCAACACAGAGCAGGCTTACAGCCCATGGTTCAACAAAAGTAGGATCACCCTTCGGGCTAAAGAGGAAGACCGGTGACTACGGCGTCGTACCAACAACTCGAACGAGTAAGAATGCTGCGTTGCAAACGGCGAACAAACGTTGCGCTACCTTCAAGCAACACAATATTTTCATAACTTCGGATGGCACGATTGCGAATACAACATGCGGCAGTGGCAATCCGTACCAGCACCGCGGCATGCTTGAGTCGGGAGTACCCTTTCAGAACATGCGTCGCACGCCCACTTCCGTGCTCAGTATGGCCACCGGCTACTGGCTCAACCCCATGGGCCCGCTGAACGGGATGCCATGCTACTGCCAAGGAAAAACCTCTTACTGACGGCAATCCCTTTTCTGGGAATTTCCGTCGGTAAGAGGTTGGGTTTAGTTTGCAGGTGCGTTATTTACTGTTGGGTAGCGAAAACGCGATATATTCGCCAGTGTAGTCACCACCGCCTACCGCGACGATGATGTACTGTTTTCCATCTACCGAATAAGTAACAGGATTGCCGCTTTGCTGGGCGGGAAGATAGACCGCTCCTACCTGCTTACCCGTCAGCTTGTCATAGGCGCGAAGCATAGCGCCGCGCGGGTGGTCCGGGGTCGTCGTAACCTGCGGATCGCCCATAATGACGAGTGTCTTGGTAACCAGCGGACCAACGTTTCCGCTTTGACCGGTCTTAGGGATGTTGACGCCCTTGAGTGCGGGGCTATTGCGGATCGCATCGGGAGTGTCGCCGTGGGGTGTCTTCCAGAGCAACTCACCCTTGTCTAGTCCGATAGCTGAGAGGACGCCATAGGGCGGCTTCAGCATCGGTATGCCGTCAACAGCGGTGACCGCCCGGAAGGCATTGGGTGGGATGGGGGGCGCCTTCTTCAACGCTGCATCCACACGCGCCTGCTGTTCGGCCGACATCGTACCTGCACCGGTGGTGATGCGGAAGGGGGTTCCTACCGTACCGTTGAGGTAAGTCATGTCTGAATAGCCATCAGGAGGAGCGACGAGACCAACCAGGTTAGCGTTTTCCACCGCGGGAGCGAAAACGATGTGCAGTTCAGGATCATAAGCGGCGCCTGTCCAATTGGTGCCGCCGGCGGCCGTGCTCATCAACAAGGTGGCGGCTGGGCCGTCGTAGGTGCTGACGACGGGAGGCGTGAACATCGGCCCACGCTTGTAGTGTGCGGCGAGCTCAACAGCCTTCTTGTGCAACTCCGGAGTGAGATCCGTCAGCTCATCATCGGTAGCATCGTGCCTTCCGTATGCGGGCGGTTTGCTCGGAACGGGCTGTGTCGGCGAGTACCATTCGCCCGGGGTGTCGCCCTTGGGAACCGGCTTTTCGTCGATAGGCCACACGGGCTTTCCGGTAACGCGATCAAAGACGAACAGGAAGGATTCCTTGGTGGGCTGAGCGACGGCCTTGATCGGCTTGCCGTCGACAACGATGTCAGTGAGGATCGGCGGCGCGGAGATGTCGTAGTCCCACATATCGTGGTGAACGAGCTGGTAGTACCACTTGCGCTTGCCCGTATGAATATCTACGCAAACCAGGCTGTTCCCAAAGAGGGTGTTGCCGGGCCGTGAGCCGCCGTAGTTGTCGTTGGTGGGCTGTTCGACGGGCAGGTAAACCAGCCCGAGTTCGGGATCGGCCGTGATGCCCGCCCACACGCCGGTGTTGCCGTTGACGTCTGCGGAGTTGTTCAGCCAGGTGTCGTAGCCGAACTCGCCTTTGCTGGGGATGGTGTTGAACTGCCAGAGCATCTTGCCGGTGCGGACGTCGAAGCCGCGGGCGATGCCCTTGGTGTTTTCGTGGCTTACCGGCGTTCCGCCATCCTTGAAGGCGGAGCCGATCAGGATCACGTTGTCGGCGACGATGGGCGCGGCGTGCAAGCCGATTTCGCCCGTTTTCATATCGATCTGCTTGCCGAGGCCGTGGACGACGCCGACCTTCATATCGACGATGCCATTCTTGCCAAAGGTGGGGATGGGCTGGCCGGTCTTCGCATTGAGCTCGACGAGTTGGTACCCAATCGTGACGAGGATGATGCGTTCGTCACCCTTACCATCGGTCCAGTAGCCGAGGCCGCGACCGGAAAGGTTACGCGGCGAGTTCAGGGCGCGATCGCCTTCGTCGAGACCGTAGGCCCACTTCAGTTCGCCGGTCTTCGCGTCGAGCGCAATGGCATCGCGGCGGGTGCCGGCGGTGGTGTAGACCGTTCCGTTGATCTCAAGAGGGGAACCTTCCAGCTTGTACTCCGGGCGAGGACCAAAGTTGTTCGTCTTGAGACGCCACGCCACGGTGAGCTTACTGAAGTTGGAAGCGTCGATCTGAGCTAACGGCGAGTAGCGGGTACCCGCATCGTCGGCGAAGTAGGTAGGCCAGTCTCCCTTAGCTACTGAAGGCTGCGCGCTCTGAGTTGATGACTGCGCTCCGACTTGCCCCCCAAGTCCCGTTCCCGCCAGCGCAACTAATGCGACGAAGCTGAATAACTCCGTCCGCAGCCTTGATGTTGACATGTGTATTTCCTTTCTTACCGCAAATGAGTTTACTTGAAAATTGGTAAAGGGCGGTGTCCTGGGTCACAACCTGCCGCGGACTCGGGCGGCGCCTGCGCCCGGAAGCGCGAACGCGGAAGTGCCGCATGTTTTAGCCGGTCTGCAGGCCAAGGCCTGCGCCAAAAACGAGGGGTATCTCCCCAGCGTGTCGCTCATATGAAATCGAATTTCCTTCACTGCACTCGTCGAAATTTCAGAAAAGCTACCGCCAGCAGTCGTATCGGACATTTTTCGAAAACGTGAAATGGACCTACTTCTGTTGAACGGTTTTGGACAAGGCTGGGCGTCTCTTTATTTGTATTCAAGGGTTTCCCGCGCTAGCGGTCCCCGGACTGGGCACTTTGGGTACTGCAACCCTATATATCTCCAGCGGTTTTCTTGTCAACAGTTTCGGCATTCAGCGGAATTATGCGCTCTTTCCTGTTGAGGTCTGCCTGCGGCGTCAGCGGGGAGGCCTGATCCGGGCGGACACCAAGGCAAACGGCACCCGCGCTGGAACGACATCACACGTTACCGCTTCGACCTTAGCGGAGGTAACTCATGGGCTTAGCGGAGGGCGACCAGAGGACGAAGCGCCGCGTGAGTGAGACTTGTGGACGCGACGGGCTGTTGCGGTATATACCGGTTGGGCTTTTGCTAACGTCGCGAACCCGTAGCCGATAGGCGAAGGCAATAAGATCAGCAGGCTCGGCTAAAGCGAGTTACTTGTGCGAAATGGATCTTCAACTGGGAAGTATTGAAGCTTGACTCGCGAGCACGGTGCCTTGATATTTATTCAGCAATTCAGAAAGCGGAGGAATCGGAATGCAAAAGGCCGTTCAGAAGTTAGCTCTATTGACTTTGTCGGGGACCCTGGCTTACTCACAGACGGCTACACCCCCAGCGGCTACGCCTGCATCCCGTCCTACTGCGGCCACCTACATTACCAAGGATGATGTGGACGCCGTCCTGAAGTCGCAACCGCTGGGTGATCACGACATCAAGAGTGTGGATGTAGGCAAGTTGAACCTCTCCGTGGGCGTTGTCAGCCGCGCCGCGAGCAAGCCCAGCGCCGATGGATCGGTGAATGTTCTTGCCCATCACCATCAAACCGAGACTTACATCATCATCGAGGGGTCGGGAACTCTGGTAACAGGCGGCGACACCTACGATGGCAGGGAGACGCCACCAACTTCCATGATGTACACCACCTACAACGGACCAACGACGCAGGGAAAGACGAAGAACGGTGTGCGCCGTGTGGTCAATGTCGGCGACATTGTTATCATCCCGCCCGACGTGAATCACGGATGGGCGGAGATTCCGGTCCACGTCACTTACCTGAGCGTTCGGCCCGATCCGGATCGGCAGCTGCCTGCGGGTTATGTCTTCCCTGCCCTGCGTAAGTAGCCGGTGGTTAGCCCGAACGATGGCCTGGTCACGCTACCTTCAAAGACGCGCGGTTAAGGAATTCCGGTGTCCACGCGGCCCCCGTTCAAGGGGTCTATTGGCCTTCCCAAAAATATCATTGACAAGAAAATCTTTGAACATATATAGGGTACGGGTACCGCAATACATATTCTCACCGCAATCGCAGAGCTTGCGGTGTTCCTGGTTCTCTCCCGAGGCCATCACCCTTTCCCACACTCATGTGAGGGAGCGATGGTTGCCATGATCAAAGCCAACCGCATGAAACAGACCTGACGCCGCCAGTGAGACGGTATAGTTTCACGAGCGGAAGAGAACCATGAGAGTGGCCGGACCGTGTAGAGAATGGAAGAGGCGTCATCCAGGGCGCAGCAGTGCTAATGAAGATATAGTTTCATCGTGACGAAGCAGGGCCACTCAACAAGCGCCAACAGCAGGGACATGGAGGAAGTGACGGAATGAATCGCAAGATGATGGATAAGGTAAGTACGATCGCACTGGTAGCCGCTTTTGGCGCCGGCGTAACGCCATTGGTGGCGCAGACCCCGGCAGCCAAGGCTCCCGCAGCCAAAGCTCCGGCTAAGGCGATGGCAGCCAAGAGCGGCGACATCATGGTGCCGAAGTTTGAGGCGGACCCCTATTGGCCCAAGCCGCTGCCGAATGGCTGGGTGCTCGGCATGACGATCGGCGTGGCCGTCGATCCGAAAGACAACGTGTGGATCGTTCATCGTCCTGCGGCACTCGACGCCAAGGAATCCTACGGCAAGCGCGGTGAAGGTGTCTGCTGCTCAGCAGCACCCGACGTTCTGGAGTTCGATAAGCTGGGCAACCTGATTCGGCACTGGGGCAAGGATCCCGGGCACGACTGGCCAGCCTCGAATCACGGCATCCTGATCGATAAAGACGGCAACGTCTGGTTGGGCGCCAACGCCAACCGTGCCCCGAGCGCTGACCCGGGAAGCAAGCAGCAGTACGAGTCGGTCGGGAGCGGTTATAAGACACTCGCCGCGCCAGTTGATCCTGAAGCCCCTGCCGGATCGGGAGCCTACCACGATAGCTTCGTCCTGAAGTTCAGCCCCGACGGGAAGTTTCTCGGCGAGATCGGCAAGGCTTACGGAAGCAAGGGCAGCCTGGATAAAGATAACGTCCGCGGCGTAGCCCAACTACGCATTATCCCGTCGACCGGCGAGCTGTTGCTGGCCGATGGCTACGGCAACCACCGCGTTTCGCTGTGGGACACGAAGACGATGAAGATGACTCGCATGTGGGGTGCTTACGGCAAGGCGCCGACCGACCTCAACATCCCCTACTTCAACACCGAGTCTCCGCAGTTTGGTAACCCTGTGCATTGCGCTCAGCCTTCCAACGACGGCCTGATCTATGTGTGCGATCGTGAGAACAATCGCGTACAAATCTTCAAGGTTGACGGAACGTACCTGAAGCAGTTCACCGTGGAAACGATGACGCGTGGCGACGGCGCACCCTGGGAAATTGCCTTCTCCAAGGATGCGAAGCAGAAGTTCATGTTCGTGAATGATGGCGCCAATAACCGCATCCACGTTTATGATCGCGAGTCGCTGAAGGAGCTGTACTGGTTTGGCGGCGGCGGACGGCAGCCCGGCCAGTTCTACGCGGTGCACAGCATCGACGTCGACTCCCATGGCGACCTCTTCACCACCGAGACCTATCATGGTCAGCGTGTGCAGAAGTGGGTCTTCAAGGGTATGGTACCGCTGAGCCAGTTGCTGAAGGAGCACTTCGTCGGCAATACCGAGTATGCTGTTCCCAACGTCGAGTAGTTGTTGCAACGCATAATTTGAAGGTACAGCTGCGATTGGGATTGGGAACACGTACCCAATTTCAATCGCAGCTTTCCTTAACGGCACTTCGTTGGTAGCAGTAAGTCTTTATAGAGAAATGGTGGATCGAGAATATGTCGCAAACAAATAGGTGGGGGCTGGTCGTAGCCGCAGTCTGTTTCCAGATGTCACTGGGCGCGGCTTATGCCTGGAGCGTGTTTACCGGTCCGCTGTCGAAGGAATACGGCTGGAGCATCTCGCAGGTTGCTTATGCTTTCACCATCGGCTGGTTCTTTCTTGGAACCGCGGCGGTAGTAGGTGGTCTCTGGCTGCATCGCAGCACACCTCGCATGGTGGCAATGACCGGCGGACTGTTGTGGGGCGCCGGCGTCTTTCTGGCTAGCTTCTCCGGTCCAAGGTTGTGGTGGTTGTACCTGACCTATGGCGTGCTCGGTGGCATCGGCCTGGGAATGGGCTACATTGTGCCCATTTCTTTTCTCGTAAAGTGGTTCCCTGACCGCAGAGGACTCATCGTCGGCCTTGCGGTGGGAGGATTTGGAGCGGGCTCGCTTATCTCGGCGCCGGTCGCCCATCACTTGATTGAGAGCCTCGGTGTGTCACGCACTTTTGCCTGCCTGGGCATCGCTTACGCTATGATCGCGACGATCTCCGCGTCATTCATGAAAAATCCGCCAGAGGGCTGGACCCCTGAGGGATGGACACCCAGCGCGAAGCAGAGTTCACAACGCTCGACTCGCGATTACACGCTTGCCGAGGCCCTTAGAACGTGGCAATGGTGGGCCATCTGTCTGCTGCTTTGCATCAATACCATGGCTGGATTGTCCGTGGTTTCGCAGGCTGCTCCTATATTCAAGGAGTTAGGAAAAGTAACTCCAGCGGCGGCCGCAGGCATGGTGGGCATCATCAGCATCGGTAACGGTCTCGGCCGCGTGATCTGGGCGTGGATATCCGATATGACCAGCAGGAAAATTGCTTATTTCTCCATGTACCTTGTGGGCGCTCTTCTCTTTTGGAATTACCACAACATCTCGTCGCCGGTCCTGCTTCTGATTGTCACGTTTACGCTGGTGACCTGCTACGGCGGAGGCTATGGTGTCACACCAGCCTTCGCTGCGGATTACTTCGGTCCGCGACATGTGGGATCGATCTTCGGCTTTATGATGCTGCCCTGGGCATTCACCTCGGCGTTTGGTCCGTCGCTGTTTGCCTATCTGAGACAAACGACCGGCTCTTACACGGAAGGCCTTTATCTCATCGCCGGAATGCTGACCCTGGCGCTGGTGCTTCCGACCCTCGTCAAGCCACCCAAAGCCGCCCACTAAGCCACAACCAAACTGGCACAAAGCCAAGCGATCCCTTACACGCAAGCACGTGAGGGATCGCTTTTTCGCGGGTGGACGCTATTAGTGCACTAGAAGAGCGGTTGACGCGCCAACGGAACGTGCGATGCCCAGGCGCGCGAGCGGGAAGATACAGCGACCTGGGTTGGGATCACACGCGAATGAGCCGAGACTTCAAACGCAGGTGCGGCCGCGCATACCGGCGACGATTGTGCTGCGGCCAGCTGCGCAACGCGCAGGCGGGAAGGAGAACAGGAAATGTAGTCCACTCCGAGGGTCTGGAAGAAGGCAATCGATTCGGGATCGCCGGCGTGCTCGCCGCAAACGCCGATCTTTATGGAGCGGTCCACAGCACGCACCGATGCAATCGCCATTTCCATCAGCTTTCCAACGCCCTCCCGGTCGATCGTCACGAACGGATCGGTTTTGAGCAGCCCCTGCTCCAGGTAGGACGAGATGTAGCTCGCTGAGTCGTCGCGCGAGAAACCGAAGGTCATCTGTGTAAGGTCGTTGGTGCCAAAAGAAATGAAGCTGACATGGCTGGCAATCTGTGCCGCACAGATCGCCGCGCGGGGTAACTCGATCATGGCGCCAATCCTGAAAGCAATGGTCGCGGTATGCTCCGCGAAGACTTCCTTCGCCGTGGCTTGAATCATTTCGGCAAGCACACGCATTTCCGCTTCTGACGCCACCAGCGGCACCATGATCTCTGGCGAAGGATGAGCGCCTTCAGCCGCAACGCGAAGCGCTGCCTGAAGGATGGCACGCACCTGCATCTGCAGTATCTCCGGAAAGGTGAGGCTCAAACGACATCCGCGATGCCCCATCATCGGGTTGACCTCGGTCAGGGCGTCAATCTTCCTTCGCACAGCCTCAAGCGACTTGCACACGTCCCAGTTCTCATCGGCTCGGGCACAGGCGATTTGCGCTTCGATCTCGACAGTCGAAGGCAGGAACTCGTGCAGCGGCGGGTCAAGAAGCCGAATGGTGACCGGCGATGGCGACATCGTACGGAAAAGGTCTTCGAAATCCGATTGCTGCATGGGCAGCAACACGTCGAGCGCCGCGATGCGCTCCTCGATTGTGTCAGCTACGATCATGCGCTGGACGTGAGACAGGCGTTCGGCCGCAAAAAACATATGTTCGGTGCGGCAAAGACCGATGCCCGTCGCGCCCTGGGCCATCGCCGCGAGAGCGTCCGCTGGAGTATCGGCGTTGGCCCGAACGCGGAAGGGCATCCGCTCACGAGCCCACCCCATCAGCTGAGCCAGTTCCGCACACTCCGCGTTAGGTGGCCGCAGCGGCGCCCTGCCGGCGAATACCTCGCCTGTTCCGCCGTCGATGGACAACCAATCTCCTTCCTGCAGCGTTGTTGCCCCGACCTGCACCGTACGCGCCTTTGCGTTGATACAGATTTCATGGGCGCCAGTAATGCAGGACTTGCCCATGCCTCGGGCCACCACAGCGGCATGGCTTGTGGCCCCTCCGCGGGCCGTTAGAAAGCCCACTGCAGCGTTCATGCCGTCGATGTCGTCAGCGGTCGTTTCAGTGGTAATCAGGATGACCGCCTTGCCCTGGGCCTTCATGGCAACAGCCTGACCCGCCGTCAGCGCAATTTGACCGACAGCGGCACCAGGCGAAGCAGCGAGCCCCGATGTCAAAGGCGGATTCGCCAAGGCAACACGATCGAATTGGGGCGTCAGGATGTCGGCCAGGCTGGAAGGCCTGATGCGGCGTATAGCCTCGTCCCGGCTGATGATTCCCTCCTCCGCCAGGTCGAACGCAATCTTTACCGCTGCAATCGCACTGCGCTGGGCCGAGCGCGTCTGGAGCAGGAACAACCTTCCCTTCTCGACCGTGAACTCGAAGTCCTGGACGTCGCGGAAGTACGCTTCGAGACGCGCCGCAACCTGCATGAGTTCCGCGGAAACGTCCGGCATCTGCCCCGCAAGGGCAGCGAGCGGAATCGGCGTGGCCGTGCCGGCGACGATGTCTTCACCTTGCGCGTCAGCGAGATACTCGCCGAAAACCGCACGTTCTCCAGTCGACGGATTACGGGTGAAGCCGACGCCGGTGCCGCTGTCTGGCCCGTGGTTGCCAAAAACCATGGTCTGCACGGTGACAGCAGTGCCGGTGGATTCAGAAATGTCGTGGATTTGCCGATAGCTCCTGGCCCGCGGCGTGTGCCAGGAATGAAAAACTGCCTCGATGGCCATCGTGACCTGAACGCGGGGATCCTGCGGAAAGGGCTTGCCGGTATGTTGAAGGATCACCTGCTGGAACGCCGCAATCACCTCCCGCATTCTCGCACTGCTGGACGCAATGTCGGGGTTTGCTTTTGCGTCGGCGTTCGTAAAGTGCTTCACTCCCGTGACACCTTCCATAGCCGCCTCGAACACGGATTTGGGAACATCGAGCACGATGGAGCCGAACATCTGCAGGAGCCGCTTGTAGGAGTCGAGCGCGAAGATCTCGGAGCCGCTCCGGGC
Source organism: uncultured Acidobacteriota bacterium (assembly GCA_903873705.1). Classification (GTDB taxonomy): domain Bacteria; phylum Acidobacteriota; class Terriglobia; order Terriglobales; family Acidobacteriaceae; genus Granulicella. Next base: position 122,408 of record CAIQPK010000092.1, read on the forward strand.
GGCGAGAGCCGGCAGGGTGTCATCGTTCAGACCAATATTGAGAACTGTGTCCATCATGCCAGGCATGGAAACGGGGGCACCGGAACGCACGCTTACCAACAGCGGGTCCTGTGCGTCTCCGAGACGCTTGCCAGACTGTGCCTCGAGCCAATGTATCGTCCGCTCTACTTCGGCGGAGACACCAGACGGCAGCACGCCCTGGTCCAGAAACAGGCGGCAAACGTCGGTGGTGAGTGTAAAGCCGGGCGGCACGGGAATGCCGAGGGACGTCATTTCCGCAAGGCCGGCACCTTTGCCACCGAGAATGGCGGTCATGGAGCCGTCGCCATCCACTACGTCCGATCCGAAACGATAAACGCGTTTTCCATTCGTGCTCATGGGTGGTCTCCTCGAGGGCCTGGGTACGCTGAATTTGGCTGTTGCGTAGGCACAGCCTGTGAAAAACATAGGCAAATATCGGGGACCGATCAAGCCTGCATAGTCCGATTCGGACGAGGGATGGGCGGGACGCCATGGCCGGTGAGTCAAATTGGGAGGGCAACCCCGGGCGACTGTCATACAGGCAGGACGCATACGGGTATGGAAGTTGAGGCGATCCCGTGTCGCGCGGACACGAAGGAACCGATTCACCCGCGCCGCAAAGTCACGGCCGGGGCCAAGCGTACGGGTATATAGTAACTGGCATGAAAACACTGCTGAATACGGGCATACTGCTGCAAATCGAACAGCATGCGATTACCTGTGACGCACCCGCCGGCTTCGCCGCCCTGGACGCGTTATTCGAGCAGGGCGAGGATATTGAGGTCCCAGCCGCGCTGCTGGGACGCTTCCGTCTGTGCCTCACCGAATGGGTAGATATGGGCTATCGGGACGCGGATCTACTCTCGCGCCTGTCCCCGCGGCTGCTGCCGCAGGACGAAGCGGACTTGTCCGTTTTGGACTACATCCGCCACCAGCTTGCGGCATCCTGCGAGGCCATTACGAGGGAGGAGGTTGAACCAGCCCTGGATTTGCTGGATCTTGTGCTGCGGCTGGGGAAGGGGATTTTGCCACCTTACCTGGAGTACCTGGCGCACTTTTGGAAAGGACGTGCGCATCGCAAGAAGGGCGACTACGAGCTGGCCGCACAGCATATTTGCAGCGCGCAGATGGCGGCGCTGGCGGCACATGCTCCCCGGCTGGTGGCCGTTACTAAAATCCACGAGAGCTGGCTCGTCTTCCAGAAGGGTGAACGCAAGGCTGCCTACCAGTTGCTGGACGACGCCGAGGCCGAGCTGCGGCCCACCGGGAACACGCTCTGGATGGGAAATATTCAATCTGCCAGGGGGCGATTCATCCGGCGATCAGGCGAATATGAGCGTGCCCTGGCTTACTTTGAGGATGCCATTGCCCTCTACAACCAACATTATTCGCGACATCCCAACCTGGCGCGAGCGCTGGTGAACGCCGCCTATGTGAAGCGGTTGATGGCGCTGGACCTGCAGGGGGATGCAGATAAGGGACAGCTGCACGGCGGCGTCCACGCGCAATACCTGAAGATCACGCGCGAGGCCCTGGCGCTGCTCAAACAGGCGGAGACCATCTATGCCGCCCAGCATCACCAGGGCGGAACCGGATCTGTGCTGGTAAATGCGGGGCATCTGCACCTTTGCAGCGGCGACATCGACGGGGCGTTATCAGAAGGACAGCGAGCCTACGACCTTGGCCGTGCACGGCATGACACGATCCTGACGTCGCGCGCACGCAACCTGCAGTCGGCTGCAGAACTGGCGAAGTCGGAGGAACAGATCGCGGAAGACACTTCGGCAAGCGCCCACCTGGCAGTGCAATATGCGGAAGAAGCCATCGACCTGGCGCTGCAAACGCAGAACCGGCAGTTGTTGGCTGAGGCCTATCTCGCCCGTGGGGCGGCCGCGATCGACGAACACTTCCAGGATTGGGAGAAGGCGCGCGACTGCGCGGCGAAGACTGCTGCCCTGGTGTTGCGGGATGATCGCGACCACTTGTACAAGCAGTTGTGCCAGCTGAAGGCCAGGCTACTGGTGGCTTTGGGCGTGGACGAGACGTTGAAGCAATGGTCGGAGGGGCACTTCGGGGACAAGACTTTCCGTCAAATCGAGGAGGACTTTGCAGAACTTGTCATTCCAAAAATATGGGCAAATCTGGGCCACAGTGTCTCGCGCGTGGCGCAACAACATTCCATTTCACCCAAAAAAGTGAGACGCATTTTACAAAACGTAGGCGTCAGCGCGCCGGGAAGACCTAAGACTCAGTAAGCGGGCCCGGCACAAAGATCCGGCTCTCGGGCGACATCTCCGGGCTCAACCGGGGCGCATTGCAAAGCATGTCCGGCACAGCGTTCAGATAAACGGTCAGCTTCAGGCTTTTATGGACGCTCGGGCGTCGTATGGAAGTGGCCGTGATGACGGCTGTGCCGGTAATGCCCGTGGCGTAAAAAGTCGCCCATTTCGTAGTCGAAACCACCTTGCCGCAAGCGTCGCCCTCGCAGCTCCACGCCACGCCCTGGCCGCCATCATTGAGAGCGTCAACCTTGATGGTGAGGGACTGGCCCAGGTCAATGGCAGCTACGCCGACTGGAAAGTCTGGAAAGTCCAGCGCTACGGGAGCCATCAGTCGTGACCCTAGTGCGGCCGCCGCAACGCAAAGGGCCGAGACCAGGGTCCACCGGATCGCGCGCTTCAAAACCTCGGCGTTGAAGCCACCAACGGCAATGGGATACGTCTGTGCGTTCATTTGGCTCATCTTCTATTGGCCCGATGTGGTTACTTGCTTGATCATAGCGTCCACCAACTCCGGCTGTCTCCATTCGCTCCCATCCCACATATTGGCGACCGTACCGTCGGGAGTCAACAGCACGGTTCTCATGCCATGGGTAATCAGGTTGTCTTTGGAATAGTAGGTAAGGCCAAAAGCCGCGGCCAAGGTCTGCAGATCTTCAGGCTTCGTGGAAACAAAATCCCAGTGCCCAAAGCCCGCGGCATTGTTATACAAGTGGGTCAGGCCGAACTGCCGCATCACTGAAGGGGTGTCGTACGCCGGGTCAAGAGTAATGCTCACCAGGTGTGTCTTCTTATAGAAATCCGGGGTCTTCAAGAGTTCCTTCTGGATCGAGGCGAATTCACTGGTAAGCATGGGGCAAAACGTTGGAAACGGGCACCGCGTGTAAATGAAGGTGACCAGTACCGCTTTCCCTTTGAAGTTACTAAGGTGAATCGTCTTTCCATCCTGGTTGACCAGGGGTACATCCGGGATCGAAGCTCCGATGATCGATACGTGATTTTCCTGTTCGATCACGGTCGTGTCATCGGCAGTCGTTCCTGACTCGTGGCCAAGAATTACCACGTTTTCCAGCCAGTAATTCTTGTCCTTGTTCACCACCAAAGTGGCGGTGATGTCATCACCCAACTGAGTCTTTGCGAGAGCCTCCGCGTCTTTCACAGCGTAGGGCATCGTCATCGCGGCCATGAAACCAGGTATGTCTTGCTGACGGACGGTCAGCTGGCCAGTGCTTTTGCCCAGGACGCGTCCGCGCAGAGCGTAGTGTTGCTGGGAGCTTCGGCAACCGCTAAAGATAGTGCACATCAACAGGAACACAAGCAAAGCAGGCAAACGGCGGCGATGCATCATCACTTCTCCCGGCTTTGGGGCCTTCTCGTCTCGGCTTCCGCTCTCTTGCTATCGCCAGCGCGAAGCTCCAGAACGCGATGCCCGGGCCCTGTCCTTCAAGTATCTGCATGGCGGCATTCACTCATGCGCTGAAGGAAGACGTGATTAGCATACATCTTCTGCATAGCCTCTGAGGAGCCAGCGAACGGCCCGCCGGTGGGCGCCTCGAATGCTCCCGAGACGCCCTGTCAGCCTGCGCCGCAATTACGGCTTTGCACCGTGATTTCCAGCGTAGGCGGGAGTCGCGGTCGGCGCCGCAATGCCGACAAACTCTTCAGCGCCCCGCGTCGTTTCAACCCAGGCATTGCCCGATGGATCGAGCGAAATGCCGGTGTAGCCTGTCCCGGTCCCAACGATGTTCTGAAAGTAAAGGTTACCGTTGGGATCCATATGGGCAACGCCGCGCACCGTATTGAAATCCGTAGCCGAAATCCAAAGCGTGTTGGCTCCATCGATCGCCAGCGTGTTGCCGTTGCCAAAGTTGGTGTCCACTTCGGAAGCGACCGCATTGCCATTGGAGTCGAATACCCAGAGGCGTGAGCCCTTCAGGAAGTAAGCATTCTGACTCGCATCGAGCGCGAGTCCTCGCGCCTGCGCCGATCCACTGCCACTGAAGACGACGCCGTTGCCGCCCGTCAAATCGGCTCCGACCGCACTCAGGTGGTCGCCGGTCGCGTTAGTAGCGGTCCACATCTTGCCCGAGGAATCGATTGCCACATACCCCTTCGACACGCCGCTGAGGCCGTTGGCTCCCCCTACCACGTAAGGAGAACTCGCATTCTGCACAGCTCCGGCATCGAACTCCACCAGTTTGGGCGCGGTGATGGGGAAAGCCTGCAATCCCCAGTAATGCGAGCTGGTGTCGAAGCTGGCGCTGGAGACGTCATGGTTCTGCCCGTCATTCAGTCCCGGCAGCGCGATGGTTGAGATGTACGCTCCGCCGGAACTGTAGATGGTGATAGTGGGATTGGTTCCGTCACTGTTCTGAAAGTCATAATCTGAAATCCAAAGATCACCGCCGTTCGGGTTGATTGTGACCGCGAAAGGACCTTTCTCTCCCGCGTGCGCAGCGGAAAGGGTCCCGCCTGTAGGGGTGAGGCCGTAGAGGGTGTTGTCCGTGTTGTTGGGCAGCCAGATGTTTCCCTGCGCGTCAACGGCCGGCTGCACATACAGACCGGCAGTGGGCGTGCCGAAAACCGGATAGGCAATGGAGATCAGCAAGTTGTTCGCTCCAAAGCTGGTGGTCGGCTGAAAGGGTGCCGTCGGCGTCACCAGGCCCTGCAGAGCGAGTGTCTGGGCAGAGTAGCGTTCGGTGCGGTTGAGATAAAGCAACGCCGTGATCGTGTCCGCTGGAATGGCTCCGGGATGGGTGAACGAACCGGCCCGAGAGGCGTTCAGCAGCGTGTAGCAAGGAGTGGCGCTGGCCGGCCCACTGACCGCGCCGTCGGTATTGATGCAGGCGGCAATGGAGTCCGCCAGGCCGTTGATCTGGCCGTGAGGAATCGTGCCGGTACCCGTCGGCGTCGTCGCATTCGCCAGCCCGGTGGAAACGTCCGCCAACACGCCCGCCAAAGCGAAGGCGTTCGCAAGACCACGAGCGCCCTGGGTAGTCGACGATGTGGAAACCTGCGTGGGCCCCGACATAAAGCCACTGAGCGCATACGCCGCTGCTACCGTGGTGACTTCGTTCACGGTGATGAACGGAATCGTCGTGGCAAAGGTTCCGGTGCCCGGACAACTCCCCAGCGCGGCCATCATCGCGAGCGCCGTGTTGTTGACGTTGCCCGCCAACCCTGGATTTCCGCCTAGCGCGAGAACGTACACCTGCGTGCTCGCTGTACAGGTGTAACGCGCCTGCAGCGAAAAGCCACCGTTCGAGCCCGATAGCACGTAAGTGCCAACCGTGTCGGTTCCGTCGCCACTGGTAAGAAGCGAAAGTGAGTTTTGACCATAACCTGTCGTCGCTGCCTGCATCAGGTACACGTGCGATCCGGAAACAGGCTGCTGCCCGCCTTGTATCCCGCCCGCCAGCCTGGCCACTGCGGCCGAAGGCACAACGCTGGCCGTTTCCTGGAGCGTGCATCCGGTGATGCCAAGCATGACCAAGGCCAACGATAACAACACAACAGCGTTGAAGGGCTTCATGTGAAATCTCCTCATGCAAGAGTGTTTGTCCCTCAATGCCAATGGGCAGGAGGGACCTTCACTAAAGCAATCGAGAGCGACGCACGAAAAGTATCATTTTTTCCGAAGATCAATTATTGATTGCGCGGCTTGGCATCGCCGCGAGGTCCAGAATTCGAGCAGCCCTGCGGGCTCACCACTGAAGCCCAACAGGACCAGGCATCAGGCAGACATGCTGACTGCAGGTGCCGCGCGGAGAATGGGGGAGCTTGTGGCCTCTGTTTGAGTTGTTGATTTGATTTGGCGTCCCCGACGGGATTCGAACCCGTGTTACCGCCGTGAAAGGGCGGTGTCCTAACCGCTGGACGACGGGGACGCTTTAGGCGCGGAAAGGGATTCCGCAGCGCACTTCATCTAGGCTAACAACCGCTCCCGGTACTGTCAAAGCGTCGCAACTGGTTGCGCGTGCGCGGCAACTAAATGCGCGGGCGAAGCGGAGCCAGTCCCGAGCGAACGCGACGCCGGACGTCGGCGTATTGCAGGAGGATGAAGTTGTCCGTCATGCCGGCAATATAGTCGGCAACCACGCGGGCCAGGCCTTCGCTTTCAATTTCACCGATGTAAGAATCGGGCAACTCGTCCGGCTCATTTACCCAGAATTCAAAGAGCTCCGTCACGACCTCGCCTGCTTTTCGATGTTCGAGGTCAAGCGCAGGACAGGTGTAGAGCGTGTCGTAGAGGTAGCGCTTCTCCTCCAGCCGCTGCAACTCCGCCTGCGGAGAAAACACCGCCAGCCGGTGGGCATGATCGCGAATATCCTGCAGCGATTTCGCACCGCAGCGTGCCACATTTTCGCGTGTGGTGCGGATCAGGTCCAGCACCAGCGTCTTCTGCATGGCCTGCAGCGCGTCGTGGAAGATGTACTTTTCCTCCGCGCCGGCGTGCGCTTCCTTCACGGTCGCATAGCTGCTGCGCAGGATCCCCACGTGATCGCGGATATGCCGAATATCCAGCAGCCCGGACTCCACGCCGTCGTCGAGATCGGCGGTAAGGTAAGCAATTTCGTCGGCCAGGTCAATGATCTGCGCCTCAAGCGGAGGCCGCTGGCCGAGAAAATATTCAGCCAGCCCGGGGTGTTCAGCCGGTTCGTAATCGCGCGAGTGCTTGATGATGCCTTCGCGCGAACCCAGCGTCAGGTTCAGGCCGCGATGCCCGGCGTAGCGTTGCTCAAAGCGCTCAACTATGCGCAGCGCATGAAGATTGTGATCGAAGCGCAGGCCATGGCGGCGCAAGCACTCATCGAGCGCGCGCTCGCCGGCGTGGCCGAACGGTGGGTGCCCGATGTCGTGCACCAGAGCCAGTGTCTCAGCGAGGTCTTCGTTCAAACCCAACGCCGACGCAACATGGCGCGCCACCTGTGCGACTTCAATCGTGTGGGTCAGCCGACTTCGGAAATGGTCCGACGCGCGGCTGGTAAAGACCTGAGTCTTGCCCGCAAGGCGTCTAAACGCGCGCGATTGCACCACGCGATCGCGGTCGCGCACGAATGGCGAGCGCCCATCTCCCGGGGGAGCCGGAAACGCGCGCGCGGAAAGGGCTTCCTCCTCGTCGCCGAAGACTGCACAGAACCGCAGGGTTTCCGTCATCGTTGATCCAGTGTAGCCCGGCAGCTTACTTTGCCGGGCTTGCACCGACGTGCGCCAGCTTCACACGAGCGCCCTCGAGCTTGTGCTCAACGTGAGCTACGTCAGCCGGCTCAGCGTCGGCGGGGAGCGACGTCGCATACTGCGCCAGCGACTTCTGCCACTGCTCAACAGCCAGCTTCAGCTTGCCGTTCTTCTCGTATACCTCACCCAGGTGGTCGAGCACGGTGGCATCATTGCCGCCCGTGCGTGCGACGGCCTGGCGCAGGTTCTCTTCCGCCAGGGCATATTGGCCGGACTTGAAGTACGCCCAGCCCAGCGAATCGAGATACGAGCCATTCTGCGGGTCGAACTCCACCGCCTTGCGCAGCATCGAGATGGCTTCAGGCAACTTCACGCCGCGGTCGGCCAGCATGTAACCGAGATCGTTCTTCACCGCAGCATTGTCCGGGTCAATCACCAGCACCTTGCGGAATTCTGCCTCGGCCTGGTCATAAAGCTTTTGCTTACTCGCCACCGTGCCGCGATAGTAGTAGAGGAAAATCTTGTCCTCGGACTTCGTCGCCAGTGCCTCAGCTTTATCCAGTTGGGCTGACGCGTCCTTCCACCGGCTGGCGCGAACATTCATGTCCGCCAAGGTGTAGTAGACGTCACGGTCTTCCGGCGCTCCGCTCAGCTGCTTCTCAGCCAGCTTGATAGCGTCATCCAGCTTGCCGGAGTCCGCCAACTGCCGTGCATACATCAATTGAATCTCACGGCTCTTGGGCTGGCCTTTCGCGGCCACTGCAGCAGCTGCGCTGGCGGCCGCCCACTGGTGCGCGTCACGCAGGGTTTCCACTTCGCCTTCTACGCCACGCTGCACATAGTCGGGGCCAAGCTCGGCGAGCTGTTTATAGGCAGCAACGGACTCCGCCGTCTTACCCTGCTCCCGGTAAATGATGGCGATGCGATCGAAGAAGATAGCACGATTGCTGATTTCGCCTTCAGCGTACTTGCCATCAGCGTGTTCGGTCGTCGCAATCACGGCCTTGAGCGTGGTGATGGCCTCGTCATAACGGCCGAGGGCGTCGTAAGTCAGCGCAAGGTTGTAGGTCAGTTCAGGGTTATCGCTGACCAACGCCTGCGCCTTCTTCAACGTAGCGAGCGCGTCGTCGTAGTGACCCTCGCGGCGCTCAATGTCGGCAGCACGAATCAGCGACTGCGCGTCCTGTGGGTCGGTCTTGACGAGGTCCTCGTAAACCTTCCCGGCCGCATTGACCTTGCCCTGGGTGATCAGTGCATTCGCCAGGCCACGCTTGGCGTCGGTGTTTTCGGGGTCCTGGTCCAGCGAGCGCTGGTACGCCGCGGCAGCTTCCTTCGGCTTTTTGAGCGTGTCGTAGATGCCGGCCAGCGCAAACTCCATGCGAGCGCTGCGATCGTCCTGCGGCACGGCGGTTAGCGTCGTAACCGCTTTCTCCATCTGTCCCTGCTCGGTGTAAAGCCGCGCCAGGTTCAGAACGACTTCCTCTGAGCTGCCGTCGATTCGTTGCGCTTCTTTGAACTGCACCTCAGCCTTCGCGCTGTCATGGTTCAGGCCGTACAGCTGCCCCAGCAGAAGGCGGGTTTCCAGGTCATCGGGCTTCAACTGCGCAATCGTCTCGTACTCCTTCACCGCGAGCTGCAGCATCTGCGCCGACTGCGGCCCCTGCATATCGCCCAGCGAGCGCAGATAGACGCGTCCGAGAAGTTGGTGGGCGTGGAAATCGTCCGGATGCTTGCCGATCTGTTCCTGTGCCGAGGAGACGGCCTCGCGAATACGCCCCAGCGTGAAGTAGAGGTCAGGCAGACCATCCTGCAGCGTGCGGGAGTCAGGATCGACGCCCAGTGCCAGCTTGTACTCCTCGATCGCCTGCGTCGCATAATCCTGACGCGCGTTGCTGGCGGCCATCTCCGCGTACATGCGGGCGAGGCTGTAATGGTAATAAGCTGAACCGCGGTCCTGGGTTGCCGCTTCCGACTGCGCTGGGGCAGACGGGCCGCTGTTAGTTTTGCCCGCCTGTGCCATGGCCGGAAGCGCGGCAAGAAGCGAAGGCGCAAAAAAAGCGAGGGCGGAGAGGCGAACGACACCAGTGTGAAGCTTTGGACTCATGGTTTTCCCTTAGCGGCAGTCTATCCCTAAAGAGCGCAGTTCTGCCCCTGAAACTTAGACGGCCAGCGCACCGCTTTGGATGCGGCCCGTTCAACCGTGCCGGAAATGCCTCATCCCGGTGAAGATCATGGCCAAACCCAGCATGTCGGCAGCCGCAATCACCTCGGCGTCCCGCACCGAGCCGCCGGGCTGGATCACCGCCGTAGCCCCAGCATTAGCAACCACTTCCAATCCATCGGGAAAAGGGAAAAAGGCGTCCGAAGCGGCCACGGTTCCCGCCAGTGGAAGGGCGGCCTTCATCGCACCGAAGCGCGCCGCATCCACCCGGCTCATCTGCCCGGCGCCGACGCCTACCGTCTGCCCAAAGCCGTCTTTCAAGCGGGCATAGACAATGGCGTTCGACTTCACATGCTTGCAGACAGTCCAGGCGAAGAGCAACGCCTTCACCTCGTCGTCAGTTGGCTGCCGTTGCGTGGCGACCTTGAGGTCGGCAGCGGAGATAGGAGCCGCGTCCGCGTCCTGCACCAGGTACCCGCCCGAAACCTGCTTGAGCAGGGGTAAGGGCTCGGCCGGTCGAATCCTGACGACGCGCAAATTCTTCTTTGCCGCAAATGCCGCCAGGGCTTCTGGTGTGAACTCCGGAGCGACAATCGCCTCCACAAACAGCTTCGCGATCTCGGCGGCAGCTGCACCATCGACCGTCCGGTTGACGCCGATCACGCCCCCGAACGCCGAGACCGGATCGGCCTCCAGTGCTCGCCTGTAGGCCTCCAGGGGCGACGGTCCGGTCCCCACACCGCAGGGGTTGGTGTGCTTGATGATCGCCACCGCGCAGCTCTCGAACTCGCTCGCCAGCGCCCAGCAGGCGTCCAGGTCAACGAGGTTGTTGTAGCTCAGTTCCTTGCCCTGCAGCTGCTCCGCCCCGGCGATGCCCTTGCCCGACCCGTCCACATACACCGCCGCGCGCTGGTGCGGATTCTCGCCATAGCGCAGCACCGCCGAGCGCTTCGCCACCACCCGCAGCGTCTCCGGCAGCGCTACGGCGGGAGCGGATGCGTCGACCGCAGGCAGCGCGTCGATTGCGCACTCCTCAGCGGCAAAATGCGCTTCCAGCGTATTGGCAATCGCCGAATCGTACGCCGCCGTCGTCGCAAACGCCTGCCGCGCCAGCCGCCAGCGGGTCTCGGCACTCAGAGAACCGTCGTGGGTCTTCAGCTCCTCGATCAGCAGTCCGTACTCGGCGACGCTCGATACTACCGCCACATCCTCAAAGTTCTTCGCCGCTGACCGCAGCATCGAAGGCCCGCCGATATCGATGTTCTCGACAATCTCGGCAAACTCCACGCCGGGTTTGGACGCCGTATTTTCAAACGCATAAAGATTCACCACCACCATGTCGATGGAAGCAATGCCCTGCTCTGCCACGGCCTGCACGTGCGCCGGATCGCCGCGCCGGTAGAGCAGACCGCCATGCACGTTAGGGTGCAGCGTCTTCACGCGCCCGTCGAGCATCTCGGGGAAGCCCGTCAGGTCGGAGATATCAAGCACGGCCAGCCCCGCGTCGCGCAGCGCCTTGGCCGTACCGCCGGTGGAAACCAGCTCCACTTGAAACTCCGCCAGCACACGTGCGAAATCTACCAGCCCGGTCTTGTCGGTCACCGACAACAGGGCACGTCCAATGCGTTTCAGGTCGCTCATCGCTTTTGATTCTAAGCGTGGAGCCTCAAAGAACAAGAATTCGCTTCTCTCGCACCTTTGGTGGTACTACCATGGAAATGGAGGGCACTCCACATGGCCGTGATGGACACGACAACGGAAATTGACTGGATGGCTTGCGAATTAATCGAAAGCATTCCCGGCAAGGTATCGGGGCGACCGGTCGTTCGCGGAACCCGAGTCATGCCCGACGCCATTCTCCATAGCTATGAGCTAGGCGACAGCGTAGCCGAGATCCATGAGGGTTTCCCCACATTGTCGGTGCTCCAGATCCAGCGCCTGATCGAGTTTGGGCTCGAGCAGCTAGAGCAGCGATATCCGTGAAAGTGCTGCTGGATGAAAATCTCGACCAGCGGCTTCGTGGAAGTCTCGGTGCTCACGAAGTTTTTACCGCTATCTACAAAGGCTGGGCGGGCCTCAAAAATGGACACCTACTAAATGCCTCCGAAGCCGACGGGATTGAGGTGTTCGTTACGGGCGATCAAACTCTTTCATTTGAGCAAAACCTGCAAGTTCGCTCGCTCGCAATCGTCGTTCTCTCGACAGTGGAGTGGCGTATGCTGCAGAAGCATCTTCAGAAGATCATCGTCGCGATTCACAACGCCACCCCGGGCACTTTTCAGTCCGTTGACTGCGGCACTTTCAGCCGGAAGAAACGGCAGACCTGAAGTCCACAACTCGCAAGCTAGAATGGAACAGTATGCATGATCTGGCTTTTGTGCGGGCCAACCTCCCGCTGGTAGAAGAAAAACTGCGCGCGCGCGGCGCTGATACCGCTGCCCTCACCGACTTCGCCGCCCTCGACGCCGAGCGGCGCTCCGCCATCACCGAGGCCGAAACCCTCAAGGCCCAGCGCAACGCCATCTCCGCCGAGTTTGGCCGCCGCAAGCGCGCCGGCGAAGACGTCCACCAGCTCGAAGCCCAGACCGGAACCCTCAAATCGCAGCTGGAACACGCGGAAAGCCTCGCTGCCTCCGCCGACGAGCGCATGCGCACGCTGCTCGAAGGCCTGCCCAACCTGCCCCACGATAGTGTCCCGACCGGCAAGTCAGAGCACGACAACGTCTGCGTAAAAACCTGGGGCGACATACCGCAATTCGACTTCACGCCTCAATCTCACATTGAAATCGGCGAAAACCTCGGCATTGTGGACTTCGAGCGCGGCGCTAAGATCTCCGGCTCGCGGTTTGTACTGCACTTCGGCTCCGGCGCCCGTCTCGAACGCGCCCTCGCCAACTTCATGCTCGACCTGCACACCGGCAAGCACGGCTACGCTGAGGTGCTGCCACCGTATATGGTCAATTCGAAGTCGCTCTTCGGCACGGGCCAGCTGCCGAAGTTTGCCGAAGACCTGTTTCACTGCGACGACAAAGGCCCGTACGTACCCGGCGAGCTGCAGGAAAACGACCACTGGCTGATCCCCACCGCCGAGGTTCCGGTCACCAACATCTTCCGCGACGAAACGGTCGACCTCGGCGAAACCATCAGCTTCTGCGCCTACACGCCCTGTTTCCGTTCCGAGGCCGGCAGCTACGGCAAGGACGTCCGCGGCATGATCCGCCAGCACCAGTTTCAGAAGGTAGAGCTGGTCAAGTTCGCCACGCCGGAAAGCTCCTACGCCGAGCACGAGCGCCTAACCGAGCACGCCGAGGCGGTCCTCGAAGCCCTGGGACTTCCCTACCGACGCATGCTGCTCTGCACCGGCGACATGGGCTTCAGCTCGGCCAAGACCTACGACCTCGAAGTCTGGCTGCCCGGCCAGCAGACGTATCGCGAGATCAGCTCCTGCTCCAACTTTGAAAGCTTCCAGGCGCGCCGCGCGAACATCCGCTACAAGCCGGCCGGAGCCAAGAAATCGGAGTTCGTGCACACCCTCAACGGCTCCGGTCTGGCCGTCGGTCGCACCTACCTCGCTATCCTCGAAAACTACCAGCAGGCCGACGGCTCGGTGCGCATACCCACCGCCCTGCAGCCATACATGGGCGGAGAAACCGTGATCACCAAGCAATCCCTGGGGCGTGTCCTGTGATGAAACTTCTCGGCAGCTACTTCTTCTGGGCATACGAGCGCGGCAGCATCCAGTACGACGTGATGGTCACCGCCATCCTGCTCTTCATCTTCGTCACGCCGCGCTTCGTCGACTTCAAGGACAAGCCGGTAACCAGCGTACCGATCCGGTCCAGCGAGGTGCTGGTCAAAAGCAGCAGCGCCAATGGCCACATGTTCACCTACGAGGTGCGGGTGGAAGACCTCGGTGGAGCTTCGAGCGACGCGGACATCCGCGCGGCGCTGCTGCGGATTATTGAGCCTATCGCCGGCGAAGTCTCGCTCGGTCACTACCAGCCCGTACTCGACGCCAAGGGCAACGTCGTCGCTTACACGGCTACGGTCCGCCGCTAAGATTGCTGACAACAAAACCAGCCCAGGCTCATATAACTAACGTCTAAACGTCTGGCAGCGGATTTAACCCCCTCGCAGGAGCGCCTCACCGATGAAACTCGTTCACACCCTTATAACGGCCGTTGTCGCGCTGGTCGTCCTGCCGCACGTCGGCCCCGTCGCCGACCCGCCTGTTCCAGCTGACAACCTTAGCACTGTGTTGGCCGAGCTCGATACGGCCAGCCAGGGGTTTACCAACGCCCGCGCCGATTTCGTCTGGGACTACTACGAGGCGGTCGTCAAGGACACCAGCACGCAGAACGGCACTATCTACTTCCAGCACGCCGGCGCCACCACCCAGATGGGCGCGGTCGTCATGGACGCCAGATCCAAAGGCCCGGACAAAGTGCTGGAGTACAAAGGCGGCCTGCTGCGCATGTTCGACCCCCACGACAACCAGATCCGCCTCATCAAGGCCGGCGCCAACCAGGCCCAGTACGAAAGCTTCCTCACCCTCGGCTTCGGCGGCAGCGGCAAGGCGCTCGCGCAGGCGTGGACCGTCACTGACCAGGGCAGCGAAACGCTCAACGACTCAGGACAGCCGGTGAAGACCGAGAAGCTCGATCTCGTCAGCAAGGACCAGGGCGTCCGCAACATGTTCACCCACGTCACCATCTGGGTCGACACGACCCGCGGGGTCTCGCTCAAGCAGGTCTTCGAAACGCCATCGCACGACCGCCGCACGGCGACGTACTCGCACATCAAGCTCAACGGCAAGGTGGACACCAGCGCCTTCGCGATCAAGCCCAACTCCAAGACGACCACCGTCGGCCCCTAATCTGCAGCTGGGCGGCGACCGCTTACTGCGAGCGCCGCCAGCAGGATGACGACTGGGTAGCAGTCAATCGTGTAGCGCGGCTCGGAGTTATCCAGCGTCAGCAGCATCGCCGAGCGCAGTACGACAAACGCCACCATCGACCACGCCAGCGGCTGCTGCCCGGCCCAGCCTTCGCGCTTCCAAAGCCACAATCCAGCCGCGGCCAGCCCCAGGTACGCAAGGTTCAGCGCACCAAAAGCCGCAGCTACCGCACTCTCCAGCCGATGGTCGCCAAATCGCCACCAATCCAGCGGCAGCGGTAGCATATCCGTCCGCGGACGCAGCCACATATTCACCACGCGTGCCACCGGCAGCAGCACGTAATACTGCAGCGGGTGCGCCGCGATGCGCTGGTCGGCCAGCACGCGGAAGTCGTGGTCGAACTCCGGCCGCTGCAGCGCAATCTTGTTGTAGCGCTCGAAGAGCGTCGCCGTCTCCGCCCGCTGCGCGTCAGAATCGAACGCACGTTCGGGCACATCGCTGATCGCCAGCCGGGCGCCGTCGTAGTTCCAGTAGATGTCGTAAGTTGATTTGAAATCGATGCCCCAGGTCCGGTACCAGCGCTGGAAGCCGTAGCTCACGAACTCGCCGGGGTCGCTTGCACTCTTGGGGGCGAGCGGCTGCACGACGTGAAACACCCGCCAGTTGCGTGCCGTCCAGACCGCCAGCGGAAGCAGGATCACCGCACACACCAACGCCACCTGCATCATTCCGGCCTTGCGGTCGCCAGAACTTCGCCATGCGACCCACACCATCATCGGCACAATCGCCACAGCGACCAGCGCACGATCCGGACGCAACAACACGCCAAAGGCGAGCGCCAGTCCGATAACCCCGGCCCACTGCCCCGCCTTGCAGCGGTCGCGCAGCGCCGTTTTCCATCGTTCCATCGCATACAACGCCAGCGCCGCGCAGAACAAGCCCACCGTCTCCGTCAGCGCCGCGGCCGCGAAGTTAGCGGTAAACGGACACAGCGTTGCCAACACCAGCGCGCAGAACCCGGCCCGCGCGCCCCACAGGCGTCGTGCCAATGCCGCCAGCAGCCAGCAGGTAGCAAGGTCCAATGCCACCTGCACGTAAAGCACGCTCGCGTAGTGCTCTTGTCCAAAGAGGGCAAAGCAGGCGGCCATTAACAACGGATATCCCGGTAGCCTAATCAGCGTAGCGTGTACGTTCCCGGCAATCATCACGCCATAAACATGGTGCCGCAACATATTCAGTGCGAGCTCGCCATACATGAACGAGTCGCCTTCGACGTGCGGCTGCCAGCGCACGAAGTACAGCCGCAGCGCCAGCCCGGCCAGCAGGACCACAACGTAACTCCCCGGCCATCGCTGTTTCCCGCGCCACATCATGGTTTCAGAGCATCATAACCGTTGTATCGGCTAACGTATCCACATTGACTCAGACCTCGCAGGTTACTACGATGAGCTTGACGTCCTTCCCATGAACAAACAGGTTTTCTTCGATCCGCAGCGTAAGAGATGGAAGCGGCTGCGGCGCGTCACGGACTCGCTCGCGCTGGCCGGCGCCATTACGGGCGTCATTTTCATCGTGGGACTCGTGCGCATGAAGCCCGTGCAGGGCCTCGCCCTGCAGTCCGCCGCGAAGAAGTACCGCGCCCTCTCTGATCCGCCTGCCAACGAGCAGAAAATCAAGGAAGCCCTCAACCGTTCCGCCCATCGCCGCACCAACCTGAAGCCCTCGGACGTCGTCTTGAACCAGGGTGAAGGCCTGCGTGCTGCCTTCTATACTGACAACGACCCTGCCAGCTACGCCTCGCTCAAGCAGCACGTCAAGCAGATCGATCTCCTCTTCCCCGAGTGGCTCCATGTCGTCACCGCCGACGGCAACCTGATCTCCTACACCTCTGACAACGCGCCCTTCTCCGTCGTCGACAAGGCCGGCGTCCACGGCGTCGACCACGAGAACAAGGTCGCGCGCGTCCTCACCTCCGTGAAGGAAGACACCGAAATCTTCCCGATGGTGAACAACTTCAGCCCCACAGAAGGCGTTTTCGACGACTCGGTCGGCGAGTTCATGTCCAACCCGGACGCCCGCAACCGCTTTGTGCAGCAGGTCAATGCCTTCCTTGCGGCCAACACCCTCTACCGTGGGCTCACGCTCGACTTCCAGAGCATTCCTCCCGCCGCTCAGCCCGGCTATCGCGCCCTCGTGCAGGCGCTCTACGACGACTTCCACCCGCGCAATCTGCGTCTCTACATCAATGTCCCGGTCAACAATCCTGCGTTCGACCTGAAGTTCTTTTCCGACCACTCCGACGGCCTCGTGCTGATGAACTACGACGAGCACCACACCGCTAGCGATCCAGGCCCGGTCGCCGGGCAGGACTGGTTCGCCGATAACCTCCGTGCCGTGCTCAAGGTCGCGCCTCGCGAAAAAATCATCTGCGGCATCGGCAGCTATGGCTACGACTGGCAGGTCACGCTTCCTCCGCCTCCGCCGCCCTTACGCAAGGGTAGAAAACCGCGCCCCGCGACCGCCGTGCCCGTAAACGTGCTCAACGCGACGAATATCTCAACGCAGGAAGCCTGGCAGGCCGCCTCGGACTCCGGTTCGGAAATCGAGCTCGACCCCGGCTCCCTGAACCCTCACATCGCCTACGACGACATGGACGCCCGCGTCCGCCACCAGATCTGGTTTCTCGACGCGGTCACGGTGCTCAACCAAATGCGCGTGGCACGCGCCCTCGGCCTGCAGACTTTCGCGCTCTGGCGCCTCGGGTCGGAAGACGACTCGCTCTGGAAGATCTGGGACGCTCCCTTGCGCTCCGAGCCCGTGAACGATCTCGCCAATGTGAACCCCGGCCAGGACGTCGACACCGAAGGCGATGGCGACATTCTGCGCGTCACGCGCCGCCCCCAGCCCGGGCATCGCACCCTCACGATGGACGTCGACGACACCATCCCCAAGCAGTACCTCAGTGTCATCAGCGAAAAGATGGACTCGTATCCGCTGGCGTACACCATCTCTCAATATGGTTATCACCCGCGCCAGGTGGCCATCACCTTCGACGGCGGCCCTGACCCCACGTGGACGCCGAAGATCCTCGACATACTGAAGGCGAAGAACGTGAAGGCGACGTTCTTCATGATCGGCGAGGTCGCCCAGGAAGACGTGGGCGACCTGCAGCGGGTTTATCGCGAGGGTCACGAGATCGGCAACCACACCTTCACGCACCCGGACATCAGCGAAATCTCAACAGGCCAGCTCGACCTGCAGCTCAACCTCACCGAGCGCCTCTTTGCTTCCAAGCTTGGCGTCAATCCCGTCTACTTCCGCCCACCGTACTCCATCGACCAGGAGCCCGACACCAACGACCAGGCCGCACCGGTCGACCACCTGCAGAACCTCGGCTACGTCATCGTCGGCAACAAGATCGACACCAACGACTGGGACGAGCACCCTCGCAAGAACCCGCAGGAGATCGTCGACAGCGTGTTTGCGCAGTTCGCGCAGATGAACACCAAGAGCTGGACGCGCGGCTCCATCATCCTGATGCACGATGGCGGCGGCAATCGCCAACCCACCATCGACGCGCTGCCCGTACTGATCGACGCCCTGCGCGCCCACGGCTACGAGATCGTTCCCGTCTCGCAACTCGTCGGCAAAACCCGCGACGAGGTGATGCCGCCGCTCAAAGGCTCGCAGCAGAAGTTCGCGGCCCGCGTCGACTCCATCGCCTTCTTCTTCATCGGGTTCTTCAACCACTTCGTCATCGACGTCTTCTTCATCGGCGACTTCCTGATGAGCGCCCGGCTCATCATCATCGGCCTATTCGCCATCATCGACCGCTTCCGCAAGCGCAAGGACTTCACCAACGGCGACTACCATCCCCGCGTCGCCGTGCTTATTCCGGCATACAACGAAGAGAAGGTCATCGCGCGCACCATCCGCTCGGTCATGATGTCGAACTACAAGAACATCCGCATCATCGTGATCGATGACGGCTCCAAAGACAACACCTATCGCGTGGCCACGGACACCTACCCCGCGGACATCGCCTCCGGCCGCCTTACCGTGCTCACCAAGCCCAACGGCGGCAAAGCCGAGGCACTCAACTACGCGCTCGAGCACACCGACGAAGAGGTCTACATCGGCATCGACGCCGACGGCGTCATCGCCCACGATGCTATCTCGCGCCTCGTCTGCCACTTCGCCAACCCCAAAATCGGCGCCGTGGCCGGCAACGCCAAGGTGGGCAATCGCGTGAACCTGTGGACGCGCTGGCAGGCACTGGAGTACATCACCAGCCAGAACTTCGAGCGCCGCGCACTCGACCTCTTCGACGTCGTCATGGTCGTCCCCGGAGCCATTGGCGCCTGGCGCACCGCAGCCGTCCGCGCCGGCGGCGGCTACCACCCGGACACCGTCGCCGAAGATGCCGACCTGACCATGAACCTGCTCGAGCAGGGCTACTCGGTCATCTACGAAGACCAGGCCCTCGCCTTCACCGAGGCCCCGGTCAACGCCGACGGTCTGGGACGCCAGCGCTTCCGCTGGTCCTTCGGCATCCTGCAGGCGGTCTATAAACACAAAGGAGCCATCAAGCGTCATCGCGCGATGGGACTCTTCGCCCTGCCCAACATCCTCATCTTCCAGATTCTGCTTCCGCTTGTCTCGCCGCTCATCGATCTCATGTTCATTGCCGGCGTCATCCACTACTTCATCGACAAGCACTTCCATCCCGAAACCACCGACCCGGCCAATATTTACAAACTGCTCACCTTCTTCCTTGCCTTCCTGCTGATCGATTTTGCCGCCTCCGCTCTGGCCTTCATGCTGGAGCGCAAACATCCCGCCAGCAAGGGCGACGCGTGGCTGCTGGTCCACATCTGGATTCAACGCTTCACTTACCGCCAGCTTTTCTCCTGGGTGTTGATCCGCACCATCAAGCGCGCCATTGACGGCAAGCCCTTCAACTGGGACAAGCTCGACCGCACCGCGCAGATGTCCGAAGCCACCGAGAAACTTACGACCTAGCCGCAGCATCAAAAGGACGCCTATGAAAACCCTGCTCCGTCCCTTCACCAACGAGCCCTTCACCGACTTCACCGACCCAGCCAACAAGCGCGGCATGCTCGAAGCCCTCGATCGCGTCCGCAACGAGCTCGGCCGCAGCTACGACCTCACCATCGGCGGCCATCAGGTGCGCTCAGCCAACACCTTCACCTCCACCAACCCCGCACGCCCCGCGCAGGTGATCGGCACACACCCCGAGGCCAATGCCGAGCAGGCTGAGCGCGCCGTGCAGGCCGCACGCACCGCCTTCGAAACCTGGTCACGCACGCCGGTCGCTGACCGCGTCGACCTGCTGCTGCGCGCCGCGGCGCTCATCCGCTCGCGGCATCTCGAGTTCTGCGCCTGGCTCACCTTCGAGGTCGGCAAGAACTGGGCGGAGGCCGATGCCGACGTCGGCGAGTGCATCGACTTCCTCGAGTTTTACGCCCGTGAGGCCGTCAAGCTTTCGCACTCCACCACGCCCATCCAGTTCCCCGGCGAGCGCAACATGCTCCGCTACGTTCCGGTAGGCGTCAGCGCGGTCATTCCGCCATGGAACTTTCCCTTCGCCATCATGGCCGGCATGACTGCCGCCTCCATCGTCTGCGGCAATACCGTCGTGCTCAAGCCCTCGCCCGACGCTCCCACCATCGCCGCGCGCTTCGTCGCGCTAATGGAAGAAGCTGGTCTGCCCGGCGGCGTGCTCAACCTGCTGCAGGGCGGCCCTGAGATCGGCCGCATCATCGTCGAGCATCCCGCCGTCCATCTGATCGCTTTCACCGGCTCGAAGAAGGTCGGACTCGAAATCCACGAGCGCGCCGCCCGCGTCCAGCCCGGCCAGCGTTTCATCAAGCGGACCGTCCTTGAGCTTGGTGGCAAGGACTCCATCATCGTCGAAGCCGATGCCGACATCGACTCCGCCGTCGAAGGCGTCGCCGCATCAGCCTTCGGCTTCAGCGGCCAGAAGTGCTCCGCCTGCTCGCGCGTCATCGTCAACACCGAGGTCTACGACACCTTCTGCGACAAGCTCACCGAGCGCGTGCAGCAGATCACTTCCGGCGACCCCGCAGATAATTTCTACGGAGGCCCGGTCATCAACGCCGTCGCCCACAAGCGCGTGCTCGACTACATCGCCGTCGGCAAAACCGAGGGCCGCCTGCTCACCGGCGGCACCGCCATCGACACCCCCGAAGCCGGCTACTACATCACACCCACCCTCTTCGCCGACATCCCGCCCCACGCCCGCCTCGCGCAAGAAGAAGTCTTCGGCCCCGTCCTCGCCATCATCAAGTCGCAGGACTTTGACGATGCGCTGGCCATCGCCAACAACACCGAGTACGGCCTCACCGGCGCCATCTATACCGGGTCGCGCGAGAAACTCAACCGTGCCCGCGACGAGTTCCACGTTGGCAATCTCTACCTGAATCGCAAGTGCACCGGAGCCATGGTAGGAGCGCATCCGTTTGGCGGCTTCAACATGAGCGGCACCGACTCCAAGGCCGGCGGCCCGGACTATCTGACCCTCTTTACGCAAGCCAAGTCCGTGGCCGAAAAGCTCGGCGTCGTCTCCGCAGAGCTTGAAGAGCAGGAAGACCGGATGGGCATCTAGCCAACGCATCGCAACTAAACATCGTCGAAAGGTGACCGCATGTCCGAATTACGCCCCTTCCACATCGCCTTCCCCGTCGATGACCTCGGCGCCGCCCGTCACTTCTACGGCACCATTCTCGGCTGCCCGGAAGGCCGCAGCTCCGACACCTGGATCGACTTCAACTTCTTCGGCCACCAGATCGTCGCCCACTACAAGCCCGCGGACCCGAACGCTCCGAAAATCCACTCCAACGCCGTCGACGGACATGACGTTCCCGTTCTCCACTTCGGCGTCGTCCTTACCCACGAAGACTGGAAAGCCCTCGCAGCCAAGGTGCGCGCTGCCGGGATAACGTTCATTATCGAACCCTACACCCGCTTCGAAGGCCAGGTCGGAGAGCAGTCCACCATGTTCTTCCTCGACCCCTCGGGAACTGCCCTGGAGTTCAAAGCCTTTGGGGACCTCAGCCAGCTCTTCGCCAAGTAGGCCACCACGCCGATGAACGTCCTCGCCGGTTCGCGTCCTCCGTGGTTTCCCCTGCCTCGCGCCTGGCGTCTCCACGCTTTTCAAACTTCCGGCGCGGTGCTGCTGGAAACCGCCGGCGGCCTCGGCGATGACCATCACAGCCTCCTCTTCACGGCGCCTGTACAAATTCTTCGCGCCAACTCCGCCCCAGACCTTCTCCGTCTCTTCGACCAGCTGGATTTGCTCACCGGCCAAGGCTTCCATGCCGCCGGCAGCATCGACTACGAAGCCGGCTACGCGCTTCACAAAATCACCGCTCCAGCACCGGCCACGGCTCTAGCGTGCTTCGGCATTTACGCGCAGCGTTTCGTCTTCGACCACCACACCGGCATCGCCTCCGCACCCCCAATTCCTTCCTCCCCGGACGACCACGTTCCAGACCCTTCCCCCATACTGACGTTTCCGTCCATCGCCCTCGACCGCCAACACTACGCCGCCCAGTTCGACGCCGTGCAGCATCTTCTCGCCGCTGGCGACACGTACCAGGTGAACCTCACCACGCGCGTCAGGGCGGACCTTCTGGCGTCGCCTATGGCCCTGTACGAAGTGCTCATCGATGCCCAGCCCGTCGACTTCGCCGCCATCGTAAACCTCGATGGCCGCCTCACCCTCTCCTTTTCCCCCGAACTCTTCTTCCGCATTACGCCATCGCCCCACGGCAGATCGATCACGACGCGCCCGATGAAGGGTACCGCCCCGCGCGGCGGCACACCCGAGCAGGACGACCAGCAACGCCACTGGCTCGCGCACGACGAGAAGAACCACGCCGAGCACGTCATGATCGTCGACCTGCTGCGCAACGACCTCGGCCGCATCTGCGCTCCCGGCTCGGTCCGCAGCGACGACCTCTTCCGCGTCGAGCCTTATCCCACACTCTTCCAGATGACCTCGACTGTGTCCGGAGAGCTGCTCCCCACCACCCGCCTTTGCGATACGCTCGGCGCGCTATTCCCCAGCGGCTCGGTCACGGGCGCCCCCAAACGTCGCACCATGGAAATCATCCGCGACCTCGAGCCCGTGCCCCGCGGTGTCTACACCGGAGCTATCGGCTACCTCTCACCTGTCGGCGAGACTACCTTCAGTGTCCCCATCCGTACGCTCGAGATCCGCGAAAGCAGCATCAGCATGGGCGTCGGCGGAGGCATCGTAGCCGACTCCACCGCCGCAGCCGAGTACGACGAGTGCCGGCTCAAAGCCTCCTTCCTCAACCACGCCGCAACGTCGCCGCAGCTGATCGAAACCATGCTCTGGCAGCCCGCCACGCGGCCAGCGCTACCGCTGCTTGCACACCACCTCTCGCGCCTCGCCCGCTCTGCCGCACAACTCGGCTTCAGCTACGACCAGGTCGCCATTGTCGCCGCCCTCACCGCAGCCACGTCCCACCTCGTCGCCGAGACCCGGGTCCGCCTCCTGCTCTCCCATAACGGCTCGACCCACATTGAAACCGCGCCCATCGCCGGACCAACATCGAACCTACGCGTGCGCATCGCCGCCCGCCGCATATGCTCCACAGACGCCTGGCTGCAACACAAAACCACTCGCCGCGCCTTCTACGACCGCGAGTTCGCCCGCGCCCGGCGCGACGGCTTCGACGAAGTCCTCTTCCTGAACGAGCGCGGCGAGCTCGCCGAAGGCGCCATCAGCACCCTTACCATCGAAGTTGACGGCCAGCTCTACACCCCCCCGCTCGCCTCGGGAGCCCTTCCCGGCGTCCTCCGCGGCACCCTGCTGCAAGCCCCCGCTCCGTGCGTCGAGCGCGTGCTTACGCTCGGCGATCTCACCGGCGCCTCGGCCGCCTGGCTCAACAACGCGCTGCGTGGTTCCCGCTCCATCGGCTCGCTCGAAATCGAGTAAGTTCTGCCGTCACATCACTTGGGTCGCGCGTCACGGAACCCTGCCCGCCGCCGCGCTTTCCACCGCTTACTTTGCCATCGCATTGACCATCATCCGGGCGTATACTCTAATTTGCCAGTTCAGCGGAATGATGATTTCCTGCTCTCTGCGGCCTCAGGACGTCCTTGCTCCGCCATTGCAGCACCCATTTTCAGGAGGAATGTCTTTCATGCACCTTGGGGCACTCGCAGTACTGTCACTCAGCTTTCAAAACTTGCCCGTCACTGGGTCTGCTGCAACTTCAAATGACGCCATATGGCTTTGGATCGCTCTCGGCGTTGGTGTTCTTGCCCTCGTAGCTGCTCTTCTTCTGGCTCGCGCCGTTCTTTCCGCCGACACCGGCACCGCTGAAATGCGCGTCATCTCCGACGCCATCCGCGAAGGCGCCGAGGCCTTCCTCGCCCGCCAGTACCGCACCATCGGCATCCTCGCCATCGTGCTCGCAATTGTCGTCTTCGGCGGCTACCAGCTTTCGCCGCGCACGGCTCCCTACGCCCTTAAAACCGTCATCAGCTTCCTGGTCGGAGCCGTCTGCTCCGGTCTCGCCGGATTCACCGGCATGTACGTTTCCATCCGCGCCAACATCCGGACCGCCTCAGCCGCGCGCTCCTCGCTCAACGCCGCGCTCCAGACCGCGCTGCGCGGCGGCGCCGTCACCGGCCTCGTCGTCATCGCGCTCTCGCTGATCGGCGTCGGCACGCTCTTCCTGGCCTTTGGCGGTCTCGACAATCCCCAGGCTGTTCCCTACCAGCTCGTCGGCTTCGGCTTCGGCGCCTCGCTGGTCGCCCTCTTCGCCCAGCTCGGCGGCGGCATCTACACCAAGGCCGCCGACGTTGGCGCCGACCTCGTTGGCAAGGTCGAAGCCGGCATCCCTGAAGACGATCCCCGCAACCCCGCCGTCATCGCCGACCTGGTCGGTGACAACGTCGGCGACTGCGCCGGCCGTGGCGCGGACATCTTTGAATCCACCGCCGCAGAAAACGTCGGCGCCATGATCCTCGGCGCGGCGCTCTATCCCGTCTTCGGCATCAAGGGCATCCTCTTCCCGCTGATCGTCCACGCCATCAACCTGATCGCGTCCATCATCGGCGTCGCCGTCGTCAAAACCAACGACAACGAAGACCCCATGGCCGCCCTCAACCGCGGCTTCTACGTCACCTCGGCGCTCGCTCTTGCGGGCTTTGCCGGGGCGGTCTACTACATGCTCAACGGCGTTGGCGTGCAGCCCGGCTGGCTCTTTACCTGCGGCGTTATCGGCCTGGTCACCGCGTTCCTCTTTGTCTGGATCACGCAGTACTACACCGAGAGCAAGTACCGCCCGGTAAAGTCCATCGCCGAGGCGTCGCTCACCGGCCCGGCCACCAACATCATCTCCGGCCTGGCCGTCGGCATGGAAACCCCTGCCCTCCCCGTCCTCGTCATCTCCGCTGCGCTGCTCTCCAGCTACTACTGCGGCGTACGCGGTCTCGGCGACGTGGCCGGTATCTCCAACTATGCCAAGGGCATCTATGGCACCGCTATCGCCACCATGGGTATGCTCTCCTGCGCGGCCTACATCCTGGCCATGGACACCTTCGGCCCCATCACCGACAACGCCGGCGGCATCATCGAAATGTCCGACCAGCCCGATTCCGTCCGCGACAAGACCGACAAGCTGGACTCTGCCGGCAACACCACCAAGGCCCTCACCAAGGGCTACGCTGTCGGCTCGGCCTCGCTGGCAGCCTTCCTGCTCTTCTCTGCCTACCTGGAGCAGGTCAAGACCATCGTCGCCGACAAGGTGGCCGCTGCCGGGGCGAATGGCTACATGCCGCTTGGCTGGTCGTTCACCAACATCAACCTCGCTGAGATCCCTGTCTTCGTCGGCGCGCTGCTTGGCGCGATGCTGACTTACCTCTTCTCGTCACTCGCCATCAAGGCGGTAGGACGCACAGCGCAGATGGTCGTGAAAGATGTGCGCGACCAGTTCCGCGAAAATCCCGGCATCATGGAAGGCACATCCAAGCCCGACTACGCACGCTGCGTCAGCATCGTCACCGGTGCCGCGCTCAAGGAGATGGTGCTTCCGGGCATCCTCGCCGTCGGCCTGCCTGTCGCCGTCGGCCTCACCTTCCGCTACCTCAGCTCGACATACAGCAGCGGCTCTGACGGCCTCAACGGCGCCCCCAGCCTGCTCGTTCCGTCGATCAACGGTGTCGCCGTCAACCTCGCCGGTGCTTCCGCCGTCGCGGGCCTGCTAATGGTCGGAACGATCTCCGGTGTACTGCTCGCCATGCTGATGAACAACGGCGGCGGCGCCTGGGACAACGCCAAGAAGTGGATCGAGACCGGCCAGTACGGCGGCAAGAAGTCCGACGCCCACAAGGCAGCCGTCGTCGGCGACACCGTCGGCGATCCCTTCAAGGACACCGCCGGCCCCTCGCTGCACGTCCTCATCAAGCTATTGGCGACGATCACCCTGGTGCTCGCTCCCCTTTTCCTCTAACCATTACCCAGAACGCCGATGCCGGACTCCTCAAGGGTCCGGCATCTCTTTTTCGCCTGATATCCTGTTCTCGAACTCCTCCCAACATTCATGGCCCGAGTCGCAATAGTCTCCTACAACGTCCAGACGATCCATGGCAAAGCGGGCGGCGTAGGTGCCTTCACCACGCGGTGGGCTGAACTCCTTCGCAGCAACGGCGACGAGGTCACCATCATCGTCACTCGCGTCGACTGGGAGCCCGTACGCGTCGACGCCCACTGGCGGGCTCGCTACCAGTCGCTCGGCATCGGGCTCATCGAGTTGCAAGCGCCTCCTCCGTCTCCCACCCGCTGGCCGGAAGTACCCACCATGCGCATCGCGGAGCTCGCCGCGCCGGTGCTCAAGGGTTTCGACGTTGCCTACTTCCAGGACTGGGGCAACGCCGCCTTCCACCTCGTCCGCGAGCGGCGCTACGCCACCGCGCCCGGCCCCGTATGCGTCACCGTTCTGCACGGCCCGTCAGAGTGGGAGCTCAGTTCCAACCAGCGCTTCCCCGAGCTGCCTAAAGACCTTCACCTCGCTTACCAGGAGCGCTACGCCGCCCAGCACAGCGACGCCGTGGTCTCCCCCAGCCGCTACATGGCGCAGCATCTCCAAGGCCTGGGCTGGTCGTTTCCCGATGAAGTCGAAGTCCTCGGCCTGCCCATGCCCGAGCCTGAATCCACCGCGGCCACTCTCCCCGCACCGCACATCCGGCGCATCGTCTACTTCGGCCGCATTGAGGAGCGCAAAGGCCTCCGCAACTTCGTTCTCGCCCTGCAGCAGATCGCCGCCCAGCTCCCGCCGAAGATCGAGATCATCCTGCTCGGCGGCACCGACGACCACGCCCTGCTCGACTTCGCCACACGCACCCTCAAAGACGCCGGCCTGGCCGTCTCGCAGCAGGGATCGTTCGACAGCGCTGCCGCCTTAAAGTTCCTCGCGCATTCGGCGCACGAGACCCTCTGCGTCGTCCCGTCGCCATCCGACAACCACCCCTACGCCGTCGTCGAAGCCTCGCTGATTCCCGGTCTCAACCTCATCGCCTGCCGCAGCGGCGGCGTGCCCGAGATACTGCAAGACGCCGAATCGCAGCTCTGTGATCCCCTGCCCCGCGACCTCGCCGCGAAGATCCTCGAGCGCGTCAACGCACCGCTTGCTGCCACCCAGCTCGCACGCTACGACTGCGCCGCAGCCAACCACCGCTGGCTCGCCTTCCACCAGCGCATGGTCGCCCTCGCCGCCAGCCGCCAGCCGCGTGCGCTCCCGCAGCAACGACCCACGGTCGACATCTGCATCACCTACTTTCAGAAAGCCGACTATCTCGGCCAGTTGGTGGACGCCCTCGAACAGCAGACCCAGACCGACTTCCACGTGATCGCCGTCAACGACGGTTCACCCGACGAATACTCCAATCGCGTCTTCGATCAACACGTCGGGAGGACAGCCGAGCGAGGATGGGATTTCTACTGGCAGCCCAACGCCTTTGTCGACGCCGCCCGCAACGCCGCCGCACGCCGCGGCACCGGCGACTACATCCTCTTCATCGACGCCGACGACGTTCTCCCGCCGCACGCCGTCGCCCGCATGCGCGAGGCCATCACTCTCTCCGGCGACGACGCGCTCATCTGCTCCAGTTTCCTCTTCGCCGGCGACCAGCGCCCCGTAGACCCTGCGACCGGCGCCGTGCTCGTGCCGCCCTACGCCACCTGCATCCCGCTCGGGATCGACCTCGTCGGCGGCATCGTCAACCCCCAAGCCTTCGGCGGCTCCATGTTCATCATCCGCCGCGGTGTCTTCGAAAGGATCGGCGGCTTTCGCGAGCTGCGCGGCGCCGGCCACGAAGACTGGGAGCTCTACGTCCGTCTCGTCCTCGCCGGATACAAGGTAGACATTCTCCCCGAGTTTCTGCAGTTCTACCGCCAGCTCGAAGACAGCCTGGCCCACACGCTGCCCCGTGACACCGCGCGGCGTCGCCTGCTCGACGCTTACGAGCAGCACCTCCAGGCAGCCGGACTTCCCGGCGGCGCCCTCGCGCTCGCGGGCCTGCACCAAAGCGCGCAGCTGATGGAAAAGCGCATCCGCCAGCTGACGACCAAGGTCGCCGCACCACAGGGCCGCTACGCCTTCTTTACCGGCCACACCGGCACCTTCGATACTGAACCCGACGTCGTCACGCGCCTGCAGCAGTGGTACCGCGAGAAGCTGTCGTTTGAAACGCGATTGAAGATTCACCGCGTCTTCCTTGCGCCCTTCATCGGCCCGCACGAGCCCCCCGCACCATGAGGTGCGCGCTGATCCAAGGCCCCGCGCGCACCGATGGCCAAGCGCTCACCCTCGCCCGCGCCCTTCGGCGGCGGCAGCATGAGGTCACACTCCTCGTCCCACTGCTCGAAGCCCGCACCTTTGTTCCCGCGTTCGTCGAGCAGTGGCATGCCGAGGGCTTTGCCTGTATCCCCGTCAGTTCCGCGCGCCTCTCACCTACGTGGGAGCACTTTCCTATCGACCCCGGGCTCGCCACCGCTCGCGCGCTTGCCGATGTGCTGCACAACTTCGACGTCGCCTGGTTTTTCGAGCGCCACTGGGCCATGCCCGTCCTGCGCCAGCGCCGCTTCCGCACGCGCCAGCTTCCGCTCATCGTGCTCGATGCGCTGCCTGACCAGGTTTCCATCCCATCCTCTCTCAGCGAGATCAACCGCGCCGCAGCCAGCCAGTACGTCGCCCGCTGGGCCGACCTCATCACCACCGGCTCAGCCGAGCAGGACATTCCTCAGCTCGAAGCCCTGTGGCACGCACGCCAGGTCGAGCCCGAACGCACTGCGCGTGCCGCGGCCACCTCGCCAGCCGTCACCATCTGCATTCCTCACTTCGAGGAACCGGTCTATCTCAGCGAAACCCTGCAATCGCTGGAGCGCCAGACCACCTCAAACTTTACCGTGGTCGTTGTCGACGACGGCTCGCACACACCCGCCGCCCACGCTGCCTTCGACGCCTGCGAGCAGCAGTACGCCGCACGCGGGTGGCAGTTCATCCGCCAGACCAACCAGTCTCCCGGAGCAGCCAGGAACCGCGCCGCCAGCGAAGCCACCACCGAATTTCTCCTCTTCCTCGACGCCGACGACATCGCCATGCCTGCCATGGTCGAGCGCCTCCTCCAGGCCGCGCTGCTCTCGGGGGACGACTGCCTCGTCCTTCCCAACTACAGTTTTCGCGACGACCCCGAAGGCCCCTGCCACCTGCTCTACGACCCGCCCGGCAACAGCCTCATCGGCAGTATGGCCGACGACATGCACGGTGGCTCCTGCATCTTCATTCGCAGCGAAGCCTTCGCCTCTCTCGGCGGCTTCTCCCACGTTCCCGGCGTCGGTTTCGAAGACTACGAACTGCACGTCCGCTGCAACCTCGCCGGCCTCCGCTGGGACGTCCTTCCCGACCTTCTCTACCGCTATCGCATGCCGCGCACCAGCAGCGTCTCGCGCTCCACACCCTTCTACCGCAATCTCGCCGGCGTGCTGCGCTGGTATGAGGGTCGCCTCCGCCCCGGCGGACTCGGACAGCTGCCGCTGGCCTTCGCCTCCATCTATCAGCACCTCGAAAAGACCACCGAGAAAGCCGCCAAGCTGGAAAAGCTGCTCGCCTCGCGCCACCCCAAGCCCAAACCCAGCGGCAAGGAAGTGAAGCTCCTCCTGCTTGCCTGCAACTTCCCCTTCGGCATCGTCTCCGGGTGGCACACACGAGTGCAGCAGATGATCCGCCACTTCGGCTCGCGCTACACCCTTACCCTGATGACCGCGATGCCCCGCGAACAACTCGCGCCTGTCCGCAAGGAAACCTTCCGCCATCTGCACGCGGTCCGCGGCGTCGAAGGCAGCAACAAGTCGGTGGCTGTCGGTGAGGATCTGCCCTTCCGCATCCGCGAAAGCTACACCGACACCTTCCAGGCGGCACTCCGCGCGCTGCCCACCGACCAGTACCACGCGGCCATCATCGACCAGCTCTTCCTCGCCGAGTACCGCAAAGACATCGACACCGTCTCCGTGCTCACCGAGCACAACATCGAATCACGCCTCCTCCAGCAAGCGGCCGAGCGCTCCTGGCCCGGAGATATACCGCAGCACTTCCAGAACGCAAAGGCCGAAGCATGCCGCCTCCAGCACTACGAAGATCAGGTCTGGCCGGAGTTCCCACTCCGCTCCGCCGTCAGCGAAGTCGACCGCGCCTACATCGACAGCCGCGCCCGCCGTGGCACCACCGTCCTCGCCGCCAACGGCGCCGACCCTGCCACCTGGCTGCCCAACATCCGATTTGAAGCGGCCACCATTCTCTTCCCGGCACACCTCGCTTATTTACCCAACGTCGAAGCCATCGACTTCCTGCTCAGCGAAATCTGGCCCCACGTCATCCGGCAGGCCCCCCGCGCGCGCCTGATCATCGCGGGCCGCGATCCCGCCGACTCCGTCAGGGCAGCCGTATCCCGAGCCGCCAACGTCGAGCTCTGCGCCAGCCCGGCGTCGATGCAGACCGTAGCACGCCGCGCCAGCATCGCCATCGCGCCTCTCCGCCTCGGCTCGGGTACACGCGCAAAAATTCTCGAAGCCATGGCCTGGGGCCTGCCCGTCGTCAGCACAACGCTGGGCGCGGAAGGCCTCGATGCCGCTGACGGCGTCCACCTCCTCCTGCGCGACGATCCCGCCGACTTCGCCGACGCCATCGTCCGCCTGCTCGCCGACCGCGCGCTCTGGAGCGGCCTCCGCAACGCCGGCCGCGACCTCGTCAGCGAACGCTACTCCTGGGACCGCGTTTTCGAGCCGCTCGAAAACGCACTCATCGAACTCATCTCGAAATGAGTCCAGTCAGCGCCCGCGAAAGCACGTCGATCCTCTTCGCCCAGTCGTTCTCCCGCGCAAAGCGCTGCCGCCGTTCACGCAGTTCATCCGAGTCCCCCGCCAAGGCCTCGCGCAGACGCTCAAAGAACTCCCCCGGCGTCGCATACAGCGCAACCAACCCCTCGGCGCCGCTATCCAGCAAATGCCGCACTTCGGGCAGGTCCCGACTCACCACCGGCTTCCCCGCCGCCAGGTACTCATAAATCTTCACCGGATTCATCGACTGCGTCACCGCAATGTCCCGGAATGGCATCGTGCATACGTCGAACTCCGCAAGATGTGCCGCCAACCGCCGCGGTGCCATGTGCGGCAACACGACGATGTTTGGCAGAACACTGCACCGCAGCCACGCCAGTTCCACCGCTTCGCGCGAAAACGTGTACGGCCCAATGTAGACAAACGTCCACTCCGGAAATGCCTTCGCCGCCGCGTTCACCAGCTCCATATCCAGCCAGTCCGCCAGCACGCCGAAGAACCCAATCACTGGCCGTGGCAGATCACGCAAATGCCCCACCGAAGATCCTGACGAAAATAGGTCGTAGTCGTTCCCGTTGTGCAGCAGCAAACTTTCGCGCGACCGTAACCTCTGCTGCAACACCACGCTCGACGTGATCAACAGCTCCGCCTCGTCGATCAGCCGTTCCTCGTACCGTCCGAGCACGGTCTCATAAAGATCAGCCAGCGCCTGCTGATCGTCCAGGCAATCGCTCGCCACTTTCCATCCGCAGCGCTCGTGCAGCCGCGTCACCAGCGGCTGCCAGCGGGGATAATTCACCAGCGCCACTACCTTCTCCAGACCATAGACCACAGCCGTCTGCACCAGAGCAGCCGCCATTTCATCCACCGCCGCGTCCTCCCACTGCATCCCGTAAACATCGGGTGCACTTCCCGGCAGCCGCACCAGGAACACCCCCGGTGCCACCTCCTGCAACGGACGTGTCGTTCGCCAGAAACGTCCCGGGCTCAACGCCGGATCGATCCAGAAAACCGCATGGCCACGCACGGCCAGCCCACGCGCAAAATGATGCTGCCGCTGCACTACGGAGTTCCACGCCACGGCATTGAACATCACCACCGGCGGTAGTCTGCTCTCCACCGTGAATCGGCCCTTTTCCACGCTCACTGCAATCTGCGCTTCAAGATGCTCCACCAGCGTCGTCGAAGTCGCCTCCAGCGCAACCGGACGCTTTCGCCCGACCACCTCACGTACCCGCCGGTCGATCCCCACTCGTGTCTCATACGGCACCAACCACCGATAAGCCGCGCGCGCCGCCTCCACCACATTCCACCCCGTCTGCTGCACCAGGGGCGCATCAACCGGCAGCACCGGCGGCGTCGCCATCTCCCACGTCAACCGCGGCCAATGCACGGGCACCGACTCCGCCCACAACCGCTCCCGGTCCACCGAAGCATGATGCATCCACCCAGCCAACAGCAGTGGCGCACCACGCACTCTTTGCGCCGCATCGGGGTGTACCGCAGGCTCATTCGACCCCGCTATCCACCCATCCGCATAAATCGCTTCCGCCCCCATCCGCTGCAGCGCATCTCGCAACGCTTCCAGGTGGAACGGATAGAGCACATCACCCTCTGCCAGGTAAGCGACCCACGTCCGAGTCGCAGCCGCTCCTGGCAGTACCACTTCAAAATCGACCAGCGTCTGATTCGCCAGACTCCGCAGCGTCCGCTCGACCGCGCCATCCTCACGCGGCAGCACCACCACCGAAATATCCTGCCCCGACCGCTTCGGCCACAGCGGAGCATCCGGCTCCTCCGCTTCAGCAGCTGCTCTGCCCGATCTTTTGTACCAGCGAGATTGATTAGTGTAGCGCAGCTATTTCTGATTTCAGACAGCCGCCGTCGGGGGTGTGGAGAAGTGGGAAG
>CAIQPK010000093.1 GCA_903873705.1 uncultured Acidobacteriota bacterium
CAACGGCAAGAACAAGAGCAACGGCAAGAACAAGAGCAACGGCAAGAACAAGAGCAACGGCAAGAACAAGAGCAACGGCAAGAACAAGAACAATGGCAAGAACAAGAGCAACGGCAAGAGCTAGGGTGGCTCGCGGTTGAGGTGGCCCATTCATGCCGCAAAGGCGCGGCATGAATAGGCCACCCGGGCTTTTCCAGTTGAGTAAGGTGCTTGTTAGTTGACTAAGGTGCGGAGGTGTTCCGTTACCTCGTCTATGGGTAGGTCGGTGGTGGTGTTTGTCAGCCGGTCTACCAGTTCTACGAGGCCTTCGGAGAGTTTTTTGCCTATGTTGATGCGGTAGGGGACGCCGATGAGTTCGGCGTCTTTGAACTTGACGCCGGCGCGCTCGTCGCGGTCGTCGAGGAGGGTGTCGATGCCGGCGGCTGAGAGGGCTGCGCCGATTTTTTCACCGGCAGCGAGGAGTTCGGGTTCGCGGATGTTGGTGACGGTGACGACGCAGGCGAAGGGGGCGATGGCGGGGGAGAGGGCGTAGGACTCGGTGGCCACGCTACCGCCCACCTTAGCCGACGATAAGGCCGTCGGCGAAGATGGGGCACCCGGGGTAATCGCTGCAGAGGTCTGGGCAGCGAATTTTGCGGCGGAGGATTCTATGGCCGAGGTGAGGATGCGCTCGATGCCGATGCCGTAGCAGCCCATGATGGGGGTAACTTCCTTGCCGTCGGCGTTGAGGACGCGGGCGCCCATGCTCTTGGTGTACTTGTCGCCTAGCTTGAAGATGTGGCCGATTTCTACGGCCTTGCCGAGGCGCATGGGCTCCCCTGCTATGGGGTCGAGTTCGCCTTCGTTGATGTTGCGGATGTCGGCTATGACCGTGGGCGTGAAGTCGCGGCCGGGGGTGACGTTGCGGAAGTGCATGTCGAGCTGGTTGGCTCCGGCGACGAGGTTGGCGCGGCCTTCGAGGCCGGTGTCCATGACGACGATGGTTTTGAGGGGATAGGTGCCGCCGTCGAGGGCTTCGAGTTTGCCGGTTGCGTCTTCGCGGAAGATGCCTTTGAGCTTGTCGAGGGCTTTGCCGGACTTGAGGCCGTTGAGCGAGCCGCCGCCCATGACCTGGGCGATGCCGACGGGGCCGAGGTAGCCGGCGGGGCCGCCGATGTAGAGCTCAAGTTCTTCGGGCAGCATGGGGCGGAGCTCGGCGGTTCCCGCTATGGCGTTGAGCTTGGTCTCGTTGACCTGGTGGTCGCCGCGAAGGAAGGCGACGACGGGACGCCAGGGTTCGCCTGCCGGGTGGCCGACGATGGAACCCATGAAGGCAACGCACTTGATGTCCTGCGAGGCCTGGATGCCGAAAAAGGCGGTGACGTCGGCGATGGAGGCTTTACCGGGGGTGGAGACGAGCTCTGGGAGGCCGTCGCCAGTGGGGGCAAGGTCTTCGATGGGGGTGAGGCGGCTGGTGGCCTTCTCCAGGTTGGCGGCGTAGCCGGAGGCAGAGCTGGCGATGAGGTCTTCACCGGCATCGGTGTAGACCATGAATTCCTGGGAGCCGGAGCCGCCCATGGCGCCGGAGTCGGCGTCGACGGCGACGAACTCGAGGCCGCAGCGGGTGAAGATGCGGCAATACGCGTCGTAGTGCTTCTGGTAGCTGGCGTCGAGCGAGGCCTGGTCGATGTCGAAGGAGTAGCTGTCCTTCATGGTGAACTGGCGGACGCGGAGGAGGCCGGCCTTGGGGCGGGGCTCGTCGCGGAACTTGTTCTGGATCTGGTACCAGATCTGGGGGAGCTGCTTGTAGCTGCGGAGCTCGTTGCGGGCGATGGAGGTGATGACCTCTTCGTGGGTCATGGCGAGGCAGAGCTCGGCGCCCTTGCGGTCTTTGAGGCGGAACATATTCTGTCCCATGCCGGTCCAGCGGCCGGACTCCTGCCAGATTTCGGCGGGGTTGAGCGCGGGGAGCAGGAATTCCTGGCCGATGCGGTCCATCTCTTCACGGACGATGGCGATGATCTTGTTGAGCGAGCGCTGGCCGAGGGGCAGGTAGCTGTAAATGCCGGCGCCGAGCTGGCGGATGTATCCGGCGCGGAGCAGGAGCTTGTGGCTGGCGACCTCGGCGTCGGCCGGGGCCTCGCGGAGGGTGGGAATGAAGAGTTGTGACCAACGATGCATGTTCTGTTGATTGTACTAAGACGGCAGGGTG
Organism: uncultured Acidobacteriota bacterium; assembly: GCA_903873705.1. GTDB lineage: Bacteria > Acidobacteriota > Terriglobia > Terriglobales > Acidobacteriaceae > Granulicella. The sequence goes on from CAIQPK010000093.1 coordinate 2,192, forward strand.
AAGCGGTCCGAGCGATGAAGTTGCCCATTGTTCGGCGCGCGATCAGGAATAGGAGTAGAGTTGGCGCACCTCGTTGATAGGAAATAATTTCCGAGGTTTTTATTGCGAACCGTATACGAAATGGTTCCTTTGGTCGCCATATGTTGGCTGGCTGACGCCTTGATGTCGGCTAGCTAACATCCCTCGAAAAATCTGCAACTAACCTTGCAGACGGCGGCCGTCGTTATCTAAATGACAGTGGCGCCATCTTCGGTGGGGTCACAGCAATGTGAAGGTTCCGAGGAGAAGAAAAGGAACCTCAGAGATGCAATTTCGTCGTCCTGCACAAAATTCTGCTCGGCCAGATAACTTCGTATTGGCCAATCTTCCGGATCGAGAGTACGCCCAGCTCAGCAGATCGCTGGTGCGCGTCGATCTGCCGATTGAATACAAGTTCAATGTCGTTGGGGAACCCTCGGATTATGTGTATTTTCCGACGGCGGGCGTAGTTTCGACAACGGCGGTGACGGGTGCGGGAGAGGTTGTCGAGATCGGCATGACGGGCGCCGATGGCCTGGTCGGCGTGCAGAGTCTTCTGGGCAAGGTGGAGCCTTCGCAGTCCATTGTGATGCAGATTGGTGGAGCAGGACTGCGCATCAAGGTACAGCCGGTACAGGAGCTGATTGCCAGCAACGGGCGGTTTACGGAGCTGTTTTACGAGAACCTTTCGCTGCAGATGCTGCAGATGGGTCAATCGGCGCTGTGCAATCGGCTGCATGAGGTGAAGGCGCGGCTGGCGCGGTGGCTGCTGACGGCTTCTGACCGGGCGCGGAGTGAGCAGCTGGGGCTGACGCAAGAGTTTCTGAGCCAGATGCTGGGGTCGCGGCGGTCGACCGTGACGGTGATGGCGGGAGAGCTGCAGCGCGAAGGGTTGATTGAATATAGCCGCGGGAAAATCCTGATCAAGAACCGCGAAGACCTGGAAGGCGTGGCCTGCGAGTGCTACAAGATTGTGAGCTCGGCTTACCGGAAGGTTTTGCAGGGGGAGTAGCTGGAAAAGCAAAAGCAACGGCCTTGACGCAACGTTCGCTAAATTTAAACGCAAAGTTTGGCGAAGCTGTTGCTTGTCTTTAGGTGGGTGGGGCTACCTGCCAGAGGTCGTGGATGTGCAGGACGCCCAGGACGGGTGAGGCTGCGGTTCCGGTTTCGGTGACGACCAGGGCGGTGATTTTTCGCTGCTCCATCAATAAAAGAGCTTCAGGGGCGAGGGGTGCGGGCGAGATCGTCTGCGGTGTCGGGTTCATGACGTCGGCGGCGGTTTTGTGGAAGGCTTCGGGGCCAGCCTGCTCGAAGAGGCGGCGGAGGTCGCCGTCGGAGATGATACCGACCAGCTTGCCAGCCTCCTGGACGGTGGTCATACCGAGGCGTTTGGCGGACATCTCGTGAATGATCTCCGGCATGGCGGCCGTGGGAGCGACCGTGGGCAGGGCTTCGCCCTGATGCATGAGCTGGCGGACGCTGGAGAGACGCCTGCCGAGCTGGCCACCGGGGTGGAGGTCGGCAAAATCGTGCGCCTCGAAGCCGAGCGTGCGGCTGACCTCGATGGCGAGGGCATCGCCGAGCGCGAGCATGGCGGTGGTGGAGGCGGTGGGTGCCAGCTGCATATCGCAGGCCTCGCGGGAGACGCTGACGTCGAGCGTAATGACGCTGGCCTGGGCGAGGGTGGAGGTGTCGCATCCGCAGAAGCAGATAAGCGTGACGCCGATGCGTTTGAAGGCGGGGATGAGCTGGAGCAGCTCGTCGGTTTCGCCGGAGTACGAGAGAGCGAGGACGATGTCGCCGCGGGTGAGGATGCCGATGTCGCCGTGGAGGGCTTCGGCGGGGTGCAGAAAGTGCGCGGGGGTGCCGGTCGAGACCATCGTGGCGGCGATTTTGCGCGCGATGAGGCCGCTTTTGCCGATGCCGCAGAGGATCATGCGGTGGTTGGATTGGGCGGCGTCGACGATGAGCGTGCAGGCGGCGTCGAAAGCGGCGTGCATGGGGCTGCCGGAGGTAAGGCGGAGAGCGAGGGCCTGGAGCGCGGCGGCTTCAATCTGGACCAGGTCGGCGGGGGTTCTGGCGGGTCGGTTTGAGGTCATAATGCTGCGTGAATCGTAGCAGAGGCGGAGAGGGCGCGAAGATGACAACAATCTAACGGCGTTGGGGGATAAACTTGGTATTGCCGTTGCCGGTGGTCAAGGCAGCTGAGGAGGATGCTCGCGTGGTGCGTCGTATTGCAGTTCCGGCGGTAATGGTGGTGGTGGTTTGCCTGCTGTTCTGGGCGGGATGGCACAACCTGCGGGCGCGTCGGAAAACGATGCAGGACGCGGCGCAGAGCCAGGTGACGCTGACCAAGGGTGGCACCGAATCGGCGCCTGCTGAAAGCAAGCTGATGGGCAAGGTGGCGCCGGGTTTCACGCTGCTGGATACGAACGGCAAAAAGGTGTCGCTGGCAGATTACAAAGGGCGGCCGGTGGTGGTGAACTTCTGGGCGACGTGGTGCGGGCCTTGCAAGCTGGAGATGCCATGGTTCGAGGAGTTCCACACGAAGTACAAGGACCAGGGGCTGGAGATACTGGGGATTTCCGAAGACGATTCCGCGCCGAAGGAAGACATTATCAAGTCGGCACGCCAGGTGGGTGTGACGTACCCGATCCTGCTGACGGAGCGGAGTGTTTCGAAGGCTTACGGCGGGGTGGATTATCTGCCTGAGACGTTTTACATCAATAAAGCCGGCATGATTGTGACCGAAACGGCCGGCGCTCCCAGCAAGGATGAGATGGAAGCGAATATTCGCAAGACGATTGGCGCGGGGCTGTAATGCAGGGAATCGGGAATAGCGATCAGGGATTAGGCAAGGCGCTGCTGGTGTTGGCGCTGACCGGTGCGTTGAGGGTGGGTGTGCCGGCGCAGCAGATTGAGGGTCTGGCGCCCGCTGCGGCTGCGGCCAAGGCTCATGTGAGCTATGTGGCCGAGGTGCAGGATCTGACGGCCGGTAAGCCAGCGGTAGTGGAACTGCGGTTCAGGGTGGAGAACGGGTTTCATGTGAACTCGCACAAGCCGAAGGATGAGCTGCTGATTCCTACGGAGCTTAAGCTGGATGGCGCGAAGGTGCTCGGGGTGGAGTATCCGGCGGGTGTGCCGTTCAAGCTGGGAATTGGCGAGGGCGAGACGCTGGATGTTTACCAGGGGGAGTTTCGCGTGAAGCTGCGCGTAGTGGTGCCGAAGGGCGCAACGACGCTCACGGGTGGGCTTCGGTACCAGGCTTGCGACAATGCAGCCTGCTATCCACCGAGGACGCTCGGGATTGCTGTGGTGCTGACAGGAAAGTAAGCCCTTCCCTGCCCCACAAGCCGCCCAAACGAAGACCTAATCGCCTCTCAGCAAAAAAGGATTTACCTAGGTCGTCCGCGGCACCATCATGTCGTTGAACTTTTCCACGAACTCCCCTTCGTTTGGCCCCGGATTGTTCCGCAGCATTCCCACCCGCTGCACCGCTACCTCAACCGCGTCCGTTCCCAGCACCGCCATCGTCTCGTCGATGTACTCCTTCAGCGGCATCGCCCGCGGATCGAGCGCCTGCCCTGGCCCGGTCAACTCCGTCTGCACATACGGCGGAGGAATCTCCAGCACCCGCACGCTCGTCCCCTTCAACACGTACCGCTGCGACAGGATGTACGAGTGCACCGCCGCCTTCGTCGCCGAATACACCGCCGACCGCGCCAGCGGCGTGAACGCCAGCCCCGAAGTCACATAAGCCACCGCCGCCGACTCCTGGCTCTTCAACTGCTCAATCAGCGCCGAGGTCAGCCGCACCGGCCCCAGCAGGTTCGTCGTCACGGTCGAAACCAGCAGCGCATCATCCACCGCCGCACCCGGATCGTCACTCTTCATGATGCCCGCGTTATTAATCAACACATTCAACCTGGGATACTTCGTAATCAACGTCGCCGCAACGGCCGCGACACTCTTCGGATCTTCCACGTCGAGCTCGATCGAATCCATTCCCGGGTTCGCACCCACCACCTCATCCAGCGCAGCCTTGCGCCGTCCGGAGATGATCACCTGGTTGCCCTTCGCATGCAGCGCCTCCGCCAGCCCGCGCCCGATACCCGAGCCACCTCCCGTAATAAAAATCGTGTTCCCTGTCAGGTTCATCGCATCTCCTCAACGCCGACATAGCGGCACCATCAAATTTTGCTAACACGCAAGAGATGAAACGCCGAGGCAAAGGATTCCTCAGCACGCCACATTCATCTGTCTCTTCGTTAAAAAACCTCAGCGCACCAGTGCCAGGTAATCCGGCTGGTCGGCAATCGTCTTGTTCACAAAGCTCCGCACAATCTTCGGCCCCTTCAGGAAGAAGGTCCCCGGCATCTGGTTGGCGTCCGCTTCAATCTTGCCGATGCCGTGGTCCTTCAGTGCGCCGCCAAACCAGCCCTTCCACACCGCCGGCTTGAAAGCCTGGCCCACCCACGACGTCCGCCGCAGCGCAAAGACCGGGTGGTGATACACCGCCGCCCCCGGATCGTTGATCCGCTCCACGTCGCCAATCTTGTAATACTCGAAATTCGCCTTGGCAATCTCCGGCGTTCCCAGGTGCACAAACACCGGCCGCACCCCTCGGGCTTCCAGTTCCCCGCGCAGCGACGCCACCTGACTGATCGCCTGTCGGCAAAACGAGCACCCAAAGTGCCGCAAAAATACCAGCAACACCGGCGACGCTTCCGTCAGCGCCAGTAAACTCGTGCCCGACTCAGTCTCAATCGCCGCCAGTGCCTGCGCGACCTCTTCCATAGTTGCCGTGTCCGAACTCAAAATAAGCTCTCCTCACCATCAACTACGCACACCGCGTCCACTTGGTTCTATCCACCGGAGTCTACTCCGTCCGCTCCCTGCGCGGCAAAACTACCCTCCTGCCACCGCACCGATCACCAGGAAAGCCTCTCGCCCCTCCACCACCGCAGCGGGCAGCACCGCATCCATCCCCGCAAACGAGATGTCCTCCTCGCAGGCAAAGAACCGCAGAAACGCCCGCCGCTTCCCCGTCTCATGCTCCCGCACGGTCCCGCGCAGCATCGGAAACCGCGCCTCCAACGCATCCACCACCGCGTTCGCCGTAACCGGCTCCACCACCTCCAGCACCTGCTCCCCGCGCACCCCCGCCAGCGTCAGCAGGTTCCCCGGCAACTCCACACGGATCTGCCGCGTGCTCATGGCAGGGTCTGCACTTCCACTGACAGCACCGCCGGCAGATCCCGCACAATTGCCTCCCACGTCTCGCCCCCATCAGCCGAGCAATACACCTGCCCGCCAGTCGTGCCAAAGTACACGCCGCACTCCTCCAGCTTGTCGACAGCCATCGCATCCCGCAGCACATTCACATAGCAATCCTGCTGAGGCAGCCCCTTGGTCATCGCCTCCCACTCATTGCCGCCCGTCTTGCTGCGAAACACCTGCAGCTTGCCCTCCAGCGGAAAGTGCTCACCATCGCTCTTGATCGGCACCACAAAAATCGTCTCCGGTTCATGCGCATGAACATCAATGCAGAACCCGAAATCCGTCGGCAGGTTCCCGCTCACCTCGGTCCAGTTATCCCCCGCATCATCCGACCGCATCACGTCCCAGTGCTTCTGCATGAACAGCGTCTCCGGCTTGGAAGG
>CAIQPK010000094.1 GCA_903873705.1 uncultured Acidobacteriota bacterium
CCGGACCTGGCTCACCAACGTAGACTTGCCCGAACCCGAAGGCGCCGAAATAATAAAAAGAATGCCCGCCATAGTGTCCCGCCAGTGTAACGCGTTCGTGCCGAACGACAACAGACGAGCTACACTAGGCGACAAGCGAATCGCCACTGAAACGCGGAGGGCACACTGGCAGACCCGATCAACAATCCAGCACCGACAGAAGCGAAACCGCCCACTCAACCCCTCTCGCTGATGCAGAAGCTAAAAATCCGCAGCAGCAAGCGAGTGCCTACGAGATAAGCTTTAGGGTGCTCCGCCAGCCTCTGCCGGCCACTCCACCGTATACACCGCCACAATCCGCAATGCTCCCGGCTCACCCCCGTGAAACATCCCCTCATCAATCGCCGCCTTTGCCGCTTCCAATGTCTCGATCAAGCAGTGCTCGTTGACCGACACATCTTCGGCGATGCCGTTGCACGAAAGCGGGGAGTGTTCCATATCAGGACTATTCTCCACCCACACCGTAACAATATCGAAGCCTTCAAGACGCTTGCTATCCGGTACTTTGACATTGACTGGAGTTCCGTGGCGGTCGGGACTGGTCTTTCGCCACACGCCGCATTTCCGTCCGACGTCATAAACAAACTCTTGTTCGTAAACCTCGTAAAAGAATAGAGTCGTGACTGCCAAATCCACTTGGTTCTCTTTGGAGAGTTCCACAATGATCTCTGGGCGATCAAACACCCAATAGCCGTTGTGCCGCCACGAGTCGGTGTAATTGAAGAAGTCGTCATTAACGCAGTTACTCACCGAGTAAATATCTTTCACCCCAGGGAACTTCATCACTTCAGGAAGCGGTACCACGCGCTTCGCCATATAACCCATGGGAATCATTACCACCGTCACTCCGACTTGATCCATGTCAGTCACTTGCTTCTGCAGTTCACGCCTACTCCAGATTCTGAACCTGCTCCCGCGCCCGCTCCAGCCCCACCTTCACTTCCAGTCCAATCTCGGTCAGCCGCAGACCCGATGTTGCTGAGTTTCCGCCGCTCTTCGACAACAGCGTATTCGCCTCACGGTTCATCTCCTGTAACAGGAAATCCAGCTGCCTCCCGACTTCCGCGCCGCCATCCAGTATCTCGATAAACCGGTCGATATGCGTTCGCAGCCGTACCAGTTCCTCTTCGACATCGGCCCGCGCCGTGATCAGCGCCGCCTCCGTCACCAGTCGCTCTTCGGTCACGCCGGCGCCCTGCAGCAGTTCATCGAGCTTCGCCTTCAGCCGTCCAAACTCTGCAGTGGCCATACCCTCACGGAGCGTCCGAGCCTCAGCCGCCAACACTCCCAGCGTCCGCATCGCAGCCCGCAGATCCGTCGCTAAAGCCGCGCCCTCGGCCTCGCGAGCGGCATTGAACCGTGCCAGACATTCTGTCATGGCCGCTAGAACCGGCGCTTCCATGTCTGCCGCATTCATCGCCTTCACGCTGGCTGACATCACTCCCGGCATCCGCAACAGGCCGTTCAAATCCGGCTCCTGTGCCATGCCATAGCGTTCACTTGCGCGCGCAAATGCGGTCACATAAGCGTCGAGCAGGGCCTCCTCCAATTCCACGACCGCGCTAGCTGATGCTTTCTCGAAGTTCATCGTCAGCTCAACATGTCCACGCCTCACCTCGGCCTTCACCGCCTTGCGCAGCGCCGGTTCCAGCGCATCCATGCCCATCGGCACGCGGATCGAGAGGTCCAGGTGGCGGTGGTTCACCGATTTCATGGTCAGCCCAAACCCTCGCCCGCCCTTCAGCGTCGCATCGACGTTCGCAAACCCCGTCATCGAAAGCACAGTGCTCATACCATCCCCTCCAACTCCACATCCACGGCAACCTCTGGCCCCGTCTCCGGAACCTCCGCAAAGAACTGCATGTCGTAAAGCCGCTTGTAGGCGCCGGCCTTGGCGAGCAATTCCTCGTGCGTCCCGATCTCGGTGATCTGACCCGCCTCAATCACGACAATCCGCGTCGCACGCCGCACAGTCGAAAGCCGATGCGCAATCAGAAATGACGTTCGGCCCTCCATCAAATTGCCAAGTGCCGCTTGCACAAAAGCCTCGCTCTCCGTATC